>JANXRE010000085.1 GCA_025353165.1 Acidobacteriota bacterium | reverse complement strand
CCGCGAGGAAAAGTGGAAATCCAAAAGCAGGATTCCCACTTTCCCATCGCTCATTCTGTCCTCTTACAAAACTTAGAAAGGAGATTCCCCTGAACGCCGGGTTCCCCGTCGTTCAGGCTCATCGTTCGATTGGAATATGCTACACGTTCCGAGCCGCGACTGTGCAGGAGCGGTCTCTCAACTGAGCGAGAAGACCGCTTCTCAGCCAGCAGTCTTTCCAGGCGCGTTCCGACTTCCTCGTGGGTCAACAGTTCGCCACTGTCAGCGGCGGCCACGCCTTTTTCCACTTCGCGGATGAACCACTCATCGTAATCCACGAGGCGAACTTCCACGCCCCGAGTTTAGGATGCGCCGGGGATTCTGTCAACAGATCCCGATTCGGCTTTGTCACGCAGCCCTTCCAGCCAGATCTGATGCTGGCGATGCATGCGGCCGGGCATGAGAATCCTGCCCAGGCGGGCGAGCCAGCCGTTTTGCGTTTCCTCGGTCAGTACGAGCGTTTCCCCTTCGCCGCGCTTCTCAATCACCCATGCGTGGTACGCTTCGATGCCCGTCGCTCGCGCATCCCACGCGAGGCGCGAATAAAGTTCGAACTCGCGAACCGTCGAGACTAGATTGACCCCGAAGGTTTGCCACTGGAACCGCATTCCAGGGGCCAGGTCCAGGCCGGGATTTGGCAGCTCGACGTTTGCCGAATTGGAATACCATTCCGGCCACTTCCTGGCTCGAACCAGGCAGGCCCAGACGATTTGCGGCTCGGCCCGGATTGTGATTCGGTTCGAAACAAACACCTTCGCGCGGGCCGGCTCAAACCGAGGGGGCCAGCGAACTTCGGCCATGCATTCCTCCTTTGGATCTGTGACTAAGGTCACTTCCAGGATTACTACTTTCCCATAGTATTGAACTTCAGGAACGTTTATGAAGAAATTGTGGATTAGCTTTGCGGTCGTGCTCGTCGTTTCATTTTCGGTTTTAGGCTGGATCGGGACCCGGATCTATCAGGAGATGCCGCCCATTCCGGCTCGGATTACCGACACCGCCGGGGCCATCGTTGTGGCCGATGGCGATATCGGGCGCGGGCAAAACGTCTGGCAGGCGCTCGGCGGGATGGAAGTAGGCTCTATCTGGGGACACGGCAGTTACGTTGCGCCCGATTGGACCGCGGACTGGCTGCATCGCGAAGCCACCTTCGTCTTGAATGAATGGGGTAACTCGGAGTTCGGCAAGCCCTACGAGCAACTCGCCCCCGAAGATCAGGGCAAATTGCGAGGCCGTCTCGAAGCGGTTTACCGCCACAATGGCTATGACGCCGCATCGAATACGATACGGATCGCTCCGGTCCGCGCTCGCGCATTCGAAGCCTGCCTGGCGCACTTCTCAGACGTTTTCATGAAGGGGAACCCAGCCTATGCCATCCCCTCCGGCAGTGTTTCCACGCCCGAGCGTATGCGCCAGTTTGCCGGGTTCATCTTCTGGACATCCTGGTCCGCCGCCGCCGAAAGGCCCGGCGACACCGTCACTTATACGAATAACTGGCCCTACGAGCCGCTGGTCGGCAACCGTCCCACGCCGGATAGTGTCATGTGGACCGGGGTGAGCATCATCATGCTTCTGGCCGGCATCTGCGCCATGGTCTGGTGGTACGCCTCGCAGAAGGCCCACGAACCCAAGGGCCCAATTCCCGCGACGGACCCCCTTGGCGCTTGGTCCGCCACTCCCTCTCAACGCGCCACCCTGAAATATTTTTGGGTGGTTTCGGGATTGATCGTGGTTCAGATCCTCATGGGTATTGTGACCGCGCACTACGGCGTGGAGGGCGATGGCTTCTATGGCCTGAAGATCTCCAACATCCTGCCTTACGCCGTTACACGAACCTGGCACGTGCAAATTGGCATCTTCTGGATTGCGACAGCGTGGCTGGCCGCGGGACTCTTCATCGGACCGCTCATCAGCGGTAAGGAACCCAAGTTCCAGGCCCTGGGCGTGCACGTCCTGTTCGGCGCCCTGCTGCTCATTGTTGTCGGCTCGCTCGCCGGCGAATGGATGAGCGTGCAACACAAGCTCTCCGACGCCAATGCGTTTATGTGGGGGCATCAAGGTTACGAGTATGTCGATTTGGGCCGGGGCTGGCAATTCCTGCTCTTCGTGGGGCTGCTAATCTGGCTGTTTCTGGTGATCCGCGCAACGCGCCCGGCGCTCAAAGTGGCCGGCGAACAGCGCAACCTCCTGTACCTTTTCCTGCTCTCGGCCGGGGCCATCGCCCTCTTCTACGGCGCCGGTCTCACCTGGGGCCAGCACACGCACCTGACCATCGTGGAGTATTGGCGCTGGTGGGTGGTCCATCTCTGGGTGGAAGGCTTCTTCGAAGTGTTCGCCACCACCGTGATCGCTTTCTTCTTCGCGCGTCTGGGCCTGGTCCGTACGGCCTTTGCCGCCAGGTCCGCGCTGCTGTCCGCCACGATCTTTCTGTCCGGCGGCATCATCGGCACCTGCCATCACTTGTATTTCTCCGGTACTCCGACCGTTGCGCTGGCCTGGGGATCGGTATTCAGCGCGCTGGAAGTGGTGCCGCTGGTCATGGTGGCTTACTCCGCCATGGACGACCTTCGCAACGGCCGCCTGGCTCCGTGGGTGCAGCGATATCAATGGCCCATCTACTTTTTCGTGTCGGTCGCATTCTGGAACATGGTGGGCGCCGGTCTATTCGGGTTTATGATCAACCCGCCTATCGCGCTGTACTTCATGCAAGGGCTCAATACCACCCCCCTGCACGGCCACGCCGCTCTGTTCGGGGTCTATGGCATGTTGGGCATCGGTCTGATGCTGGTCTGCCTGCGCGCTCTGGAACCGCGTGGGGAGTGGAAGGAGAAATGGCTTCGTTTCGCCTTCTGGAGTATGAACGCGGGCCTGTTCTTCATGTGCGTCGGTAGTCTTCTTCCGGTGGGTCTGGCGCAGACCTGGGCCTCGGTGGACAAGGGTTATTGGTATGCCCGCAGCACCGAGTTTCTCGGCCTGCCCTACATGCAGACTCTGCGTTGGCTGCGGGTCCCGGGTGACACTCTATTCGCGATCGGCGCGCTGGTGCTGGTCGTATTCGTTTTCGCCGGCCGCAGCGGCACGGTTCGCGCCCCTTCCGGCTACTAGTCCCGGCGGAGAGCCTTCCTTGGGTCTATCCGGCTGGCGCGGCGGGCCGGGAGAAAACTCGCGAACAGGGCGGCAATCACCAGGACTAACGTGATGTAGAAATACCACGGGAACGTGCTGCAGAAGTACTGAATTCAGAGAAGCAGCACCGAACGCGACGTGATCAGCTTCCGCCACGGAACGTCGGAATGGCTGCCCCCCATTCCTTCTATTTCCTTCAATTGGGCGAGTTCGGCGGCATTTACTCCGGAATGATCTCTGGGCCGGTCCTTGAATCACCAAGCCGCACGGCGTGACGCCTCGCTGGTCGCGGATTCCATTTGGCTCTGGCGTCTCTACGCTCAACGTCGAGTGTGATTCTGATGTGTCTTGTTTTCGATGACCATGATACTCATCGTATTTGGTTTGTTGATAACCCTAGAAACCGCCATGGTCGTTTTCTGCCGCATCGGTTCCTCTTGCGTCCTTCTGTCCCAATGCTGGGGCAGCTTCCCTTTTCCGCGGTCATCTCACGTGGCGCGGATTTGCATGGACTGGATGCAATACTCCTCAAGTCGATCGCGGCGCAATAACCGCTCTTTGGAGAATTCCTCACTTAGAAAAGGATCTCTTCGTGAGCGAGAGAAGTGATCCAGCCTTGCTCGGAGCGACGGCTTTGGTGACGGTCGCCGGCATGATCCCGCTGGCGCTGTCGCTGATTGTGACTCCGGCGGTGCACTTCTTCTTGGGCGAATGATGCGGACGGATGTCACGTCATCCGGCACGCTGCAGTTCTTCTCTGATGACACGGCGAAGCGTAGATTCCAACGGCTCACGCCGCCGCGCGATGTGCTCAAGCAGCGCGCCGTTGATCAGCGCCTGGTAATTACCGCCACCGGCTTCATCCACCTGCTGACGAAACCAGCTTAGAATCGTCTCATCCAGGCGGATCGTTACTCGCGTCTTTCCCGGCGGAATCGGAATGACCGGACCGCGTTTTGCGTTCTTGAAATCGTATTCTTTCTTCATGGAGCCTCCGTGTACCGCAGCCGTTTGTTTGGGGTGGCCTTGCGCGCCGAGATCATTCGCACTCGGTCCCGACGCCACGTGTAAACCACAACCACGATGCGGCCAAGCGCATCCATTCCGAGCGTTACGAACCGCTTTCTCCGTCAGCCGCCTGCTCTGACGTTGTGAGCGCATTCTCGTCCTCCAGAACGGAAACCGCATCAACAAACTGAACGCCGTGCTTGCGGTCGTTTAAATGTGCTTTCTTCGGGTCCCATTCGAAATCCATCGCCTGTGCACAATCGCACACCGTCGGATTGTTTTCCGCCACCGCCTGACAAGTGGCGCTCTAGGGACGGCGACGGCTTCTGCCCTAGCGGTCCGCCTCGATAGGCGTCACCGGATCGATGAACGGCCACACCATGAAGCCGAGGACGTAGGCCACCGCCATCACATAAATGAACACGTTGTAGTTGTGGTTGTAGTGCTGGAGAATGAAACCGCACACCACCGGGGCCGCGAATCCCGCCAGGTTTCCCATCATGTTCATTGAACCGGCAACCGTTCCCGCGTACTTCCCGCCGATGTCCATGCAGGTGCCCCAGGCGCCGGGCATGTTCAGGTCGTTTGAGAAGCTGGCCATACCCATCGCCGCCATAGCCCACAGCGGCGTGTGCATCTGAGCGGCAATCGTGAGGAATACGGCGCCGCCCGCAAATCCCGTGCAGCTCAGGAGCTTACGGCTTTTCGCCACGCTGCCCATCGCCCGGGCTAGTCTCGCGGCGATGAAACCGGCGAACAGGCAGCCGAAACCGCCGAACAGCAGCGGCAGGATCGCGTATCGCGCGCTGGTCCGCTCATCCAGGTGGTGATATTCCTGCAGGTACTTGGAAAGGTACGTGATGTAAAAATACCACGGGAACGAACTGCAGAAGTACTGAATCCAGAGAAGCAGCACCGAACGCGACGTGATCAGCTTCCGCCACGGAACGTCGGAATGGCCGCCCCCCATTCCTTCCACTTCCTTCAGTTGGGCAAGTTCGGCGGCATTTACTCCGGAATGATCTCTGGGCCGGTCCTTGAACCACCACCAGAACAGTCCGCACCAAATGAGACCGAGTGCGCCGAAGCAGACAAATCCCCAGCGCCAACTGGAGGATTTCGGTACGCCGAAACTCTCAAGAAGATCCCAGGTCGCGAACACGACGAGGGGCGTGAACGCGCCGCCGAAACGGGCCGCGGCCCACATGATTCCCTGAACGCGAACCCGCTCGTCGCGACGCAGCCAAGAAGCGAACGCTTTCGTCAGGTTCGGAAAGCACCCGGCCTCCCCCGCCGCGAACAGGAACTGCGCGGTGGTCAGCGAAACCGCGTTCCACATCCAACCCATGACCGCGGTGAAGACGGACCACCACAGCACGATCCGAATCAGTACCTTCTTCGGGCCGAGCCAGTCGCCGAGAAACCCGCCGGGAATTTCGAACAAGGCATAGCCGAGCCCGAATGCGCCCACCACGAATCCCCAGTGTTGCTCATCGATTCCCAGGGCCTGCTGAACGCGCGGCGCGGCTTTGGACAGCGCGACTCGGTCGATGTAGGAGAGGATGGCTAGCGTCAGAGCGAACACGACTACCCAGTAGCGTGTGCGGGTCGGCTTCTGAAAAACGGTGTGAGGGGCCGTCATGTACGACCGACCATCTTACCGCTGTTCGGGATCGAGCAAGCTCTGATCCAGCCAATCCAGGTATCGCTTGGACCCGTCCACGACCGCGAGCGCGAGCACTTCGGGCAGCTCGTACGGATGAAGGCGCTCCACTTCCGCCTGCACCCGCGCGAGCAGCGCGCAGCTCGTTTTGATCAGAACGACGACCTCGGCGGCGCGCTCGATAGCCCCTTTCCAGCGATACACGCTGGTGGTGCCCGGAAGGATGTTGACGCAAGCCGCTAGCCGCTTTTCGACGAGCGACGTCGCGATCCTCGCCGCGTCGTCCGCCGATTCACACGTCGTCATGACCACAATTTTGTCTGTCATTGTTTTTTTCCGCGCTCCGCTATAGCTATTTTCCCCGAGTCGGATTATAAACAAGGATAGGTGGTAAGCGGTTCCGTATGAAATCTTCACTCCGCACGGCGGCTTCCGTTCTGGCGATCCTCCTGATTGGAACGTACGGAGTGGTCGCGCTCCGTGGTCCCCAAGGGGTTCCGGCGTTGCTCGAGAAGCAGCGGGAGATCCGCCGGCTGCAGGAGCAAAACACGGACCTTCAGCGCGACGTTCAAGCCAAACGGTTGCGGATCGACCGCCTGAAGCATAGCCCCAGCGAACAGCAGAACGAAATTCGTAAGCGCTTGAAGATGCTTCGTCGGGGCGAGAAGGAATTCATTCTCCCGGAAGACGCCGGCAAGAAATAGCGCCGTGCTCCGCCTACAATAAAGCGATACCGGCAGGAAGAGCGACCGTGATCCGACTCAGGGTGAACGGCAAAGCGGCAAGTTTCGACGGCGATCCGGAGATGCCGCTGCTGTGGTTCTTGCGGGATCGCCTGCAGCTAACGGGGGCCAAGTACGGCTGCGGGATGGGCCTCTGCGGAGCGTGCACCGTGCACCTGGACGGCGAGGCCGTGCGCAGTTGTCTCACGCCCATGAACGCCGTGGCTGGCAAGCGCGTCACCACCATTGAAGGCCTCGCGGTAAAGGGCGACCACCCGCTGCAAAAGGCGTGGGAGGCCATCAACGTTCCCCAGTGCGGATACTGCCAGAGCGGCCAGATCATGCAAGCCGCGGCCTTGCTGGCGAAGAAACCAAAACCGGGGCACGCCGACATCGACGAGGCCATGCAGGGTAACATCTGGCGGTGCAGCACCTATCAGCGGATTCGCCAGGCGATCCAGCAGGCGGCGGGGGTGAAATCATGATCGAGGTTGTCGACGTATCGCGCCGCGGCTTTCTGGGTCAGATCTTTTCGGCCGGAGCTCTGGTCATCACCGCGCCTTGGGTTCAGCGAATCGAAAACCTGGCAGCCCAGCGTGTACCTCGGGATCGAGCCGGACGGCGCCGTCAAGATCACGGTGCATCGATCGGAGATGGGGACCGGTTGCCACACCTGCCTCCCCATGATCGTCGCCGACGAACTCGAAGCCGACTGGAATCGCGTCTCCATTCTGCAAGCGATCGGCGACGTCAAGTACGGATCGCAAAACACCGACGGCTCCTGCTCCGTTCGCGACTTTTATGATGCCATGCGGGCGGCCGGGGCGGGCGCCCGGACGATGATCGAGCAGGCGGCGGCGGGCCAGTGGGGAGTGCCGCTCGACGAGTGCCGGGGGCAGAACCATTTGGTAGTCCATGCGAAAAGCGGGCGCCAGCTCTCGTACGGCGATCTAGTGCCGCTGGCGGCTGTCGCAGCCGCGCCCAAGAAGGATGCCGTCCGCTTCAAAACGCCGAAGGAATTCCGCTATATCGGCAAGGACATCCCCATTACCGACCGGCACGATATCGTTACCGGCAAAGGCGCGTTCGGGATCGACGCCGGTATGCCGGGCATGGTCTACGCGGCGATCGAGCGCCCGCCGGTGATGGGCGCAACGCTCAAGTCGGTGGACGATGCCGCCGCGAAGCAAGTGAAGGGCGTGCGCCAGGTCGTCCTGCTGGAGGGCCCCAAGCCGCCCTATGGATTCAAGCCCCTGGGCGGAGCCGCCGTGATCGCGGACGACACCTGGTCGGCGCTGCAAGGACGCAAGAAGCTGAAGGTGGAGTGGAGTACGAGCGAGCACGACGTGTACGATTCGGACGCGTATAAGAAGACCCTGCTCCATACCGCGCGGAAGCCCGGACGGGTGGCCCGGGAAGTGGGCGACGTGGACGCCGTGTTCGCGAAGGGCGGGAAGATCCACGAAGCGGAGTATTACACCCCGATGCTGGCGCACGCGCCCATGGAACCGCCCGCCGCCGTCGCCGAGTTCAAGGACGGCAAGGTCGTGACTTGGGCCGCCACGCAAAACCCTCAGGCTGTGCAGGAAACGGTGGCGGCCGCCGTCGGCATAAAGCTAAGGAAGACGTGACCTGTCACGTGACCTTGCTGGGCGGCGGATTCGGGCGGAAGTCGAAACCGGATTATGTCGCCGAGGCGGCCCTGCTATCCAAGCAAGTGGGCAAGCCGGTCAAGATCGTCTGGAGCCGTGAAGACGATCTTCGCTTCGACTACTTTCATTCGCCGGCCGGTCTATGTGAAGGCCGCCGTGGACGAAAAAGGCATGCCGATGGCATGGCTGCAGCGCAGTGTCTTTCCACCCATCTCCATGCTCTTCAGCGCCGGAGAGCAATATGGCGGGTTCCAGCTCGGGATGGGTTGGAGCGACGTTCCTTACCCGATCCCTAATTTCCGGGTGGAGAACGGACCGGCGAACTCCCACGTGCGAATCGGGTGGCTGCGCTCGGTCTCCAACATCTATCACGCGTTTGGCTGGCCGCGACCGGGTCGAGTACCTCCTGGATCTGATCGGGCCGGCCAGGACCATCGATTTCGCGAAAGAGGGCATGAAGGGGGGGCCTCCGCCCGACCCCAGATTCCCATTCGAAACGGGCCGCCTGCGCAACGTAATCGAGCTTGCGGCCGCAAAATCGAACTAGGCAAAGCGGAAGCCGGCCGCCGGACGGGCGCTGGGGATTGCGGCGCATCGCAGCTTTTTCACGTACGTGGCCGCGGTGGCGGACGTGGAAGTAACGGGCGGTGGCCAAGTGAAGATTCACCGAATCGATATCGCGGTCGACGCCGGACGGATCATCAACCCGGATCGCGTCCGGGCGCAATTCGAAGGCGCCGCGGTATTCGGGACGAGCATTGCGCTCCTCGGGGAGATCACCGCCGCCAACGGGCGAATTCAACAGTCGAACTTCAACGGATATCAGGTGGCCCGGATGAATCAGGCGCCGGTGGCGACGCACGTACACCTGGTGGAGAGCGAGGCCGCTCCAGCCGGCGTGGGCGAGCCTGGCGTACCCCCCATTGCGCCGGCCATTACCAGCGCCATCTTTGCCGCCACCGGAAAGCGGATTCGGGACTTGCCGATCAAGAAGCAACTGGCTTGATGCCGGTGTGTGGCGCTTTCGGATCGGCGAGCGGTCACCGAAAGCTCGAGCGGAGTAACCGCGAATACAGGGAGGGTGTGCTTGACCCCAAGGCGACGCCCACCAAGTTACATTCGATCATTCAGCGGGTCTTGAACACCGCCCTCACCATAAAACGCGCGCCGCATACTGTTCAATTTTCGGGTCAGGCGTGAGAATCGTCATTCCGTGCACGATCGCCTGGGCAACCAGCATGCGATCAAACGGATCCCAGTGGAGCCCTGGTAGCCGGCCCGCGTGGAGGGCCGATTCCTCATCGATGGCCAGCGCCGCGATGCCGCTCGCTTCTCGGATCCTCGGGACAAAAACATCGGGCCTCTCAGGAAGTGAAAGGCGCCCGGCGGCGTGCTTGATTGCGATTTCCCAAGCGGAGGCGGCACTCAGGTAACGTTCGTTGCCGCGATCCAGAAAGGTTGCCGCAGCCGTGTCGCTGAGTCGCGGGGAGCCGGAAGCGATCCAAAGAAACGTGCAAGTATCGATCAGAAGTCTCACGTGGGCAGAACCATCACTTTCCGCCAAAGGCTTTCAGGATTTCGTCGGGTAACGGCTCAAAGAACGAATCGGGAACGACGAAGCTCCCCTGGGCGGCGCCGATCTTCGGCTTACGAAGCACCTTCTTGCGAAGCGATTGGAGTTCCGCCACCGGCTGATTGCGATTGCAAATCACCAACACCTCGCCGGGCGTCAGTCCGGCTAAGTAGCGCGACAAATTGGTCTTGGCGTCGTGGATGTTGACTTGCTTCACGCCTATATTTTGGACTATATAGTGAACTAAGTCAATCGCCGCTTCCCCCGTGCGTCCGGGCGCCAGATTAAGATCGCGCCGGACGGCATTCGCATGCGCGGGAGCGTACATCCTGTCCCACAATCGAACACCGGGGCCGGGGCGGGGGGCGAACGATTCCACCTAACCTGCTTATTCTAATAGAGATTCAGCCCCGCTAAAGGTTGGCACCAGACGTGCCATCTTGAGAAGCGAGCCATTGTATGGATATTCAACGCAAAGACGCGGGACGGAAACGCCTCATCCGCCGTGTGATCTATGTCGCGGTGCTGATTGTTGCCATTGGGGCGATCGGCGTCGGGCTGGGCAAGCTCAAACCGGCCGCTCCGACCGTGGAGCGGGGTACCGTTTGGATGGATACCGTGAAGCGCGGCCCGATGGTGCGGAACTGCCGCGGTTTGGGAACGCTGGTCGCGGAGGATATTCTGATAATTCCGGCGGAGACCGACGGGCGCGTGGCGAAGCGGCTCATGCTGCCCGGAGTCAACGTCAAGGCCGACACGCCGATCATGGTCCTGACGAACCCGGATCTGGAAGTCGCGATGAACGATTTCGAGTGGCAGGTCAAACAAGCCAAAGCGAATTATGAGGACCTTCGGGTGAGGCTGCTGAGCCAGCAGATCGATCAGCGATCCCTGGTGACGAAGACGGGCTCCGAGTTCAACCAGGCCAAGCTGACTCTCGACCGCGACCGGCAGCTTCTCAAGCTGAACCTCAAGTCGGACCTGGAAGTACGGCTTTCCGAGGCAAAGTACGACGAACTTGTCAGCCGCCTGGAGAACGAGAAACAACGCTTGGACATCCTGGCCCAGTCGATCACGGCGCAGCTCGACGCCCAAAAGGTCCAAATCGAGAAGCTGCAAGCGCAATACGAGCTGAAGAAACGGCAGTTTGCGCAGTTGACCGTGCGGGCGGGAACGGTGGGCCTGTTGCAGCAACTTTCGGTGGAGGTCGGGCAGCACGTCACTGCAGGCACAGCGCTAGCCCGCGTTTCCCAGCCCTGGAAGCTGAAAGCGGAATTGAAGATCCCGGAAACCCAGGCCAAGGATATCCAGTTCGGGCAGATAGCTCAGATTGACACTCGCAACGGCATCATCCCAGGCACGGTCATGCGGATCGATCCAGCGGCGGTGAACGGTACGGTTACGATCGACGTGAAGCTGCAAGGGGCACTGCCGCAGGGCGCGCGTCCCGATCTGAGCGTGGACGGCGTAATCGAACTTGAGCGCCTGGCGGATGTGGTCTACGTCGGCCGTCCGGTTTTCGGACAGCCCAACAGCCAGATCACGCTCTTCAAACTCGAAGACGACGGCAAGGGCGCCAACCGGATTCCCGTAAAGCTAGGCCGGACGTCGGTGAACACCATAGAGATAATTGAGGGCCTGAAGGTCGGAGACCAGGTGATTCTGTCGGATATGTCGGCCTGGGACGCTCAGAACAGAATTCGACTGAACTAGCGCCGCCAGGCGTGCGTAGCTGAATAGGGAACGATTACGGTCGGTGATAAGGAGATTGGAAGATGAGCGATGATAGGCCATCCATGATTCACTTGGACGGTGTGACCAAGGTGTTCCTGACCGATGAGGTCGAGACCCACGCCTTGGCGGGAATCCACCTGGATTTGAAAAAAGGGGAGTACATGTCGATCGCCGGCCCCTCGGGCTGCGGCAAATCGACCCTCCTGGCCATCCTCGGCCTGCTGGATACCCCCTCCGACGGAAGCTATGTTCTGAACGGCCGGCCGGTGCAAAGCCTGAAAATGTCGGAACGGGCGCGG
The DNA here is from genome assembly GCA_025353165.1 of Acidobacteriota bacterium. Lineage (GTDB taxonomy): Bacteria > Acidobacteriota > Terriglobia > Bryobacterales > Bryobacteraceae > TMP-7. Next base: position 10,233 of record JANXRE010000085.1, on the reverse strand, counting down.
ATCCGCAATCGGGAGATTGGGTTCATCTTCCAGGCGTTCAACCTTATCGGCGACCTGACCGTTTACGAAAACGTCGAACTGCCCCTGACGTATCGCGGGATGGGCTCGGCCGAGCGGAAAAAGCGCGTTCACGACGCGCTGGAGCGCGTCGGCATGTCGCACCGCGTAAAGCACTACCCGTCGCAACTATCCGGCGGTCAGCAGCAGCGCGTGGCGGTGGCCCGCGCACTGGCTGGGGATCCCTCGATCCTGCTGGCCGATGAGCCGACTGGAAACCTGGACTCGGCAAACGGCGAAGCGGTTATGGATTTGCTGCGCGAACTCCATCGCGGCGGCGCAACCATTTGCATGGTGACTCACGATCCCCGTTATGCGCGCTATGCCGACAGGACCATTCACCTGTTCGACGGCCGCATTGTGGAGGAGAGCGTAGAGGTGGCGTGATGTTGCGGCGCAATCCCGATCTCCTGGCGGTGGTCGTGGTCGCGCTGTATCTGTCTCTCGGAAACACCACTCCGGCCGTTTCCTGGGGCGGCAGTCTCCCCCGCCGGGCGGAGTTGCGTGATGAGATCCGAAGAATTGTGAAGGCTGAAGTCCGCTCTATTCTTCGAGAACTGGCCTTGGCGATCCAACAATAACCCGATTCGACAAGCGCCGCGTTCGAATGGGCGTTCTATGTTCAACGACATCCGTCTGGCATTCAGGACGCTGCGCAACGCTCTCGGATTTGCCGCTGCGGCCATCGCGACGCTCGCACTGGGGATTGGCGCGAACACCGCGATCATCAGTGTTTTGAACGCTACTCTGCTCCAGCCGCTGCCGTATGCCGAGCCCTCCCGGCTGGTTTTCCTCCAGGAGAGTTCGCAAGGTTACCCGATACCAGTCGCGGGAGGGACCTACTTCGATTGGAGCGCCCAGACCAAGTCCTACCAGTCGATGTTTGCCGCTGAAGCGTGGAGCGGGATCCTGGCGGGCCCCGAAAAATCGGAGCAGATTCCCGCCATTCGCGCGACCGCGGGCTTGTTCGAAACCATCGGCGCGAAACCGGCTCTCGGGCGAACCTTTGCGCAGGACGAGGATCAACCCGGCAAGGATCACGTCATCGTTCTGAGCCACCGTCTGTGGCAGACTTCGTTCGGGGCGGATCACGGAATTGTCGGCCGGAAGGTCACACTCATTGCGGAGCCATACGTGATCATCGGCGTGATGCCGGCGGGCTTCGAATTCCCCACTTTTTGGGCGGCGGACACCCGGCCCTGGGCGCCACTCTCGTTGGCCGCCCGGAGGAACGACCGCAACGGACGGAGCCTCCGTGTTTTCGCCCGGTTGAAGCTTGGCATCGCGCCCGCCGCTGCCCAAACAGAACTGGCGGTAGTCGCGGCGCGGCTGGCACGCGCATTCCCGAGCAACAACGAGAAAATCGGCGCCGTCCTGCAGCCTTTGCAGGATCGGTCCGTCAGCGGATTCCGCACGATGCTTCTCGTATTGATGGGGGCCGTTGCATTCCTGCTGCTGATTGCGTGTTCGAACGTCGCGAACCTGCTGCTGTCGAGGTCGGCCGCGCGGTCCCGGGAAATCGCCGTCCGTATCGCAATCGGAGCGGGCCGCGCCCGCCTGGCCCGCATGCTTCTCGCCGAGAGCGGAGTGCTCGGGATGCCATCGCCGGCGTCGTGCGGGACGTGAAACAGTCCGGGCTGGACCAAGCCGTGCGCGCCGAAGTGTACATTCCGCGCGCCGCCGCGCCGGACCAGCCGATCTTCGGCGTCATGACCATGGAAAAGGTGATTTCGGAATCACTGTCCAGCCAGCGGCTGTACCTGGTGTTGATCGGTCTGTTTGCGCTGATCGCGGTGACCCTGGCCTGCGCCGGCGTGTACGGAGTGCTGTCCTATCTGGTCGCGCAGCGGACGCGCGAGTTCGGCGTTCGCATGGCTCTGGGCGCGAGTTCCCGCGACGTGCTCGCATTAGTTTTAAGGAACAGCATCCAGTTGGGCGCGCTCGCGGTGTCGCGTGTCTTGCAGCAATTCCTATACGAGGTGAAGCCGCGCGAGCCGGTTGTGTACCTGATGGTGTCCGCGATCATCCTCGCGGTGGTGGTTGCGGCGAATCTCGTTCCCGCCCGGCGGACGCTGACGAAGTCGCCACCGTTGATGGACGGGGCGATCGTGTTAATCGTGATCGACGAAATGGACTTGCCAGCGTCGGTGAAGCCGAAGAACTCCATTCCGCCAATATCTGCTCCGGGATTCGGGATGGTGATGGATTGAGACGAGCCGTCGCTGAAGATAATTGTCTCTCCGTCAGCCTGGACGCCACCCAGATACGCGCCGAAAAACGAGGTGGGAGTGGAAAAAGTGAAGGTCACGCTTCCACCGTTTATGAACAGGAACTGGCTGCCCCCCAGCGTCGAATTAAACCCGCAGAGAGCCCCGCTGCAGATGGGGGTGTTGGAGATACTTTGCGGACCGCCCAGGTAATCCGCCCCATTGGCTGTAACGCCAGGCGCGACGGTCAGATTTGTGAACGAACCGAGCGGGGCTGATTCAAAACCGATGAGGCCTTCGGGCCGAGCAGGCTTGCCGCAGTGTCGAAAGTCGCCGCCGCCGCATCGGATAGCGGGAGCGGCCGCGAGTTTGCTCCAACGTCAATGCCGTTATAGGCGACGATTCCGGCGTTTGCGGAACTCAATAGCACAGCCGTTGTGACTGCGCCTAACAAGGCATTCGAATTGAATAACTTACGCACTTTTCTTCCTCTGTTTCATTTGGTAGCTCAAGAGAGCTTCCCTTTGGAACGATAACGCACCGAACCATACTCACCCAAAACGCCTGCGCTGATCCTTATCTTCGTGGAGTTTCTTTTATTTTCGATCCCGGCCGCGAACCTTTCGCCGAATACCAGTCGATCACGCGCGGCTATTTCCTATTTCTCGACCAGAAAATTCCCGCAGAAGAGCGCGTCGATCCCCGACGAGTAAAAACTGCGCACCGCATCGCGCGGGCGGCAGACCAGTGGATCGCCGAACAGATTGAAGCTCGTGTTGTACAGCACCGGCAATCCGCTTGCCTCGCCGGCCGCCCGCAGCAGTCGGTGATACAGCGGGTTGTCCTTCTGCTCGACGACGTGCACGCGGATGTAGCCGTCCCCCATCACCGCGCTTGCGAAAGTCTTCCGATGCTCCGGCTTCACGCGGCTGATGGTCGCGAGTAAGCGCGCGTTGGGCGTGGTTTCGAAATACTCGGAAACGACCTCCGCCGGAACCGAAGCGGCAAACTTGCGGAACGGCTCGCGCCGCTTGATGTAGATGTTCAGGTTTTCGGTGGAATAGGGATTCAGCGGCGAAGCGAGAATACTGCGGTTGCCGAGCGCCCGCGGTCCAAACTCCATGCGACCCTGCATCCATGCCACGATCTGGTGATCCTGAATGCGCCGGATCGCTTCCGCCACAATATCGTCCGTGGTCATGAACTTGAACCGCAGTTTGCAGTTCTCGAGCGTGCGCTTGATGTCCTCGGCCGGGTAGCTTGGTCCGAGGCACAGATCCCCCAGGCGCGCGCGCGCTTCCTTCCCGTAGACGCTGTGCCAGGCGTAGAAGACTGCGCCGATCGCCGTGCCCGCGTTCCCGGCCACCGGCTGAACCATGACGTTCTTCCACCGGCCTGAGCGCTCGATCGCCCCCACCAGCAGCGCGTTATAGAAAAGACCGCCGGCCAGGCAAAGATTGTCGCCTTCGCCCGCCAGTTCCAGCACTTTCTCTTCCACTGCCGCCTGCACTCCTCGAGCGATAGCGGACGCTCGCGACACGGGAATCGGCGCGCCATCCTCCAACCCGGCCCGCTCGTAGAACTTCGACCCAAATCCGCCCGCGCCGGCGCGATCGTCGTCAAGATACGACCGGTCCACCAGCGTCGTGCTGGCGCTCACGATCTCCCGGAACAGCGGTAGCAGGCTATCGTCGCCTTCGGTCGAGAGCCACTGCACCTTATGCTCATCGGCGCCGGGCTGGAAGCCGAGCAGTTCCGTCACGCGGCCGAACAGATCGCCCAACGAATCCGGGTAGTACATCTCCTGGTCGATCTGAATCCGATTGCCGGATGCGCGCCAACGCGCCCCACAGCGGAAATCTCCTCCGCGGTCGAGAGTGAGAATAATCGCCTCGCGGAAATCCGTAGCGTAGTAGGCGGATGCGGCGTGGGCCGTGTGGTGCTCCACCACGGCGAGGCGCGCATTCGGGAACATGGATCGCAGTTCCAGGTGCAGGGCGCTCGCGGGTCCGAAGGAAAGCGGCCGGACCAGAGCGACACAGTCCACCGCCGCAGGGTCGGCTCCGGCGATTCTCAGGCACTCGTTGATGGAGCGGTCCGGAAGCCCTCCCGGAACGCTGTGGCGCTCGATCTTCTTTTCTTCGATGGCCGCCACCAGTGCGCCGTCCTTCAGCACGGCGCAGGCGGCCCCTTTGAGAATTCCGCCGATACCGAGAATAATCATTTCGATTTCTTCTCGATCTTGGCCCAGGTGTCGCGCAGGGCGACGGTGCGGTTGAAGACCAGTTTATCCGCGGCAGCGTCTGTGTCCACGCAGAAGTAGCCCAATCTCTCGAATTGATACCGGCTCAGGACCGGCGCTTCCCGGAGACTCGGCTCCACCTTCGCCGCCAGCACTTCCAGCGAATGCGGATTCAGGTTCACCGTGAAATCCTGCCCTTCCGCGACGTCGTTCGGATTCTCAACCGTAAACAGGTGCTGGTATAGCCGGACCTCGGCGTCGATGGCATGATCCGCGGAGACCCAGTGGATGGTAGATTTCACCTTTCGTCCGTCCGGAGCGTCACCGCCGTGGGTGGCCGGATCGTAGGTGCAGTGGACCTCCACGACATTTCCGTTGTCGTCCTTCACCACGCCGGTGCAGGTGACGAAGTAGCCGTACCGCAGTCGGACCTCGCGGCCCGGCGTCAGCCGGAAATACTGCTTCGGCGGGTCCTCGCGGAAGTCGTCCTGCTCGATGTACAGAACCTTCGAGAACGGAACTTTGCGCGACCCGGCGTTCGCGTCCTCCGGATTGTTGACCGCATCCATTTCTTCGACCTGGCCCTCGGGGTAGTTGTCGATGACCAGCTTCAGCGGCCGCAGAACGGCCATCACCCGCGTCGCGCGCCTGTTCAGATCCTCGCGAACGAAGTACTCGAGCAGCGATAGTTCGGTAGTGCCATTTGTTTTGGACACACCGACCCGCCGGCAGAAGCTCCGGATCGCCTCCGAGGTATAGCCGCGCCGGCGGATGCCGCAGATGGTCGGCATGCGCGGATCGTCCCACCCGCTCACGTGTTTTTCTTTGACCAGCGTCAGCAGTTTCCGCTTGGAGAGCAGCGTGTACGTCAGGTTTAGCCGGTCGAACTCGATCTGCTGCGGATGGTAAATGCCGAGTTGGTCGATGTACCAGTCATACAGCGGCCGGTGATCCTCGAATTCCAGCGTGCAGATGGAGTGCGTGATGCCTTCGATTGAATCCGATTCCCCGTGCGCGAAATCGTACATCGGGTAGATGTGCCACTTGTTGCCGGTCCGGTGATGCTCGGCGTTCAGGATGCGATACACGATCGGATCCCGCAGATTCAGGTTCGGCGAAGCCATATCGATCTTCGCTCGCAACGTCCGTGCGCCGTCCGGGAATTCACCCGCCTTCATGCGCTCGAAAAGGGCAAGGTTCTCATCCACCGTTCGGTTGCGATAGGGGCTCTCCTGGCCGGGTTCGGTCAAAGTGCCACGCTGCCGGCGGACATCCTCGGCGGACAAGTCGCATACATACGCCTTGCCGGCCTGGATCAGTTGAACGGCCCATTCCGACAACTGGGCGAAGTAGTCGGAGGCATAGAAGACCCGGTCTTCGAAATCTGCACCGAGCCAGCGTAAGTCCTCCAGGATGGAATCGACGTACTCGGTCTCTTCCTTCTCCGGGTTCGTATCGTCGAAGCGGAGGTTGCATTTCCCGCCGAACTCGGCCGCCAGGCCGAAGTTCAGGTTAATCGATTTCGCATGGCCGATATGTAAATACCCATTTGGCTCGGGAGGAAAGCGCGTGTGCACCCTCCCGGCATACTTGTTTGTCTTTAGGTCGTCGATGATGATGTCGCGTACGAAATTGGACGGACTCGCGGAATCGGTCGGTGTAGTCATTTCTTTTTCTGCATTCCTTTTACGACAGCATCCGGATCGCCTCGCCGATCCTATTGAGGCAGGTGCCGCGCCCAAGCACTTCGAGCGTTTCGAACAGCGGCGGCGCATTCTTCCGGCCGCACACCGCCACGCGAATGGGCTGGAACATCTGCCCCGGTTTGATCTTCATGTCCTGGGCGCCGGCTCGAAGGGCGGTGTCCAGCGCCTGGTGATTGAACTCCGTTGTGGAAAGGATCTCGCTGGCGCGCAGGAGCGCAGCCAGCGCCATTGCGGCATCGCCCTTCTGGGGGATTAGTTCCGACTTGTCAAACGGCGGCAGCCGCTCGATAAAGAAGAAATCCGCGACCGTCGCCACGTCCCGGAGCAGCCGGATTCGCTCCTGAATTAATGGCGTTACTTGCCGCATCTTGTCCGGTTCAGCAGCGAAACCGGCGGCGCGGGCGAAGGGCAGGAGTTCGGTCGAAAGTTCGTCCAGCGGCATCTGGCGGATCAACTCCGCGTTTAGCCAGACGGCCTTCGGATCGAACGGGTCTTCTTCCGTGAAGTTCACCGTCGCATTCGCGCGGTTGATGCCATCGAACGAGAACGCGTCGGTCAACTCCTGCCTTGTCATCTGCTCGCGGTCGTCCTTCGGCGACCATCCGAGCAGGCAGATGAAGTTGAGGTACGCGTGCGGCAGGAAACCGGCATCGCGGTAGGTGGTGACGCTCACGGCAGGTCCGTGCTTGCGCTTGGATAATTTGGAGCCGTCTGGCGCGATCAGCAGCGGCAGATGCGCGAACGTGGGCCGTTCCGCGCCGAGCGCCTCAAAGATCAGCACGTGCTTGAAGGTGTTCGACGTATGATCCTGGCCCCGGATAATATGGCTGATCTTCAGGTCCACGTCGTCGGCGCACGACGCCATGTGATAGGTCGGCATGCCGTTCGAGCGCATCAGGGCGAAATCCTCCATGTCGGCCGTGGATTTCGACTGGGGACCGTACACTGCGTCGTCAAACCGGATGTCCTGGACGGGCTCTCGCGGAACGCGAAAACGGATGACGAACGGCTCTCCCGCGGCGGCGCGCCGGTCGCTCTCCGTGCGCGGCATGTCCCGTGCGCTCGGGTTGAAAAGCCAAGCGCCGCCTTCGCGATTGTTTTCCTCGTCTCCTGAAGACGCCGCGGTGAAATCGCGATATGCGAGCCCCTTGGCGAAAATCGCCTGCGTCATCTGGCGGTGGATTTCGAGGCGCTGCGACTGTTGGTAGTACTCGTCCCAGCCGAGCCCAAGCCAGTTCAGACCGTCGAAGATGGAGTCGACCGACTGTTGAGTATTTCGTTCCACGTCGGTGTCGTCGAGTCTCAGGATGAGGGTCCCGTGATTATGGCGGACGTACAACCAGTTGAATAGGAACGTCCTCGCACTACCGATGTGGAGATATCCGGTAGGCGACGGGGCGAAACGGACACGAAGCATTAAATTTCAGGATATCAGTTACGTGCCGGACGCCCCGTTTTCGGCATCGCCGAGGGCAGTGAAAACCCGGTGTAGTTCCGCCACCGGTAGCTGCTCGGCCCGCGCCTGCAAGTGCGGTGCGCCGGCAATCTCCTCCGGTCCAAAACGGGTGGCGAGGTTGTTCCGTAAAGTCTTTCGTTTGTGGCGGAAACACACGGATGCGAAGTCCAGGAAGGCGGGGATGTTTTGAATGCCGAAATCCGCGGCGGCATCCCTCGGCGTTAGGCGAACCACCGCCGAATCGACCTTGGGCGGCGGCGAAAATGCGCCTCGGCCGACGGTGAAGAGGTATTCCGGCCGGGAGTAAACGTTCGTGCATACCGTGAGATAGCCGTATTCGCGCGACCCAGGCTCCGCCGTCAGCCGTTCCGCAACCTCCTTTTGGACCAGGAAAGTGCTGCCTTGCCACCGCTCGCCCAGTCCGAAGACCCGGCTCAGGATCGGCGAGGTTATGTAATACGGAAGGTTGCCAACCACCACGGCCGGCCCCCACTGGCCGAGGTCCGTGGTCAGCACGTCGGCTTCGATTACAGTTAAATTCGGGGCGTCGCGGAACTTGTGCCGGAGGTAAGGGATGAGTACCGGATCGACTTCCACCGCGACGATGCGGTCGGCACGCTCAATCAGATGTTGCGTTAGCGCGCCCTTGCCCGGACCAATTTCCACAACCAGAGGCACGCGCTCCGGGCAGGCGGAGTGCGCGATCCGTTCCAGGATGGAGTGATGGCCGAGAAAGTGTTGGCCGAGGCGCCTTCCCACTGTGTGGCGATCCGGCCTATCCCTTGATATCGATCGTACTGCTGCGGAAGGTCACGCGGAGTTTGCCTGCGACCGGTTGGCCGAACTGAGTTGCGGGGTTGAACAGGCCATACATCAGGTTGCTCTCCAGCTTACGCCGGATCGATTCATCGCGAAGCAGGTTGTCGCCGCTAATCACGCGATACTCCAACATGCGGCCGTTTTCACCCACCGTGAGATCCACAGTTATGTCGTTATCGCTAACCACGTCAATTGGCGAGATCAGTTTCACCGTTGCCTGGGTGAAGACGCTGGTTTCGATGTCGTTGCGGACGGGATGGACTTCATGCGTAAGGTCCGGCATCAGCATGGCGAACAGGGCCGCGGTCGAAAGCAATCCGCCCACGATGGGAAGCGCCAGCGGCCGCATCATGTTGTGCATGCAGAGGCGCAGCCCGGAATACCAGTCCGAGGCGGCATGAGCCCAATCGATACGCTTGCGGCGCCGGGCGCTTTCCCGCGACGCAAGAATCTGGAGCTTCGTGACCAGGTTCTGCGAAGGTTTTCGCGCAGGCAGGTCCCGCATCGACCCGCTGATGGCGCGGTATTCTCGCACCCGTTCCGAGCAATGCGCGCAGCACGACAGGTGCCGCTCGATATCGCGGCGCTCCCGGTCCGTCGCCCAGCCGTCCAGGTTATCGGATAGATCGCTATGGGAAATCACGCACTCCATAAATTCACTCCGCCGTCTGCGGCGACCAGCGAAACGCCGCTCGTTCGTTCCTGGACCGCTCCGCCATGCGCCCCAGGAGCGCATTTCGCAGAGCTTCCCGCCCACGCAGGATTCGGGACTTCACGGTCCCAAGGCTCACCCGCAGAATGTCGGCAATTTCCTCGTAGCTCAAATCCTCGATGTCCCGAAGAATTACCGCGGCACGGAAATTCGGATTTAACACGGCCAGCGCCTCCTCGATCAGGGCATGTGTTTCCTGCTCGGAGGCGGAGTCGAATGGCGACCGGTTCAGGTCGGGCAGCGTCTCCTGGTAGGTACGCGCCCCCTCGGTTTCGGCTTCCAGTCCGACCTCTTGTTTGCGGTGTCTGCTGAACCACCGGCGATGGTTGTGGCCTTCGTTCACCGCGATGCGATAGATCCACGTTTTCAGGCTGCTCCGGCCATGAAACGAACTAATATTGCGGAATACCTTAAGAAAGACCTCCTGGACGACGTCGCTAGCATCGGCGGGGTCGTTCATAAGGCGGCTGACGAGGTTATAGACCGGCTGCTGGAAGCGCAGGATCAACTGCTCGTAGGCCCGTTCGTCGCCGGCGCGGAGCCCTTCCACCAAGTCAGCTTCGGCCTGATGGGAGCCCGCCTGGAGCTCAAGCGGTCCGATGCGATTGCCGAGATGGACGCCGATGTCTGCCACGAAAGCCTCTCGACTGCAATTCTAATACGTTTTGTTGGACACCGGAGGGGGGCCGCGGGTTCCCGAATTCACAAATGGTAAACTGAAGGAGGCAGACACCGTCCGCCTACATTCCCCGGTCGTCTAATGGTAGGACAGCGGCCTTTGGAGCCGTGAATTGTGGTTCGAATCCATGCCGGGGAGCCAAACACAATAGAATCAATAACTTACAGACGTGATTTGACTCACTTTGCAAGTACTTGCTAAAATAGGGCATGTCTCAGGCGATAAAAAGCCTACTGCTGTACAAGCTGCACACCCCGAAATGCCCCGTCCATCAGAGTCGCATTCCGCGTAAGAACCGCAGATTTTTCTTCGATTGCGAGTGTCCCATCTACATCAAGGGCCGCACACCTTCCGG
>JANXRE010000082.1 GCA_025353165.1 Acidobacteriota bacterium | reverse complement strand
CCGCGAGGAAAAGTGGAAATCCAAAAGCAGGATTCCCACTTTCCCATCGCTCATTCTGTCCTCTTACAAAACTTAGAAAGGAGATTCCCCTGAACGCCGGGTTCCCCGTCGTTCAGGCTCATCGTTCGATTGGAATATGCTTTGCGTCTTTGGAGGCGATCAGTTCTCCGTCAACGTACAGAGCGAACCTGGCTTTGCGGTCCTTGCGGGCCGAAGGAATTCATCAATGAAGCTTCCCGGCGTGTGAGTATTCGCTACCGGGAGGAAGCCCTGGGCGTGTGTCAGCCCGGGATCCCGAAACGAGACGGGGAGAATGTTGCTCGGGAACGGTTCCTGTCCATCTATTTCATGGACACTGCACTAGCTCTGCCACCCATCGCCTCGGATGAACAGGCGGTCGGAGAGCGTGCCCATGGGCGCGAGGTTCACCTGGTAGATGCCCGGGTATCTGGGCGTTAGCCCCGCGTAGAGTCACTTGATTCGACGCCGGATTGGTAGCGCCGAGGCGCCGCCCGGGCCTTTCACGACTACCGGAACACCCTGACGCGTTTGCCCGGCGGCGACTGGGATCTCGGACAGGACCAGGGCGTTGACCTGGGTCGGCCAGACGTACAACAGCGGCGCGGCCTTTCCCTCGACAGTGAAGGAGACGCCGTTCAGCTCCAGAGGCAGCGGAATGTTGGGACGATGAAACGGACGCGGCTGCGAGCAGGCGCGGAAATCCGAACCCCATACAACGCGTTTCATCAGACTTGAGTGTCTGAATCTGCCGAGCCGTTAGAATAAAGGCTGAGTCGAATGCTGCTGCCGCTGTTGAGACGACTGCCCGAAGTTATTGCGTTTGCCGTGGTTTTCGCCCTCCAATGCGCCGTGGCCTGGATGTGGGTGCGGCGCTCCCGGCCAGCTCGCTGGAAACGTTGGGCCGCGCCGGCCGGCCTGCTTCTTTCGGCGGGGCTGCTGATGGCCGGTTTCGGGGCCAACACTTCGCGCGGCATGATGCTCCTCTCGCACGACTTGGTTCTGCTGGTGCGGGCGGCCGGCTTGATGTGGGCGCTGTTTTCGCTGGCTGCCATGGCCGCTCTACTGGTGGTGCGAGCCATACCCCGGCCTGGCCCTCGCCACAGCCCGGCGCGCCGGGGATTCCTGCTGGCGGCGCGCGGCGCCGTTTTGGGAGCGCCCGCGATCGCCGCCGGATACGGAGTCTTCATCGAGCGCAGCGACTTGAAATTGCGGATCGTCGATCTCCCGGTCCGCGGACTTCCCCGCGACCTGCACGGGCTACGGCTGGTGCAAGTCTCCGACATTCACCTGAGTCCGTACCTGACCGCGCGGGAATTCCGGCGGGCCATCGATATGGCGAATGAAACCCGCGCCCATATCGCACTGGTCACGGGGGACCTGATCAGCACCGTCGGAGATCCGCTCGACGACTGCCTGGCGGAATTGAAGCGGCTCCGCGCCGACGCGGGCGTGATCGGCTGTCTGGGAAATCACGAGGTCTACACCAGAACGATGGACTACGTGACGGACGAGGGCGCGAAGATCGGAATCGATTTCCTCCGTTCCCGCAATCGCGTGTTCCGCTTTGGCAGCGCCGATCTCAACTTCGCCGGCGTGGATTATCAGAAGTTCCACGCGCCTTACCTGACCGGCGCGGAGAAACTGGTTGTGCCGGGGATGCCCAACATTCTGCTCTCGCACAACCCCGACGTTTTCCCGGTGGCGGCGGAAAAGGGCTTCCAGGCAACCATCGCGGGTCACACGCATGGCGGCCAGATCACGGCCGAAATTCTCGATCAGAACATCAGCATCGCGCGCTTCTACACGCAGTATGTGTACGGTGTTTTCCGGCACGGCGACGCGTCGGCGTACGTGACCCGAGGAATCGGAACGGTCGGCCTCCCGGCCCGTTTGGGCGCGCCTCCCGAGGTGGCGCTGATTCGCCTGTGCGCTATCTAATCCTCAGCGACATCCATTCGAACCGCGAAGCCCTGGAGGCGGCGGCCGCGCACGCGCATGGTCTGTACGACCGCGTGGTCTGCTGCGGCGATGTGGTGGGATACGGCGCCGATCCGAACTGGGCTATCGATTGGGTGCGAGCCCATGTGGGCGGAATTGTGCGCGGCAATCATGACCGGGCGTGCGCCGGGTTGGAGGACCTGGAGTGGTTCAATGCGGCGGCGCGCGCTTCCGCGCAATGGACTCATGACGCGCTCACGCCGGAGAACTTGCGGTGGCTGCGGGATCTGCCGGCCGGACCCATCACCGTCGACTCCTTCGCACTGCTGCATGGATCGCCGGCTGACGAGGACGAGTACCTGCTCAGCACCCGCGACGCCGCGGAGATCGCAGAATACGTGGAACGCAGCGTCTCGTTTTTCGGTCACACGCACATGCAGGGCGGTTTCATGCTGCATCGCAACGGCGTGAGACTCCTGCCTCGGACGCCGCTCCGGCTGCAGGAAGAGACGCTGCAACTGGAGCCCGATACTCCCTACCTGATCAATCCCGGCTCGGTGGGACAACCCCGCGACCGCGATCCGCGCGCGGCATATGCGATCTACACGCCGGAATCCCGGCTGGTGAGTTTTCGCCGGGTGAAGTACGACGTCCAGGCGGCGCAGGAGAAGATCCGGAGCGCGCATCTTCCGGGTATCCTGGCGGAGCGCCTGGAGTTGGGAGCGTGACGGCTACTCGGTCAGGAACGCGGTCGTCTTCACTCCGGAAATATCGAAGCCCTTGCGGCAGCGCATGTTCTTGCAGGCGACCTTGTCGTCCAGCAGGACCATATAGCTCTCGGCTTTCTTGAAGATGGCCCGCGCCCGCTCGTCGGCGTTCTGCGGCAAGCGATCGATCTTCTTCCGAACCAGCCACTTGAGTTCGTAAGGCTCAGCCGACCGGCAGTACGGACAATTCAACGTGATCGATTTGGTGGTGTGCGATTCCCGGTAAAACGCGCGTTCGTCCATCCCTCAAGTGTAAACAACAAAACCGGGGCGGATGCCGATGGCGGCTAATCGCAGAAGAACCGCAGCGCGTTCGACATATACTCGCGCAGTTCCAACCGGTTTACGATTGCATCCAGGAATCCGTGCTGCAGCAGGAATTCGCTTCTTTGGAAGCCCTCGGGCAGCTTCTGCCGGATGGTCTGTTCGATCACCCGCGGGCCGGCGAAGCCGATGAGGGCGCCGGGTTCGGCGATGTTCAGATCGCCGAGCATCGCAAAACTGGCGGTCACGCCGCCGGTGGTCGGGTCGGTCAGGACGCTGATGAACGGCACCTTCTTCTCATCCAGGCGCATGAGAGCCGAGGAGATCTTGGCCAGTTGCATAAGGCTGATCGCGCCTTCCTGCATGCGTGCGCCTCCGGACGCGGAGACGATGATCAGCGGCGTCCTGGTCTCCGCCGACCGTTCGATGGCGCGCGTGATTTTCTCCCCCATGACCGAGCCCATGCTGCCGCCGATGAACTTCAGCTCGAGCGCGCAGATATTTACTCTGCGCCCGTGCAGCAGGCCCGTGGCCGAGACCAGCGCGTCCTTCATATTGGACGATTTCCGCATGGCGGCGAGGCGGTCGCAATATGGTTTGGAGTCGACGAAGCTGAGCGGGTCGGTCGAGGCCAGGTTCGCGTCGAATTCTTCGTACCGGCCGTCGTCGAAGAGGAATTTCAGGCGCGTGACCGCGTCGACGCGAATGTGGTGTCCGCATTTGGGGCACACCTGAAAATTGTCTTCCAGGGCCTTCCCCCAGACGATCTGGCCACAATTCTCACACTTCTGCCAGAGACCCTCCGTCCGTACATGCCGTTCGCCTTCTCCGCCGCCGGAGACCGGCGGTTTCTGTCGCGTAAACCAAGCCATGTTCTACCGTCTACGGTATCACGCGCCTCCCCCACCGCTCCCCTGGTAGTGAGCTAAATCTGAGTCCCTCTTGGTGGCGGCCTCGCGAGTGCGGGCCGCTAAGGGATCACGATATTATCGCCGCTCCATCGCATTCCTACTCAAACAAAGGGGCCGGAAGATAGTGCGGTACCGCTCGGTTGATTAGGGTCTTGAACATCGTCCAATCTCTGTCGGGGCACGCCTTCATCAAAGCAATAACGGAAGCAAGATGCTCTCGCAGCCTAGGATCTCCGATCACATTTGGCCGGCGCGGGAATTACCGGAGGCCGGGTGAGAGTGATGGAAAGACGACTCGTACGATCTGTTCTTCATTTAGTCTTTTTTGTAGTCTTTTTCGGAACTTTTAGTAACACGTGGCCTTGCGGGTCTGCAACATATATGTTTTGAATCCACTCGTTCGCCACCTTTTTCAGAGTTAGCATCTCCATTACGGTTCCATTGGCGGCCATCATGTCAATCTGAAACATGTCCAAGTTTCCCTCTGGCTTGATACGAATCGGCAGGTCCACGGAGTGCCCGGCAAGAATCATCGGGACCAGCGTACTAGTCCAGGAATTCAACTGGCGTATGGAGGCTTGGGGGTCCGTAGCACCGAGTTGAGTATGGAAGAGCATACTCACATACACGTTTGAGAGGTTATTTTTGCCGTTCGCAATTATCATCAGTGGCCATCCTCCATCGCCAACAGGGCGCAATGCGACCACTGCCGGAAACGTGCTCCCTCCAGTGATCGTGTTTATGGTGCGTTTCGCAAGACGCTGCTCTTGAACGAATAAATTATTCCCCTGCCTCAAGAGATCAGAAAACTGCTTCCGTTCGCGTCTGCGGCCGAGGTCTTCGCGCGCTCTCACCTCAGCTTCTGCCGCATCGTGCTCATCCCGATCCCTGCTAATGGAACGCAGTTCTGCTAAACAAAGAGCGGAGGCAATCAAGATCCAGAGCACTTTCCCGGTCGGAGTAAAGTGTTCTGTTCTAACAGCCATGACGACCGCTGCAAACCCCAGAATCGCGACTGCGTATCCTGAAGGGGTGGAGAAAATTGAAGCCAGAAGATCGTGAAACCAACTAGTGGGGCCTGAAATACTTCGGCCCATCGGCTGTACTTAATCGAGTACCGTGCACCCCGGAAAATCATCCCGCTGCATCGTCCAACCATGCCCGCGATCATCGCAAAGGTCTACTACAATCATTCCTGGAGCGGTGGCCTCAGCCCAGGGAAACAGATTTAGCACACTACCGCTCCCCTCTACCGGGGATACGGATGCCCGCGCAGCGTTGTGACCGCCCGGTAGATCTGCTCGGCCAGCATCACCCGCGCGAGCTCGTGCGGAAACGTCATGGGAGAAAGCGACAGCAGCAGGCCGGCGCGCGGACGCCAGGCGGCGGGCAACCCATCGGCGCCGCCGATCAGGAAGACCAGGTCGCGCGCGTCGCTTTCGGCGCGGCTTACCAGGGCGGTGAATTCCGCTGATCCGGCCGGCTTGCCCGCCGGATCCAGGAACACCTTTTGAGCCGCGCCGTGCCGGGCGAACAGGTCGAACCGGCCGGGATGGATCTCGCGCATTTCACACCGGATGTACCGCGTGGAGCGCTTCAGATACTCCTCCGCCATGTGGTTCGCGGCAGCATCGCGAGCCTTCCCGATGTAGTACAGATACAGAGTCAACTACTTGCTTGAGGTCGCGTCCTGGCGCAGCCGGTGGAACTGGTCGAGATTCGATTTGTCGATCAGGCTGGCTCCGGTGTCGACGAACGCGGGAACGGGAGCGAACCAATCCTGCACAAAACCCGCGTCCAACTTCGGGGGTTTGTAATGGTGCACGTCGTCCAGAATCTTGACCCCGTAGAATGCCATGGTGAATGGCTTTTGAGCGATGGTGGCGGCTATGACGCCTTTTTGAATCCACTCCAGCGTGTCCGGCTGCGTGTCCATCGCGACGATGACTTTGCCGGCCACCTTGTTCCGGCTAAGGACCTCGGCGACCTCCGCGCAGGCCGCGGCTTCCAGGCATACGAAGGCGTCCACGGACGAGGCGTTCTTAATGGTGATCTCGTTGGTGGTATCGAAGGCGATGCGGGGATCGCCGCGGACGTCGACAATCCGCGAGATCTTCACGCCCGGGTTATTTGCAATGACGTCCCGATACCCGTGCAGGCGCTCCTCGAGGTTGGACTGCCCGGGCATGGTGAAGACCACCACGTTGCCTTTGCCCTTGAGCTGCTGCACGAGTACTTTCCCGCCGGTCACGCCGGCGTCGTAGTTGTTGGTTCCGATAAACGTGAGCCGCTTGCTGCCAGGCGCGTCGGAATCCATGGTGATCACCGGGATGCCCTGGGCGAGGGCGTCGTCGATATCGCCTTTGAGCAGGTTCGCGTCGGCGGGTGACACGAGGATGCCCGCGGGCTTCTTGGCCACCGTCTTGCGAAATACCTCTTGCTCGGCCGCAGGGTCGTAGGTATCCGGTCCTACCATTTCCACCTGCACGCCAAGATCTTTCGCGGCCCGGTTCAGGCCCGAATTGGCGGTCTGCCAGTAAGGCAGTTTTATATTGGCCGCCACGAGAAAATATTTTTCGGTCGGTTCATGCCTTCCGCCGCTGCAACCGGCGAGCAGAATCGGCAGAAGAAAAAGTGGTGCGACAGCCAGTGGATGTTTCCGCATAATCAAATCTCCCGAAGACACCAATATACTCGCCCTTTATCCCGGTGGAAAGCAACCTCTTGGCTTCCAGTGTCAACGCCAAATGGTAATGTCCTAATCGTGCCAAGTAGAAATATCCTATTGACGGGGCCAGGCTTGAGAGGTGGATTCAGGAACATTTCTCATGACGCAACGGGACCGCGACCGGCTGGTCGCGCTGAAGAAAGCAAGGAAGGGTCTGATCACGCAGCGGGAAGCCGCCGAGGAACTCGGCCAGAGGGCGAGCGGCATGTCCGCCGGCTGTTGAAGGCATTGAAAGCCAGAGGCGACCAGGCCGTGGTGTATGCTCTGCGAGGACGGCTGTCCAACCGCAGGTTGGACGAGAAGACTAAGCAGGAGGCTCTGAAGATACTGGGCCGCGACGTCTATCGGGGCTTCGGCCCGACACTGGCAGCGGAATACCTGGCAGGCAAACACCACATTCACGCCGGGCGCGAGACGGTGCGGAGCTGGATGATCGAAGGCCAGCTGTGGCGCGCCAACAGGCAGCGGGTGGAGAAGATCCACCAGTGGCGGCCGCGCCGCTCCCGAGTGGGGGAACTGGTGCAGTGGGATACCAGCGAGCACGCCTGGCTGGAGGAGCGCGGGCCGAAGCTGTACCTGATCAGCATGATCGACGATGCCTCCAGCCGCCTGCACGCGCGCTTCGTGCTGAGCGATTCCACGGAGGAGAATATGCGTTTGCTGTGGAGCTACGTGGAGCGGCACGGTCGGCCGATCAGCTATTACACCGACAAGGCAAGTTTGTTTCAAACCGCGCCGAAGACTGCCCGGGACAGCAAAGCACTGCCCCGGGACGAGCGCGATCCTTGTGCCGCCCACGCAGATCGGCCGAGCGCTGCGGGAGTTGGACATTGTGTGGATTGCGGCGCATTCGCCCCAGGCCAAGGGGCGCGTGGAGCGGAGCTTTCAGACGGCGCAGGACCGGCTGGCGAAGGGACTGCGGGTGACCGGAGCGAAGACCCTGGAGCAGGCCAACGCTTATCTGGAGACGGAATTCATCGTGTGGTGGAACGACACGATTGCCGTGGCGCCGGCCAGCCGCGACGATGCTCACCGGCCCTTGGGCCAGCAACACTCGCTGGTGGCATCGCTGAGCTACGTGGAGACCCGACAGGTCGGCAACAACTATACGATTCAGGTCGACCGTCAAACCTGGCAGATCGCTCGAGAGGGCATTCGAGCGGGCTTGCGCGGTGCCGACGTACGAGTCGAGGTTCGGCTGGATGGGTCCATGGCGGTGCGCTTCCGCGAGTCCTACCTGGCGGTCAGCCGCTGCGAGCCACCTCACAAAGCGTCAGCCGCGCGACGCCGGCGCAAGCCCGCTGCTCCGCGCACGAAAAGCCGATGGATGGAGAACTTCCGCCTGACCAGCCCGGGAAAGACCGCTCTGTCGGTGAATGCGGTATCGCCGCGGGTCCGCGGTACAAAACCAATTCGGTAGGCCGGGCAACAGCGGCCCGGCCAACTTCGCGTTTACTATAAACAAAGCCTCCGCTCGGGAGTCTCACCAAAGTAAGCTTGCCGTCCAAAGCAAAGCCCCCGGAGGGTACCCCGTGGGGCCCCGTTGACCGGGGGTTTGCCGCCGTTTACTTCGGAGCCAACTCCGTCGCATCGGCTTTGAATCTTCCCCGTGACCGCGACGTCCCGGAGAATCATCCACACTCTAAACCACACCTCTCAGCCCGAACCTCGAAACCGGACATTTCTACTTGGCACGGATTAGGACATTTCTATTTGGCGTTGACACTTCTTGGCTTCCAGTTGTTGTAACCTGAAGACCGATTGGCACCAGCACCCGGTTCCCAAAGCCCGGTTTTGATCATCCGGACGCCCGACGGCAAGAGCCGCGCCCTCCCGCTGCCGGAGGAGCGGTTGACGTTGGGCCGTTCCCCCGCCAACGATCTGTCCTATCCGGACGACGCGGGGCTTTCGCGCCAGCACCTCGTATTTGAGCTGAACGAACGGAAGTGGGGGGTGCGCGACCTTGGCTCCAAGAACGGAACCATGGTGAACGGACTCCGCATCGCGGGCCTGGCCACTTTGAAAAAAGGCGACGCGGTTTCCGCCGGGCACCTCCGGATCGAGTTTGCCGGAGAGCCGGCGCAGGTCGCTCCGATCTTTGTGTTCGTCGAGGAAGAGGTTCATCCCACCGCGACGACCACCGTCGCCACCAGCCTGGAAGGGCTGATCGGACCCGGCGACAGCAGCGGCGAGGACCTCAGCAAGACCAGAGTTTTCCAAGGCTCGCCGCAGATGAGGGCCTTGATCAACGCCGGCCAGCAACTGGTCAAGAAACAATCGCTGGAGCAATTGTTCCAGATCGTCATGGACCTTTCGATGGACGCCGTGACGGCCGGGCGGGGCGTTCTCATGACCCTCGAAAACGGCAACCTGATCATGCAGGCGCACCGCGGAGAGGGCTTTCAGATCAGTTCCACGGTGCGCGACAGGGTGCTGAACGAAGGCTCATCCCTGCTGGTCCGCGACGCCCAGTTGGATAAGTCGCTCAAGGAACGCCAGAGCATCGTTCTGGGGTCGGTGCGCAGCCTGATGGCCGTGCCGCTGCAGACCAGCGATCGCGTGATTGGCCTGATCTACGTCGACACCCCGAACATCGTTCGTCAATTCACGAAAGAGGATCTCAACCTTCTGACCGTAATGGCGAATGTGGCGGCTATCCGCATCGAGCACGCGCGTCTGGCCGATGTCGAGCGGGCCGAGCAGTTGATGGCGAAGGAACTGCAACAGGCGGCCGAGATCCAGCGCGGTCTGTTGCCGACGGCTTCGCCGGACGTCGCGGGTTTCGAGATCGCCGGACAAAATCAGCCTTGCCGCACGGTGGGCGGCGACTACTACGATTTCCTGATGTTCCCGGACGGGAAGGTGGGGATGATCGTCGCGGATGTGGCGGGCAAGGGGATGCCGGCCTCGCTGCTCATGTCCAGTCTTCAGGCGCGGGTGGAGGCCCTCTTCGAGGAACCCGGCGACCTCGCGGCGAAAGTCACGAAGCTGAACAGGTTTACGAAGAACAAGTGTCCCGGGAATCGCTTCATCACGTTCTTCATTTGCGTGCTGAATCCGGCGACGGGCGAGATCAACTATTGCAACGCTGGACATAACCCGCCTCTTTTGGTTCGCGCGTCGGGCGAAGTCGAGTCGCTGCCTTCCGGAGGCCTGATCCTCGGCATTCTTCCGGTGGTGAACTACGACGAAGGACGATGCCGTCTGGAGCCGGGAGACACGGTGGTTCTATACAGCGACGGCGTCACCGAAGCGGCCACTCCGGCGGGCGACGATTTCGGCGAAACGCGGCTCGCGGATGTTGTTCGGAAGAACCCGGCGTTGCCCGCGGGCGGCCTGGTGCAGGCCATCTTCGATGAAGTCGCTCTGTTCACGGCGGGAGCGCCTGCGGCCGACGACATTACCGTTGTTGTCGCGCGCCGTACCAGTTGATCCTTCCCGCGAAGGTTGTGCGCGCAGGCTTTCGATTTCGATGAGGGAACCGCGGCATGTGGCCTCTTCGACGCACACAAGGCGTTCCGCAGCGAACTCCGGCGAGTGACTCAATCGCCTGCCGATAGATCGGTTGGTTCCTTCCTGCTCGGCGCAGGCCTTTTCGGCCGCATCCCTTCGTTTTAAGAGAAGAAATACTCCGGTTCTGCCGATCATGAAGGTGAAGAGGCGTTTCGCTCCATAGGGCGTAACGGGATTCTGGCAGTAGGACGGTCCCCGCCGGGGGTTGAACAGCATGCACCTTAACGTACAGGGCGCAAGTGTGAGCGGGCAGACTCACTTGTGCGAATTCGGGCTTACCGAGCTGCCAAGACATTGGTCCTGGGACGGCCGGCGCCTCCGCGCATCCTCCGATCCCTACGGCATGCGGCCTCTGTTCTACGCCGCCTGGGCCGACCGCATCGTTCTGTCCACATCCATCTGTGGAGCGCTTCAATCGGGAGCGCCGCGAGATATCGATGAAGCAGCCTTATCCGTGTTCTTTCGTCTGGGGACATTCTTAGGGAATGACACCCCGTTTCGGTCCGTGCGCCTAATGCCGCCGAGGGGGAGCCTGACCTGGGAAGACGGAAAGCTGCAGATATCCGGCGATTTCGCCCGCCTCGCCAAGCCGCTGTCGTTAACGCGCAAGGACGCCATCGATGGATATATCGATCTGTTCCGGCAGGCCATCGCGCGGAGGCCCGCCGAGAATTTCGCGCTGGCTTTGAGTGGCGGTCGCGATTCCCGTCACATCGCGCTGGAACTCTCCAGGCAACACCGTCTTCCCGAGTTCATCGTGACGTCCTGCTGGCCGCATCCGGAGGAGGCGCGCATTGCCGGCCTGATTGCGAGCCGGCTTGGCCGTCCTCATCGCGTAGTGTCAGCCGGCGATCTCCCGGGATGTGAATGGAAGAAGAACGCCCGGACCAATTTTGCCGCCCTCGAGCACGGCTGGTTTGTTCCGGTTGCCGACGCATTGTCGGGGCGTGTGAGTTACGATGGCATCGGTGGCGATGTGCTCTCCGCCGGGTTGTTCTTAGAAGAATGGAATCTTGGGCTGTTTGAGAAGCGGCGATTCGAAGAACTTGCCCGCCGTTTAGTCACGCCCGGGCGCATCCCAACCTGGAATATCGACTTGCCTTACGATGCAGCCATGGATCGAGTCATCCAGGAGCTCAGGTTTCATAGTAATGCGGCGAACCCTGTCGGCTCGTTCTACTTCTGGAGTCGCACGCGCCGCATGATCGGATCCAGCGCCTTCAACCTCATCCCGGGCACCGTTTATGCGCCATACCTAGACCCCGATTTATGGGAATTCCTCTCCGGGTTGCCGGCCAGAATGTTCCTCGATCATACGTTCCACACCGAAACCATCGCCCGGGCATACCCGGAGTTTGCGGATGTTCCCTATGCAGCCTCGAAGAGCATGCGATTCCCGTACTCCCGTTATGCTCTTCGCGCGTTAGCCTCGCTAAGGCGACCTGCGCGGTACGTCAGTACGGGGCCCATGTCTCTACGCCTGCTTCGCACTCTGATGTCCCCCCGTTTTCGAACGGAGGCAGACTGGCTGGGCTGTCACCTGACCTATATCCAGCAATTGTCCGCGTGTTCAACGTGTGCCGCCGGCAAGATTAACGAGTCTGCCCGCGCGAAACGGGATGGGTTTTCCCCCCGATGCAAGATAGAGGCGCAGTTCCAGCCGTTGACAGTCCGATGAGGTCCGAAGCCACGTCCGCGGCGTGCCAGTCGGCCGGTGCGCTCGACAAACACCTTGTTCGCAGTCTCGCCTGGACGGCAATTGTGAAAGGGGGCTCGCAGATCGTTTCCTGGGCCTGTTTTCTGGTGGTAACGAGGCTGATTGCGGTCAGCGATTTCGGGCTGATTACGATGTGTGGCGCTTTTCTGGGCGTGCTAGGTCAGCTTGGCGAGTTCGGGATCAGTGCGACGGTTGTCAATCTTCGCGATCTGGAAGAAGAACAGTTAAGACAGTTGAACGGAATGTCGATCCTGCTGGGTTTTCTGGCTCTGGCGATCACAGCGGTATCCGCAGGTGCGCTTGCGCAATTCTTCCACGCGCCTCAACTAACCCAGATGCTCCCGATCATGGGACTCGGCTTTGCTTTTGTGGGATTCCGAGGGGTGCCACAGGGTCTTTTACAGCGCGCTCTGCGATTCAAGCTGATCTCCATCATCGAAGCGGTGCAAATGTGGGTGCAGGCTGCTGTTACGATTGTTCTCGCGGTCCTCGGAGGCGGCTTCTGGGCGCTCATACTAGGAACCTTAGCCGGCTCCGCGTGCGCGGCGATGCTTCCACTGTTCTGGTACCGTCCCGGCTTCACGGTGCCTCGAATGGGGTCCATCTCCCGTGCGTTACGCTTCAGCGGGACGGTGACGATCTCCAGTCTGTCCTGGTATGCGTATTCGAGCGCCGATTTTGCAGTCGCCGGACGCATGCTGGGCAAAGATGCCCTGGGAGCATACTCGATGGCCTGGACCATCGCAACGCTACCAGCGGAGAAACTGGCGAGCCTCATCATGCGAGTGATGCCGGGCTTCTTGTCTAACTGTCAGACTGATCGCGACGCCTTGCAGCGCTATATCTGTAGGGCCAGCGAGGCCATGGCCCTGGTTACGGTGACGGCGGCGACTGGCATCGTGCTGACGGCGCACGAGTTCATTCCTCTCGTGCTCGGAGAGCGATGGCGGCCGGCAATAGCGCCGGTGATCCTACTGAGTGTCTACGGTGCGATGAATTCCTTGCTCGTCATTCTGCCTCAAGTGCTCAACGCGGTCGGGCGGCCATCGTCTTCGATGTGGAACGCTGTACTTAAGCTGGTCTGTTTTCCACCAGCGTTCTGGTTTGCGAGCCGTTGGGGCGCCGTTGGAATCGCGGCCACATGGGTAGTGCTTTACCCGTTGCTGTCTATTCCTCTGGTTATGGCCACCTTTCAGGCTGTGGGCATGCCACCGCGCCGATATTTGCGCTGTCTTGCTCCAGCACTGAGTTGTTCGGTGGCGATTGTTTTCGCGGTCCTCTTCGTGGATGCCGCGTTGGTTTCCGAAATGCCGGAATGGGGCCGCTTGCTTGTGAAAACCGTCAGCGGCTTGGGAGCCATGGTCCTTGTGCTCGCGACTGTGCACATCGATCGTGTCCGAGCTTTTCGACGAATGTTTCGCGAATCGCGGATGAGGGCATAGGACGCATCCCGACAGCTAGGAGTCAATACCGCTTGCCGAAAACTTCGGTCAGCACGCGGCCCACGGAGCCGCTGGGGATCTCCACCTCGAGCATCGTGGCCAGCGTCGGCGCGAGATCCACAACCGCGGCCGCCTGATCGTAAATTCCAGGGTTGACGCCCGGCCCCATCATCATCATGGGCACGTGCGTGTCGTAATTGAACAGCGTCCCGTGCGACGTCCCGTGCGCTTCGAAGATCCAGTACGCGTCGGGTATCAGGATTAAGTCGCCGGACCGCGCGGAATAGAAACCATTGCGGACTCGAATGCTGAACTTGTCTTCCGGCGTTTGTCCGAGCAGCACTTGCTCGCGCGTATAAACCCGGAAGACGTTCGGAACGGCGCGCCAGGCCTCCGCCGCCGTGCGCTCAACGTCGGCGTGGTTCAGGTGCTTCTGCCGCATAAGGTCGAAGTTCAGGTAAGGAACAGGTCCCGCGTTTCCGACGATCCACCGTCCCTCGCCGTATTTCGCCGTGAGCGCATCCTGCAATGTTTTGAACAGGCCGGCGGTGTCGAACCGGCCGCCGGGCATCTTCCGCTCTTTCTGCAACTCCGGTATCGGAGAGACCCCATGATCGGCGGTCAGGACGACGAGCACGTTGTCCGAGCCTACTTTCCCATCCAGATACTTCAAGAGTTTTTCGATGACGAGATCGGTTCGCAGCGAGATGTCGCGTACCTCCGGCGAGTCCGGGCCAAGGGCGTGGCCGACGTAATCGTTGGCCGAAAAACTCACGGTGAGCAAGTCGGTGTCGGGGTGTTGCCCCAGCTTCTCCGCTTCGACGGCGCGCTCCGCGAACTCCTCCAGCATGTCGTTGCCGAAGGGCGTTCCTTCCATGGCGTTGTAGAAGCGCGCATCGGCGGCCGCGGCCGTCTTCCGGAACACCTTCGCGTTATCGTCGAGCGCCCGCCATTCCAGGTTCACGAACTTATCCGCGGGGCGCTTGGCGTTGTAGTCTTTCACCCAGTCCGGGAGATCGGGAAAATAGAAAGTGCTGCTGACGAAGTTGCCGGTGCGCCCGTCGAACCAATAAGCGCCGTCGGCCATGTGGCCGGCGGGCAGGATGGCAGCGCGATCCTTGATTGAGATTCCGATGACCTTGCACTGCCGTCCGGCCATTTTAAATTCGTCGCTGAGCGTGCTGACAACCAGCCGGTGAGGCGACGATCCCCGTCCCGAACCGCCCAGTAATTGGGTCGCATCGTCGGAGACGCTGGTGACGTCCTTGCCGGTGGCCCGGTCGAACCAGCTATTGTTCACGATGCCGCTGGTGGACGGCGTGGCTCCGCTCAGGAAAGCCGAGTGGCCCACCGCGGTAACGGTTGGGAACTGCTCGTGGTGAGCGTTGGTGAACACCGCGCCGCGCTGGTAGAAACGCGCAAAGCCGCCGGTGTACTGGGATCGCCACCGGTTCAGGTAGTCGTACCGGAATTGATCCACCATGATCGCGACCAGGAGCTTCGGCCGGCGGATCTGCTCATGCCGGGGCGGGGCTTGGGCCTGCAAAACCGCCAGGGAGGCGAGCAGACAAATAGGGAGAAGAGATCTTCGAGTCATTGATTAAGTGCAATACCTTAGATTATCGCAGGGTTCAGAACTCGAATCCCACTCGGAAGGCCACTCTGCGTGGCGCGGCGAGAGCGGTTCCGGAGAACAACCCCGCAAAGTTGATTACGTTCAGCGCGTTCGTCGCGTTCAGGACATCGCCCTGGAGCCGGAGAACGTATTCGTCCCGGCGCCACAAGTCGATGCCGGCCGAGAAATCCAGCGAAGACGAGGGTCTGACGCGGCCGCGCTGGAGGTTCACGCGGCTCAGGATGCGGTCTCCGTATTGCTGGCGCGCCTTCAGAATGTCGAGGTCTCCCGCATCGACCGGAAGCCCGCTGCTATAGGACTCTCCGGCGGCAGCCCACGCCCGCCGCCCCAGTTGCGATCGCAGCCACGCGCGCGCCATGTTCCGCTGATCCTGCGTGATCGGGATCCGCTCGTGCGAATGCAGTAACGCGGTGTCGCCGCCGAGGAACAACCCGCCGGCGGCCGGCAGCCAGGCTCTTCCGATCATGTTCGTGTAGCTGACAAATCCGGACACGGGTCCCCAGCGCGGCGCCTCGATCTTGATTTCCGTTCCTCGAATCGTTCCATGATCGAAGGCGGTCGGAAAGGTGATGCCAGTATTCAGCAGTAGACTGTCGTCGGCGAAATTATCCATGCGGCGCACGAAGTATTTGGCGTCCAGGCGGGCGCGGCCGAACAGGGATTTCACGAATCCGCCTTCGACGAAATCGCCGCGCGAAGGCCGGATGGGCACAAACGCTGAGTTTCCGAGCAGTAGGGCTTGCGGTGAACTCGCCAGCAGGATGTTCTCGAAAGCGGGTGTCTGGAACGCGCGGTCATAGCTGCCCCGGACGATAAGTCCGAGCCGCGTGGAATGCCACGTTGCGCCCAGACGGGGGCTCCATGCCTGCTCGCTGACAAGCAGTTTGTAACGGTCCCAGCGGAGACCGGCGCTGATGTTCCACGATGCGCCATGGATTGCATCCTGGATGTAAGCGGCCTGCTCGCGGCCCTCCGCGCGTTGATTGAAGCCGAAGGCGGCGGGTATGCCGGGACCGAAATAGCTCGGCGCGGCGATGTCGAAATGGAACGCTTCCGAGAGGGAGGTGAAGCTGGCTTCCACTCCGGCCTTGAAGCTGTTTCTCCCCGGATTTCCGGAGATCGACGCATTGCCATAACCCTCCCGGAACCCGCGATCCTGGCCCGCGACGATCGGTGTCGAGAGGGCGTTCGACCACAAGCGCGCGGATTCGTCGCGGCCCATGCCCCGCGCGTCCAGGACCCACGCGGGCGACAGGACCCGCGTGTAGGCC
Source organism: Acidobacteriota bacterium (assembly GCA_025353165.1). GTDB lineage: Bacteria > Acidobacteriota > Terriglobia > Bryobacterales > Bryobacteraceae > TMP-7. The sequence goes on along the minus strand of JANXRE010000082.1, from coordinate 30,690 downwards.
ACCGTTCCCTCCGTTTCGCCGGACGTGCGATCCTGCCGCTGCCCCGCCGCCCGCTGGATCCGCTCATTCGGAACCTCGAAGCGGACTGCCGTGTTCTGAATGCTGAACCGGATCCGGTCGCCGGCGGCCAGGTCGCGTTCGAATCGCAAGCCTGCGCCCGCGGTGGTCCCGGAATTCGCGAAATTCTCTTCCACCGGAGGATCCAGATACCTGTCCGTGCGAGCGGCTTCGCCGCTCAAGGCAACGAACGATTTCTTCCAACCTTGCTGAATCCTCACGTAGCCGGACTTCGTGCCGAAGCTCTGCGCCAGCGCCGAGAACTTGCCGTGGCTCCCGTCGCGCCGGTCGGGCGCGGTCGCGACCTCAATCACGCCCCCGAGCTTCCGGCCGAATTCGGCGGGATACCCCGAGGTCATAACGTTCATGGCTTGAACGTCCTCCACTTCGATCTCGGGGGAAAATGACGGCGAGCGGTTTTCGGTCATCGGGATGCCGTCGATCACGTATTGAACTCCGTACTCGGCGCCGCGCGGATGCAGAACGCCGTTGGCTTCGAGCAGCCAACCCGGTTGCTCATCGATCATTGACAGAACGCCGCGGCCGGGGAGAGCGGCGCGGCGGTCCCGCAGATCCGCATCGCCGATGAAATAGGTCGTGCCGGTTCTCGAGGGATCGATGAGCGGATCGATATCTTCCACGACGACGGCGGAATTGACGGGCGCGACGCCCAACGCAACCTCCAACTGAAGCGGCGCGGCGGATTGTATTTCCACCGTTCGCGAGTCCGTCGCAAAGCCTTCTCGTGCTACCTGCAGGCGGTAGGTCCCGAAGGGAACATTGCGTACGATTGCCGCGCCGCTCGCGTCCGTGCGGAACGTTGCGCGCACGTGCACGGCTGGCCCGTACAGCGTCCCCACGGCTTCCAAGGGAAGTCCAGAGGGGTCGAGCACCTTCAGGCGCAATTCGCCTGAGCCGCGCTGCGCGGAAGCACAAAGCGCCAGCACCGCCGCTATCGCCAGAACCCGCATGACCCTTCGACCCAATGTACCGGAGTACCGCTACACTACGGGAGTGTCCTCGCCGCGCGCCGCCATCGGGATCCTCGCGGCCATCAGCTTCTGCCACCTGCTGAACGACATGATGCAGTCGGTCCTTCCGGCGGTTTATCCCATCCTCAAGAACTCGTATCACCTGGATTTCGGGCAGATCGGACTCATCACTCTGACGTCCCAACTGACCGCGTCTCTGCTGCAGCCGGTGATTGGACTGTACACGGATCACCGGCCCACGCCGTGGTCCCTGCCGGCGGGAATGGGATTCACTCTGATCGGCCTCGTGCTGCTCTCCATGGCTCCGTCCTTTGTCGCGATTTTACTGGCGGTCGCGTGCATGGGCATCGGATCGGCGGTGTTCCATCCCGAGTCGTCGCGCGTCGCCCGGATGGCTTCGGGCGGCCGGCACGGGCTTGCGCAATCTGTGTTTCAGGTCGGCGGAAACGCGGGATCGGCGTTGGGACCGCTGCTCGGTGCGTTCATCGTGCTGCCCGCGGGACAGCGGAGCATCGCCTGGTTTTCGGCGGCGGCTCTACTGGCGATGCTGGTGCTTTCGCGCGTCGGGGCGTGGTACAAAACGGTCCGGCACGCGGCGGCGAACTCGCGCGCCGCCGCGGAGCATCACGTGCGCCTGCCAGCCGCGAAAATCGCTTCGGCGATGGCCATCCTGATTGCGCTCGTATTCTCCAAGTATTTCTATCTGGCGAGCCTGGTCAGCTACTACACGTTTTTTCTGATCGACAAGTTCCACGTGTCGGTCCGGAGCGCGCAAATTCACCTGTTTCTGTTCCTGGCGGCGGCGGCGGTCGGGACGATCGTGGGCGGACCGGTAGGCGACCGCATTGGCCGCAAGACAGTGATCTGGTTCTCGATCCTGGGCGTACTTCCTTTCTCGGTGCTGCTGCCTTATGCGAACCTCTTCTGGACCAGAGTTCTGACGGTGGTGATCGGCCTGATCATCGCCTCCGCTTTTTCCGCGATTCTCGTGTACGCACAGGATTTGGTGCCAGGGAGGGTCGGGACAATCTCGGGCCTGTTCTTCGGCCTGGCGTTCGGCATGGGTGGCGTGGGGGCGGCGCTGCTGGGGAGGTTGGCGGATGTCACGGGTATCGATTTCGTATATCGGGTGTGCTCGTTCCTGCCGGTGATTGGGTTGCTGACCGCGTTCCTGCCGAAGCTCGAGACAAACCACGCCGCTTGACTCGGGGCAGGGGAGCGCGTACTATTTGAATACGTACATAAGGAAAGGGCAGGACTATGCCAAGACTGGTGGTTGAAGACAATAGCCGAATGTCGCTGCGGATTCCGGCTGAGGAGAAGGCGATCCTTCTGCGGGCGGCGGTGTTGAGGCGCACCGATCTGACGGGTTTTGTCCGCCAACACAGCTTGACCGCCGCAAAGGCAGTGATCCAGGAAGCGGAACGTATTGAACTCTCCGAGCGAGACAGCCTGCGCGTTTTGGCCTTGCTGGAGAGTCCGCCCAAGCCGAACGCGAAACTGCTTGCCGCGGCAAAGTCGCTGCCGAAGCGGAAATGAACCGTAAGGCGTGGCACGAGGAGCCGATTAGCAAAAGCCATGACCGGGAGGCCTTCGACTGTGGGGAGGCGGCGCTCAACGAATTCCTGCGGCGCTATGCCCGCAAGAGCCACGAGATGGGCGGCGCGAAGACCTTTCTTGCGCTCGACGATGCCGGTAGCAAGACGATTCTCGGCTACTACAGCCTGAGTCCTGCCTCGATTGCCTATTCACGGACGCCGGAGCATATCCGCCGCGGCTTGGCGCGCCACGATGTGCCGGCGTTCCGGTTGGCTCGCCTGGCCGTGGATCTCAAAGTACAAGGGCAAGGTCTTGGCGGGCAGCTTCTGTTGTCGGCGGGTAAACGATGCCTGTTGGCGTCCGCGGAAGTGGGGGGCGTTGCGATGCTCATCAACGCGAAAAACGCGAGGGTCGCAACATGGTATGCGAGTTACGGCGCTCTGCCGCTGCTGGATGCTCCACTTTCCCTGGTGTTGCCGCTGACGGCTGTTGAAGCGGCCCTCCGGGCGGCCAAGAAGAGGTGAGTCGGCGGGATATGTAGAGCGCCCTCCTGAGCGCATCGGACGGGCGTTACGGCATGCCAGGTTCGACATCTAGACTATTGCACTGGCGTACGGCCTCTCCGCGTTCGCGGGTCTCTTGATGGTTCATTCGGACAACCGTTTCGCGCTTGCACTCACTGGGAGCGAAGCCGCTCGGCGAAGCGGGCAAATCGGAGATTAATTTTTGACCTTTATCTCCAAATCGAGTTTGAGGGATTGGCCAAAGCCGTCGAGACCGGGGAAAAGTGATGCGCGGTGGATGTTCATGGCCCTGAGATTCTTCAGGAACTCAATCCGAAGCTTGCTGCTCAGAACTAGCCTTCTGATCACGGGCCGGTCGCGGAGATCCGGCATTTCGGAGGTCTTGGGGTGCATCATCATCGTCATAAGAACCTGACTAAAATGCACCCCGTGGTAGAGCTTGCAGAAAAAAAGCCCTGTTGCGCGACCATGCGGGCGTCAAGCCGCGAAGGGTTTACAGGCACGATTACCGCCTTTTTAATCTGGCTCTGAAGCAAGCCATGACGTACTCCGCTCTTTCGCTGAAGTCGCCCCACCCTGCCTCGGTAGGCGGTAACAGCTTGCGGGCCTTGTCCTCCAGCCACTCCATGTCGATCGCCCAAACGGCGCAGCCGTCCTCCGATGGCTCTTCTTCCACCGCGAAATACAACCCGACGTATGCCGATTTCGTCCAATCTAAAAACCTCGTCGGCACTCCGTAGTGCTGCATAATCGCATACCAGCTACTAGGCAGATCATCGTCCGGGGGGAGCTGTGCAGTATATTGGTGCGCCTGCTGCTGGAAGCGGAAGAGCAGTTCGCAAATTTCGGGTTCCCGTTCGAGGTGGAAATGTCCTTTGCTGGTCGGAGACAAAAACTCTCTTCTGACCGCGCGGTCCAGCGAGGTGTTCAGTGCTTATCGCGAATCGCGCTGCCCTCGGAAACACCACGTTCCCTGAAGCTCGGCGAGCCACGCGACGAAGTCGTCCCACGATTCTGCCCGCTCGGTGAGGCAGAAGTTGGGGAAAGGTGTATCACCGAGGTACTCGTCGCTGGCGGGGCCGTTCTCCGAGGTCTTCCACCACGCTTCGACGTAAGCTCTTAAATTTTCGGCCCAATCAGACGGTATTGGCATATATCAGAACCGTACTCGGCGACTAGAGCGGGATTATGCCATCCGCCGCGTATAGCGGACAAACACTCGTGTAGATTCGCAGATCGGTGGCACGCGGCAGACTGGAGGGGGCGGTCTCATGCTTAACGTTAACGGCGAATAAAAAGCGAACAAACCTTTTCGAATCAAAAACTTGTTGACGCCACCACCCCTCTGTGTAAGAATCACTGAGGAAGTGGTCCAAAGTGGCCAGTCGGTGAGTTGAGAGGACGAAAGTGGATATTGAGGCCAGGTTGACGGACGTGGAGCCCCCTCGCGGGTTTCACCAGGCCCGTGTCGACGAAAAAGGCCGCCTCAAGCTCCCTTCCGTGTTCCAGCAGTTCCTCAAAGCCCTGGGCGAAGACGCCGTTTTCATCACTACTCTCGACATGGCCACGGTTCGAATTTACCCCACTTCCCTTTGGAAACAAAACGAAATCTTCTTCGAGAACGCCAAGAACCCGGCGGCGGAGCAGGCTTCGTTTCTAGCGAATATGTATGGCGCCGATTCGGAAATCGACGGCCAGGGCCGGGTGCTGATTCCGCAGGAACTGCGGCGCGACCTGCGGTTGGAGAACCAGCCGGTGTGGCTCGGCCAGTATAAGGGCCGGATCAACGCGTACGGCAAGGACGAGTTCGAGAAACGCGCCACCGTGGCGAAGGCCAACGCGCAAGGCAACCTCATCGGCTTGGAGAACGAGGGGCTCAAGTAGCTATGTATGCACGTCCCCGTCATGCTTCAGGAAACGCTGGACTGGCTGGCGATCCGGCCGGACGGCGTGTATCTCGATTGCACTTGCGGACTCGCGGGGCATACGGGCGAGATCGCGCGCAGGCTGACCACGGGAATGGTCATCGCGAACGATTGGGACGCCGAGTCGCTGGAGATGGCGCGCCGGAATACCGAGGACGTGTCGCAGCGGATCCATTTCCATCGGGGGCCGTTTTCCGGTCTGCCCTCCACTCTCGCTTCGGCGGGAGTCGAACGGGTGAACGGACTGCTGGCGGACCTCGGCGTGAGCCGCTACCAGTTGACCGACGCGGAGCGCGGCTTCTCGATGATGACCGACGGCCCGCTCGATATGCGGCAGGACAGGTCGCAATCGCTGACGGCCGCGGACATCGTGAATTTCAGTTCGGAGAAGGATATCGCCGACCTGATCTACCGGTTAGGCGAGGAAAGGAGATCGAGGAGAATAGCGGCTTCCATAATACGGGCGCGACCCATTCAGAGCACTCTACACCTGGCAAAGGTCATAGAGAGGGTCGCGCCGCGAATCAGCCGCATCCATCCGGCGACGCAAACGTTCATGGCCCTTCGGCTCGCGGTGAACGGCGAACTCGACGAACTGGATGCGCTGCTGTCGCTGGCGCCGCAAATCGCCGCGCCGGGCGCGCGGATTTTGATTATTTCCTTTATGTCCCTCGAGGACAGAAGGGTCAAGCAGAGTTTTCAGGCGTTAGCGCGATCCGGGCGGGCCGCGCTTCTGACCCGGCATGTGGTTACGCCTTCAGGCGAAGAGATCAATCGCAATCCGGCCTCGCGCAGCGCGAAACTGCGGGTGCTGGAAATGAAACACGTGGATGTTGAACTAAGCGGACGGGGATAAAAAAAGATGGCATCGCTCGCGACAATGTACAACCGGGTCCTGGGGGGATCGAGGACCGACGCCGCCGTGCGCCGGTACGTGGAACCGCAGGACGATTCGTATGCGCTTCGCGCACTGCCCAACGAAGACGTCTACTTCTTCGTTAAGGAAATCAGCAACAGCAAGATCGTGCGTCAAGCCAACCCCCGGGAACGGTTTGCGGCCTGGAAAACGGTCGCGTCCGGCGGCGTCCTGGCGGCTCTGATCATCTGCATCCTTCTGCCGAACGCATACGGATTGCTGGCCGGCTACAAACTGCAGGCGCTGAAATCCGAGCAGCGGGTTCTGTTGCGGGAGAGGGACAACCTTGAGCTGGAAGAGGGGCAGTTGCTGAATCCCGCGCGGCTCGAAGCACTCGCCCTGGATCAGAAGTTCACCGATCCGGCGCCGCAGACGGTCTTTTACCTCGACCCCAAGACCGGCTCTCTTGCCATGAACGTGAAGAAGTAGCCGGGCCGGCGCCCGGGCAGGAGAATCGCAATGAGCGTAGTCGGATTGACCTTTGGTGAGCCATTCACGCAGGTGTGCGTACTCGACTCCGCCGGCCAGGTGATTGAGCACGGGACAGTGCGAAGCACGGAAGCGGCGTTCCGCCACCGTTTCGGGCCGATGGTGGCCAGCACGATCTCCCTGCCGTACGACTCTCGCGCGGAGCGCCTGGTCCAGGTCCTTTCAGAGCTCGGGCATTCCGTCCTTTTCGGCGGCCCCGTCCCGGCGCACTTATGTCCGGCGCTGGGGTCTCTCGTCCGGAAGGATCCCGTGCCCGGCCGCACCGTTGCCCGCCGCGCGGCCGCCAGTTCCGAGCCCGGACTCTCGTTTCTGATTGAGGCGGAGCGGCAAGCCGGCGCGATTTTCGTTTCCCGGGCCTGGTATTTCGCAGGGCCCATTCCGCCTGGAAAAATTACGTCCGGTCCGGAGTTTTCCGCTCTCCCGCACGCCGGTCCGGCGGACGCCTACGTTCACGCGGCTAAGCTGCACGAGTGTTCCGCGATAGACCCGGCGATACTGTCGCCGGAAGCGGACTGCCGCCGCGTTACAGCCGCCTGAGGCTGAATCGGCCATGCTCGAATCCGAATCCATCCCGCGTCTTCGATGGCTGACCAGGTTGATGCTGCTGTGGGCGGCCGTGATCGCGGGACGTCTCGTCTTCCTGCAGGTCTTCGCGCACGACGAATACAAGCGGCTGGGACAATTGCAGCATGAAAAGCAGGTCGAGATTCCAGCGCCTCGCGGCACTATCTTCGACCGCGGCGGCCAAGCCCTCGCCAAGAGCATTCCGGTCGACAGCGTCTGCGTGAATCCTCTCCGTATCTCCGATCTGGGGGTCGCCAGCGGCCTTCTGGCGGGGTTGCTGGGCCTCGATGGCAACCAGTTGCTGGGAAAACTCCGGCAATCGGTGGACGCCCAGCGGGGGTTCATGTGGGTGAAGCGAAGAATCACGCCGGAGGAATCGAATCATCTCCGCAACCTGAAACTCGAATGGATCGAATTCCGGCAGGAGAGCCGCCGGTTCTATCCAAACGGGCAGCTTGCCGCGCACGTGATCGGATCGGTGGACTTTTCGGAAAAGGGGAACGCCGGCGTCGAGCAGAGTCTCAACGACGATCTGGAAGGACGCTCGGGTGACGCGATCGTCGTCTCCGACGTGAAGCAGCGGGCCTTTGCCGCCGAAGTCGCGAATGAACCGCAACCCGGACGCGATCTCGTTCTGACTATCGACAGCAGGATTCAGTACGTCGCCGAACGGGAACTTGCCGCCGCCGCGGAGAAATCGAACGCGGCTACCGGCGCGGTGGTGGTCATGAATCCGCGCAACGGGGAGGTACTGGCTCTGGCGAGCTGGCCGACCTTCAACCCGAACGATTCTCCCAAGCCGGGCGATTCGCTCAGCAGCCGGAACAACGTCGCGGTGACGACACCGTACGAGCCCGGGTCCGTCTTCAAGGTGGTCACGGTGTCGGCCGCGCTTGAGACCACCGCGCTGACGCCCGAGTCGATCATCAACTGCAATAACGGAACGCTACACCTGCCCGGGCGCGTGGTTCACGAAGCGCATCGCGGCTACGGCGCTCTTTCGGTGGCCGACGTACTCGCTAAATCCAGCAATATCGGAGCAATCCAGATTGCGACCCGGATGGGACAGGCGAACCTTCACGAGTATGTCAAGCGCTTCGGATTCGGCAAGGAGACGGGCGTTTTTCTACCCTCCGAATCGCCGGGATTGTTCAAGCCGTTAAGAAAATGGGGCGCGACAACATACGCCTCTGTCGCGATGGGTCACGAGATCAGCGTGACGGCGGTTCAGCTTGCGCAAGCCTGCGCCGTGGTGGCCAACGGGGGACTGCTGGTTCGTCCGAAGCTGGTGCTGAAGCGGCAGCGCGGCGGCGAGCGACCCGAGGCGGAACCGGACGTTCCGCCCAGGCGCATCCTGAAGCCTCAAACGGCCATCACGATGCGGCAGTTGATGGAAGGCGTCGTTCTGCATGGCACGGGCAAAGCGGCGCGGCTGCGCGGGTACACTTCGGGCGGCAAGACCGGCACGGCGCAGATCTACGATTTCGCGGGCCGGGCCTACACGCATAAGTACAACGGTTCCTTTATGGGGTTTGCGCCGGTAAACAACCCCGCCATCGCCATCGTGGTCACGTTGAACGGGACGAACGGAACTTCCGGATACGGGGGCGCGGTGGCCGCGCCGGTATTCCGGGAAATCGCGAGCGCTGCCCTGCGGTTCCTCGACGTTCCGAAGGATCTCCCCGAGGATCTGCCGCCGCCCGCCGACGCCGGTCCCGACGACACCTACGATTTGTCCATAGCGGGCTTGGATCCGAACGAAGGACCCGAGCTTGTTTCCTCCGTCCCTCCGCTGGTCCAGGGTCCGCCGATGCTCGCGGGCCCGGACCAGCGGAGTATTTTTTCCGCGCCCATTCAGCTCGTCGGCCCCAAGGTTCCGAGCTTCACCGGGATGACCATGCGGGACGTGATGGAGGAAGCGACGGCGCGAGGCATGCAGATCGAGATGGTGGGACGCGGTATCGCCCGCGCCCAGTTTCCAACTCCCGGCGTGATCTTGCCGCAAGGCGAAAAAGTGAGGATCGTTTTCGGCAGATGACGCTCCAGGACGTGCTGCGCGGCGTGTCGCTCATGGAAGGCATGCCCGGCCGTTTGAGCGAGGCGAAAGTGGCCGGCCTGGAGTACGATTCACGCAAAGTCGAAAGGGATTATCTGTTCTGGGCCTTTCCGGGCGCTCGCGTCGATGGCCGTGTATTCGCGGCGCAAGCGATAGAGAAAGGCGCTCTTGCCGTGGTCAGCGAACTCGATGCGCCGCAGGGATTCTCCGATCCGTGGCTGCGGGTCCGGCATGGACGCGATTCGCTGGCCACGGCAGCTAGAAACTTTTACCAGGCGCCCGACGAGCGCCTCGGACTGACGGGAATCACGGGAACCAACGGCAAGACTACGACGTCCTTCCTGATCGACTCGGTGCTTCGGGCGGACGGCCGGACCACGGCCCTCATCGGCACCATCGAGTATCATCTCGCCGGCCGCGTTCTGAAGGCTCCGAACACCACTCCCGAGTCGCTGGACCTCTTCCGCATGTTCGACGAACTGCTGCGCGAAGGCGGACGGAACGCGACCATGGAGGTTTCCTCCCACGCGCTGGCTCTCGGCCGGGTTCACGGATTGCATTTCCACACCGGAGTCTTCACGAATCTGACGCGCGATCACCTGGACTTCCACGGCACGATGGAGAATTATTTCTCCGTCAAGCGGCTGCTGTTTCTGCCCGAGGGCGTGCCTGCTCCGCCGTGCGCCGTTTTGAATTATGACGACTCCTGGGCGCGGCGGATCGAGCTGCCCGCGGAGACGGCGGCGTACTGGTATGGCTTTGGCGAAGGCGCGGGGTATCGCGCGCGCAACGTACGGTACAGCTTTGAAGGGCTTTCGTTCGATCTCCAGATCGAGGGTGCGCGGCACACGTTTCGTTCGCCTATGGTGGGAAACATCAACGTGTACAACGCCCTCGCTGCCATCTGTGCGGGGCTGAGCTATGGGATTGACGTCGAAACCATCGCGGCCGGCATCGCGCAATGCCGCGCCGTGCCGGGCAGATTCGAACGCATCGATATGGGCCAGCCATTCCTGGTGGTAGTGGACTACGCCCACACGGACGATGCGCTTCGGAATTTGATCTCTGTCGCCCGCGGGCTCAAGCCGAAGCGTGTGATCACTCTGTTCGGCTGCGGCGGCGACCGCGATCGCTCCAAGCGGCCGCTGATGGGCATGGTCGCGGGCGAGAACAGCGATTACGTGGTGCTCACGTCCGACAACCCGCGCAGCGAGGATCCGCTCGCGATCATCAACGATGCCCTGGTGGGCTTGCGCCGGTTCGATACGCCTCACGACGTCGAACCAGATCGTGAAATCGGAATCCGGAAAGCGCTCGGCGAAGCGATGCCCGGCGATATCGTTCTGATTGCGGGGAAAGGGCACGAGCCTTATCAGGTTCTCGGCGGCAAGACCATCGATTTCGACGACCGCGTGGTGGCCCGCCGCATTCTGGCCGATTTTGGTCATCGGGTGCGCGAGTGAAGATCCCTCTCCAGGACGTTGCAGCCGTGTTGGGCCTGGCGCTTGCGCCGTCCGGCGAGTCGCCGGTGGTGGCGGGATGGAGCGTCGACACGCGCAGCCTGCAACCTGGCGATCTGTTTTTCGCTTTGCGCGGCCCGAACAGCGACGGCCACGACTACCTTAACGCTGCGTTTAAGGGCGGCGCGATTGCCGCTGTCGTCGAGCATCGGGTGGGCGAAACCGGCCGGCAATTAGTGGTCGCCGACTCGCTGGCCGCGATGCATCGACTCGCCCGCTGGGCGCGGTCGCGATGGGGCGGCGAGGTGATCGGCGTCACCGGCAGCGCGGGCAAAACGACAACGAAGGATGCCATTGCCCATTTGCTCTCCGCCGGCATGCCCACGGGCAAGACCACCGGTAATTTCAACAATCACGTGGGCGTCCCGCTGTCCATACTGCGACTCCCGGACGAAGTGCGCCACGCGGTCCTCGAGATCGGGATGAACCACGCGGGCGAGATTCGCGAGCTTTCGGAGATCGCGAAACCGAACGTCGGGGTGGTGACGAACGCCGGGTACGCGCACATCGAGAGTTTTGAATCCGGCATCGAAGGCATCGCGGCGGCGAAGCGCGAGCTGATTGAGGCGTTGCCTCCGCAAGGAACGGCCGTCCTGAACGCGGACGATCCCAGAGTGGCCGCGATGGCTTCGGCACATGCCGGGCCGGTGGTCACGTTTGGGATTTCGCAGGCCGCCGATGTGCGCGGCGACAATGTCGAATATCTCCCGGAGGGCGCCCGCTTCCGCGTGGGCGACGTGCGGTTTGAAACATCCATAAACGGGCGCCACGGCGTGCTGAATTTACTGTGCGGCATTGCGGTGGCGGGGCTGTACGGGATCGGACCGGAGCGGCTGAGAGACGCGGTACGGACGTTTACTCCCGGCCAGATGAGGGGAATGCGCTCCACTCACTCCGGGATGATCATTTACGACGATTGCTATAATTCGAATCCCGACGCGGTGCGTGCCATGATCGACGTACTGCGGGATACTCCCGCGCGGCGGCGGATTGCCGTCCTGGGGGAAATGCTCGAGCTTGGCCGTTGGGCCGAGCCCTTGCATCGCGACATAGGCAACTACGTCGCGGTCTCGGGAATCCCGGTGCTCGTAGGGATACGCGGCGTGGCCCGTAAGATGGTGGACGCAGCCATTGAGGGCGGCCTAAAAAAGGACGCCGCGTTTTTCTTCGACGATCCCGGCTCCGCCGGAGATTTTCTCAAGGACTTCGCCCTCGAGGGCGATGCCATCCTTTTCAAGGGCTCGCGCGGGACGCAGGTGGAGAGGGCATTGAGCAGATTCCTGCCAGACTTGGAAGGACGAGGCTAAGGCCCGATGTTCTACTGGTTACTCTTCGAACAATCTTTCAAGTACTTCACGCCGTTTCGCGTGTTCCAATACAACACGTTCCGGACGGCGGCGGCCGCGTTGACGGCGCTCTTCCTGTCCATCGTGCTGGGTCCGTGGATGATTCGGCGGCTGCGTGAACTTGCCATCGGCCAGCACATTCGCGAGGACGGCCCGCAATCGCACTTCCGGAAAGCCGGCACGCCCACGATGGGCGGGGTGCTGATCATCGTTTCGATTCTGGTCTCGACGCTGCTGTGGGCGAATCTCCGGAACCCGTACGTGTGGGTAGCGATGTTTTCGCTCGGCGCATTCGGCGGCATCGGCTTTTACGACGACTACACGAAAATCAGGAAGATGCGGAATTTGGGCCTGACCGCGCGGCAGAAATTCCTGCTCCAGATTCTGGTCGCTCTCGTCATTGGTTTCATTCTGCTGCTCCTGCATGCCAACGGGCTGTACTCGACGGCGATGAATGTGCCCTTCCTCAAATCGTTCCGGCCGGACATGCTGATCGATGCGTGGCTGCAGAATCCGTGGAGCTATCCGTTCGCATTCATGTTCTTCTACGGGTTCACGTGCTTTGTGCTGGTGGGCTCCACGAACGCGGTGAACCTGACGGATGGACTGGATGGCCTGGCCATCGGCCTGATGATCATTGCATCCGGCGCGGTCACGATTCTCAGCTATGTTTCCGGCAACGTCCGGTTTGCCGCGTATCTCGACATCGCGCGGTTGCGCGGCTCCGGGGAATTGACCATTTATTGCGGGGCGATGGTCGGGGCCTCCCTCGGGTTCCTTTGGTACAACGCGCATCCGGCTGAGGTATTCATGGGCGACGTCGGTTCGCTGGCGCTGGGCGGGAGCCTGGGGACGGTGGCGATCATGATCAAGCAGGAGTTGCTGCTGCCGTTCATCGGCGGAGTGTACGTAATCGAGGCGCTGTCGGTCATCATTCAAGTGGTCAGCTTCAAGACCCGCGGCAAGCGCGTCTTCAAGATGTCTCCGCTGCACCATCATTTTGAAGCGATCGGCTGGGCCGAATCGAAGATCATCACGAGATTCTGGATAGCCGGGCTGGTGATGGCGCTCTTTGCGCTCACCACGTTGAAGTTGAGATGAATTTCCAGGGCAGGTACGTCGCGGTTGTCGGGATGCAGAAGTCGGGCTTCGGCGCGGCCGAACTGCTTTTGCGAAAGGGCGCCAGCGTGCGCGCCATCGACGGCAATCCCACGGACGAGATGCGGGCGCGCTGCGGGCAACTCGGGATCGAACTCGCGGGGCAGTCCGCCGAGTCTCTGTCCGGCGTCGATCTGATCGTGCTCTCCCCGGCGGTGAAGCCGCACGCGCTCCCGGCGCACGACGCGCCGGTGATCGGAGAGGTGGAGCTGGCGGGCTACTTCCTGCAAGGCCCGGCCATCGGCATCACCGGATCCAACGGGAAAACAACCACGACGGCGCTGATCGGCCACATCCTCAAGGAGAGCGGGATCCGGTGCCAGGTCGGCGGGAACATTGGAGTCGCCCCCACCTCGATGATCGAGAGCTCGGATCCCGGCCAGTGGAACGTGCTCGAACTCTCCAGTTTTCAACTGGCGACGATCGATGAGTTCCACGTCCGGGTGGCGGTGATCACCAATTTGACGCCGGATCATATCGACTGGCACGGCAGTTTCGATGCCTATGCCGCCGCGAAGGCCCGGCTCATCGAGACCCAGCAGGAAGGCGAATACGCGGTCCTCAATGCCGACGATCCCATCGCTACTACTTGGCGCGGGCGCACCAAAGCCCGCCCGGTCTTGTTCTCTCTGAACAGGCCTGTCGACGGGGGAACGTGGCTGGGACGCGACGGCGTTTTGTACTCGATGGAGGATGGCGTGATGCTCGCGTCCGAGGTCCCGATTCCCGGGCGGCACAACGTGGAAAACGTCGCAGCCGCGATCTCGGCGACCCGGCTCGCCGGAGCGAGGCCCGAACAGATCCGTGCCGCGGTCCTGTCGTTTCCGGGCGTCGAGCACCGGATCGAGTTCGTCCGGGAACTGGACGGTGTCCGCTATTACAACGACTCCAAGGCCACGAATGTCGATGCGACCATGAAGGCAATCGACGCTTTCCCGGGCGGACTCTGGATTATCCTGGGCGGCAAGGACAAAGGCTCGGACTACACGGTGCTGGGCGAACCGCTGCGGGCGAAGGCGCATGCGGTCCTGCTGATTGGCGCGGCGGCGGAGAAGATCGCTTCCCAGTTGGGCGCCGCCGTCCCGCTCATTCGGTGCGGCGATCTTCAAAATGCGGTTCGCGCGGCGCATGACCGTGCCACGGCGGGCGATATCGTCCTGCTCGCGCCCGCTTGCGCGAGCTTCGATCAGTTTCAGAGCTATGAGCACCGCGGCCGGGTGTTCAAGGAACTCGTAAAGGCCCTATAGCAGGTTTCCATGGCGCAGCAGCTTAAAACAGATTGGACGCTTTTTGTGACGACGGTCGGGCTGGTGTGTTTCGGCCTGGTGATGGTCTATAGCGCCTCCTCGATCGTGGCCGACCTCAAGTTTCACTCCAGCGTGTATTTTCTCTACCGGCAGGTTTTCTGGGCCGCTTTGAGCCTGGCGGCTCTGATGTATTTCAAGAAGAGAAGCTACAAGATGCTCGAGACGCCGACGTGGGCGTTCGCGCCGCTGGGCATGGTGCTGGGACTGCTGGTGCTCGTGTATTTCCTGGATTCCAAGCAGCACCGGTGGCTCCGGGCCGGGCCGCTGTCGCTGCAACCCTCCGAGTTTGCCAAGCCCGCGCTCATCATTTTCCTGGCCTGGTTCGTGACCCACCGCCTGAAGGCGATCAACGCGAAACACACGCTGCTGCCCGCCACCGTGACGGTGTCCGCGGTTGGGCTGATGGTCGTAATCGCCGACCTGGGAACGGCGGTGGTCCTGGTTCTGACCGCGGCGACGGTGTTTTTCGTCGCCGGGTTGGACAAGAAGTACATCGCGATAGCCGCGTGCGTCGGAATGATGCTTGCCACGGTCGCGGTGATCGCGAAGCCGTATCGCCTGGGACGCATTATCGGCTACCTGGATCCGAAATATGAACTGCTCGACCAACTGGACACGCATGGAGTCGTGAAGACCTACGTCAATCGCTCGATGTCCGCCCGCGATCCCAGCTATCAGGTGCGGCAATCGAAGATTGCGGTCGGCACCGGGGGTATCGGCGGCGTCGGCCTGATGCGCGGCCAGCAGAAGATGCTGTACCTTCCCGAGGCTCACACCGATTTCATCTACGCAGTCGTGGGCGAGGAACTCGGATTGTGGGGTTCCACCGCCGTCTTGCTTGGCTTCGTGCTGATCCTCTGGCGAGGACTGCGCCTGTTCTGGCTCGCGCCGGACGACTTCGGGAGGTATCTGGCCCTGGGGGTCACCGTTTCGGTGGTCGCGCAGGCTTTCATCAACATGAGCGTCGTGCTGGATCTGGCGCCGACCAAAGGGATCCCGCTGCCGATGATCAGCTCCGGGGGCAGTTCGCTGCTGAGCACGCTGGTCTCGCTCGGCATCCTGATGAGCGTGAGCGAACACTCGGGCTAGGAAACGAAACCGTGCAATTTATCATGGCCGGCGGAGGTACCGGCGGTCACGTCATTCCGGCCATCGCGGTGGCGCGCATTCTCCGCGAGCGCGGGCACGAGCCGGCGTTCGTCGGCACGCGGCGCGGCCTGGAATCCGAGCTTGTTCCGCAGGCCGGATTCCCGATCGAATGGATCGAGATCGGCGGGCTCAAAGGGATCTCGTTCGCCAAACGGGCGCGTACCGCCGTTCAGATTCCCGCCAGCGTTTTTCGGGCGCGCTCCATCCTGAGGCGCCTCCAGCCGGCCGCGGTTTTCAGCATGGGAGGGTACGTCGCCGGGCCGGTGGTGATCGCGGCCGCGCTGCGCCGGGTTCCGGTGGTGGTGATGGAGCCGAACGCGATTCCGGGTGCGACCAACCGCTACGCCGGCCGGTGGGTCGCCCGGGCGCTGCTGACCTTCGAAGAGACGGCTAAATGGTTTCCTCGCGGGAGGACGGTCCTGACCGGACTGCCTGTTCGCCGCGAGTTCTTCGAGATCCCACGCAAAGAACGAAGCGGCACGATCACTGTCCTGATCACCGGCGGCAGCCAGGGATCGCAGACTCTGAATCGGGCCGCCACCGGGAGTTGGCCGCTTTTTCGCGACGCCCCGTTCCGTGTGCGGCTCATTCACCAGACCGGGACGCGCGAGCACGAGCAGATTGCCGCACGCTTCCTGACCGCCGGAATCGACGGCGAAGTGGTCCCGTTCATCCGGGACATGCCGGACGCATTTCGGCAGGCCGATATCGTCGTCTGCCGGTCGGGAGCGGGCGCGATTGCCGAACTGGCGGCGGCTGGCCGGCCGGCGATACTCGTTCCGTACCCGTTCGCTACCGACAATCACCAGCAGAAGAACGCCGAAGCGCTTGCACGGGCGGGCGCGGCCCATTTAATCCTGGATCGCGATCTCCAGGGGGCGCGGCTGTTTGATGAAATTGCGAGGCTCGCTTGTGAACCTGGCGAGATGGAGCGTATGAGCGATGCGGTTCGGCGGTTCGCGAAACCGCACGCGGCCGAGCAGGCAGCCGACATCCTGGAGGAGGTTGCATGCCGCTAGCGGCCGCTCTGCTGACCTCGGTCTGGTGTGTGGCCGCCGGCCGTTTGCTGGTTCGGCAGTGGGCGCTCGCGTTCGCGGTTGGAGCCGCCCTGGTCGGTACGCTGGTCGCGTTGCTAGGCCTGGCCGGATGGGCGTACCCCGCTACGTTCGCTGTTCTAGCGGCACTCACGATCGCCGCATCCGTCGCAGCGAGACGCCCCCGTCTCGAATTAGCCTGGCCCCGGCTGAGCGTTTGGGGCGGGGCAGCGGCGGTCGTGTTCCTTGCGTTCGGATTGTTCTATCTGGTCAACGCCGCCGCACCGGAATTGAGCGCCGATGGTTCCGGCTATCACCTCGGCGTCGTGCGCCGCTATTTCAACGCGCACCGGATGTTTCCGTTTCCCACCGACATGTACGCGATGTTCCCCCAGGGCATGGAGATGCTGTTCTGGGTGGCCTATGCGTTCGGCCGGCACTCGGCTGCCGCTCTGGTTCACCTCGCGACTCTCTTTGCCCTGGCCGCGGCGATGATGGCCTATGGGCGGCGATTTCTGACCGCGTTCGCGGGGACCGCCGCGGCATTGATCGTTTTCGTCGTGCCGGTTCTGGGGCTCGACGCCAGCTCCGCTTACGTGGATGCCGGGCTTGCGCTGGCCGGCTTCAGCGTATTCGTTCTGCTCCAGTTGTGGGATGAAAATCGCGAAGATCGAACGCTGCTGGCCGCCGCCGGGCTGGTAGCCGGATTCTGCTTTGCGATCAAGTACACGGGGGCTGTGGCTGTTATTTATGCCGCCGCTGCCGTGGCGTATCGCGCGCGACGGATTCGACCTGTCCTGCTGGTCGTGGCAGCCGCGGCTCTCACCATTTCGCCTTGGGTGGCGCGGAACTGGGTTTGGTATCAGAACCCCACCGCGCCGTTTTTCAATCGGCTCTTTCCGAACCCGAACATTCGGGTCTCGCTCGAGGAGTATTACCGGTGGTCGATGCGCCACTACAACGGCGCGAGCCTGAATTGGTCCACCCCCGTCGAACTCACGTTGCGGGGCGGCCAGTTGCAAGGCACGCTCGGGCCGGTATTTCTGCTTGCTCCGATCGGGCTCCTGTCGCTTCGGACCCGGCAGGGCCGTCGGCTCCTCCTGGCTGCGGTTGTTTTCGGTGTGCCCTATTTTGCCAACATCGGCACGCGGTTTCTGATCCCGGCGCTGCCGTTTCTCGCCCTGGCGATGGTGAGCGCCGTCTCCGGTTGGCGAGCCGCGCCGGCGGCGTTCGTGATCGTCCAAGCGGTGGCGTCCTGGCCGGACGTTCTGAAACAGTACTGCGCTCCGTACAATATGCGGCTCGACCGTTTCCCGGTGAAGTCGGCCCTCCGCATCGGATCCGAAAGCGCGTACTTAGAGTACTATTTTGCGCCCTGGTACCAAGTCACGCAGATGATCCAAGCCCGGACAACCGCCGCCGCAATCGTCTATACCGCGCAGCCACTGCCGAACGCGTACACCGACCGGACGATCTGGTTGAACTACACGGCGGCTTTGCCGAACAAAGTGCAGGATCTGCTGACGGCGGCGTTTGAATCCCCGAACGTCCGCCGGCTGGACATCGCCGCGATTCGAGGTCTCGGCGTAACCCACCTGCTGATCCACGACGGCGAGTATCTGGGACCGGCGATGGCCTCCGATCCTGGCGCATGGGATTTGAGATTCGTCGCGAAAGTCGCGCCGATGACGCTTTATGAGATAAAGATTGACACGCCAGCGCAACAACGAAACAATTAAGAGTTAAAATGTTTTTCAAGCCGCAGCACGTGCATTTTACCGGGATCGGAGGAATCGGCATGAGCGGTCTCGCCGAAGTCCTTCTGAACCTCGGGTATCGCATCACGGGCTCCGATCTGCGGCTCAGTCCGGTTACGGAGCGGCTCCAGAAACTCGGCGCGACCGTTTATGAGGGCCACTCGGCGCGGAACATCGAAGGCGCAAAGGCCGTGGTGGTGACGTCGGCGGCAACGGCGGACAATCTGGAACTGGTGGCAGCCCGCAACGCCGGGATCCCGATCATCCCGCGCGGCGAGCTGCTGGCCGAGCTGATGCGCTTGAAATACGGAATCGCGATCGCGGGAAGCCACGGCAAGACCACGACCACCTCCATGGCGGCCACCATTCTGGGGGAGGCGGGGCTGGACCCGACCGTGGTTGTCGGCGGGCGTGTCGGTACGATGGGCGGATCGAATGCCCGGGTCGGCAAGAGCGACGTGATGGTGGTCGAGTCCGACGAGAGCGACGGTTCGTTTCTGAAACTCAGCCCTATCGTCGCCGTGGTCACGAACATCGACCGCGAGCATCTGGACCACTACCGCGACATCGGGGAAATCCGCGAAGCCTTCCTCGAGTTTGTGAACAAGGTGCCGTTCTACGGCGTCGCCATCCTCTGCCTGGACGACGAAAACATTCAGAGGATCATGCCGCAAATCACGCGTCACGTGATTACCTACGGAACCAGCGCGCAAGTGGACATCGAGATCGCGGATGCGAATTGCGGCCACCTGGCGAGCGATTTCAATCTGCGCAGGCGCGGCGAGGACCTCGGCCGGTTCCGCGTGAATGTGCCCGGGATCCACAACGTCCTGGACGCCACGGCCGCGATCACCGTCGCCCTCTGGCTGGAGGTGCCGCTCGAGAAGATTCGCGCGGGGCTCGCGGCCTTCTCGGGAGTGGAGCGCCGGTTCCAGACGCGCGGGCAGGAGCGCGGCGTAACCGTGATCGACGATTACGGCCACCATCCGACGGAGATCCGCGCGACGCTCGCCGCCGCCCGGCTTTGCCACTTCAATCGTGTGCTGGCGATCTTCCAGCCGCACCGGTACACGCGCACCCAGGCGCTGATGGACGATTTTGCGCGAAGCTTTAACGAAGCCGATATCGTCTACATTCTCGATATCTACGCGGCATCGGAGAAGCCGATAGAGGGCGTTACGTCCGCCGCGCTCGCCGCGCGAATGCGCGATTACGGCCACCGGGATGTGAGATACGCGGGCACAGCCGAGAGCGCCATCGAATCGGTGCTGCGGGATGCGCGGGACGGCGATGTGGTGCTGACGCTGGGGGCGGGCAGTGTTTGGCAGGCGGGCGAGAAGGTACTTGCGGGACTGAGGGGATCGGGCGATGGCGCGTAAGGACAAAGACGCCGTGGAAAAGGCCGGGCGCTGGCGCTGGATGCGCCAGAGCGGACGCGTGCTGCTCGCCGGCGTGGTAATCGCCGGAGGTTTATACGCATTCCAGCGCGTCGAATTATTCCTGCTCCGCGACGCGCGCTTCGTGATTGCCACTCCCGATTACGGCCTGGAGACTCCCAGCATCCAGATTGCCGGCGTGCATTACACGTCCCGGGCGGAAGTGCTGCGGGTGTTGGCTCCGGACTTTGGGCGCAGCCTTTATCAGGTTCCAATGAAGGAACGCCGCGCCCGTCTGGTGCAGTTGGACTGGGTGAGGGATGCATCGGTTTCGCGGATCTGGCCGAACAAGCTGGTCGTTCAGGTCCAGGAGCGTGAGCCGGTGGCATTCATCCAGGTGCCCGTTCCCGGCGGGTTATCGCGCTTCGCGCTCATCGACGCCGATGGCATGATTCTGCAGCCTCCGAAGCAGGCGGGATTCAAGCTGCCGCTCGCGCTCGGGGTGAAGCCCGCGGACTCGCCGCAGCAGCGCCGGGAGAGCCTGCGCCGAATGAGCCGCCTGATGAACGACCTCGGTCCGATGGCGGGCAAGGTGTCGGAGGTGGACGTGAGCGATCCGGACAATCTCAAGGTGAGCACGCGCGTTGGCGACCGGGCGATCACGCTTTTGCTGGGCGATCACAATTTCGCGCAGCGGATGCAGAATTTCGTGACGAACTATCCGCAGATTCAGCAGAAGGCGCCAAACGCCAGCACCCTCGACATGCGGCTCGAGGACAGAATCACCACGGTGGAAGGGAAGGGCGAGTAATGCAGGTAAACAAACCACGCCTCGCCGTTGGGCTAGACCCCGGCGTCACGGAAACCCGGTGCGTCGTCTGCGCGCTGGAAGGCGGCCGCCTTCGATTTCTGGGCTATGGTCGCGCGCCAGCGGCGGGCTGGTCGAAAGGCCGGCTGGCCGATGCGGGGGCGCTTTCGGAGTCGATTCGCGAGGCGGTCCAGCGAGCCGAAATTAACGCGCACACACTCATCGACGGATGCGTGGTTGGAATGGGCGGAATGACGGTCCAGGGCTGCCAGGCCCGCGGCCTTTACGAGTTCGGACGCCCGCGGGAGATTCAATCGGAGGACATGGCGTACGCCATCGAGCGCGCGCGGAGAGTGCGGCTGGAGGACGACCGCATGCTGCTCCACATGTTCCCGCAGGATTTTATTCTCGATGGGCGGGCGGGCTATCGCAACCCGAAGCGCGCAACGTGTTCGAGGCTGGAAGCGAACGTGCACGCCATCACCACCTCTACCCAAGAGCACCAAACGCTGGTCGATGCGGTCCATCAGGCGCATCTGGCCGTTGAGGAATCCGTGTTCGAGCCGATCGCGGCTTCCTATGCCTCCATTCTGCGGGAGGACCGGACGCGCGGCGTGATGCTGGTGGACATCGGTTCTCATTCGACGGACCTGGTGATCTACGATGGGGAGGCTCTGCTTCTCTCGGCGAGCCTGCCGGTCTGGGGGGATCACTTCACTCGCGATGTCGCGTACATTTTCAAGATTTCGTTCGAGGATGCCGAGACCTTGAAGCGCGAATACGGTTGTGCGATGCTCGGCCTCACCGCGGATAGCAGCTTGATCGAGGTGCCGTCAACGGAGGCTCGCGGGCCGCGCGAGGCCAAACGCACTGAGCTGAACGAGGTGCTCGAGGCGCGCGCGGAAGAGCTGTTCATCTACGTCCGTAACGAGTTGCACAAGGTGGGCATGGACCAGGCGCTCATGGAGGGCGTTGCGTTGTGCGGCGGCGGTTCGCTTCTCACCGGGATGTGCGACGTGGCTGAGCGCGTGCTGAACTGTCCCGCGCGAAACGGCCTCGCAACGGGCATTCAAGACTGGCCGGAAGAGCTCGACACGCCCGTGTGGACGACGGCGGCGGGCCTGGCGATGTACTCAGCCCGCCTGAAGACGCGCCGCGACACGCGGCGAAAGGCGCCGGGGCTGGTCAGCATGGTTTTCCGTTAATCGGGGATAACAATTGAGAAGGAGCGTGGCATAGCGATGGACGACTTAAAATTCGCGATTCAGGACGAGGCGGTTCTCGGCACCCGGATCAAGGTTGTGGGTGTGGGCGGCGGCGGTGGCAATGCAGTCGCCCGGATGATGGCCGAGGGCATGACGGGCGTGGAGTTCTTCGTGCTGAACACGGACGTTCAGGCGTTGAATGCCTCGCCCATCCCAACCAAGGTTTCGATCGGACCGAAGGTCACCAACGGGCTCGGCGCGGGCGCAGACCCCAACGTCGGCCGGCAGGCGGCGCTCGAGGACACCGAGCGGATCATCGAGATCCTGGAGGGGGCCGACATGGTGTTCGTGACCGCCGGCCTCGGCGGCGGCACGGGAACGGGGGCGGCTCCGGTGGTTGCCTCGCTGGCCAAGGAGTTGAACGCGCTGACGGTGGCAATCGTGACGACGCCGTTTGCATTCGAGGGTGGCCGGCGCATGAAAGCCGCCGAAAAAGGGCTCACCGAACTGGCGGCGACTGTCGATACGGTGATTACGATTCCGAACGACCGGCTGCTTGCCCTCGCTCCGAAAGGCACCACCCTGCTTCAGGCGTTCAAGATGGCCGACGATGTCCTGCGGCAAGCGGTGCAAGGAATCAGCGACATCATGATGACTCCCGGAGTGATCAATCGCGATTTCTCCGACATCCGGGCGATCATGCTCGGGATGGGCCACGCCATGATGGGAACAGCCGCGTGCCGGGGGGATAATGCAGCGACGAAAGCCGCGAAGTCCGCGATCGAATCGCCGCTCATGGAAGCGGGCGGCGTGCACGGGGCCAAGCGCGTCCTGATCAATATCACGGCTTCCAGCAAACTCGGCCTGCACGAGGTCAACGAGGCCTGTTCGCTGATCCGCGCCGCTACCCAGAACGACGACGTGCAGATCAACTTCGGCGTGGTGCTGGACGAGGCGCTCGACGACGAGGTCCGGATCACCGTGATCGCGACCGGGTTCCAGCGGGACGGCTTGCCGGTGACCATGCCGAAGAGCGCGGCCGCTGAAGTCTCGGCCAAGCCGGTTGAGCCGGAACACGAGCAGGTAGAGTTGGTGGAAGCTATTGCAGAACCGCAGTCTGCTCCGGTCGGCGAGATCGAGCTCCCTGCGGTGCTGCGCCGCGACCGGAGGATGTTCCAGTAAGCCGCGAAACCCTGAACGAAACCGTAGAGGCGGAAGTGTCGGCACTGCCCGAGGACATGCGGGCGCGGCTGGCGCGAATCGCCTTGCTCATCAAGCAGAACGGCCTAAAACGTGTAGGCGAACCGCACGTCGAGTGTGACGGCCGTGGCCCGCGTGGTGATCCCGTGCGTCGGAGAAGCAACAAATGGCACGTATCACCGACCTCCACAAGAAATGGATGAAGGAGCAGAAGTACCGCAGGCCTACAAGGCGCTCGAGGAGGAATTCGTCCTGGCCCCGGCAGTGATGGACGTCCGGAACCGCGCAGGCCTTACGCAGCAGGAACTGGCTCGGAAGATGGGCGCCACCCAGCCCGTCGTCGCCCGGGTGGACAGCGGGCGCTCACGGCCATCGATGCGCACGCTGGAACGACTCGCGAAGGCCACGGGGTCGCGCCTGCAGATCATTTTCGCGCCGTGCCCGGCCAAACGGCCGGGCATAGTCAAGTTAGCGCACCCGCAGGTCCGTCATCTTGCGCCGCGCGATCAGCAAAAGGGTCTTGCGAATCGTCTGCAATACGCGCATCTTGCTCGGCCCCCGCTTCCGGTCGTAGCGGAGAATCACCGGGACTTCCGTGAAGCGCGCGCCCAAAGCGCGGAGGTGCAGCAGCACGTCGACCATGCATTGAAAGCCGTCCGATGCCAGGAACGAGTCTCCGTACGTCGCGATGGCGCTTTGGAGCACGCCGGCGCGGTATGCTCGATACCCGCAGGTGAAATCCCGCACGCCGTCCGTCGCGAGCACCGCGCGGAACAGAAGAGACGCCGCGGAACTTAACGCGCGGCGATGCACCGGCACCCCCTGGGAACGCGCGCCCGGCAGGAAGCGGGAGGCGATGACTACATCGAAGCCTTCACGGATCTTCCGCAACATCTCGCCAATGAGAGCCGGCTGGTGTGTATCGTCGGCGTCCATGGTCACGATCGCGTCATCGGGAGCGCACAGGCCGGCGGCCGCAACCAGTCCATCGCGGAGTGTGTAACCGAGTCCCTCGTTCCGCGCGTGACGGCAGACTACCAGAGGCACTCTGGATAGGAACGATTCGAGAATCTCGGAGGTAGCGTCCGTGCTGCCGTCGTCGACAACAAGCACGCGATAGGAGAGGTTGGAGGCGCTCATCGCCTCGTGAACGCGCGTCAGCAACGGGCTGAGGTTTGCCTCTTCGTTGAAAACCGGCAGCACCAGAGTAATCTCGGGGTTCCCCATTTACCAGTTCTCCGGCAGAACGGGAAGGAACCTCGGCCGTTGCGTGGCCGGCGCGCGGCGCGCCAGAAGAAAGGCGCGCCCTGCCGGCGCAGGTTGAATCTCATGAATCGTCGAGGCGATCGCCAAAGCGGCGGGGACGTAGAAATCGCTCTCCGGCTTGCTCGCAATCACGGCTGCTATCTGATCGAACGAATCGGCCATGATCGTGGTCGGCACGGCCCCGGCCGACAGGTGGATGAAACGATCGGCCCGCATCACGTAGCCGAGCCTTGCCAGGTGCGGCGCGTAGCGTTCGGCAAAATGGCCCGGATCGATCCAGCAATAGCGCGTGCCCGGAATCGGAAGGAGCAGCGTGTAGAACTCATCGTCGGGTTGGACCGCGATCAGTTCATTCGCCCGGCCCTGCGCGGCGTAGGCTCTCAGCGCGAGTTGCGTCTCGGGCGTTGGGATGCGATAGAAAGCCAGGTCCCATGGAGCCTCCGCGGCCACTTTCCCCACTCCAATAAATAAAAGCACGGCCAGAACCGCGGGAGCGGCCCGCCCCGGCGCGGGAAGGTAGCAGGCTGCGACAACGCACAGCGGCGGAATCAGCAGAGTCGCGTATAGAAAATTCTGCGCTCGGAATGCCGTGAGCGTCCCCGCAACGGCAAGTAGCCACCCCAGCAAGATCCAACCGCGCTCGCGGATCAGCCGCGGAGTGGCCAGAAGAAACACCACGATCAGCACCGGATCGGTGAGGAACAGCCGCCGGGCATAAAACCAGAATTGCGATTCCGTCGCCTCCACGGGCGGGTGCAAGCCAAACCCGAAGAGCTGCGCCTGGATGTATTCCGCGTAAAACCACCCGGGATGAACGGCGATCTGATAGAGATGCCACGGCGCTGCGACAGCGAATATCACGGCACAGGCGTACACAATCCGGCGAGCGGGAACGCGTTTTGCGACCGCCAACCCAACTAGCACTAGAAGAGGAATCACACCGGCAGCGCTCTTGGTCAGAATCGCGGCGGCTGTAAATATGCCGAAGCCAAGAATCGATAGCCGCCCTTCGAGCGCCGTATCTCTTGCCAGGAAAAAGATCGCGGCCAGGATGCAGGACGAAACCAGCACGTCCAGGCAAGCGAGCCGGCTCATCGTTTCCCAGACGGAATTCGACAGCAGTAAAACAGCGGCGCAAAGGCCGGCGTACCCGCTTCGAAATCGCCAGCCCCACGCGAAGACCAGGGTGGCCGCCAGCGCGCCAGCCACCACGCTGGGAGCGCGGAGTGCGAGGCGGGAAAATCCGAACACCTTGACGGACGCCGCCGACAGCCAGTAAAACAAGGGCGGCTTCATCAGGAACAGTCGCCCGTCCAGCCGGGGAGTGAGCCAGTCGCCGGTCTGCAGCATCTGAATCGCGACATGCCCGTAAGTGGCCTCGTCCTGCGATCGGATGTGGCCGATGCGGTCCTGGTAGGAAGCGGTGAACGGAATCCGATTTGTGCCGAGCGCGAGCACAAACAGAGCGGCGAGAAAAACCGCCGCGATCCTCGCGGGTCTCGCTAACATGCGCCGGCGCGCTTTACGCGCCGCTCATCGCCGACAGGAAGTCGCCGTTGCTCTTGGATTTGTTCAGCTTGTCCAGCAGCAGTTCCATGCTTTCGGTCGGCGACAACGGCGTCAGCACCTTGCGCAGCACCCACACGCGATTCAGCTCCTCCTTCGAGAGCAGCAGTTCTTCCTTTCGCGTACCGGATTTGGTGATGTCGATCGCCGGGAAGACGCGCTTGTCCATCAGCTTCCGGTCCAGATGGATTTCCATGTTGCCGGTACCCTTGAACTCTTCGAAAATAACGTCGTCCATGCGCGAGCCGGTATCGATCAGCGCCGAGGCGACGATGGTCAATGAGCCGCCCTCCTCGATATTGCGCGCCGCTCCAAAAAAGCGTTTCGGACGCTGCAACGCGTTCGAATCGACGCCGCCCGACAGGACCTTTCCGGAAGGGGGGACGACGGTGTTGTAGGCGCGCGCAAGCCGCGTAATCGAATCCAGCAGAATCACGACGTCGCGCTTGTGCTCGACCAGGCGCTTTGCTTTCTCGATCACCATTTCGGCCACCTGCACGTGGCGCGATGCCGGCTCGTCGAACGTCGAACTGATGACCTCGCCCTTAACCGACCGCTGCATATCGGTGACTTCCTCGGGGCGCTCGTCAATGAGCAGCACGATGAGTGTCACTTCGGGATGATTCGCCGTGATCGAGTTCGCGATACTCTGCAACAGCATCGTCTTGCCCGTTCGAGGCGCGGCTACGATCAGCCCGCGCTGGCCCTTCCCGATGGGCGTCAGCAGATCCATCACGCGCCCGGACGCGTTTTCCTTGGTGGTCTCCATCCGGAGCCGCTCCTGCGGATACAGCGGCGTCAGGTTGTCGAAGAAGATCTTGTTGCGCGCTTCCTCCGGCGGCTCGAAGTTGATGGCGTCAACCTTGATCAGCGCGAAATAACGCTCGCCTTCCTTCGGCGGGCGAATCTGGCCGGAGATCGTGTCGCCGGTCCGCAGATCGAAGCGGCGAATTTGGGATGGCGACACATAAACGTCGTCCGGGCCCGGCAGGTAGTTGTACTCCGGCGCGCGCAAAAACCCGAAGCCGTCGGGCAGGCACTCCAGCACGCCTTCCGAAAAGATGAGCCCGCTCTTCTCCGCCTGGGACTGCAGGATCTTGAAGATCAGTTCCTGCTTGCGCAGGCCCGCGGTGCCCAGGACATTCAGATCCTTCGCGACCTGGTTGAGCTTGAGAATGCTCATGTCCTTGAGATCCTTGAGATCCAGCGTCGGCATGCCGGCGTTCTTTCCGTCGGCCTTGGGCGCATGGTCCTGCCGCGGCGGCTGAGTTTGGGCCCCAGTCGCCTGAGGCGGACGCTGCGCGGGCGGTTGTGCCGCCGGACGTTGCTTCGCAGCGGCGGCGTTCGGGGCGTGAGCCTTATCGGCCGATCTTTCCTCGGCGCGGGGCTCGGGCCCGTTGGCCGTCTTCGCCGCGCGCGCTTCCTTCACTTCGACTTCGGCCGCGACAGCCTTGGGTTGCTCGTTCGCGGTTTTCACTTCGGGGGGTTTGGTTTCGGTGGGTTTGTTTTCCACGGTTTTCTCCGTATCGCCGGGCTCGTTTTCGCCGGCGATTATGCCTTGATTCTTGTTATCGCTTGCCACAGCTCTTTTACTCCGCGGCCGGTCTCGGCCGATACCAGCGCAATCTCGCCTTCCGGGTAGTGCTCCCGGAGATTCTTCATGCTCTGGTGTTGATCGCGTTGAGATTTCACTTTGTCGCTTTTCGTGGCGGCCACTATATAAGGCCGCCGGTGGAACTCCAGCCACTGCTTGAGCTCCAGGTCGCTGTCCATCCATCCGCGCCGCGCATCCAGCAGTACCACGCAAAGCGCTAGCTGCTCGCGGCTAGTCAGGTATGCGTCCACCAGACTCTTCCACTCCGCCTTTATTTCCGGAGGGACTCGCGCATACCCGTACCCGGGGAGATCGGCGAACAGAAATGAGTCGCCAATCCGATAAAAGTTGATCAGTTGCGTGCAACCCGGCCGGGCACTGGTGAAAGCCAAGCCCGTCTTCCCGATAAGAGCGTTCAGGAGACTCGACTTGCCGACGTTGCTCCGGCCCAGGAACGCGACCTCTGGAAGGGCCTGCCCGTTCCCGCTCGGAAACTGATCCGGCTTGGCTGCACTGATTATAAACTGAGCTTCCATATGAGTGGAGACGGCGAGCGAACCGCCGCCCTCCACGCGCTGCTTTCTAGTGAACTTCCTCGGGTCGCGTCTCAGCCGCCGCCTGAATCGCGGCGGGCATCGGCAGCGGCTGCACCTCGCGCTCCAATGCGATTTTTAAGACTTGGTCCATCGACTCGACGAAACTCAGCTTCATTTCCGTCTTGATAATGTCTGGAATGTCCGGCAGGTCTTTTTCGTTGTCCTTGGGGAGAACGATCTCCTTGATGCCGTGCCGGTGCGCGGCCATCAGTTTCTCTTTTAGGCCGCCGATGGGTAGCACCTTCCCTCGGAGGGTGATCTCGCCTGTCATGGCCACGTCGCAGCGGACCGGTATCTGGGTGAGCGCGCTCGCGATGCTGGTCGCCAACGTGATTCCCGCCGACGGTCCATCTTTCGGGATGGCGCCCTCGGGGACGTGTATATGGATGTCCAAGTGTCTGTAGAAGTCGCGCGGCAGCCCGAGCGTGTGGGCTCGCGACCGGATATAACTCATGGCGGCTTGCGCGGATTCCTGCATCACATCGCCGAGCTTGCCCGTGATGGTCAGCTTGCCGCGGCCTTCCATAATGGTGGCTTCTGTCGTCAATATGGAGCCCCCGACCTCGGTCCATGCGAGACCGGTCGTGGCCCCTATTTCGTTCTGCTTGTCCGCCTTGAGATCGCGGAACTTCTGCGGCCCGAGATACTCGGAGACCTTGTTCTCCGTCACGACGGCCTTTTCCAGCTTCGGCCTTTTCTTCCCGGTCCTGCCGGCTTCTTCCACGACCCGCCTGGCGACCTTGCGGCAAATGTTGCCGATTTCGCGCTCGAGATTCCGGACGCCGGCCTCGCGCGTATAGTACTGGATCAACTCCTTGAGGCCCGATTCGGTAAACTCGACCTGCTCCGCGTCGAGCCCGGTCTGCTCCTTCTGCTTTCTCACCAGGAATCGCTTCGCGATCTCAAACTTTTCCAGCTCGGTGTAGCCCGAAAGCCGGATTACTTCCATGCGGTCCTGCAAAGCCGGCGGGATGGTGTGGAGCACGTTCGCCGTGACAATGAAAAAGACCTGGCTGAGATCGTACTCGACATCCAGATAGTGGTCCACGAACATGTAGTTCTGTTCGGGGTCGAGCACCTCGAGCAGGGCGGCTGAGGGATCGCCGCGAAAATCCATCGACATCTTGTCCACTTCGTCGAGCATGAACACGGGATTCCGCGTCCCGGCCTTCTTCATCATCTGGATGATCTGGCCGGGCAGGGCGCCGATGTACGTGCGCCGGTGCCCGCGGATTTCCGCTTCATCGCGCACGCCGCCGAGCGACATGCGAACAAACTTGCGGCCGGTGGATTTCGCGATCGACATGCCGAGCGAAGTCTTCCCGACGCCCGGAGGGCCGACGAACATCAGGATGGAGCCGCGGGGATTCTTCACCAGGCGGCGCACGGCCAGAAATTCCAGGATGCGTTCCTTGATCTTATCCAGGCCGTAGTGGTCCGACTCCAGGATCTCCTTGGCGTACTTGAGGTCCCGGATTTCCTTCGTCTTTTTCTTCCAGGGCACCGCCAGCAGCCAGTCGAGGTAGTTGCGGGATACGGTGGATTCCGCCGACATCGGCGGCATGTTCTCGAGCCGGCGCAATTCGGCGAGCGCCTTGTCGTGGGCGTCCTTGGTCATGCCCGCCTGCTCGATCTTTTTCTTCAGCTCGTCGATTTCGCTCTTTTCGCCGCGGCCGAGTTCCTTCTGGATGGCCTTGATCTTCTCGTTGAGGTAGTATTCCTTCTGCGCCTTCTCCATCTGCCGCTTCACGCGGCCCTGGATGGTGCGGTCCACGTTGAGCTTTTCGATCTCGATGTCCAGCATCTCGGCGACCCGCGTCAGGCGGTCGACCGGATCGAAAATCTCCAGCAGTTCCTGCTTCTCCTCGATGGTGAGCTGCAGGTTCGCGCCGACCGTATCCGCCAGCTTGCCGGGTTCGTCCACCCGGATGGCGGCTACCATCGATTCGTAGTTCAGGTTCTGGCTCAGCTTGACGTATTGTTCAAACAGGCCGGTGACGCGGCTAATGAGCGCGTCGAGTTGCGGTCCGGTTTCCACTTTGTAGGTGGAGGTGCGTACCGTGGCGCGGAAGAAGCCCTCGTCGTCGGAGATGGACACGACTTTCGCGCGTTCGACGCCTTCCACCAGAACTTTGATGTTGCCGTCCGGGAGTTTGAGGCTCTGGACGATGTTTACGATAGTGCCGACGCTATAAATCTCGTTGGGCTTGGGTTCATCGATAGAGGCATCGTGCTGGGTGGCAAGAAAGATTTTCTTGTCGCCGGCCATGGCCTCTTCCAACGCCCGCACGCTGGATTCGCGCCCGACCACGAACGGGGTCATCATGTACGGAAAGATGACCACGTCGCGAATGGGCATCATCGGCAGACGTTTTGTATCGGATTTTTCCTTCGAAGTAAGCATTGTTCTCCCCAGCGGGATTTGTACAACCCCAGTCCCCCGGTGCGCGGTATGTTCAGGAAATTACGGTTAACCGGCCTTTTCCAATATTGTAAGACTGATTTTCTGCGAGAGCACCATCTCTTTGGTGACCTGGAACTCGCGTACTTTTTTGTAGGAAGGCAGGTAGTACATGAGGTCTAGCATCAGGTCTTCGAGAATCATGCGCAAGCCGCGTGCCCCTACCTTGCGCTCCATCGCGAGCTGGGCGATCGCCTCCAGGGCGTCGTCACTAAATTTCAGCTTAACATTCTCGAACTCGAAGAGTTTCTGGTACTGGCGGATGATGGCGTTTTTGGGCTTGGT
>JANXRE010000077.1 GCA_025353165.1 Acidobacteriota bacterium | reverse complement strand
AACGGGGGTTACGGTGTACATCCGTCCGTAGGCGTTCGATGTGGCGCACGCACTCGTGCGTGCCGCGTCGGCACTCTTGGCGACGCCAAGCGTCGAGAGGAGTCTCGACGCGGCACGCACGAGTGCGTGCGCCACGACTGTCATCGTAGGGGCGCTATTCCTCGCCGTACCCTTCTGCCGCGCCCAAGTGCTGTCTCCGCCCGAGATCCTCGATCCGGAATTGCGCGAGCTCCAGCAAAAGCACATGACCGAGTTGAAGGGCGTCGCGGTCGCGATCTCCTCCCATCCATTCCCGTACCGCTTCTACTTCAGCCGCAAACTCGATCTGACCGAGGAGCAGGAGCGCCTCGCCGATCAGCGTTCCATCCAGTTCGCGCGCTTCCGCAATCAGATCGTTCTGCAGATCACCGGCAACTACTTCGCGGCGTATTCCGGGGAGCTGCTGAAGAAAGAGGACCGCGCCCGGCAAACGTTCGACGATGTGATGCTTCCGATCCTGAAAGCGGCCGTTCCCGCGATGCAGCAGGAGCAGGCGATCCAGAACTTCGCCCTCGAGATTTCGCACCACGTCCGAAAGAAGACGATCGGCGTGACGACGGAACGAGCCGAAAACGTCGTGCTCTCGATTCCTCGGGACGCTGCCATCCTACTGGTCTCCGCCTCCACCGCGGCCGAGCGGCAGTCAGCCCTCCAGCAGGCCGCCATGTTCGTCGATAGTCAACCCCTCGCGCTGGGGCCGCCGCGCGATTCACCCGTCGCCGAGAGCGCCCCGCCGCCCCCGCCGGTTCCGGTTGCCGTCAAACCGGCCCCACCCCCGCCACCTGCGCGCGACACCTCGCCGGATTCGCTGAAAGCCCTGCAAGCCGCATGGCAGGACACGCTGAACCGGGTGGTCCGCGACCTGGACGCTTCCGCCCGGTTCGTCGGATACGCCCCGCCGTCGTTCATTAACTTCCGCAAGGGCGCGTACCTTCAGCTCTCGATTACGACTCCGCTGCCGGCCACCGCCGCGGGCTCGCGCTACCGTCTCGCAGCGCTGGCGTTCGACGAGCATATCGCGCACTTGATTCGCCCCCTGATGGCGTATTTCAAGGACGACCCGAACTTTGACGGCATTGATTTCAGCACCAGCATCCGCCTGGGAGGCGCGGCGGAGGCTGGCGGTTCGATGGCCGTGGAATACGTCTTCAGCATCGCCGCTCTTCGGCGCTACGAACAGTACGACTGCACGGGACAAGACCTGATCAATTCCGGCTTTATCCTGATCAACGGTGAGCGTGTCGGCCTGGATCTGCAAAGCGCGGAGACGCGCGCGGCCCGATAACCCTACAGTTTGTTCAGCCGGTGTTCCAGACGCTCGATGTGCTTTCTCAACCGGCGCGTCGTATCTTCGATACTCGCCCGCAGCCTTGCCAAATCGCGCCGCAGCTCAAAGACCCGCGACGTCCCGCCCTCCGTCAACGCCGGCGGTACGGCAAGGCCGTGTTCGCGCAGCACCGCAGTGATTTCGCGGCGGGTTACAAAACCGAACCGGCGAACGGTCCGCGTGAAATCCTTCTGCAAGATACTGCCGACGGTTAAGCATCCAACTTCGTGCAGCGCGTTCCGCGCCCGCCTGGAAAATGCGAGATCTTCGATCGGCGAGTCGACAGTCACGGTATTCCGCCTGCCCGGCGCGGATCGAGCCATTTCGAGATCGTGTCTTGCTCCCACTCGGCAGTACCCCTCATCTGTTTGACTCAGTCGGAATGCCGGACATAGGCAGGGTAACGATCTTCGGCGATCGCTGGAATTAGATTACCGCCCACTTCCCACGGCGTCCAATAGAATCTGCCCTATGCACTCCATTCAAATTTTTGATTCGTATTTGACCGCCGCACAGGGTAAGCTCTGGAAAAGCCCCGAAGTGCTCCTTAGCACTGCTTCATTTTCAGAACAGCCCCGACCCGCTGACTTTCGCCCCGCGTA
The DNA here is from genome assembly GCA_025353165.1 of Acidobacteriota bacterium. Lineage (GTDB taxonomy): Bacteria > Acidobacteriota > Terriglobia > Bryobacterales > Bryobacteraceae > TMP-7. The sequence continues at coordinate 18,099 of JANXRE010000077.1, read as the reverse complement.
ATTGGCTTTACAAAAACGACAGCTCGGAGGTAAAGTCTTGCATCAGATCAGTTCACGTGTGTGTCTGGTTTCCGGTTTGGTGGTGGCGGCTGTTTTTGGACAGACCGCACCGGCCCTGGATCTGGCTCCGGATTCAACACAAAACCAGCCAGCGGCCACCGCTCCCGCGGCTGCGCCTGCCCCCGCACCATCGCCCTGGACAAAGAAAGGCGTGGATTTCTATCTGTTGGGTGACGTTTACTACGACGTGAACTTCAACCATCCGGACAGCGGCTTCAACCAGCTCTACAACTTCAATGAACGGGCCAACCAGGCTCACCTGAACATGGCCAAATTCAGCATGGAAAAGGCCTCGGGAGTTGTCGGATTCCGGCTCGACGTCGGAACCGGCAATACTTTCGACATCATTTCGGCTACGGACCAGGCACCCAAGGCGATGAAGTACTTCGAGCAAATGTTCCTCGAGTTTCGGCCCAATCACTTCCACGGCATCCAGCTAGACGTCGGTAAGTTCGTCACGAGCGCGGGCGCCGAAGTCATCGAGACGAACGCCAACTGGAATTACTCGCGATCGCTGCTGTTCGTTTTTGGAATACCGTACTATCACCTCGGGGTGCGCGCCACCATCCCGGTGAATAAGGCGTTTACGACCGGAGTTCAAGTCGTTAACGGCTGGAATAACGTAAAAGATAACAACAGCGGGAAGACGGTCGGCCTTGTGGCTAACTACGCTTGGAAGAAGGCAACGTGGTCGAATACGTACTACACCGGGCCTGAAAAAGATCACACCAACGGCGGCTTTCGGAACCTGTACGACACGGTGCTGCTCCTCACTCCGAATGACAAGCTGGGAGCCTATTTCAACTTCGATTACGGGACGGATAAAAACATCGGTCCGGGGAGCCAGAAGTGGACCGGACTGGCCGTCGCTGCGCGCTATCAGTTAACCAAGCGCTTCGCCATCGCCCCCCGCGCCGAAATCTTCGACGACATGGACGGTTTCGCGACCGGGACGAAGCAGTCGGTGAAAGAAGTCACAATGACCGGAGAGATGAAGCTCTACGAAGGCCTCATCAGCCGCTTGGAATTCCGGCACGACAATTCGGATAAGCCGTATTACGATCGCGGAACCGGCATTGCGGTTGCGAAATCGCAGAACACGATTACGATCGGTTTGATCGCGTTCTTCGGCCCCAAGAAGTAAGTGGCAGTTATTTACAGCAGTCAAGGAAAAGGAGCGCGATGAAGAAAATCGAAGCCATCATCCAGCCGCATAAGCTGGACGACGTCAAATCGGCCCTGATCGGAATCGGCATCGAGGGCATGACCATCAGCGAAGTCCGGGGCCATGGCCGCCAGAAAGGCCACAAGGAGGTCTACCGCGGCCAGGAGTATACCGTCGACCTTCTGCCAAAAGTAAAAATCGAGATGGTCATCGCCGATGACCGCTCCGAAGAAGTGATCCGGAGCCTGACCGCGGCCGCGCGCTCGGGGAAGATCGGCGATGGAAAGGTCTTTGTTTTCGACGTCGCGGATGCGATCCGGATCCGCAACGACGACCGTGGGGACGCCGCGCTGTAAGGCTGAGCGTAAGATCTGGTTCAAAAAATATCCATGAGAAAGAGGAAGGAAAGAATGACGCACAGGATTCTCAACTTTAGCCTCCGCTGGTTCTCGAGCCGGACGGCGGCGATGGTTGCCATCGTGATACTGGCAGGGCTCCTTACGCCTTGCATTGCGGACGAGCCACCCAAACCGGATCCCGCCGGCATAGCGACCGGGGACAAGTCCTCCGTGGTGGACGGCGCTGGAAACTCCTTTGTTGTTGCCGCGCCGACCGATACAAAGTCGCCGGATTACGCAAAGGGCAAGAAGGACGCGGACGACTTCCAGGCGCAGGCCGCCAAAGAGCCGTTGGCGATGAAGCTCGCCGATGCCGTTGGTCACGTGCGCATTGGCACCAACGTCGCGTGGACCCTCAACACGGGTTACCTGGTGCTCTTCATGCAGGCCGGCTTCGCGCTGCTCACCTGCGGGCTGGTGCGGAAAAAGAACGCCGCCCATCTCATGATGTTGAATTTTGCGGCTTACGTCTTTGCTTTCCTGGCATACTACGCGCTCGGATATGCCTTCCAGTTTGGAGCGGTCGCCATAAACGCCGCCCCGTCGAATATCGGAGGCACGCCGACGCTGAACCAGTTCCTGATAGGAGCCGGTCAGTGGGGATTCCTAGGCGGCAAGGGCTTCTTCCTGGCCGGACCCGCCTACGACGCCGGCAGCAATTGCCTGACGCTCTTCCAGGTCGTATTCATGGAGACCGCCGGCTACATCATTGTCGGCGCAATTTGCGAGCGCATCACGTTCTGGGCGTTCATCCTCTGCGAACTCTTCATGGGCGCGATCCTCTATCCGATCTTCGGCTGCTGGGCATGGGGCGGGGGCTGGCTTTCGCAGCTCGGTTCCACCATGGGCTTCGGTCACGGCTACGTCGACTTCGCGGGCTCGGGCGTCGTTCATGGGATCGGAGGGTTCGCCGCCATGGCGCTTGCCATCATCCTGGGTCCGCGGCTTGGTAAATACGGAGCGGACGGAAAGCCTCGGGCCTTCCCGGCGCACAACATTGTCTTTGTCGTGACCGGCACGTTCATCCTCCTCTTCGGTTGGATGGGCTTCAATCCCGGTTCTACTCTCGGGGCAACGGATCTGCGCATTGCCGTGGTTGCCGTGAACACGAACCTTGCTGCCGTCGCCGGCTCGGCCACCGCGATGGTCCTTTGGTACTTCATGTTCGGCAAGCCCGACATCACCATGGCCTGCAATGGCATGTTAGCCGGCCTGGTGGCGATTACCGCGCCCTGCGCTTTTGTTTCGGCGGCCTCCTCCATCGCGATCGGCGTGCTCGCCGGAGTGGTGGTTTGCTTCGGAGTCCTCTTCAACGAGCGGGTCACCAGAATTGACGACCCATGCGGCGCGATCTCGGTGCATGGGTTCTGCGGTGTCCTGGGCGTTGTCTGCACCGGCATCTTCGCCGACGGCTCCTATGGCTCCGGATGGAATGGCGTCGGCGCGGCATCCTATCTCGGGCACGCGGGCCAGGGAGTGACGGGCCTGCTGTACGGGGACACCCGCCAGTTCATGGTGCAGCTCATGGGCGCCGCAATTCTCGCGGCATGGGCATTCGGGCTCACCTACGGAGTGTTCTGGGTCGTGAACAAGGTCAAGTCCATGCGAGTCGCACCGGAAGTGGAAGTGGAAGGGCTGGACGTACCGGAGTTTGGTATGCGCGGCTATCCGGAGGACGCGCTGGCCATCGCCGAGTAACTGCTTGTCTGCCGGCTTCCCCCGAGAGCGGGAGGTCCCGCCCGCGGGGGAAGCCATTTCCAGATGCGGCGAGCTAAAGCGAAACGAGGTAAATTGGTCGCATGCCCTGCTTGTTCGCGCTCATTGCATTAGCGTTTCCGCGAGTCGTTTTTGCGGCGCTCTGGCTCCTCACCCATTTCTTCCGCTCCATCCACTCGGGACTCGTCCTGATCCTCGGCTTCCTGTTCCTTCCGCTGACAACTATCGTCTACGCGTATCTGACAAATACACACCACCCCCAGGACGCGGTGTTTCTGGTGGCCGTCATCATCGCGGCGCTGTTCGATCTCGGCTTCATCGGTCACGGTGCGTCTCGCCGGCGGCGGTAGCGTTGACCGTCCAGATTTTCGGCGTCAGAAACTCGCAAGCGACCCGCGCGGCCCAGCGGTTCTTTAAGGAGCGCTGCGTGCCTGTTCAAATGGTCGATTTGAAGCAGAAGCCCATGTCTCCCGGCGAGATCAAGCGATTTGTGGAGCGCTTCGGGTTGATGGGTCTGCTCGACATGGAAGGCAGTGCCTACCTCGAAGCCGGGCTGAAATACCGGAAGCTATCCGATGCCGAACTTCTGGGCAGGATCGAGCGGGATCCGAAACTGCTTCTTCTCCCGTTAGTTCGCGCCGCCAGCCGGCTGAGCATTGGTCACAATGAGGACTCGTGGAGGGCCATGGTCACACCAGCATCTTCCGCACCACATTCCCCGCCACGTCCGTGAGCCGGAAATCGCGCCCCATGTAGCGGTAGGTGAGCCGCGTGTGATCGAACCCCAGGCAGTGGAGCAAGGTGGCTTGCAGATCGTGCACATGAACTTTGTCCTCGAGAATGTTAAAGCCCAGCTCGTCCGTCTTCCCGATCACCTGCCCGGCTTTGATGCCGCCGCCCGCCAGGAACATGCTGTACGCGAACGGGTGATGATCGCGGCCGGCGTTCTCGGGATCGTGCGTGTTCCGGATCTCGACCATCGGGGTGCGCCCGAATTCCCCGCCCCACACCACCAACGTCGAATCGAGCAAGCCGCGCTGCTTCAGATCCTTGATTAGCGCGGCCGCAGGCTGGTCCGTGATGTCGCAGTTCTTCTTCAAATCCCGATTGAGATTGGTGTGCTGGTCCCAACTCGCGTGCATGAGCATCACGAAACGAACGCCGCGTTCCACCATCCGCCGCGCGAGCAGGCAGTTGGTCGCGAAGGGCCGGGTCGGTTCCTTATCGACGCCGTACATCTCGAGCGTCGATTTCGACTCCTTGCTGAAATCGAGCAACTCCGGCCCCGCGCTCTGCATGCGGAACCCCAGCTCATACGAATTGATGCGGGACGCGATCTCGGCGTCGCCAGTTTGCGCGAGGTGTTCTTCATTGAGATCGCGGACCGCGTCGAGATCGGCGCGCTGGCGCTGAGGTGAAACGCCGGGCGGATTCGACAGGTAGAGAATGGGATCGCCGGAGTTGCGGAACATCACGCCCTGATAGGTGGACGGCATGAATCCGCTCATGAAGTTCGACGCCCCGCCGCTGGTGCCAACGCCGGAACTGAGCACCACGAAACCCGGCAGGTTCTGCGATTCGCTGCCGAGACCGTACACCACCCATGCGCCCAGCGTCGGCCGGCCGAACTGCACGCTGCCGGTGAACAGCAACAACTGGCCGGGGTGGTGATTGAACGCCTCCGTATACATCGACCGGACCAGGCAGATATCGTCGGCGCACGATGCGATGTGCGGGATATAGTCCGACATCTCCATTCCGCTCTGGCCGTGCGGAGTGAATGTACGGGGGCTCGCCAGAACCGCGGCCGTCGGTTTGATGAACGCCAGCTTCAGATCCTTCGTCATCGATTCGGGAAGCGACTGGCCGTGGTACTTCTGCAGTGCCGGTTTCGGATCGAAGAGATCCACCTGGCTCGGCGCGCCTTCCATGAACAGGAAGATCACGTTCTTCGCTTTGCCCGGAAAATGCGGCGCGCGCGGCGCGAGGGGGTTGCCGCGCGCGTCGCCCGCGTAACCCTCCCGTTCCATCATATGCGCGAGCGCGATGGTTTCCAGCCCGCCCGCGCAGTAGCGGAAAAAGGAGCGTCTGGATTGGATTCTTCGGAAGTCGTCGATTGTCATTGTTATTCCCTGGTGATGAACTCGTCAACGTTCATCAGCACGCGCGCTGCCGCGGAAAGACTGCCGCCATCCTGCACTAGCCGCGCCACCCGCTGCCGTTCCGTAGTCGAAGGTTCCCGGCCGAGACACAGCCGGAAGGCATACCCGATCGGGTCCTCCGGAGCTTCGTTCTGGACCCGGTCCGCCAGAGCGTCCGCCGCTTCGTGGAAAACGGGGTCGTTCATCAGGTTCAACGCCTGCAAGGGCGTATTCGAGCGCCGGCGCCGCGAACACGTGGTGTTCGAATCGGGAGCGTCGAAGTTGCCGAGCAGCGGGTACGGCGTCGTGCGCTGGTAGTGGATGTAAATGCCGCGCCGGTAGCGGTCCGCGCCCGTGCTCTCCTTCCACTTCACGCTGTTGGCGTATCCGAGTTCCGCCACGCCCGCGGGCTGCGGCGGGCGCACGCTGGGGCCGCCGATCGCGGGATTCAATAACCCGCTGGCCGCCAGCGCCGAATCGCGAACCAATTCCGCCGGCAGCCGGACGCGGTTCTGGCGCGCCAGCAGCGTGTTCTCCGGGTCGCGTTGCTCGAGTTCTTTGCGCGCGTGCGACGACTGGCGGTACGTCGCGCTCATTGCAATGGTCCGGATCGCCGACTTAAGGCTCCAGCCGTTATCCGCAAAGTCCGAAGCCAGCCAGTCCAGCAGCTCGGGGTGCGACGGCTTGTCGCCCTGCGTGCCGAAATCCTCCGAAGTGCGGACCAGCCCGAGCCCGAACATCTCCTGCCAGAGGCGGTTCACCGTGACGCGCGCCGTCAACGGATTATCGCGCGCGACGATCCATTGCGCGAGGTCGAGACGCGTAGGGTTGCGCTTGCCGAGCGGGACCAGGAATCCCGGAGTGTTCGGCTCGACGGCGATGCCAAGCGCCTTGTAATCGCCGCCAATGTGAATATGCGTTTTCGGCGCGGCCGAATCGAGCGCCATCACCGGCGCCTGCGTGTATGGCGGCAGATTGGCGGCCAATGCGGTGAGCTTCTCGCGAGCCTGCTTCAATTCCGCGGAAATCTCCTTGTCGCGGTCGAAGTCCGGGCCGATGCTGCGGACGAAGTAATCGAGGAGACGGTTTTCTTCGCGTTTAGTCCGTTTCTCCGGGTCGCTGTTGAGCACCTTCTCCGCCCCGGCGTATCCTGCCCGGAATTCGGTTACCTGAAAATTCCATTCGAGGTCTTTGCCCTGATTCAGGAATGCCTCCCGCACCTTGGTTTCCCACGCGCGTTCGCGCTCACGCACGCAATACTGGTGCAGGATCTGGTTGCGCTTCTGTTCGTATGCGGCGCGCGCCGCGAGCCACGGACCGCGCTCGCCCGCGAGCGGTGCGTCGATGTCCTGCTCTTCGGCGTTCTCGAAGAATGCGAACAGCGCGTAGTAATCCTTCTGAGTGGTCGGATCGAATTTGTGATTGTGGCACTGGGCGCAGCCGACCGTCAGTCCAAGCCACGTCGTCCCCACGGTGTTGGCGCGAGTGATCAATTGCTCAAACCTCGCTTCGGCGCGATCCACTCCCGCTTCACGATTCGTCAGCGTGTTTCGGAGGAACCCGGTCGCGATCCGCTCGTCCAGGCCCGCACCCGGAATCAGATCGCCCGCCAGTTGCTCGACCGTGAATCTGTCGAACGGCATGTCCCGGTTGAGCGCACCGATCACCCACTGCCGGTATCGCCACGCCCACGGACGCGCCAAATCCTTCTCATAACCGTCCGAATCCGCGTAGTGAGCAAGGTCGAGCCAGTACCTGCCCCATCTCTCGCCAAAATGGGGCGACGCGAGCAGGCGATCCACCGTGCGCTCGTACCAGTCCGGCCGGTTGTCGGCGATAAACTCCGCGATCTCGCGCGGCTCGGAAGGAAGGCCCGTCACGTCAAGGCTCAGACGGCGCAATAGCGTTGCCCGGTCGGCTTCCGGCGACGGCTCGATCGACTCTTTCTCGAGCCGCGCGAGAACGAACGAATCCACCGGATTCCGCACCCACTCCCGCCTGCGCACTTGCGGCGCAGACGGCCGGGCCAGCGGCTGGAAACTCCAGTGCCCAGATTTCGCGGTGGCAGCCGTGTTGGGCGCAGCGGGCCATTTCGCGCCCTCATCAATCCACTGCCGCAGCGATGCAATCTGTTGCGCGCTCAGTGGCGCGCCGGCCGGCGGCATGCGAAAACCCGGTTTGTCCGACGACACGCGCAGGATTAGCTTACTGTCCCCGCTTTTGCCGGGGACGATGACCGGGCCCGATACACTGCCCGCGAATGCGGCGTCCGCCACATCCAGCCGGAGGCCGCTCATCTGCTGCTGCGCACCATGGCAGCCGTAACATCGCGAACGGAAGATCGGTTCGATATCGTGCCCAAAATCGACCGGCTGCGCGATTAGGGGCGCGACCCACAGAACCGCAACCAGGAACATCCGCATATTGTCCGTATTGTAGTCGGTTTTCGGGATTCCGCTTGACTCCGGCGCGCGTTCTCGGTACACCAGAGATGTCCCCTGACTAATGTTCTGGTTTCCGGACCTTCCCCCGCCGGATCTCGCTGTGTGATGCATGACTAACTTCGTCGACGTTAAAGAACAGACCGAATTCATTCGCGGCCACCATCCTAACGCTGTCGCGGACGGCGATGCGGCGAATGTCGTGCGTCACCTCGCGCACGAGCTCCGGCAGCCGCTCAGCACCATCGAATCCATCGCGTACTATCTCGATCTGATCCTGCCCCCGGACGCGGCGAAGGCAAGAGAACAAGTCGAGAAACTGCAACATCTGGTCGAGCAATCGAACTGGATCGTCTCCAACGCCGTGGATTTCGTGCAGGCTGCGCCCCTCTCGCTCGAGCGCATCGGCCTGGTGGATCTGGTCTCGCGGGCTATTGCGCTCTGTGACGAGCCTGGCCCACGCGTTGAGTTCGATTGCGAGCTTCCGGTGGTGACCATCGACCGCGCACAGGGTGAGCATCTGCTGCGGAACCTCTTCACGTTTTTCTGGTTCGCAGGCAAGGGCGGCTCGGTCGTATTCCGCGCAAGCGCCGTGGACGGAGCCGGTCATATTCTGATCGAGGGCTCGGCGCAGGTCGATGGCTACTCGCAGCAGAAACTCGACGCTCTGTTCGAACCGTTCAGCTCCGGTGTGCCCGCGGGCGCCGGATTCAGCATAGCGAGCATGCGCCGCATCGTCGCGGCTCATGGCGGGTGGATGCGCGCACGCGCGGGCGAGAACCGGATATCGATTCAGATCGCGTTGCCCGTGTAATGACCCCTTCCGGCGTCAGGCGCGAACTGGCGAGCGAACGCAAACTGCGCGAACGCAACAAGGTCTCGTACCGGTTCGCGCACTGGCCCATCTGGATCGCCGTTTTCTTCCTGCTGCCCGGGCCTTTGACGTTCCGCTTGTTCGCCCACGGCCTGGATTGGAAAATGGCCGTTTGGCTTGGCCTGGTTATGCTCGGGACCGGAATTGCGGGACTGCTCGGCCGGCTTCCGGGCGTCGAGCCCCGGCCGTACATCATCCGCTTCACCGAGGACAAACCGAATCCGGGATACCGGCGCGTCTGCTACACGCTGGCCTGGAGCGAGCTCGTCAGCTACGCGGCGTTGAACATCGCCGGCCTGGCCGGAGCGCTCTTGACGGGACACTGGCGGCTTCAGCAGATCTACGATACTTCGTACTTCCCCATCGTCGTGCCCATCTGGATTCTCGGCGCGCTCGGCCAACTGCCGCGTGTGAAAACCTCGACGAAGGGCGAGGGACACGAGCGCCGGTACTTCTACGGAACGGTGTGGGCCGTGTGCTTCGCTCAACCCGTCGTCTGGATGCTGTGGCTCGCGCTACCGAATAACCGCGTTGCGGACGCGATAAAGCTGGGCACGTTCGTGCTCATTCTGTTCGTGTGCGGCCTGCTCGCAAGGCGCGGAGTCCTTCCTCGGACGCGCCAGATTGTCCCCGGCGAACTCGCAATTTCGGACTGACGCACAATGCTGAGTCTTGCCGGTGCGCTGATCGTCATTCTCGTTCTTGCATGCGCGGGCCTGGCATACGAGAAACGGGGCGAGCGCCAGGACGCCGTCCGGCTTCCGCCGCCCGGACGGCTAGTGGATGCAGGCGATGGGCGCAGGCTGCACATTCACGTCACGGGCACCGGCGCTCCCACCGTGGCCCTGGAGGCTGGGATCGGCGCGACCTCGCTCAGTTGGGCGTTGGTCCAGCCTCGGGTCGCGGAGTTCACCACGGTCTGCAGCTACGATCGCGGCGGCCTCGGATGGAGCGGCGCGACGAACTCCGCACGGACCCCAACCGCAATCGCGCGCGAGCTCCGAACGCTGCTTCGGAACGCCCGCCTGCCCGCTCCGTATATCGTGGTGGGACATTCGTTCGGCGGACTCGTCTCGCAGCGATTCGCTTCCCTCTACGGCGACGAAGTCTTCGGGCTTGTCCTCGTCGACCCACTCGCCGCTTCCGAATGGTATCCGCTCCGCGAACAACAGAAGAGGATGCGTGAGCGCGGTGTAAGCTTGTCCCGCCGGGGAATGGTTCTCGCACAATTCGGCGTCGTACGCGCGTGCCTGGCGATGCTCATGGGCGGGAGTCGATTCGCGCCGCGGCTGGCAGGCCGGTTGGCCAGCGGAACAGGCGGCTCCGGCTTCATGGATCGGATGGCAGGCCAGATCCGTAAGCTGCCCGTGGATCTCTGGCCGGCGATCGCGGCGCATTGGTGCAATCCGCGTTCCTTCGATACGATGGCGCGGTACATCGAATCGCTGCCCGACAGCGCCGCGGAAATGTGCGCGCTCCAGACGCTCGATGTTCCGGCGACGGTGATCACCGCGGGGAAGAATCCGGGAGCGGCGCGAGACCCTGCGCCGCTGCTGCCGGACGCAAAGCGGATCGTCGCGGAGCATAGCGGTCACTGGGTACAACTGGATGAGCCAGAGATCGTAATCGAGGCGATTCGCGAACTCGTCGAGCAGGCGCGGCGGCGTGATAGCATTTGACCGGAATGCTGTCTCGCGCGCTTCTGCCAGTCTTATTCACACTCCTGGCGAATGGCCAGGTGGTGAATGTCTGGCTCACGACGGACGATCGGAAATCGCTGATGCAACCCCAGCCTCCGGTTTCGTTCGTCGAGGGTTCGACGCCATCGCTACCTGCCATCTTCGTCGATGAATCGCAGGCGTACCAGTCCATCGAAGGGTTTGGGGCGTCATTCACGGACTCTTCGGCCTGGCTCATGAACAGGAAAATTCCCAAGGCCGCGCTGAATGGCGTGATGCTGTCTTTGTTCGACCACGCCCAGGGGATCGGGCTCAGCTTCGTCCGCAATCCGATGGGCGCCTCCGACCTGGCGCGATCGCAGTATTCGTACGACGATCTCCCGAAAGGCTCGACGGATCCGTCGCTCGCGTCGTTTTCGATCGCGCACGATCAGGCGGATATCATTCCGCTGCTTCGGCAGGCCCGGGCCATCAATCCCAACCTGAGATGGATGGCCAGTCCCTGGAGTCCACCGGGGTGGATGAAAACCTCGGACTCGTTGATCGGAGGATCGCTGCTTCCACAGTTCGCACCCTCGCTGGCCGCTTACTTCGTGAAGTACATCCAGGCTTATCAGAGCGCGGGAATTCCCGTGGACTACGTGTCGGTCCAGAATGAACCGGGATACACGCCCGCGAATTACCCCGGAATGCCGATGACCGCCGCGGATCAGGCGTCGTTCCTGAAGAACAACCTCCTGCCGGCGTTATCCGCGAGCGGCCTCTCGACCAGAGTCCTGGTTTGGGACCACAACTGGGACAATACATCTTTTCCGCAAACTGTTTTGGCGGATCCCTCGCTGGCCGGTTCGCCCCAGATCGCCGGAACCGCGTGGCATTGGTACGGCGGCCCCCCGGGGGCCATGACCACTCTCGCGAATCTCTACCCCGCGAAAGGGAATTACGTAACCGAGGCGTCGGGCGGGACGTGGATCGCGGACGAAGTCCGCACCGACTTCGAGACCATCACTCATTCCATGCGGAACTGGAGCCGCTCATTCGTGAAATGGGGATTGGCGCTGGATCAGAACCGCGGCCCGAACACCGGAGGTTGCAACACCTGCACGCCGCTGATCACGGTGAACGACTCCACCGGAGAGGTCACGTACACGATCGACTATTACACGCTGGGCCATTTCAGCAAGTTCGTGCTGCCGGGCGCGGTGCGGGCGTACTCGAACAACATCGAAGGCGTGATCAACGCAGTGTTCGTGAACCCCGACAACTCGCGCGCGCTGGTCGCATACAACGACTCGGCCGTCGACCGCACGTTCCAGGTGCTCTGGAACGGAGACTCCTTCGCATACACACTCCCCGCCCTGGCCGGTGCCACACTTACCTGGAAACCGCAGCCCTTCCCGCACTTCCCCATCCCTGGGCGCTCGCCTGCGAGGATTGGGCGTCCCAGAAATCCCGCGCCGAGGTACGCATTCGATGCGAAGGCATTTCCAATCCAGGCTTCGAGCTATACCGCCGTCTCGAGTCTCCAGAGCGAATCCTGCACGGACACGAACGGCGGCTATGATCTCGGCTTTGCGGCGGAAGGCAGTTGGGCGGAGTTCCGGCGCGTCGATTTCGGAACGGGCGTGGGCTCGGTGGATGTCCGGGTGGCCAGCGGCGGCAGCGGCGGCATGATCGAGTTCCACGTCAACGGTCCCACCGGACCTCTGATCGCGCAGGCTCAAATTCCCGTCACCGGGGGCTGGCAAACCTGGACGACCGCAACCGCTCCGGTTACGAGTACACGCGGCGTACACGACGTGTACGTTGTATTCCGGGGAGCCGAAAACCTGAACTGGTTTCGTTTTCGCTGACCGAATTAGGCTTCGCGAACCGGCTATCCTCCACCGGAACATTCTGCTTGACTTCCTTGATCTGGACGGTGAATCGCCCATTCGTTCTGGACAGCGTCCACCGGAGCGGCACTTCAACGCCGTCAACGGCGCGATAGTCGGCGTAGTCGATTTGCGTCGGATTGCGGCCCAACGGTGTTTCGCCGAAACGCACCATCCGGACCAGCAACCCCGATTTTTCGTCGAAGTACAACCGCACCGGCGGCTGGCCCGGACGCAGGCCAACCAGTGTCTGGCACTCGGCTCCGCCAACCTTCTCGGGACGCCCCACGCGCAACTCTTTGAACATCGTCTTCAGATCGAGAGCCAGCGCGAAGTGCGCGTCGATTCCCGCCGCGTCGGCTTCCGCGGCCGACATCTCGCGAGCCGGCCGTCCGGTATTGCCGAGCCATCCGGCGTGGCCGTCGAAAGCTGTGATGCTCTCGCCGTTCGGCATTTTCATGATCGAGATGCGCTTATTGGGCGCTTTCGCAATCACCTGGATCGGCGTTTCGTGACCGCCCGCCAGAATGTTCCCGGTCGCGACGCGGCTGGTGACGGCCCTGATTGCGTCTTCGCCGCCAACGGCCGCCACGTAGCGGTCGACGATCTGCGCCGCGTTTAACTTCGCCGCTTCGGGCGCGGCCGCCTTGCCATGCTCCTCCGCCGAATCGGTCTCCAGCACGGGAGGCGTGCCCGCCGGATGGGACGCGCCATGATGGCACGAGTAACAGGTGACGTCGCGGTGTCCTTCGAAATGGTTCTTGTTGATCCCGTTCATCATCACGATCATTTCGCGCGCGGTCGTCTTAGCCTTCTTCTCGTCCAGGTCCATCTTTCCCTGCACGTGACAGAACTCGCACTCCACCCCGAGCGACGACGAGATAAATTGCATCGCCGGGATGAGCTGATCGGCCGGCGTCCCTTTGAGGGTCTGAATATTCTTGAAGACCTGCTCCGCTGTTTTGGCTTCCGGCGCGGCCTGTCCAAACGCGCAAGCGGCCATTGCCAGCACGGCCGCGCATAGTCCGAGGATTGCATCGTTCCGCATGAGTAACGGTAGTATCGCACATCTCAAGGTGCTAGGCTTGAACTCGATGCTCCCCGCGCTGGCCGTCGTTCTTGGCATCGTCGCCGCCCAGAGCGGCGGCCGGCTGGGCGCCATGCACGCTCCGGTCGGCCAGTCCGAGCAACTCTCGCCCGAAGCGCGGCAAGGGGCTGCACTGCGCACCGCAACGTTCGACATCCAGGTTGTTCTGGACGGCGGGGAGCCTCTCAGCATTGCTCCTCTGGTGATGGAATCCAGCGCCGATCCCGGTGTGTGCCGCGTAGCAAACACGTTTCGGAACGGCAGAATCAGGCTCGTGGCGCCGCTCGAGACGGACGGCTCCCGAACCGTTTCGTGTTTTCTTCCGAAAGTGATGCTGGCGGGCTATCGGTCGTTCTCGGGAACGGCGCGAGACGGCATGGTGATCACGTTGCGCCGCCTCGGCGACCAGGAAGGGTCCACGGTTTCGATCACGTCGCTGAGGGTCCCCGACATTGCGCGAAAGGCATACGAGCGGGGCGAAGCCGCGATGATCAAACGCAACTGGACCGCCGCTCAAAAGCAATTCGAACAGGCCACCGCAATCTACCCGGCGTACGCGATGGCATGGAGCGAGCGTGCCGTTGCATTCGAACAGCAAGGGCGAATCCGGGATGCTCGCGATGCCTTCCGCAAGTCATCTGCCGCGGACCCGAAATACATCAAGCCCATCGTTCAACTCGCGGGTCTGGAAGGCCGGCAGCAAAGCTGGGGCGATGAAATGGAACTGTCCAAACGCGCTTTAAGCCTGCATGCCGTGGAATTTCCGGACGCCTATTTTTGTTACGCGGAATCCGCCTATCACCTCGGTCGCCTGGCCGATGCCGAGGCCGCCGTTCGCGAAGCCATACAACTCGACCAGCATCGCGAGTTCCCGAAGGTCCATTTTCTGCTTGGTCTGGTACTGGCGGAAAGGGGCGCAAGCAGCGCGGCAGCGCAAGAGCTCCGCCTGTTTCTGGAACTGGTTCCCCGGGCCGAAGACGCTCAGCAAGCGAGAGAGAAGATCGCGCAACTCACCGCGATTGGACCGGGCTAGCTGGCTCCCGCCAGCGCCACTTTCGCCCCAACGTGATCGGGCCGCTCCTTCAGAGCTTTGTTCAATTCGTCCTTGGCTTTCTCTAGCTGGCTCAGTCCGAGATAACCGAGACCAGCGGCATAGTGAGCGGCCGCCATTGTCGACCGCCGGCGCAAGAGGCCGGCCACCGATGCGCTCGCCTCCGGTTTCTTCTCCAGCACGCGATTCCCGTTCGCCACGAGCTCCCGGAAGATAGCATTGGCCCGCTCCGTCTCGCCCAACTCGCGGAGCGCGCACGCCCGGAAGTAGCTTTGCGGCGCTATGCGCCCGCCCAACGCGGCTTCCCGCCAGTGCTTCTTCGCCCGATCCGATTCTCCCAGCGCTTGATACGCCTTTCCGAGCCAGTACTCCAGCTCAGGCCTGCTGTCCGCAACGTCGATACCTTCGGAAGGCAGATTGGACGGGATCCGATGGGCCGCTTCAAAATCGGTCAAGGCATCCTTGATCCGGCCCGCCGCCAGCCGGTTCCGTCCGCGCAGGACATGCGCGTCGATCCAGCTCCCGGCAACGTTGAGATTTGCGCCTTCCCAAACGGAGAACTCCCGCCCGGTGAGCCGCTCGATGGCCTCGTCGTATTTGCCCAGCGAAACAAGCAGCGCGATCGCGCGGGCCAGTGAATCGTCGCGCTGCTGGACCACCTGCTGGTTCCGCTCGAGAACAGCCAAACGTTTCTCCGGCGGTGTTCCCGCCGCTTCATAGAACTCGTCCAACTCCGCGAAGTGCCGCGCGTACTTGGGCGTGAGCGAGACCGCCGTCTCCAGTTGCCGGATCGCACGGTCCAACGAAATTGAAGGCGAACTGTAGCCATACGCGATGGCGAGATTGCGATGCACGATGGGGAACGAAGGGTCGATCTCCGCCGACCGTTCCCACATTCTCGCCGCTTCCGCAGGCTGCCAGTCGAACAGCAGATTGCCAAGATAGTACGGAGCGCGGGCATCGCGCGGATTGGCCCTCATCGCGTAGCGGAGCACTTCGATGGCTTCATATTGGAACGGAAAGCTGTAGTCCGGCGGCATCTTCGCGCCGAGCGCGTAATACTCCGATGCCTTGCCGGGCTGCTGCATCTGCTCGGCAAAGTACCCGAGATAGTAGTAGACGATCGGAGCCGTCCCGACGGCTTGCAGAAGCACGTCCGTACCGTCCTGCCAAAGGCCGGAGTTGAGATACTCGGCGGCGGTCTCGGCGGCCGTCGCCGGATGCTCTTTCATCGAGGAAGCGAGCGTCTGCCTGGCCCCGGCGCTCTTGGAAATCAGCCACGATTCGGCCATCGTGCGAACGTCCAACGGGTCCGCTCTGCGGTGCGCCGTGGCCAGCGCCTGCAAGGCCTCGTCGCTGCGCCCCAGGTGCCGCAACACGGCTGCTTTTAGATTCAGCGCGCGGATATTCAAAGCGTTGTGATCGAGCGAGCGGTCCACAAAATCCAGCGCACCCGCGAAGTCGCTGCGCATGGATGCAATCTCGGCGAGCCCGTAGTATCCGGCTGCGCGCCAGTTCAGGTTCCACGTGGCCAGATACAGATACTTGTATGCCTCGTCGTATTTCGCTTGAGCCTTCAGAGTCAGTCCCAGGTAGTAGATCGGTTCCGCGTCCTTCGGCGTTGTGTAGTTATTCGTAAGCCGTTCGACTGCGGTGCGGAACAGCCGCTCGGCCTCCGCGAAGCGAGCCGTCTTGAAGTAGCGAATGCCAAGGGCGGTGTTGACTCTGGCATCACCTGTGTCGCGCCGCAACGCCTCCCACCAGTAGAGCTCGGGCTGGATCTTCGGATCGTGGAACTGCTCGGCGCGGAGTCCGATGAGATACAGCTCTTCCACGGTCTTCACGGCGGCGGGCGGCGGCGGGCTCTTCACGGGTTTCGGAGTGGGCTCCGGTTCTAGACGGAGCGGAGAATAGAAGACCAGCTCTTTGCCATCGGCGGAGATCGAAGCGCGCAGATCGTGCTCGTCGATACCTGCCGGAAGCGTCACGTTCTGGACAAAAGGCTTGCCTGGATCGATCGCGATCGTTTCCCGCAGAAGCGCCTTGGTCTTGCTTTCCAGGAGCACCGTCGCCGCAGAGTGAGCCGCGGTCGTATAGAAGCCGACCTTGGCCGTGCCGTTCTTCACATCCAAATTCACGGCCGCTTCCAGGTTTGCTTTCTTCACGCCGTCGAGATCGCGGAAAGGATACCAGTTGATCGAAAAAGTTTTAACGTCAAAGGGCTGGAGCCAGCTATAGTCCGGTTGATTGTCGGAGTACGCTCCGACCATCAGCTCGTCATAGGGACCGTCGTTGTCCGTGAGGATGTGGTCCCACATCCGCCCGCGCGGGCCGTTGCCCCAGGTCCAGACTTTCTTTCCGGGCACGACACCGTGATCCGCGACGGCCATGGTGCCCGCCTGCTTGCCGTGGTCGTAGCCCGCGAAGAAATCGTCCGTGTAATTCCAGGCGAAGATCGAATTAGCTTCGCTTTGGTTCTTGTACCAGCTAACGTCCACGCCCTTGGTGAAATCGGCCCCGGCATACACGGTGCTCGCGACCGGCCAGTTCAGAAACTCGCGTTTCCCGTGGAAGGTCCCGTGCTGCGTGCCCGGCGGGAAGATCACCTGATAATCTTCATTCACGTGCACGGCGACATTGGCGAAGCAGAGCATGGTATTTGAAACCGGAGTGCGATTCAGGATTCGCACGCGCGCCTCGAAGTACGATCTGCCGGGCCGTAAAGTGTAGCCGACCGCCCAGCGAGTGCGGTGCCGAACCTCCAGTTCCCCTACCCAGACCGTCTTTGCGCCGTCGGGATCCTCCTCTATCTGGTATTGAACGGGCAGAAACGAAGAGGCCCTGTGATGATGCGGAATATTCCACTCGATACCTCCGGAAATCCAGGCGCCGGTGAGTCCGATCAGGGCGGGCTTGATGACATGCTGGCGGTAGACGAAGTTGTAGTTATTGGTCTTGTCGATACCTTCAAATAGCCGGCCGCCGATTTCGGGCAGGATACCGATCTTGATGTATTCGTTCTCGAGATAAACGATCTTGTAAGTCTTGTCTACTTTCTTGTGAAGGAGTATGTCGTATAGAGGATACGGATAAACGGCACCCATGGCCCCTTGTGAGTTTCGCCCGAGATTAAAGATCGGGTTCGGCTCCGGGGCGCCGGCTAGATAGGTCGGGATGACGATGTTCTCTTCCCAGACCCTGATCGCGGGTGTGGACGCCGCGTGGAGTGCGCCGGCCGCGAGCAAGGCGGCCGCGCAGTATGCTTTACCGAATGCTGTGATCATCTCTTTCCGATTGCAGTCTACAATAAATGGGAAAGGGCCCTTAGCTCAGCGGTTAGAGCAGCGGACTCATAATCCGTTGGTCGTAGGTTCAAATCCTACAGGGCCCACCAATCAAATCAGCGGGTTGCAGGCTATTGGATTTGGCCAGGCTGTGCTGCTACAGGGACTTTCACAGGGACTACTTCCGAATTCTCGATCACGGGACGCAGGGTGATTGCAGCCAGTGCCTCACGCTTTGCCGCCATGCGGATGTGACTATAGCGTTCGAGCATCGCCCGGCTCATGTGCCCCATCAGCGCGAGCATCGTGGATTCCGGGACGCCTGCTTC
>JANXRE010000090.1 GCA_025353165.1 Acidobacteriota bacterium | reverse complement strand
CCGGATCTGCTCCAGTCCCATCGGCCTTTCCTGTTCCATGCTGATGATCAACCCCCAGCATGCCCGCCCCCGGTCCCTTCAGGCTCATCTTGTGTTGGAAACGCATGTCCGCTTCAGGCTCATCTTGTATTAGACAAGACTCGCAACGTACAAAGTTCCATAGGAACGTTATAATACAATTTAGATTTCCGGAAGGGTTCGTGTGTCCCTCCACGTGCGTTCTTTTGGCGCCAGGTAAGTCAACCGAGTAGGAGTTTTCTCAATCATGTTCAATCTGTTCCGAAGGCGGGATAAGGCTGTTCGGTATCTGTTGGGCGGCCTGCTGATGCTGGTCGCCATCTCGATGGTCGTGACGCTGATCCCCGGTTTCGGTAGCAGCGGAGGCCGCGCCGACGACGACATCGTCGCGGATATCGGGAAGGACTCGGTTACTGCGCACGAAGTCCAGAAGACCGTGCAGGACGCCCTCAAGCAGAAGCAGATCCCGGCCGAGATGGCCGCCCTTTATGTGCCGCGCGTCATCGAGCAGCTCATCACGGATAACGCCCTGGTCTATGAGGCCAAGCGCCTGGGAATGAACGTCACCGACGAGGAACTCGCCACTGCGATCCGCTCCCTTCTGGCGCGCTACACCGGCGGCGGGCAGCCCGACAAGGCGATCTACGAGCGGATCATCAACGACCAGGGCATGACCATTCCCGAGTTTGAGAGCAACGTTCGCAAACAGATGCTGCTCACCCGGCTGCAGAACATCGCGCTGGAGGGCGTGGTCGTGACGCCCAAGGAAGTCGAATCCGAGTACACGCGCAAGAACTCGAAGGTCAAGATCCAGTACATGGGGTTCAAGGCGGAGAATTTCAAGGCCGAAGTCCGGATCGCTCCAGAGGCGATGCAGGCTTATTACAACAGCAACAAAGAGGGTTACCGCGTACCGGAGAAGAAGAACCTGCTGCTGCTGGTTGCCGACCAGGAGAAGATCAGCGCGGCTCTGCAAATTCCCGACGACCAGTTGCGCGCCGCCTATAACAGCAACAAAGACCACTTCCGCACGCCCGAGCGCGTGAAGGCGCGGCACATCCTGCTCCAGACGACGAATAAGCCCCCGGCCGAGGTGGACAAGATCAAAGCCAAGGCCCTGGACGTCCTCAAGCAGGTGAAGAACGGCGGTAATTTCGCCGAACTGGCGAAGAAGTACTCGGACGACCCCGGCTCCGCGGTGAAGGGCGGAGATCTCGGCTGGGTCACCCGCGGCCAGATGGTGAAGAACTTCGAAAACGCGGCCTTCTCGCTCAAGCCGAATCAGATCAGCGATCTGGTCACCACTGAGTACGGGTTCCACATCGTCCAGGTGCTGGACCGGCAGGAGGCGAAGCTGCAACCGTTCGAGGACGTGAAGGCGCAGCTTGCGGCGGAGATGAAAAAGAGTGCGGTCTTCGATCGCATGCAAGTGTCCATCGACCAGGCGCGCGCCGCTCTTCAGAAGAGCCCCAACGATTCCGCAGCGATCGCGACGCAATACGGACTGGAGGTCGTGAAGGCGGACGGCATCGGCGCGGGCGCTCCGATCCTGGGCCTGGGACAAAGCCCCGACCTCGACGCAGCTTTGGCGACGCTGAAGAAGGGCGAGGTGTCGCCCGTCGTGCAGTTTGGAGCTAGCAAGCTGGCCGTGGCCGAAGTCGCCGATATTGCCCCTTCGCGAATTCAGAGTTTCGCCGAAGTCGAACCGTCTATTCGCCAGGCGCTGACCGATACGCGATCCACTGAGATCGCCACCCAGAAGGCAGCTGAGGCCGTCAAGCGGGTCAGCGCGGGCGAGCAGTTTGAGGCCGTCGCGAAAGCGCTGCACATCGAAGTGAAGACGCCGCCGGATTTCACTTCCGAGGCCGCGGTGGAAGGTCTCGGCTCGGCGGTCCTGTTTGGCGATTCGCTCACAAAGCCGGTCGGCTCGGCTCTGGGACCCATTCAGGCGCCCGGGCAAACGGTCGTTGCGAAGTTGCTCGAAAAGATGCCCGCCGATATGTCCCAGCTCGCTTCGCATCGCGAGGCGATCGTGCTCCAGTTGAAGCAGCAGAAGGCGCGCGAGCGGCAGGAACTGTTCTACGACAGCGTGCTGACGGAACTGATTCGCGAGGGCAAGGTCAAGAAACACCCCCAGACCATCCAGCGGTTAATCAACAGCTACCGGGGATGATACATCTCGTCCTCGAGTTTCTCCGGACGCTCACCGATCCGGAAAAACTCATTCAATTTCTCTCCCAGGTGGTGACCGGCTGGTACGGTTACGGCCTGCTGTTCCTCGTCGTATTCGCGGAGACCGGACTGCTGGCCGGCTTCTTCTTCCCGGGCGATTCGCTGCTGTTCACCGTGGGCGTGGTGGCGGGCGCCGGGAAGTTGAACATCGGTTGGATTTGCGCCTTGCTGGTGGTTGCGTCTATCGCCGGCGATCAGGCCGGATATTTCCTCGGATACCGCACCGGTCCGCGAGTCTTCAGCCGCCCCGATTCACGCTTCTTCAAGCAGGACTACGTGCGCCGGACTCAGGCCTTCTACGAGAGATACGGCGGGAAGACCCTCGTGATGGCGAAGTTTGTGCCCATCGTGCGGACCTTCGCGCCATTCATGGCGGGCGTCGGCCGCATGAAGTATGCGCGCTTCTTCTCGTTCAACATTTTCGGCGGACTGGGCTGGGTGCTGTCGATGACGCTGGCCGGCTACTTCCTGGGCGGCGTCCCGATTATCCGGCGCAACTTCGAGAAGGTGGTTATCCTCATCGTCGTGGTCTCGTTGATTCCGGTCGTCCTGCAGGCGATCGCCGCGCGGCGGCAATCCCAGGCGGCACCGGAATTACAGCCCCGGGACTAGCAGGCCGGCGACTCCGTGCGCGATGGGGCCGGGCCGCGAATGGTCGGAATCGAGGTTCGTCAGCACTACCACCGTCAGGCCGTCGTCCACGTAGCGCGCTATGAAGGTGGTGAAGCCCTGCCACGCTCCGCCATGCTCTATGACACGGTGCCCGTTGATCGAGTCGACGCTCCACGCAAATCCGTAATGTCCCGGGTTGGGCTGGCCGTCGTTGAGCGGGTAGATCCCCCACATCCGGTCGAGGCTTGACCTCTTGACAAGTTGCTCGGTGTAAAGGGCTCCGTCCCACTTGGCGAGGTCGAGAATGTTGAAGTAGAGCGCTCCGTCGGCCGTGGAATTGAACGTCGGCGAGACCCATTCCTGGTTTTTGAGTTCGCCTTTCACCAGTTGATAGCCCGAGGAACGGTTCATGACGATGTCGGCCTCGCTGATGATGCGCGTCGCGTTCATGCGCAGCGGCTTGAAGATGCGCGCCTGCAAGAAATCGCCGTAGAACTGGCCGGTGACCTTGTGGATCATCATGCCGAGCAGCACGTAGTTCGTATTGGTGTAGCGCCATTTCTCGCCGGGCTGGAAATCCATCGGCAGCGCGGCGATCTTACCGAAGAGCTCTTCCTCGGTGTTGTCGAGCCGGAGGTAAAAGGGCGCGCCCGGTTTCGTGCGCGGACCGCTCTCGTACTCGGCGATCCCGGAGGTGTGCGAAAGAAGATTCTTCACCTTTACCGGCTGCCAAATTGCGGGGGCTTTCTCGAAGTACTTCGCGATGCTGTCGTCGAGATTCACCTTCCCTTCTTCCACCAGCATCATGACGGCCGCCGCGGTGAATTGCTTCCCCACCGAGCCGGATTGAAAGATGGTTTCCGGCTTGACCGCGACGTCGAGTTCTACGCTGGCCAATCCGTAGCCCCCCGCCTTCACAATCTCGCCGCGCCGGTAGATGCCAAGCGCGAGGCCCGGGATGTGCTGCCGCTTCATTTCCGCCAGCACGTAAGCATCTATCTTCTCCGACGCCGACGGCTCGGCCGCGGCCGCCATCGCCGAGAAGACCAGCGCAAAGGTTAAGACGATCCCAGTCACGTTTCAGCTTAATCGCGTTTGAGGTCCGCCGTATTTCCAGATAATTAGGTCCGGTGGTGCATTTCCCGCAGTCCGGCTGCGAATGGGGTCGGATCACGCTTAAAAAATCTACATCGCTGTTTTATTTCTCAACAGCTTGGAACCTGATCTGAATGGTTCCGTAATTGCCATTACCAAAGCTGGAGGTCTGAATGCGTAGAGTATTCCAATTCGCTGTTCCCGCCGTCGTCCTTGGCCTTGGACTCCTTCTGAATTCGGCGCCCTCGTTTGGGAAGCCGGAGTATGTGAAGCAAACCAAGAAGGGGTGCACCACCTGTCACGTCGATTCCAAAACGAAGCCAAAAGAGCTGACCGAGGCCGGCAAGTACTTCAAAGAGAAGAAAACTCTGGATGGCTTTACCGCCAAGTAATTGGGGGTCGCGGGATGAGGACGTTGGTTCGGGTGGCGATCCTGATGGCGGCGGTGGCGCTGTCGGTCGCCGCGCAGCAGCCCGATAATTCCGCCTGCCAGGGCTGTCACGATGCCGGCCAGAAACTCGTCGGCAACGCCCACGGGGATGTCGCCTGCATCTCCTGCCACCTCAAGCACCAAGACTACCCGCATCCCGCGAACGTCCCCAAACCGCAGTGCGCCGCCTGCCACACGCAAATGGCTTCCGACTACCAGAGCGGCGTACATGGCCAGGCGGTGGCCAAGGGCAACCATGGCGCGCCCGACTGCGGCACCTGTCATGGCGCGGCGCACGAAGTGAAACTGCCGGACGCGGCGGCGTTCCGCGGAGCGGTTCCGGACACTTGCGGAATGTGCCACAGCGAGATCGCGGACCAATACAAAACGTCCGTCCATGGCAAAAGCCTCGCGCAAGGCAACATGAGCGCTCCGGTCTGCTCGGACTGCCACGGCGAGCACAACATCCTGGCGAAGGGGAACTCGCAGTCGCCCGTCAACGCGCGCAACATTCGCAACACGTGCGGCCAGTGCCATGGGAACGTCTCGCTTTCGCGGCGGCTCGGACTTCCGCAAGACCGGCTCACGACCTTCGACGCGTCCTATCACGGGCTGGCGTCCGCCAGCGGATCGCAGACCGTCGCGAATTGCGCCAGTTGCCACGGCGTTCACAATATCCTGCCGTCGTCGGATCCGAAATCGATGGTGAGCGCGAAGAACCTGCCGCATACGTGCGGCCAGTGCCACCCGGGCGCGGGGACCAGATTTGCAATCGGGCCAGTCCACATGGTGGAAGGCGGCGCGAAAGAGCCTCCGGCCATGCGCTACGTGCGGATGTTCTACCTGCTGGTCATCCCGGGAACCATCGGCCTGATGATCCTTCACAATGGCGGCGATTGGCTCCGGAAGCTCGCGCGATTCCACCGCATGGGCCCGATGGCGCGGATGGGCGTCCCGTCCGACGAGGCCCGGATGCTCACGTTCGAACGCACGCAGCACTTCCTGCTGGCGACCTCGTTCATCGTGCTGGCCTGGACCGGCCTGGCGCTGAAGTTCCCGGATGCGTTCTGGGCGAAACCCTTACTGCTCGGCGAAAATCTGGGGCTGCGGCGAAATGTCCACCGGACCGCCGCCGTCGTGATGACCATCGTCGCCTTCATGCACGTGTTCTCGTTGATCTTCAACAAGCGGCTGCGCGATCACTGGATGCACATGATGCCCCGGTTCAGCGATGCGACGGGTGCGTTGCTGAACACGGCCTACAACCTCGGGCTGCGGAATGCAAGGCCGAAGCTGACGTCGCACAGCTACATCGAAAAGGCCGAGTACTGGGCGGTGGTATGGGGCACGCTGGTGATGATCGTCACGGGCTGCCTGCTGTGGTTCAACAACTGGGCCATGGCGTTTCTGCCGAAGGCGGTGCTGGATGTCGCCACGTCCGTGCATTGGTTTGAGGCCATTTTGGCGAGCCTTGCGATTCTGGTGTGGCACCTCTACTCGGTGATCTTCGACCCCGAAGTTTATCCGATGGATACGGCGTGGCTTACGGGCAAGAGCCCGCGCTCCCGCCCGGCGGATGCGCCTTCTATCGCCGCAACGGCGGAGTCCGCTGAATGAGGGTCACCGCGACCGCGTCCGGAGTCACGCGCTCCACGCCGATGCCCGGCGGAAGATTCAAGGCTCCGGGGACGACGTGCACGGTCTGCCGTCCCCGCGTTGAATTGCTCAGATCGAAACGCGCGACCACGCCCGAGATCCGGTTCGAATCCATGAGCCAGCGGCGCCCGCGAAGCTGAACCGCGACCGACCTGGCGGACTGACCGGTGATGTCGAGTCCTCTGGGCACGTTCTGGAATTCGATCGGCACATCGAGCACGCGGATGCTGCTACTCGAGTCGAACGTGGCTCCGGTCCAGATGAGCGACGCCAGGCCGATGGCGGACAGCTTCATGCGCCAGCGCACGCGGAAGAGGTCGCGGGCTCGCGTCTTCAGACTGGTTGTTCCAACCGACGGCGTTTCCAGCAGTCGCGACAGTTCGGCCGGGCTGCCCACCTGCAGGAAGGTCCGCCCGCGCATCGCCGTCACTTCTCCGCGTTCCTCGGACACGACCACGCAGAGCGCATCGGTCCGTTCCGCCAGTCCCATCGCGGCGCGGTGCCGGGTGCCGTATTCCAGCGGCACGTCCTGGCGCAAGGTGAGTGGCAGCACCGCGCCGGCCCGCGCGATCCGGCCGCCTTCGATAATCACCGCGCCGTCGTGCAGCGGCGAATTCTTCTCGAAGATGGCGTGGATGAGGGGATTCGAGATATCGGCTCCCAGAACAACGCCGGCATCGACCAGTTCGTCAATCGGATCCTGCCGGGTGACTACGAATAAGGCGCCCGTTCGAGTGGAAGCCATCTCGAACGCGCTCTCGGAGAGGGCTTGACTGGGGTCTGCATTTCCGGGCCTGCGGAACATCAGCATGGAGCGGTCGAGGCGCATAAGCGCGCGGCGGACCTCCGGCTGGAAGACGACGATCAGGAAGGCAACAGCGATGAGCGCCGCGCCCTGCAGAATCCAGGTGGTGATGACAAGATCGAGCTGGCGGGAAAACAGGACGCCGGCGTACAGAGCGGTGATGACGAGAGCGATGCGGAGAGCGCGCGCCCCGGCGGCCCAGCGGAGGACGAGGTAGAAGGCAGCGACGAGCACCAGAAAATCGACAATTCTGCGCCAGTCGAGTAGAGTCTGCATGAGGTTGGGCTTACCATTCCACGATACGACGCCGGTCGGTAGTAACGAGAGAAAATGGGGCGGAATCTACCGCGCCGCTTTCAACTGCGCGAACAGCTTCGGATCCAGTGCTTCGAGCTCGAAAATCCCGTTCAGGTGGCTGCTGGAAACCCATGGCAGCCAGCCGCGGTGAAGCTCACGGCCGCGCACCGGCGCTCAGGATCTCCTGCCACGTCGACGGAATCTCCCGCATGACGAGATCCGGGCGGCACGCGGATAGGTGACACGCCGCGTCAACCGGGAGCGCCCACAGCCGGCCATTCCAGATGTACGTTTCGAGCGACGCCGCGTCAACCTGAAGCCGGAGGCTATCGTGCAACCCGTCGGCAACCGGGAGAAGCCAGACGCTTTCCGCGAAGGTCCCGATCCAGGGATGGTCGAGCATCACGAGATCGTAGTCTGCCGCGCCTGCAAGCGAATGCAGCACCTCCCTCTCAAACGCATACCACTCACGTTGTTCCCAGACGACCTCGACGATGGGCTCCTGCCCGCTCCACGCCGCACCTGCCGCGAGCGGGAGGTAGCCGCGCGGGTGTTCCCACGTAATCCCGCGAAGTATGGGTTTGTTTCCAGCCACGGTCTCGCTCAAGCCAGTTTGGCGTTTCATTGAAATCGCTCCAAGTCAATCTAAATTGATCGATCATGCATCCAAACAGCTTCTGGTGTCAACACTGCGCATCCTTAAAGATGGGTGCCGGGCACAATCGTCGAAGAGTTCGCCTCATCCGGTTGTCAGACCTATCCCAGGAGGAACGAATTCATGGAGTGGGCGGCCGCGGAATCCGGGCAGATCCTGCGCGAGCACCCCGACTGGATGCAGCGGCTCGCCGGAGGCGAAAAAGCTATGCATTTCGCAAACTGGGGGGCAAGACCTACTTCCTCGAGCCCGACCGGCCGGAAGTCAAGCATTGCATGCGGTCGCTTTTCGCGAATGCGCGCAACCAGGGCTGGGGATACGTCAAGGTCGATTTCACCTATGCGATCAGCACGGCTCGCGTGGCGTACGACCGCAAGAAGACCCTGTTCGAGTCGTATCGCGGACTGTACGAGACGTTCCGGGATGGAGCGGGCCGCGACATGCTGCTCTTGGCCTGCGTCGGCGAACCCGGCCGCTACGCGCTGGGGCTGGTGGAAGTCGCGCGCCTCGGAGGCGACACCGGCGCCGATTGGAAGGCGTGGCCGTCAGCGTCAGCAGCCGGA
The DNA here is from genome assembly GCA_025353165.1 of Acidobacteriota bacterium. Taxonomy (GTDB): domain Bacteria; phylum Acidobacteriota; class Terriglobia; order Bryobacterales; family Bryobacteraceae; genus TMP-7. The sequence continues at coordinate 5,309 of JANXRE010000090.1, read as the reverse complement.
CCAGGTTGCCTTGTACTGGCGGCAAGGCGATCCGGATGTGTTTTACATGCGGGCGGAGCGCTCCAAGCTATCCGAGGAAGAGAGTTATCTACTCACCGGCACGCTGGGATTATTCGGCGGCCTTTTTGTCACGTCCGACTGGCCGTCGCAGTGGACCGGCGAACGCGCGGAGGCGGTGCGCGAGTTCTGGACCGCAGCCGGCATCCGCCGCCCGTCCGGTCACCGCGTTTTGTGGAGCGCGGATGGTGCGCCTCTGTCCTATCGCGTGAGTTATGACGACAAGGCGGCTGTGCGGCACCGCGTCGCTCTGTACAATTGGACCGGCGAGGCGCGCGATGTCGGCCTGGCGGGTAGGTACCGGCTTTCGGCGGCGGCCCGGAGCAAGACCCTGCGAATGGAGAACGGACTGATCCTATCCAAGGCACAACCGCCGCATTCCCTGCGCATCGCCAACCTGGAGAACTAATCACTCATGTTCAAGACACTCTTCTCGCTATCGCTTCTCTGCGCGGCCGGTGCCGGAGCGCAGACCTATCAACCCAACTGGGAATCGGTCGACCAGCGGCCCACGCCGGCCTGGTTCACCGACGCCAAGTTCGGAATTTTCATCCACTGGGGCGTGTACTCGGTTCCTTCCTACGCTCCCGTGCTGCCGGGCAAACTCGCCTACGCCGAGTGGTACTGGCACGCCATAACCGAAGGACAGAAGCCCGGTGCGAATCCGGTAGACGCCGGCTCCTGGGACTACCACAAGCGAATGTACGGCGCGGGCTACGACTATAAGAACTTCGCGCCGCAGTTCCGCGCCGAGCTGTTCGACCCCGATCACTGGGCCGACGTATTCGCCCGCTCCGGCGCGAAGTACGTCGCGCTCACCTCGAAACATCATGAAGGTTTTGCCCTCTGGCCGAGCCACGAGGCGTCCAGAGACTGGGGGCGGCCGTGGAACGCCGTCGAGGTTGGCCCGCATCGCGATCTGTTGGGCGACCTCACCAATTCCGTTCGTGCGAAGGGGCTGCGGATGGGGATCTACTATTCGCTCTATGAGTGGTACAACCCGCTGTATCTCTCCGACAAGCCGCGCTACGTCGCCGAACACATGATGCCGCAGTTCAAGGACGTGGTGACGCGCTACAAACCGTCCATCATCTTCAGCGACGGCGAGTGGGACATGCCTTCGAGCGAATGGCGCAGCGCCGAGCTCCTGGCCTGGCTGTACAACGAGTCGCCGGTGAAGGACGAAGTGGCCGTCGACGACCGGTGGGGTAAGGACACCCGCCACAAGCACGGCGGCTATTGGACCACCGAATACACGCCGGGCATGAGCGGCATGGATCACCCTTGGGAAGAGAGCCGCGGCATGGGCTTCTCTTATGGTTACAACCGCGCCGAGCGCCTGGAGCATTATCACAGCGGCCGCGAGTTGGTGATTCTGCTGGCGGACCTGGTGAGCCGTGGCGGCAATCTTCTGCTGGACATCGGCCCCGCGGCCGACGGCACCATCCCGGTAATCATGGAAGAGCGCCTGCTGCAGATCGGCTCGTGGCTGAAGGTGAACGGCGAGGCAATTTACGGAACGAAGCCATGGAAGGCCAATCGCCAGTGGACGGTGGGCGAGGTCCCGAAGATCGACTACAACGCGGAGTTCAACACCGATTACGATGTGACGAAGCTGGCGGGCAAGCCGGAGGGCGGGAAAGCCGGCATCGAGGCATTCTTCACTTCCAAGGGCGGCGACCTGTACGCCATCCTGCCGCGCTGGCCGGGGCGGCAGTTCACGGTGAAGGATTTAGACGGCGCGAAGTGGAAGTCCGCCGCATTGCTCGGCGTCGCGACGCCGCTGCGCTTCAAGTCCGGCGCCGGGACAGTCACCGTCGATTTGCCGGTGCTGCCTGAGGAGTTGCTCGCGCAGCCCGCCTGGGTGCTGAAACTGAGCCGTTAATGCGAAGCACGCGGCGAGCTCTTCTGAGGTCGCTTCCCGCCGGCGCGTTCGCAACTGCCTTGCCCGCGGCGGAACCGCTTCCGCCGCCAGCCGCGCGCGGCGGCTTCCGGAAACCGCTGGTGAATCACCTCGGGTACCGGCTCCATGGCGGCAATTCCAGTTCCTCTCCGGCGATCCGAATGGCAAGGACGACTGGTCGCGTGGCGTCATCGAAGCGTGGTCGCAGGATTTCGCGATCGGCGACGGCGTCTTCGATGCGGCGCTGCGAAGGATGGCCGAGTACTACCAGGTGCAGCGCTGCGGGGCTAGCCCGCGAGGCTACAACACACCCTTCTCTGTCGCGTACATGGTCTCGATGACTACGCTGTAATCGGCGCCGTCTCCACCACCATCTGCCTGCTGGCGAATGTGGCGCTGCGGAGCGGTCTGCGCCTGGATTGGGACGAGCCGAACTGGACTGTCCGGCAACCGGAAGCTCGGCCCCTGCTGCAGCCCGTGTACCGGGCACCTTGGAAGCTGGAAGTTGGATGCATTGCCGCGCCCTTCCACTGTTTACGATAGGGTCAAATCGTAGTTCTATGATCGACCAGGACTGCTGGATCTTAATCATGGTGAACCCGAGGCGCTTCAGCAGCGGCAGGTCGGCCCGGATCTGATCGAGCGGCAGCGACGGTTCGCGGTAAACGCGAGTTCCGAAGGGGAAGACGACGTTGGCATCACGGGGCTCGTTTTGCCCCAGGGCGGATCCGGACGCGCACGCGGCCAGGCCCGCGATGGCGAACGAACGGCGAGTTATTGGACGAGGCATCGGTAAATTATTGCGCGGCATCCTTTCGAGCATTTTCCAGGCAGCGCAGGATTCTCGCCATACGAGTCTGGTCCCGCACCTCCGGCGCGATCTTCCGGAAGGCCACCGCTAGCCTCGCCATGTCCGCCGTGTAAGCGGCACGGCCGGCGGTATCGAGCCGCTTCAGATAGACGGCCGGACCGGGGCGGCTGCCCTCGAGCGGCTCCATGGAGATATCGCCGCTGCCGAAGGGCTGGATGCGGTCCATATATGCCGCTTCGGCCTCGATGAAGAGCGCCGCCAGGCGTTCGGCGGTGGAGCCGCGCACTCCGTATAGCTCCTCCAGCGTGTTGCGGAGGTGCTGCTCCCATGGGGTCTCGACGTCGCTCAACAACTGGCCCGCCACATGGAAACTCACTTCGTCGCCGGGATTGGCGCGAATGTGATTGAAATATTCGCAGGCGCGCCCTCCGTCACGGGCGAGAGCTTGAAGATGGCGACCCTGGGCGCGTACGGTCGGCAGGAACCAGCGTTCGCGGTCCCAGTGCAGGGGCGGCTCCACCAGGGGCCCCCCAATGGTGCCGAAGTCGCAAGGCAAGGCGGCTATCAGCCGGCGGCGATAGGCGTCGCCGTTCAAGCCGGCGCTATCGACGACGTCGATGATGTAGTCGAGCCGCTTGCCCATCTCGACGAAGAGCGGGAGGGAGGCCTCGCGGTTGAAATGGATGCCCCAACCGCTGACCGCCACCAGCCAGCGTGGATTGTGCGCGCGAAAGAAGTCCGCCATGCGGATGTTGATTCGCACGTGATACTCGTCGTCGTTCCAGCGCCCGCACTTTGCGCAAGTGCAGCGGCCCTGGTCGGCGGACTGCATACTGACGCCATCGAGTGGAAAACGCGTCATGAAGAATCCGGCGACCTTCTCCATCCAGCCCCAGGCGTCGGGATTGCTGGCGCACATAGCCTTCGGATTGGTCGGCCCAAGCGCAGGGTTCGACCGGATGATCTCCTCGAAGCCCCAACTAAAGACGCCCAGGCCGCCAATAAGCTTCAGGTTCTCGGCGTGCGCGGCGTCGATTAACTGGTGCACCAGGCGCGCACGCCCGGGTGTGACAGCCGACGGAATGGCGGTAGGCCATGCGCGCCCGACGTAGAGCCCCCAGACGACAGCCTCGTTATAGCGGAGTTGCCGCATCAAACGGAAGGTCCGCCTGTACTCGTCGAGGAGCGGCTCGTCGAGGCGTATGGACGGCCACGAGGCATCGGGCTCGGGGCGCGGATCGATGTCCACGACCCAGCCCAGGTAGCCGCGATGGCGAAAAGGAGACGGCGCCCCGGCACGCCCGATCGCGGACGCGGCGCCGCCAAGCAAAACTTCTCTGCGCGTCGGCGATTTCGCGTTCGGTCCCCTGCCCATGAGAGCCAATCGATATGATATCGAGTGCAGACATAAGACGTTATCGCGCTCTTGTGATGTGGCTTTGCCTGTTGGCCGGGGCGGCTCCGCTGTTGGCCCTAGGGGCACGTGCAATCCGGAGGGTCGCGCCGGTGGAACACAACGAGGCTCTGACCAACCCGCACATGAGTTGGGCCTGTGGGCCGGGTTCTAATCGACTGGATGTGGTCGGACCTGGAGCCCAGGGAAGGCGCATACGACTGGAAGGATCTCGATGCGGTGATCGGCTACTGGGCCGCTCGCGGCAAGCAGGTGGAACTGCGCGTATGGATTACCGACGATCCTGGCTGGGCCGGCGCGCCAGGCAACGAGGTTGGCCCGGAGTGGCTATGGAAAAGCGGCGCGAAATACCGCGCCCACCGGCGAAGGGAAAGCGCCGACGAAGGAACCGGACTACCTCGATCCCTCTTACGCGGCGGTTTACCTGCCCAAGGCGAAGCGCTTCCTGAAAGTTCTCGCGGCGCGTTACGACACGCCCGGCAGCCCGGTGATGCTGTGGGGTGCGATGGGCTACGGACAATGGGGCGAGTGGCACACGATGTGGTCGCATTACCCTTGGCCCGGCGTGGCGGCAAAGCGCGCCGTGCTCAAACAGATTGTCGAGATGTACGCGGAGGTCTTCACTATCAAGCCGCTCATCATCTCCTATTGTTTCGACGACGACCGTGACCAGGTACACAGCGTGGATGACTATCTGAACCGCCAGGCGCTGGACGTCGCGATCGGCAAGGGCTTCGCGCTGGCGCGGCACGGCTTCATCGACGGGCTGCTGATGTACGAACGTTTGATCATGGAGCGGTACTGGCGGACCACGCCGATGTGGTCCGAGGGCAACTGGTCGTACACGGCCGTCAAGGACGAAGACGTGCACGGCACGCTGGAGGAGAACATTCTGGTTTTCGCCGAGTGGCACTCCAACTACGGACACTTCTACATGGATGCCGATACCCTCCCGGCATCGCGGCCGATCATACCCGCCAAAAGGTCCTGGCCCTACTCGGCATTGCCTGGCGCACTTATCGCGGCGCAATCGCAGCGGCAAACCATGCGGGAAATTCGGATAGAGTATGTGGTTTATATGGTGGGCGCGACAGGACTCGAACCTGTGACCTCCTGCGTGTGAA
>JANXRE010000197.1 GCA_025353165.1 Acidobacteriota bacterium | reverse complement strand
TCTCGAGCGGAACCTTCGTCCAACTTCGCGCTGGATCGCTCGGCCCCTGTTCCAGGCCCTGGTCCAGCTACTGTGCAAAAGCCGGAACCAGCTTGGCGGAGGGCGACGAATGCGGCTCCCCGATAAGCGTGGCAGCCCACTCGGCGGCTCCATGATCCAGATTGGAAATCAGTTCGCCGTCCAGGTTCGGCCAGTTCACCAAACGCTCCCGGCATTCACGCTCCACCCTCTCATTTGGAGAAAACATGAAATAAAAAGTAATGGAAATGGGCGCGTCGGCCGGGAGGGCGCGAAACCCGGCTATGTCTTGCGGCGATTTCGCTTCTTTGCGCTAGCGCTCCCGCTCCGCATCCACTTGCGCCTGGCGGATTTCTCCGCGAATATGATCGACGGCGACAAATCCCCTCCACCAACCGTTCGCGAAGCTGAGCTGGCGTGGATCGATTTTGCTCCGTATGGTAGCCAAGCACATCACCGGGCGCACCAGGTTGTAGGCGCAAGCGGCCATCAGCAGTTCCTTCTCCACGGAAAATTTGTTCTCAATGGGCGGGTGACCGGGTGATTGAATTTTGAGTCATCCGCAATAGTTGAAGACGAGACGGGTCTTGAACGTGAGTTTGCGCATCATTTCGGCGATGGATTGAGCGGGTTTCTGAAACAACTTTAGTACCTATCCAATAATATTCTGACGTTTTCCGGCAGGAAAACGAAGTTACCTCGCGACGCCAATGGCAAGCTGGGGGATGATGACGAGTTCGCGGAGTTTGAGAGCGGTGGTCACGACTTGTTTGCCGAATGCTGTGACGTAGTACTTATACGTGTGTCCGATCTTCTTGATAAGTCCATGGGTTCGCAGTCGCTTCAGCGCGCGTGACATCTGACCGCTGTTGAGTTTTGGCGCATGGCGGCGGAGCGTTTTGTTTTGCAATCCGCTGATATTGAACTCCCCGCGAACGATGGAGCACAGCAGATGTTCGTCATCCGGGTCGAACAGGTTGAACCCGGAATAACGCCGACCCTCCAGTTCCGCCGGTTGGGATAGTTTGTCGAGCCTGTCTCTGCCCGCACGCGGATCTTCGATCGCCGAAAGGAACTCCAGGTAGCGCCGGTTGGAAGCCGCCAGCAGTTCGCGCAGGGCGGGAAGACTATAGATGCTTTTCTGCATGGGTGCCCATTGGATGCCACGGGAGCCGTCGCGATGTTCTACCTCGCGGTAGTGCTTGAAAAAGGCCGGATCGTTGACCGTTGTCTCGATCCGGAGTATGAGGCCGAATTTGTCGTACAGCTTGAGTGAAACCGGCCCCATGGTGTGTTTGATCCGCGTCCCTTCGATGCGGATATTGAAACGATTGCCCATCTCGCCTTCGAACTGCCTGGAGAGCTTCTTGCCCAGAAACGTTGCGATATTGTCCGGCTTGACCGTGTGAATCGCCGTGCGTGTCAGATTTCCATAAATGGCCTGCAGGTCCGCCTGTTTGCGGAAGACGACATCGGTGGCGTACTCGCACTGATTCACGCTCCAGTGGTAACCGTCGGCGAAATCGCGATAGACAGGACAACACAGCCGGGCCATCTCATTCAGGCGTTCGTGGATTCGCTTTGCCTCCCAGTTGTCGGAGATGGCCTGGGCCTTTTGCCAGTCCCCGATGTGCGTGAAGGCGTTGTCGGCCATTTGGTATTCGATCCCGGCTTTGCGCAACCGCCCCGCCAGCCAGTGGTGTCCGTTCAGGCAAATCTGCAAACGGCAGGGCAGCCAGGTTGGCACCCGAACGTGGCAGAAGCCCAGTTCTTCATCCACGAAATAGAAGTAGTAATGCAGGCACTTGCCGTCATTGGGCACCAGATACGTCTTGCCGCTCTGTTTGTTGTGCCACGGCTTGTAGGTCGAACAGGGTTCCATCGCAGAGAAAATGCAGACCAGCCCCGGATGATCGCCGCGCTTCGCCAGTAGTTCCTGTGCCCGGTCTTCCTTCCGGATGCTCCGGCTGCGAATGAACTCGATCTCAATGCCCCCTGCAGCCGCCATACTTTCCGCGTTCTCGCGGAT
>JANXRE010000094.1 GCA_025353165.1 Acidobacteriota bacterium | reverse complement strand
CAGGCCGAGGAGTGTTTCAGGTCCGCAGACTTTCGCCAACCGAGAGAAGCTCCCATGATCAACAATTGCATGGACAGTTTTGTAATAAAGAAGGCACTCTGCGAATTCGCCGAGGCTGGTTAAATCGGCCAGTGAGGCACGCCCAAAGCTGATAGATTCGAACATAATTCGCTCGCCTTCTCGAAACGACTCAGTCTTACGGATACCCATGCGGCGTTCGCGGGCGTTGAACTCCGCTGCGACGCCAATGCAGTGGGGCGGGGATTCAGAAAGCGAAGACCCCAAGTTGATACCCAACAGCGACAGCGGACCGATTCGAGGGCGACGGCACGCACTGAATGAATCCCAACCCGCCAGTATAGATCATCGGTTATCGTCATTTGGCTGCAAAACGCCCGATCCGTGGATGTGCGCCGGCCGGCGCGGGCCAGACGTCCTACTCCGTAACGTTGGAAGGTCCAGGCCGGCTCGAGATTTCCAACCGAGAACAGAAGATGGTCTGGGAAGGGAACAGAGCCCGCACCTCTGCGACATACACCTGGGCGGTGCCCGTGCGGTCGCTGGCGAAGGCGACCTGCTCTCGTCGCTCGACCACGACGGATGGGGATGCGACCACTGGGGCCCGTAGACCGTATCGTTGTCGGCCTCCATCCAGCTCAGGGTCGTCGCGGCCTGGCTCCGGGCGGCCGCGAAATCTTCAGCCAGCGCGTAACTGGAGCGCGCCCATTGCGTGCCGCGGTTGCTCGACGCACTCAGACATACAAGTTGGCGAGAGCCGTCCGCGACGTCAATGACGTGAATGCCCCGGTCCGGGTGGTTCGTGTCGCAGAGAACCTTCGTTCCCGATCGGTTTGGCGCGATGTGCCAGGCATTGAACGCGGCGATGGTGCGGATCTCTCGCGTGGTCCAGTCCATACGGCAAAGCCGGCGAGGCCAGACCGTGAACACCAGATCGCCGGTCTGTCCGAGGAACGTTTCGTGTACAACGAATTCGTCGTTGCCGTGCTCATACAGGCATTCCAGTCCCGTGCCATCGCGCCGCACGCGATGTATTCGGGGCGCCGGGTCTCCGGCGAACTCGATCCACTCGGGTTCGAGCGGATGGAACTGCGGATGAATGACGGTGCGCGAAAACGGGATGCGCCGCCAGTGAGAGCCGCCGAGGCGGCCGGCCATCAAGCCCCGTTCGCCGCCAACCCGGTATGCCGCCACCAGCCACTCGCCATCCGGACTGATCGACGGTTCGCCGAACTGCGCTCCCGATACTTCTACAATCAGCTCTTCCTGGAGTGTCCCAAGGTGCAACAGCCAGAAAGAACCGCCGCGAGAGAAGACAATGCGGTTCCCGGCGGGATGCAGTACCGCCGAGAATGGATGAATGGCGGGACCGTCCGTGAGTTGAACGATTTCGCCGTCCGGGTACTCGGCCAGGAACAACTGGGGATGGCCGCTTCGGTAGGACGTGAAGAACAGCCGGTGATCTCCGCTCAGGAAGCAGCGGTGAAGGAAATAGGCCGGGTGGTTGATGGACGGGTGCGAAGTGACTTGGCGAATCCGCGCGCCAGTGGCCGGATCGCTCAGCCAAAGGCCTTCGTTTTCGCTAATCGTACCTTTCTTCATTGCAGGCCGCGCGGGAAAAATGGGGACAGACAGCCTTTTCCGTCGGAGTCCCCCGAACTCAGAAACAGTTTACAGGGACGGAAAAGGTGTCTGTCCCCATTTTTCCAGGCCAGCGACCAGCGCCGCGATTTTGCGGTCGGCTACGGAGCGCTTCAGCATCCAGAAACCGCAGTCCGGATTCACCCATTGCACGCGCCCGGGTCCGAGTATCCGTTCGGCTCGCTCGATGCGTTGCGCGACCTCGCCCGGCGTCTCGATGTGGTTCACCTTCACGTCGATAACGCCCACGCCGAGGCCAAGCTCCGGACGGATGTCCGCCAGGGCGTGAAGATCCTCTTCCGGACAGCGCGCGCACTCGAGCAGGACGTGGTCGGCTTCGAGGGCGTTCAGAAAACTGATCAGCCGGCTCCATGTGCCGCTCTGGACAGTCTGACCGCCATAATTTCCAAAGCAGAGGTGCACTGCCTTGCGACCTCCGCTGTAACCGCCGAGAACGGTGTTAATCGCAGCGGCCGCCAATCTCCAGTGCTCCGGGCTGCCCGGCAGGTTGGCCTCATCGACCTGGAGACATGCGCACGGCAGTCCGGCGACCTGCGCGGCCATTACGCCTGCGATGGCCATGGTCAGCGCTTCCAGGCCACCGTAGCAGCGGTCCAGTAGCGTGCGCGCGAGCATGAACGGGCTGGTCACCGTGAACTTGAACGGTCCGCCGGAAACGGACGCGGTCAGGCGGCAATCCGAGAGCAGGTTCAGCGAGCCTTCCGCGACGGGAGAGATCGCCACTCCGGCGGCCTTTCGCCGAAACGCCATCGCTTCAATGCGAGCGAAGGCTTCGGACTCGCTTCGCGCAAGCTTGGCCCGAATTCCGCCCATCGACCCCACGAAATAGTCGATCATGCCATTCGTATCGGGGTCGTTGACATCGAAACGGTACAGTTCGCCATCGGTGGGCAGGTCGACTCCCGCTTGCCGCTGGATGTCAAACACCACTCGAGTCGCGTCCAGACGCGCCTGCTCCGACGGGAGCGCCGGCAGCCAGTCCGGCACGGGATAGGAACCTATGGTGGTGGTGAGAATACGCTTGTTACTCATACCTTAACGCGATGACCGGATCTACTTTCATGGCCCGGCGGGCCGGGAGCGCGCAGCCGATCACGCCCGCGGCGGTCAGCACCAGCGCGACTGCCACGAAGGTGAGAGGATCGGCCGGCTTCACGCCCACGAGCTGCGAGGCGAGCACCCACGTCAGGACAAACGATGCCGCCAAGCCCACGGCCAGCCCGACGATCAACTGGCGCATCCCTTGCGCGAACACCATGCGCAGGATGTCCGGCCTGGAAGCGCCGATCGCCATTCGAACGCCAATCTCCCGGGTGCGCTGACTTACCGACTGCGCGATGACGCCATACAAACCGACCGCGGCCATCAGCAGCGCCATCGCCGCGAATACGGAAAACATGCTGGAGTAAACGCGCCAACTGCGAGTTCGCTCCCATAGAAGAGCATCGAGCGTGCGCGCGTCCGTGACCGGCAGCTCGCCGTCCAGGGCCTGTACTTCGCGGCGAAACGCGTTCCCGAGGGTTTCCGGTGGGACGAGCGTGCGCGCGGCCACCACCATTTCCCGCTGGGGCATTTGCACGTAGGGAAGGTAGATGAGCGGGTCGTGGGCGCCTTGGCTGGTATCGCTCTGGACTATGTCCGGGACAACCCCCACGACCGACAGCCAGGGCTGCCGTCCTATCCGGAGCCGCCTTCCGAGGGGATCCCGGTCCGGCCAAGCCATCCGGGCAAAGCTCTCGTTCACGATCGCGACCGGGATTCCGCTGGGACCATCGGCGTCGTTGAACGCGCGTCCGCCGCGCGGGCGGATTTCGAGCATCGGAAAGTATCCAGGGGTGACGATGACGCCGCCCGTCCGCGGCAGCTTGCGCGGGTCGACGGCGGGCGCGCTTTCCAGTTCGTAGCCGAAGTCCGTCCAGCCGTCGCCCGGCAGGTTGGACGCCGCCGCGACGGTCTTGACGCCGGGCAGCGACTCGAGGCGGGTCTTCAATTGCCGGTGGAAAGAGACCTGGGAGGCCGGATTGGGATACCGTCCGGCGCGCAGCGTGATGTCCATGCTCATCAGGTGATCGGTCCGGACGCCCATCGGCGTATGGGCCATGTTCAGAAAGCTCCGGACCATCAGACCCGCCCCTACCAGCAGCACGAAGGCGAGGGCCACTTCGCCGATGACGAGCAGGCTCGAGAAGCGGCGCGCGCGGGAGCCCATGCTCGAACCGTGGCCACCGGCTTTGAGGATGGCGTTGAAGTCGAGCTTCGAAAGGCTTAGGGCGGGCGCTAGTCCGAACAGAATCCCGGTCGCGACAGTGACGGCTGCGAGGTAGGCGAGCACGCGGTAATCCATGGCGAAGCTGAGAAACGCGGGGGTATCCTCCGTGATGAGCGTGTCGACAAATATCCGCACGCCCCACACTCCCGCGATGGAGCCGAGCAGCCCGCCGGCAGCGGACAACATGAGACTCTCGACGAGGAGCTGGCGAATGACGCGCCACCGTCCCGCGCCGAGCGCGTTGCGGACGGAGATTTCCCGCGCCCGGATACCCGCGCGGGCCAGCAGCAGATTGGCGACATTGGCGCATGCGATGAGAAGGACGAAGCCCACGGCTCCGAGCAACACGAGATACACCAGCCGCGTGTCGCTGTTGGTGAAGTAGTCGTTGTAGCTTTCGACCTCCGCGCCGACGCCTTTGTTCGTCTCGGGATACTGGCGTTCAAGCCGGCCCGCGAGGGTGGCGATCTCTGCCCGCGCGGATTCGACTTCCAGGCCGAGTCGAAGTCCTTCACCGCCCTCGGCGCGTTCTCCCAGTTCGACGCCGATTTGAGCGA
>JANXRE010000070.1 GCA_025353165.1 Acidobacteriota bacterium | reverse complement strand
GAGCTCTTCCTGCCAGTATTTTTGCTGTTCGTATGCTTGAGTAGCCCGCCCAGAGGCGCTGAACCTCGGCTCGATCGCCACGACACAATCCACCACCCAAGAGTCAAACGCAGTGGCCCGGTTGTCCAAAGAGACGGGTGACCAAATGAACCTAAGCGGAAGCCGTCATCGCCTTCAACCGAGTCGTCAACCGGCTCTTATACCGCGCCGCCGTGTTCTTCTTCAGAATGCCCCACTTCGCCGCGCGATCCACCAGCGAATAGGTATCGCCGAGGACCGTCTTGGCCGCGCCGGCATCCTTTGCTTCGAGCGCTCGCCGCATCTCTCGGATCTGGTGCTTCAAGCGCGTCCGGCGCATCCGGTTGACCGCCGTTTTGCGCTCGGTCATGCGCATCCTCTTGAGTGAGGAAATCGTGTTAGCCATCTACTCTGAATCCCAATCCTTGCCGAAAATTTCCAGCCTTTATCGTAACCTAAAGCCTTCTCCACCCGCAACATGACCCCTGGCGGGAAGGCCCGCTATGTGATAATTTAAGGGGTCCGGGCAGGCAGCCCCCTCAACCCCAGTTACCAATGGAAAAGACGTTAGACGCGCTGGCCGGGATTCTGTTAAGAGCGATCCCGACCATTATTATCGTACTGCTGCTGCACTGGTATCTCAAAGCGATGCTGTTCCATCCGCTTGCCAAAGTGCTGAAACAGCGCGACGAGGCAACCGCGGGAGCCCGCCGAAGCGCGGCGGAGAGCCTGAAAACCGCCGGCCAACGCGCCGCCGAATTCGACAGGGCCCTGGTCGATGCCCGCGCCGAGTTGTATAAGGAGCAGGAACACCAGCGCAAACAGTGGCTGGAAGACCAGGCGGGCCAGATTGGCACCGCCAAAGAGAGCGCCGCCCAAGCCGTCGCCGCCGCAAAAGCGAGCCTCGCGCGGGAGACCGCCGCCGCCCGGCAAATCGTCACCGAAACGAGCTCGGGCCTGGCCGACGAAATCGCGCGGATCCTGCTCGGCAAGGCGGCCGCATGAGGCGCGCAATTCTGCTGCTGGCCATGAGCGCCTGCCTCGCCTTCGCGCAGGAGGGCGGCGCGGCCGAGCCGGACCCGATGCTGAAGTGGAAGTGGATCAACTTCGCCATCCTGGTGGGCGTTCTCGGCTACCTGATCGGGAAAAAAGCGCCGGCGTTTTTCCAGGGACGCAGCGCGGACATCCAGCGCGACATCCGCGAAGCGACGCGGCAGCGCGACGAGGCCGAGCAGCGCGCCGCCGAGATGGATCGCCGCATGGCGACTCTGGGCGACGAAATTGAGCAACTGCGGCGCGGCGCGAAAGAGCACATGGCGCACGAAGGCGAGCGCATCCGCCAGGAAACAGCCCAGCAAATCGCTCGCGTGCAGCACTCGGCGGAGCAGGATATTTCCGCGGCCGCCAAGCACGCCACCCAGGAACTGAAAGCGTACTCCGCGTCGCTGGCCATCGATCTGGCCGAGCAGCGCATCCGCTTGCGGATAACCGGCGAAACGCAGAACAACCTGGTCGATCGTTTTGTCGGCGGCCTGGGCGTCAAGGAGGGCCGCAACTGATGATCACCGTTGTTTCCAGCCGTTATGCCCGGGCGCTGCTCGACGTGGTTTTCGATCCCCGCTACGGCTTGGATCCGAACCGCGTTGCCGCGCAATTGCAGTCGGTGGAAAGTTTGGTCGGCGAGTCCGCTGAGTTGCGGCACGCGCTGCTCTCTCCCGCCGTCCCGAATTCCCGCAAGCGCGCAGTCATCGCGAAGCTCGCGCCCAGTCTCGGTTTGGACCCCCAGGTTCGCAACTTCTGTTACGTTCTCGTCGATCACCGCCGTATCGGTCAGATCGCCGGGATTCGCGAGGCATATCAGAACGCGCTGGACGAGCGGCTCGGCTTCCTGCGCGCCGGCGTCACATCGGCCGCGGCGCTGCCGGACCCCCAGCGGAACGCGCTCCAGGCCAAGCTGGCAGAGCTCACGGGCAAGCAGATAAGAATGGAATACTCGGTGGATCCCGCGCTGATCGGTGGCGCCGTCGCGCGCATCGGATCCACGGTTTACGACGGCAGCGTGCGCGGCCAGTTGGACGCCTTGCGCCACCGCCTCGTGACGGAATCGTAAAAGGAACCCCAACCAAGGGAAGAATATGGCTCAGATTCGAGCAGACGAAATCACGCGGGTACTCCGCAGCGAAATCGAAAATTACGGGCAGGCGGTCAACGTCTCCGAGACTGGTTCCATCATCTCGGTCGGCGACGGAATCGCGCGCATCTACGGCCTGGAACGCGTCATGGCCGGCGAACTGATTGAATTCCCGCACGGCGTTTCGGGCATCGCCCTGAACCTGGAGGAAGACCAGGTTGGCGCGGTGCTCCTCGGCGACTACACGGAATTGAAGGAAGGCGACGAGGTCAAGCGCACCGGTCGCATCATGTCCGTGCCGGTGGGCGAAGCCCTGATCGGCCGGGTGGTGGACGCGCTTGGCAATCCCATCGACGGCAAGGGGCCCATCGTCGCCACCGAGTACTTCGCGATTGAACGCATTGCTCCCGGCGTCATCGATCGCCAGCCCGTGAAGCAGCCGGTGCAAACCGGAATCAAAGCCATCGACTCGATGATCCCCATCGGGCGCGGTCAGCGCGAGCTGATCATCGGCGACCGCCAGACCGGCAAGACCGCCATCGCCCTGGACACCATCATCAACCAGAAGGGCGGCGACATGATCTGCATCTATGTCGCCATCGGCCAGAAGCGCTCCACCGTCGCCAACTTCGTCAAGACACTGGAGGATTTCGGCGCGATGGAGTATTCCATCGTGGTCGCCGCGACCGCGTCGGATCCCGCGCCCATGCAGTACATCGCGCCGTATTCCGGTTGCGCCATGGGCGAGTATTTCCGCGACAAGGGCGGCCACGCGCTGTGCGTCTATGACGATCTCTCAAAGCACGCCGCCGCCTACCGCGAAATCTCGCTGCTCCTCCGCCGCCCGCCCGGCCGCGAAGCCTTCCCCGGCGACGTGTTCTACCTCCATAGCCGTCTACTGGAGCGCGCCGCGAAACTGAACGACGCGAAGGGCGGAGGCTCGCTCACCGCGCTGCCGTTCATCGAAACGCAGGCCGGCGACGTCTCGGCGTACATTCCGACCAACGTCATCTCCATCACCGACGGACAGATTTATCTGCAGTCTGACTTGTTCAACTCCGACGTGCGCCCCGCGGTGGACGTCGGCATCTCCGTGAGCCGCGTGGGCGGAAACGCCCAGATCAAGGCCATGCGGCAGGTAGCCGGCTCGCTTCGCCTGGACCTCGCGCAGTATCGCGCGCTGGCCGCGTTCGCGCAGTTCGGCTCCGATCTCGACAAGGCGTCCCAGGCGCAGTTGGCGCGTGGCCGGCGCATGGTCGAGATTCTCAAGCAGGGCCAGTACCAGCCGGTGCCGGTCGAAAAGCAGGTGCTCATCATCTTCGCCGGCGTCAATTCTTATCTCGACGACATCCCGGTGGAGTTGTGCCGCAAGTTCGAAGAGGAGCTATACCGCTTTGTCGAAAACGGCCATCCCGACCTGCTTCAATCCCTGCGCGAGAAGAAGCAGATCGACGACGCTCTCAAACTTCAAATCGTGAAAGTCCTCGACGAACTCAAGAAACAGTTTTCCGCCGAGCACATGAAGGCGTAAGCCATGCCGAGCCTGATCGATCTTCGCCGGCGCATCCGGTCCGTCAAAAACACGCAGCAGATCACCAAGGCCATGAAGATGGTCTCGACGGCCCGCCTCCGCCGCGCGCAGGACATGGTAATGTCGGCGCGTCCCTATGCGAAACTTCTGAGCCGCATCCTGCAAAACGTGGCCGCCGCGGCCCGCGACGATGAGGCGGCCGCTTCCAACCCGCTGCTCGCCCAACGCGCCGAAAACCGCATTCTCATTCTCGTGTTGACCGGCGACCGCGGTCTCGCGGGCGCGTTCAACTCCTCGGTCGTCAAGACCGTGCAAAAGTTCATCGCCGACCATCCGGGCGCGCATGTCGAGTTGGAGCTGATGGGCCGCAAAGGCCGCGATTTCTTCCGCAAGCGCTGGCCGAATGTGGCCGGCGAATACAGCACGCTCTTCCTCCGCACCGTGAAACTCGACGAGGCGCTCGCCATCGCCCGCAAGGCCATCGGGCGATTCGAAGCCGCGGAAGTCGACGCGGTCTATCTCATCGGCAACGAATTCAAAAGCATCGCCAGCCAGATCGTCGCCACCACGCGGCTTCTGCCCGTCGAGGTTCCACTCATTGACGAGCGGATCGACTATATCTACGAGGAGCCGCCGGCGCAACTGCTCGAGTCGCTCCTGCCGCGCTACGTCGAATCGAGCGTGTACCAGGCGATGCTCGAATCCTCCGCTTCGGAGCACGCCTGCCGCATGCGCGCCATGGATGCCGCGTCCAGTAACGCCGCCGACGTCATCGAGAAATACACGATGACGCTGAACCGGGTGCGCCAAGCCAGCATCACCAAGGAAATCATCGAAATCGTGAGCGGCGCAGCCGCTCTGGAGTAAACAACTATGGCAACGTCCGCCACCGAAGTCATCGGCAGAGTCATTCAGGTCGCCGGCCCGGCCGTCGACATTCAATTTCCCGAGGGGCAGATCCCTCCCATCAATACCGCTATCCACATCACCAGCGAGGGCTTCGAGGGTCCATCGCCCATCCGGGTGACGTGCGAGGTCGCCCAGCACATCGGCGAGAGCCGCGTCCGCACCATCGCGCTGCAGCCCACCGACGGCATGGTCCGCGGCATGAAGGCCGTCAGCTACGGCATGCCCGTCACCGTCCCCGTCGGCCCGCAAACGCTCGGCCGCGTGATGAACGTCATCGGCGAGCCCGTCGATGAGCGCGGTCCGGTGAATGGTGTGAAGCGCATGCCGATTCACCGGCAGGCGCCCCTGTTCGATGAGCAGTCCACCTCGCAGCAGATGTTCGAGACCGGGATCAAGGTCGTCGATCTGCTCGAGCCTTACCTCCGCGGCGGCAAGATCGGATTATTCGGCGGCGCCGGCGTCGGCAAGACCGTCGTCATCATGGAACTGATCAACAACATCGCTATGAAACACGGCGGCGTTTCCGTGTTCGCCGGCGTCGGAGAGCGTACGCGCGAGGGCAACGACCTGTGGCTGGAAATGCAGGAATCCGGCATTGTCGACCCGTCCGACTGGACCAAGTCCAAGGTCGCGCTCATCTACGGCCAGATGACCGAGCCTCCCGGGGCGCGCCTCCGCGTCGGTCTCACCGGCCTCACCGTAGCCGAATACTTCCGCGATGAAGAAGGGCAGGACGTGCTCCTCTTCATCGACAATATTTTCCGCTTCACGCAAGCCGGCTCCGAAGTATCGGCGCTGCTCGGCCGCATGCCCTCCGCGGTCGGCTATCAGCCGAACCTGGCCACCGAAATGGGCGAGTTGCAGGAGCGCATCACCTCCACCAAGAAAGGATCGATCACGTCGGTGCAGGCCATCTATGTCCCCGCCGACGACTACACCGATCCGGCTCCCGCCACCGCGTTCGCGCACCTCGACGCCACCACTAACCTCTCGCGCGACATCGCTTCGCTGGGCATCTATCCCGCCGTCGATCCGCTGGCCTCCACCTCGCGCATTCTCGATCCACGCGTCATCGGCGACGAGCACTACAGCGTCGCGCAATCGGTGAAACAAATCCTGCAGCGCTACCGGGATCTGCAGGACATCATCGCGATTCTCGGCATCGACGAACTGCCCGAAGAGGACAAACTCATCGTCGGGCGGGCGCGCAGGATCCAGCGCTTCCTCTCCCAGCCCTTCTTTGTAGCCGAGCAGTTCACCGGGATTAAGGGCAAGTACGTCACCCTCAAGGACACCGTCCGCAGCTTCCAGGAGGTGGTCGCCGGCAAGCACGACGACATTCCGGAGCAGGCGTTCTACATGCAGGGATCCATCGAGGACGTTGTCGAGCGCGCCGAACAGATGCGCAAGGCTTAACCCATGGCCGAAACATTCGAGATCGAGATCGCCACTCCCGAGCGTTCACTCGTTCGGGGGCAGGCGCTGCGTGCCCAGATTCCCGGCAAGCAGGGTTACCTCGGGATTCTGCCGGACCACGCCCCGCTGATCGGAGAGCTCGGCATCGGCGTGCTGACGTTCGCCTCCCCAGGCGGAGGAAAGTACTGCCTGGCGGTGCACGGCGGCTATGTGGAAGTTCTGGATAATCACGTCCGGGTTCTGGCGGATGTGGCCGAGTATGGCTCGGAGATCGACGTAACGCGCGCCGAACGCGCGCTTCAGGCGAGGGAATCGGAACTGATCAACGTGAGTGAAGGCGCAGACCCAGCGAGCGCGCTAGCCGCCGTGCTTCGCGCCCAAGCCCGCATAGAAGCCGCGCAAAAAGCCGCGCGCGCCGCAGAGTAGCGGCTTAGAGCCGCCGGCGTCGCCGCCACGCAACCGTCGAACCCGCCGCCAGCCCGAGAGCCAGTAGGCTCAACGTGCCGGGTTCGGGAACGCCGCCGGGGAAGGATCCGGTCACTTTCATGTCAAAAGCCAAGCCAAACGGAGTGCTGTCCACCAGTTGGATAACCGTGAAGGTTAATTGGTTATCGCTCCCAAACATGGTGCGTTGGCTGGCGTCGAGGGTGTAGGTATACAGCGTTGTCGGAATACATCCCGGCGGATTCTCAGAACACTTAACGCCCGGAATGTAGAGAGGGTCCCAGACGAGGGGCAGGGGTCCGAAGTTCTGCGGGCTTGCGGTCATCTGCGTAAAATCGTCCGCCAGCACATTCAGAGTCACGCCGCTGATATTGAAAAGCGGACTGATGCTGTAGTTCACCGTGAAAGTAACAAGCTGTCCGGCCGCAGGACCCGTCCCGGTCAACCCGGTCTGTGCGTAGCTGATCCATTGCCCCGACAAACCCTGGGCCGCCATGCTCGTCCAGACTCCGTTAACGATCAGCGGTACAGAGGTCCCGGAGGAAGTTGCCCCGGGCGCGCCGGAATACGTAATCGACGTGCACGGGCCGAGACAATCGGACGTGACGTCTATCGTGCCGCCTTCGAGCGATGCACCACCGAAGGAGAGCAGCAGAGCGGACAAAGTCGTGACCGTCAACGTGCGCATGAATAGTTTCCCCAGTTCCCAAACCCAGTACAAATATGCCGGACCCCCAGTTTAAGACTGTTGTCAATTGTAAGTCAAGGGATTTTCGTGTCATTTCGTTCACATTACTGGTTTTTACGGCTTAACGCGGAACATGTCCAATAACTTCGCCCCGTGTCCAGAAATTCTGCACGAGAGTTGCATCCTGCGGCACTTCGGCCGAAGAATCGAGAGGCGGCCCGGATCACAATATAGTCCCAACCCGCCCCGGATGGGGCATCTCAATGCGCATGGTGGTAAGCCTCGTTAGAAATGTCCCCTATATTCCCTCGTTAGAAGTGTCCCCTTCGTTTGACGGCTGGTCCGGTCCGCGCGCCCCCGCCAGTTCTTCCCAAGCCACCTTCTGTCCGCGGTACCGGATCTCCAGCCGCCCGTCCAATCTCCACCCGGCTCGGCTTGGCCCGGTGGGATGAGCACAATCGAATTTCCAACCCTACGCGGCGGCTACGGCGGAAGACTACCCATGTCCTTCTCACCCAGACCTCCTCCGGAGGTCTTCAGATTAGGGGACATTTCTAACGAGGGCACAAGGAGACATTATCAAAGTGGGGCGGCGCACCCCCCCCGGGCGAAAATTCAGCGAAATCTCGCCGCCTGAATCTCCTCAAACTACAATAGGGTGATTGACTTCGCGCTCCCGCCGCCTTTTCTTCTGTGCAGCTGCCCTGCTCCCGGCGCAGGATGATGCCGTTTTCAAGACCGAAGTGAAAGTCGTGAACGTGCTCGCCACCGTCCGCGACAAACGCGGGCAGTTTATCCGCGACCTGGAGAAGAACGATTTCTCGGTCGCCGAGAATGGACGTCCCCAGACCATCCGCTACTTCGCCCGCCAGACGGACCTCCCGTTGATCCTCGGACTGATGATCGACACCAGCATGAGCCAGGAACGGGTGCTCGACGCCGAGCGGGGCGCGTGCTTCCGCTTCCTCGACCAGGTCCTTCGCGAGAACAAGGACAAGGTCTTTCTCATGCAATTCGACATGGGCGTCTACCTCCGCCAGCCGCTGACCTCCTCCCGCAAGAGTCTCGACGAAACCCTGCCCTACATCGACACGCCGTCCCGGCGCGAGTTGCAGGCCCAGTACGGAGGCGGAACGCTGCTCTTCGACGCCGTCGAGAAGGCTTCCCGGGAAATCATGCAGCGGCAGACCGGACGTAAGGGGCTGATCGTCCTGTCCGACGGCGTGGACACCGGCAGCGAAACCAGCCTCTCCTCCTCCATCGAAGCGGCCCAGCGCGCCGACACGATCGTTTACAGCATCCTGTTCTCCGATGCGTCTTACTACAGCGTGCCTTTCGGAGGCGGTATGAGCGGCGAGGGCCGCAAAGCCCTCATGCGTATGTCGCGCGAAACCGGCGGCAGCTTTTTCGAAGTCTCCAAGAAGCACCCCATCGACGAAGCGTTCAACCAGCTCCAGGAGGAGTTGCGCAACCAGTACAGTGTCGGCTACGTGTCCGACGAGCCGGTGCGCGTCTCGGAGTTCCGCAAAATCCAACTGAGCGTCGCGAAGAAGGGGCTGATCGTGGAAGCCCGCGACCGCTACTGGGCCCGCCGCTAGCTCCGTTCTAACCCGCATTTCTCACGCGCTATTGGCAAAAAGTCGTCTTTCATGGCATAACCGAGCCGGGTTGCACGGGCGGCGGGGTTTAGGAGAGAGCTGGACTGGCCGTGATGCGCGGCCCACGTCGATCATTATGAATGGTCGCCAGTTTCTCCAGCACCGCGGTGGGCGTCAGGCCAGGAGCGAGTTGCAGCAATCCATGCTTCAAGGACTTGGAATCCATGTCCGGTCTTTGAAAACAGAAGCCCATAGGGTTCCTCTCGGGGAGCCAAGCTGCTGCGCGGCACGGGCTCCGGCAACTTGATTTTCGGCAACGATATCGCTGTCGAAATGTTCTCCAGCGCGGAGGGCAACGAGTTTACGACGAACAACTTCATCATCAACCTGTCGCCGATCCACATCATCGGCGCAACAATCCCGAAACCGCGGAACGCCGCACGGTCCGCGGCGCAGGAACTCATCATCAGTTTGCGCAGCCGGTGGATTCTCGTTTTCAGCAGCGTGTTCGGCGCGCTGTCGCTGGCGATTTCGTATTTCGGCACGGTGACCGCGGGCGCCGCCGGTGAGCCGCCGCGAGATTCTGTACGGACGCCTGCTCGGTCTGTTTGGCGCAATGTAGGCCGCGCTGGTAATTCTCGTTCAGATCGGATCCGAGGGATTCCTCCGGTTCGTCGGCTTGGGTGCGCTTCCCTTCGTGCCGGCAGCGATGTTTCTGTCGGTCGGCGATCTGGCTGTGATCGGCCTCGCGTTCGGGCTGCGCGAGCGTGCGGCAACCCCGTCGACCGGTGCCGCTCATGCTGGCTTCGCGGATCCTGAGAAGGATCGATTTGTAGCCCAGCGCCGCGACGCTTCTTCCTCGAAGCGCGCCATCGCCTCGCGATTCAACGTGACGCCGAGCCCCGGACCCGCGGGCAGCGACAGCTTGCCGTCTTTCATTTCCAGATTGGCCGTTGCCAGCTCTTTGCGCAATCCGGATTCGCACAATTCCGCCGGCAGGAATTCGATGAACGCGCAATGCGGCGTCGCGGCGGCTAGATGCGCGGCCGCCGCGATGGAGATCGCCGTCTTCCACAAGTGAGGAACAATTGTGAGGCCGCGGATCTTCGCCAGGTCGCACACGCGCTTGGCCTCGGTGAGTCCGCCGACGCGACCGATGTCCGGTTGCGCCACCTGCACCTTCCCGCGATCCATCAAGTCCAGGAACTCGAAACGTGTCGCCAGCCATTCGCCCGCGGCGATGGGAATCGGTTGCTCGGTGGCCACGCGGTAGTAGCCGGCCAGGTCGTCCGAGGGCAGCGGCGTCTCGACGAAGAACAAATCGAATTCGCGCCACTCGCGAATTGCCGAGAGGCACGTGTCGGCGTCGGGAAACGCGTACTGCACGTCGACCATCAGCGTGAAGTCCATGCCCACCGCGTCGCGCACGTCGCGAATCACTCCGGTCATCTGATGGTGGGTGGCGCGCAGTCCCTTGTGGGCGTACGGCCCGCACGGCGTCACCTCCGCCTTCGCCGCTTTGAATCCCAGCGCGCGCGCCTTGCGCGCCCAGGCGACCAGCGACTCGCGATACTCCTCGAACGATCCCACCTCGGGCTGCAGGGACGCGTACGGAATGATCGAATCGCGCGCCGCCCCGCCGAGAAACTCGTAGCAGGGCTTGCCGGCCGCCTTCGCGCGCAGGTCGTGCAGCGCCATGTCGAGCGCGCCGATCGCGTGAATCACCGCGCCCCGCCGGCCGTTCATCGCGGTGCCGACGTACATGCGCTCCCACAGCGCTTCCACGTCCAGGGGATCGGCGCCGATCAACATTTCTTTCAATCCGAGCCCCATCGTGTGCGTGCCCGGCGCCTCGATGCAGGCCGCCGCGATCCAGGGGTTCACATCTGTTTCGCCGATGCCGGTGAGGCCTTCGTCGGTGTGAATCTCCACCACGATGTCGTCCTGCGCCGAACTGGTGGCGCCGATGTCGCAGCCCGGGTCCAGCAGAACGTGACACTCGATGCTGGAGATCTTCATTTGACGATCGCCTGCATCACCGCGTTCTCGAAATCGCGATCCAGTTGCCGGTTGGAATTGTCGGTCTGGATCATGAGAATGCCCGCGATCTTTTCTTTCGGGTCCACCCAGAAGTGCGTTCCGTACGCGCCGTCCCATCCGAAGGCGCCCGGTGAAACGCGGTGGCCGGCCGCGATCGGATCGGTCACTACCTCCACGCTCAGTCCCCAGCTCCGGCCGGGCTGCCTCCCGGTCAGAGTGTCTGGCACGAAGACGGACGACATCAGCTCCACTGTCTTGGGGCTCAGCAGGCGCTTACCATTAAGTTGTCCGCCCCCGGCGAGCATCATCGCAAACTGCGCGTAGTCCTCCGCGGTGGACATCAGGCCGCCGGCGCCCGAGAAGTACGTTTTGCTTGCGAGGCGGTTCGAGTTCTCCGTTTTCTTCAGCGCGCCGTCGGCGCGGTGATAGGCCGTCACCACCCGCGGCCAGCGTTCGTCGCCCGGGTGAAAAAAAATCTCCTTCATGCCGAGGGGCGTGAAGATTCGCTCGCGCAGGAATTGATCGAAGGGCTGTCCGGAGGCGATCTCGACGATGCGGCCCAACGTATCGAACGCCGCGCCGGGACTGTAGGTCCAACGCGAGCCGGGTTGGAAATCGAGCGGCGTCGTGGCCAAGCGCGGGACGTAATCGGCCAGGGTGTCGCCGTCTTTCCTGGCGATGCGCGGCGTCTCCGCGGCGCTGGCCGGACCGCTACCCAGTCCCGACACGTGGGTCAACAGATCCTGGATCGTGATTTCGCGCGCGGCCGGAATGGTGTAAAACCTCGGCGGGGGCGGGCCCTCCTGGGCTACCGCCACTTTGATTCCCTTGAACTCGGGGATGAAGTTCGCGACCGGATCGTTCAGGCGGACTTTGCCCTCTTCGAGCAGCATCAGAATCGCGACTCCCACGACCGGTTTGGTCATCGAGAAGATACGGAAGATCGTGTTCTTCTCCATCGGCTTGTTGGATTCCAAATCCATGAGGCCGTGTGCCTGCAGATGGGCGATGCGGCCGTTCCGCGCCACCAGCGTAACAGCGCCCGATATGTCGTGCGCGTCGATGTGACGCTGGACTGCGTCGTGGATGCGAAGCAGACGCTCAGGGGAAAGACCGTTCGATTCCGACTTCACCGGCAGCGCGCAAAGTACAACAGCGGCAAGGCAAACCTGTAAACGCAGCATAATCCGTAATGTTATCAACAACGTCATGTTATTTATTGACCTCCTGGTGTTATAAATATGAAACGACGTTTCAATTTTATTGACGAAGCATCCGCAATGTGGTAATTTGTAGGCTATGCGACTGTCCGGCGTATTCGCCGCTTTGATAACGCCGGCCCGTGATGACGGAGCAGCCGACGTGGGGACCCTCGACCGGGTCATCGATTTTGCGATGGAGCGCGGGATGGACGGCGTGGTGGCCGGGGGCGGCACCGGCGAGTACCCTCACTTTACCGTCGCCGAGCGCGCGGCGACGATCGCGCAGGCGAGAAAACGGCTCAACGGATCGGGAATTCTCATTGCCTCGGTCGGGACCTCGTCCATCCATACGACGCTTCAGTTGGCGCGTTGCGCGGCCGACGATGGGGCCGATTATCTGTTGGTTCCGATGCCCTACTTTTTCAATTACAGCCAGGACGATCTGAAGGCGTTCTGCGCGCGGGTATGCGAGTCGGTTTCGCTCCCCTGCCTGTTGTATAACCTGCCAGCGTTCACCGCCGGGCTCACGGTGGAGACGATGTCGCACCTGGTCGAATCGATTCCGAACCTGGTGGGTCTGAAGGATTCGAGCGGCGACGAGACCCACCTGGAGCCGCTGCGCCGCTGTCCCGCATCCGTGATGGTGGGCGACGACAGCCTGCTGCTGCCGGCGCTGAACGCGGGTTGGGACGGCGTGATTTCGGGCATCGCCGGCTTCGCGCCGGAGTTGGTGGGCTCCATCTACCGCGCTTTCCGTCGCGGCGAGATGGCCGAGGCCGCGGCGCAACAGCGGGTGTTGGACGAGTTGATCGGAAAGCTGGTTCGGATGCCGATCCCGTGGGGCGCCCGCATCGGGTTGGAGATCCGCGGGATTCCGAACGGCCCGCTGCATCAGCCGGTGGCGGAGTCGAGGAAGGCGGCGATCGCCGAGTTCCGGGCTTGGGTGGGGAGTATGGCCGAGCACTATATATAAGTGGTACGTCGTGGCGATGTTGTGGTGGATGCGTTTTTCAACTACGTCGACCGCCAGGCCATCTACGCGGTGTTCTCGATGCTGGCGAAGGATTTCCACCTGAGCCACGTTCAACTCGGGCTTCTGGGATCGTCGTTCGCCTGGGTGTATGGGATCGCCGCGCCGCTGGCCGGCAATATCGTCGACCGGGTGCGGCGGAAGTCGGCGATCCTGGCGGGGCTGCAGACCTGGAGCGCGATCTGCATGGCGACGGCGCTGTCGCGCAACTTTACGCACCTGATTTTGTTTCGCGCGGCGGAGGGGCTCGGCGAGAGCGCGTACTTTCCGGCGTCGATGTCGATGATCAGCGATTACCACGGTAAGGCGACGCGGTCCCGCGCGATGGGCGCGCACCAGACGAGCGTGTACGCGGGCGTCATCGCGGGCGGATTTTCGCGGCACTGATCGCGGAACATTTCGGCTGGCGGGCGGCATTCGTGATTTTCGGCGGCTGCGGAGTTTTGCTGGGACTGGCGCTGCAGCGCTTTTTGAAGGAGCCCGAACGCGGCGCCGCCGATCTTGCGGATCTGGCGGCGGGCGAAGTTCCGCACAAGCACGTGCGCATGCCTTTCGCCGAATTCGCCCGCGTGATTTTGGGACGGCCGACGGCGCGGCTGCCGATGGCCGCGTTCCTGTGCCAGAATTTCATGGCGATGGTGCTGTTCACGTGGATGCCGACGTTTCTGTACGAGAAATTTCACCTGAACCCGGCCATGGCGGGGCTCACCGCGACTTTGTATATCCAGACGGCGAGCCTGATCGGGTCAGTGGCCGGGGGCTGAATGGCGGATTCGCTGCGGCGGCGATGGCCGGGCGGGCGGATTCTGGTGCAGGCCGCCGGAGTACTGTGCGAGGCTCCGTTTGCGGTGTTGTGCGCGCTGACCGGGAGCATGGGGTGGCTGATCGCAGGGTTGGTGGTTTGGGGTTTGTTCAAGGAATTGTACGAAGCGAACATCTTCGCGTCCCTGTTCGACGTGATCCGGCCGGAAGTGCGGGGCACGGCGACCGGGGTCATGAATTCGATGGGGTGGCTGGCGGGCGGCATCGCTCCGGTGCTGGTGGGGTGGTGGTCGGAGCGGGTGGGGTTGAGCGTCGCGATCGCGTCGGCGGCTTCGCTGTACTGGGTGGCGGCGGCGCTGCTGATTGTCTCGGGGCTGCGGTTTGCGCCGAGGGACACCGAGAGGTTGACGCTGGAACTGGCGGCGGCCGCGCAATCGGGAGGCTGAGGGTTGGAGGCGACGAGCGGATTCGAACCGCTGAATAAAGGTTTTGCAGACCTCTGCCTTACCACTTGGCTACGTCGCCCCGAGTGGCTAATATTTACAGGATAGCGCAACTGGGGCTGTTCGCTCCGCGGGGCGGCGGGTGGCTGCGGCTGGGAGGTTTCTCCGGCGGCCGGGAGGGCGCGGGGTTGGTGGCGGTGGAGGGCTTTCAGGGCGTCGAGGGCGCGATAGTAAGAGCGCTCGGCCATGGCGAGGTGGCGGAGGTGGATGCGGAAACGGCCCTCCTTTTCCTTGAACTGGGCCTCGGCGATGCCGGCGGCGCCGGGGGCGTAGTGGCTGCCGGCTTGGAACCAGAACTCGCGGTCGACACGGCGGGCGGCCTTGAGATCCCAGACGGCGTCGATGAACACGTCGACCAGGACCTGCTGGTGGGCGCTGCGGGGCTGGTGGACTTCGAGGAGTCCGGCGCGGAGGGCCTCGTGCTCGGCCTCGAGGGTGGACGGGATTGTTTCGTTTTCCATGATCAATGGGTCTCCCCATTCCCTACATATCACATGGTGACTCGGGTTTCGGGTTTGGGCTGGATGGACTTGGTTTAGAATCAAGTATTTAGACGGAAATGGACATGTGTCACCGGGGTTTTGGGCGGAGGTGGAAATCGCCGTTTTTTGTGGTGTTTCCGTTTCCGCCGGCACCCAACGCGGCGGTGGGCCTCAGGGGGTTTCGGGGCGCGGTGCAATATGCTCTTGCTTCAGGTCGCGGAGAAGGCAGTCGACGGACTTCGTGTACGCGTCGTGGTCTTTTCCAGCGGCGGAAATCGCCGATGTGTCACTGCCGGCGGATGTCCGCCGCCCAGGGTTGCGGAGCGCCCATTACGGCATCGCCGATGCGGATCGGAAAGAAGACCGTCCGGTTTTCGCGGTCCTCGCGTTCGCGCGCCGATTGACTTCGCGCTCGACCCAGGGGCTGGCCACGAGTGTTCCGAGAGTACGATCATGACCTTGTCGTAGAGGCGAATCGATTCCTCGATTCGCTCCTGGAAGCGGTCGCCGATTCCGGTGCGAACCAGACGCGGAGGTTCTTGGCTTGCAGGTCGGAATGAAGGCGTTCGGCGAAGGATTGGCCGGGGCTTGAGTAGCTGATGAAGCAGGAGTAGAAGTCGAAAGGGGTCGCCGGCGAGTTGCGCACCCCGGCTGACCTGGGACAATCGACCGTGGAGGTTCGCATGAATCCAACGACGCCATCGATATTCGATCTGAGCGAACCGGAGAAACTGCAACAGGTCCAGGACCTGAGGGACGACCTTGCGGCGACGCCGGACGTCGTGCCTGTTCAAGACTGGCAAAGACAAGAGTTGGCGAGAAGAAAGGCGACCCTGATCAAGAACCCGGCATCCGGGGCCGGATGGGGCGAGGTCAGGAGCAGGATTCGCAGCCGCGATGGCCGCCGAGCCGCAACCAAACCCGCCGGGGTGCCCCACGGACCTCTCGAGTTCCAGTGGATGCTATCGGCGCTCCGGGATCACGGAGCGGAGACCGAGGTGTTTCACGAACGGATCGAAGTCTTTGTCGTTGTGCAGCAGGTCGTAGCCGCTATTCATACATCGGGTCGCGACGATCGGATCGATCCTCTTTCGGACCGTTACGCCGAGTTTGCGCAGCGCACGGAAGTTGCTGGCGGCATGAGTCGCGATCCTGGCTCCGCCCAACTCCACGATGCTCAACGACGTCAGCCGTTTCCTGGCGGTCTCGAAGTGGCGGTCCCGCGTGATACCTTGCAGGATCTCCGCCAGAATCAAGTCGCCGATCGCTAAGGGCTCGCGGCCGAGCAGACCGTCGAGTTTTTCTGTCTGCGGGGTGATCGCGCCCTGGAAGTAATCGATCCAGACGCTGGAATCGACGAGAGTCAACGGCCGCGCCGCAGGGCGTCCAGATCGCCCTGCCAGTCGAGTTTGCCGCGCAGGCGGCGGATCTCCCCCTGCTTGCTCAGGCGCAGCAGGGTTCGCAAGCCGAGGTCGACAGCCTCGCGCTTGGTCCGCATGGATGTGTATGTTTCACCATGATTATTCACATGCACCGGACCCGCCCGGGTTCGACCCACAGGGCTTGACCGGGATCGGAAATCGGCGGTACCATCACACATTCCATGACCAACTCACTCTCGCTCGGGCTTTGCTGTTTCCTTGCGCCGGTTTTCGCGCAGACGGGCGTCAACGTGACGACCTATCACAACGACAATTCACGGACCGGCCAGAACCTGAGCGAGAGTCTGCTCACTCCCGGCACGGTGAACACTTCTCAATTCGGGAAGCTTTTTTCGCAGGCCGTGGATGGCTACGTCTACGCTCAGCCGCTCTACGTTTCCGGACTCAAGATCGGCGGCGCGACCCACAACGTGGTGTATGTCGCCACCGAGCATGACAGCGTTTACGCATTCGACGCCGATGGCAACAAGGGCGCCAGCGCCAACCCGCTCTGGAAGGTCAGCTTCATCAATCCCGCGCAGGGCATTACGACCGTCGACAGCAATGCCGACATCAATTGCGGCGACCTGGTTCCGGAGGTCGGCATTACGGGGACTCCGGTCATCGACCTGCCCCGCAACATTTTGTATGTGGTCGCAAAAACGAAAGAGAACGGCTTGTTTTTTCAGCGCCTTCACGCTCTGGACCTGATCACCGGCGCCGAGCGGTCCGGCGGCCCGGCGACCATTGAGGCGGCTGTCGCGGGACACGGCGTAGGATCCGTCAACGGCCATATTTCCTTCGACGCCCTGCAGGAAAGCCAGCGCGCCGGCCTCGCGCTGGCCAACGGGTACGTGTATATCAGCTGGGCGTCTCATTGCGACCACGATCCGTATCACGGCTGGACCATCGCCTACAATTCCATCTCTTTAAAGCCGGAAGCGGTGTGGAACTCTTCCGCGAATGGAACCCGCGGGGGCGTGTGGCAGGGCGGCGCGGCGCCGGCGGCCGACATGAACGGCAATCTGTTTCAAGCCACTGGCAATGGCACTTTCGACTTGACCGCCGGGATGGACCTCGGCGACTCGGTGGTGAAGTTGGGGTTGCCGGTTTCCAAGAAATTGCCCGTGCTGGATTCGTTCACGCCCTTCAATGAAAGCAGTCTCAACCGGTCCGACGCGGATCTGGGCTCGGGGGGCGTCCTGCTTTTGCCGGACCTGGCGGCCGGGTCGGCGCATCCGCACTTGCTGGTGCAATCGGGGAAGCAGGGGACGGTCTATTTGCTGGACCGCGATCACCTCGGGGGCTTCAATCCCGTTTCCGACGCGCAGATCGTTCAGGAGATTCCGGGCGCCCATAACGGTGTGTGGGGCATGCCGGCCTATTGGAACAATAACGTCTACTTCGGCGCGCAGAGCGACGTATTGAAGGCGTTTTCGTTCAACGCCGGCAACAGCGGACTGCTTTCCACCACGCCCACTTCCACGTCCAGCCTGGTTTACGGCTACCCCGGGCTGACGCCGTCGATTTCAGCGAGCGGCGCGGGCAACGGAATCGTGTGGCTGCTGCAGTCCGATGCTTATTCTTCCAATGGCCCGGCGGTGCTGCGCGCTTACGACGCGACGAACCTGGCCAATGAACTCTACGACAGCAACCAGAATTCCGCGCGCGATAATCCGGGCGGCGCGGTTAAGTTCGCCGTGCCCACGGTCGCGAATGGGAAGGTCTACGTGGGGGCGGCTTATCAGCTCTCCGTCTTTGGTCCGCTGGCCCCGGCAACCGGGACGCCGGCGTTCAGCCTGGCTTCGGGCGTATATTCGACTACGCAGACGGTTGCTCTGTCGACAACGACTCCGGACGCCGAGATTCATTACACGGTCGACGGCTCGACGCCCACCCAGTTGTCGCCCATCTACAAAACTCCGCTGCCGGTCGCCGCAACGGGCACGGTCCGGGCGCTGGCGAACGCTAAGGGGCACAGCATCAGCCCGGTGGCTTCGGCCATTTACACGATCCAGAGGAAAGCGAACGGCGGTCCGG
Organism: Acidobacteriota bacterium; assembly: GCA_025353165.1. Lineage (GTDB taxonomy): Bacteria > Acidobacteriota > Terriglobia > Bryobacterales > Bryobacteraceae > TMP-7. The sequence goes on along the minus strand of JANXRE010000070.1, from coordinate 86,072 downwards.
ATTACCTGAGCGGGTTTACGGCGGCGGGCCTCACCTTCAACGGCTCGACGCTGCTCAATGGCGCGCGGTTGCAGTTGACGAGCCAGATCGGCAGCGAAGCCGGATCGGCGTTCTTCAACACGCCCGTTCGGGCAACGGTTTTCACCACCGATTTCACCTTCCAACTCACAAACGCCGTGGCGGACGGGATTACGTTCTGCCTGCAGAATACCGGCCTTACGGCGCTTGGTTTTGCGGGCGGCTCTCTCGGCTACGACAACTCCATCGGGCAGAGCGTCGCCGTCAAGTTCGACCTTTTCGACAATCAGGGCGAAGGAGTGAACTCGACGGGGATCTATACGGACGGGCAATTCCCGGGCGTGCCGGCGATCGATCTGACGCCGTCGGGCATCGATCTGCACAGCGGCCATGTGTTCTATTCCCGTTTCCGGTACGCGGGGACTTCGCTCACGCAGGAGCTGCTGGATGTGAACGATCCGACGAAATACTTCCGCACGGTGTACCCGATCGACATCGGCGCTACGGTGGGCGGAATTTCCGCGTACGCCGGGTTTACGGGCGGGACGGGGGGGCTGCTGGCGACGCAGGAAATCCTCACGTGGAATCTGTTTTAAGGCGGGGGCGGGGCCGACACGAATTGGGGGGGTCGGTCTCTGCTTGGGGGAAGTGATACACTCGCTCGAATGATGCGCCTTGCACTGCTGCTTTTTGCTTCGGCTTGGCTTTTTGCCGCCGATCCGCGGTCGATTACCATCTATCGCGATAACTTCGGAGTGCCGCATGTTTATGGGCCGACCGATGCCAGTTGTGTGTTTGGCACTATCTATGCGGAGGCCGAGGATAACTTCTGGCAGATCGAGGATAGCTATTTGCGCGCGCTGGGCCGCGCCTCAGAAGTGTATGGCGCGCGCACGGTCGCCGACGATGAGTTGGTGCGGGCACTGGAGATTCCGCGGCTGGCGCGGGAGGAGTACGAACGATCTTCTCCGCGCATCCATGAACTCTTGCAGGCCGCGGCGGACGGGTTGAATTACTTCCTGCTGCGGAACCCGGGGGTGAAGCCGCGACTGATTACCAAGTTCGAGCCTTGGCACGGACTGGCTTTCAATCGCTATGCGCTGTATTACCAGTTCATTTTCCGCCAAACCGGATTGAGGCCGGAAGAGATTCAGAAGGCGGCCGCGGAAACGCAGGGCTCGAACATGTGGGCGGTGTCGAAAGCGAAGAGCGCTTCGGGTAACGCGCTGCTGTTCATCAACCCGCACCAGCCGTTCTTCGGCACGGGACAGTGGTACGAGTCGCACGTCCATAGCGACGAGGGCTGGGACATGTCCGGGGCGTCGTTCTTCGGCTCGCCGTTTCCGACCATCGGGCACAACGCGGTGTTGGGATGGAGCCACACGGTCAACGCACCCGATATCGCCGACGTGTGGGAGGAGAAGTTCGATAAGGCGGACGACGCGCTCGCCTATCGCTATGGCGACGGGTACCGGCGGGCGACTGCATGGAGCGAATCGATTCGCGTCAAGACGGACGGGGGATTCACGGAGCGGAAGTTCACGTTCCGCAAGACGCACCACGGCCCGATCGTGGCGGTGCGAAACGGGAAGGCGCTATCGGTGAAGATGGCGCGGTTCGAGGAAGGCGGGCAGGTGCAGGAGTGGTACGCGATGAGCAAGGCGCGCAATTTCGAGGAGTTTAAGACGGCCATGGCGGCGACCGCCGTGCCGATGTTCAACGCGATTTACGCCGACCGCGAGGGGAATATTTTCTACGTCTACAACGGCGCGGTGCCGCGGCGGTCGCTGAAATTCGACTGGTCCAAGCCGGTGGACGGCTCCGATCCGGAAGCCGAGTGGGCGGGGTATCATTCGTTCTCGGAGCTTCCGCAGGTTACGAATCCGAAGTCGGGGTTCGTGCAGAATTGCAATTCGACTCCGTTCGCTACGACGGTGTTCGGGAATCCGGAGCCCGGCAATTATCCGAAGTATATGGTCAGTGAGCCGGACAACGCGCGGGCGCGGGTGTCGCGGCGGATTCTGTTTAACAAAGACAAGTTCACGTTCGCGGAGTGGGCCAAGGCGGGCTTCGATACCTACGTGATTCAGGCCGAGACGGAGATTCCCGAGCTGGTGGCGGCGTGGGAGAAGGGGCGTGTTGCGAAGCTCGAGGAGGCGGTCGCCGAGCTGCGGGATTGGGATCACATCAGCCGGACAGGTTCGGTTCCGATGACGCTATTCATGCTGTGGCACGAGAAGCAGCGCGGGACGGCGGTGATGCGGAAGACGAACGGGCAGGGGCCGGTGGAATCGCTGGAACAGGTGGTGGATGAATTGGTTAAGACATTCGGGACTTGGCGCGTGCCGTGGGGCGATGTCAACCGGCTGGAGCGGCGGCTGTCGAGCGGAGAGGAACAGTTTAGCGATGAGGCGAAGAGCCTGCCGATCGCGGGGGCTCCGGGCGACGTGGGGATTGTGTTCAATTTTTATGCGCGGCCGGAGAAGGACCAGAAGCGGCGGTATGGCGTGGCGGGGCACTCGTTTGTCAGCGTGGTGGAGTTCGGGCCGGAAGTGAAGGCGCGGTCGATTCTGGTTTTTGGGGAGAACTCGAACCCGGATTCTCCGCATTATTTCGATCAGTCCGAGTTGTATGCCAAGCAGGAGTTGAAGCCGGCTTGGTTTAGTTTGGCGGAGATTCAGGCTCACGCCGAGAAGACGTATCATCCCGGCGATAAGTAGGCGTCGCCAGGAGTGGCGACGCGGCAGGCAGGAGTGCGTGCGCCACGCCTATTTCGGTTGGGGGACGATGCGGAGATAAGGCTTGGATGCCTTCCAGCCTCCGGGGTAGGTCTGTTTGGCCTCGTCGTCGGACACCGACGGCAGGATGATGACATCCTCGCCTTGCTTCCAATTCACCGGCGTGGCGACCTTGTACTTCGCCGTAAGCTGCATGGAATCGACGACGCGCAGGATCTCGTCGAAGTTGCGGCCCGTGCCCATGGGATAGCTGAGCATGAGCTTGATCTTCTTGTCCGGGCCCACCACGAACACGGTTCGCACGGTGGCGTTGGTGGCGGCGGTGCGGCCCTCGGAGGTTTCGCCGGCGTCGGCGGGCAGCATGTCGTAGAGCTTGGCGACTTTGAGCTCGGGATCGCCGATCATCGGGTAGTTCACCGCGTGGCCCTGGGTCTCCTGAATGTCGGCGGCCCATCTGCCGTGGCTGCTCACCGGGTCGACGCTGAGGCCGATGATCTTGCAGTTCCGCTTGGCGAATTCGGGCTGGAGCCCGGCCATGTAGCCGAGCTCGGTGGTGCAGACGGGAGTGAAATCCTTGGGGTGGGAGAACAGGATGGCCCAGCCGTCTCCGATCCAGTCGTGGAAAGTAATCGCGCCGTGCGTGGTCTCGGCGGTAAAGTTCGGAGCGGTTTCATTGATGCGTAGGGACATGGTTCACCCTATTGTCACTGTACTAGAACCCCCCGGAGGAGGCAAGGGGTTTGCGGGCTGCCGCGCTAGTAACCCAGCGCCGCTTGCGTCTGCGCAAACACCCGCCGGTAGGCCGCGCCGTATTTGGCGTAATTCGGGCTGGTTGGATCGTAGGCCACCTGCCAGTCGTCAACGTAGATCTCCAGCGCCTGCGCGCCAAGACTCAGCGCGAAAGGCAACAAAACGGTCAGCGAACCCACGCCCCCCGTCACATTAGCGGGATCGCTGGCGCTTATGGTTTGCAGATAGCGCGGCACTGTGGCCGGCTGCCCGGCAAATAGCGCGCACCAGTCGGAAGCGCAGGGGCTGTTGGGATAAGAGATGGTATCCGACAGTTGCAGACCTTGGCAGCCAAAGCCAAAGCCCAGAGTCACGGCGTTTGCCGCCTCCCAGTCGGGGACCTCGTATTGCCCCAAGGTGCCGTATTGATTCACCGGGGTCACCAATTGTGCGGTGTGCGGAACAGTCTGCTGAACCGCCGTCATTTCAGCGATGTAGCTTTCCCAGACAGAATTGAATTGGTCGAGATCCGTATAGCCGCCCAATTGTATCAACGCGGCCAAACAGGTCGGAAAGGCCTCGCCGCCGCGCGACAGGCCGACGCGGATGTAGCCTATGCGGGGATCGCTGCCATAGCGATTCAATAGCGCCTTGATAAAGGTCTGATAGCTTTGCTTGTAGACCGAATTGTAATACACAGGATACGATTCACCGTGGCAGGTCACCGATTGATAGCCGGGATCCTCGACGACGTACATCGGTGTTGCGTTGTTGGAAGTAAAGCCGGTTCCCCACACAATCAGGTTGACGGGTTTTTGAATGGCTGACCAGGGCGAGATCTGGTTTTCGACGCTGGACCAGTCGTACTGTCCGGCTCCCTGGTCGACATGGCTCCAGATAATGAGAATACTCGCGCCATGCACCGTCGGCTGGTTCATGATGTATTTCCTGATCGGGCCGAGATCCCGGCCGGCTTCTTGCAGCACGTACTGCCCAGCGATAAAACTATTTTGAGCGACGCTAGCCAGCGCCGAGACAAAGAAACAGCATGCGAAGAGCGAGGGCATCTTCATTCGATTGGTCCTTATCCGGCTAGAGTTTTAATCTTAACCGTAGTAATTTAATGGTTTAAGTAGTGTACAAGGCGAAAGGCAACGGTGTCAAGTTTTGATCCTGAATGCTTTCAAACGTCGGCAGGAAGTCATTTGGATGCGGATGCCGAGCGGCTCAATCGTCACCCTGATCGCGCGGAGAACATTCTATCTCCAGTTTTATTTCTAAGTGTATTTCTTAAAAATTACTTGAGATCGGCGTGAAATTACGCCCTCTTGGCCGCCAGAGCAAGGCGCGTTATTCGCGCGGGCGGCCGCGGCGGACGCGCTTGAGGAGCGCTTCCATGCGCTGGGCGGTGGAGGAGGAGAGATCGGGCTCGAAGTGGAGCTCGGGGAGGCGGCGGAGCTCGAGCCGCAGCGACAGCTCGCGCTTCAGGAAGCCGCGGGCGTGTTCCAGCGCGGCCAGGGCTTCGTCGCGCTTCTGATCGCCGGGCGGCATCGAGAGGCGCACATGGGCGTGGCGAAGGTCGGGGCCGATGAGCACTTCGGTCACGAAGACTTCGCCGACTCTAGGGTCGGCGAGTTCGTACCCGATGAGCTCTTCCAGTTCCTCGCGGAGCGCCTCGGAGACTCGTTCTGTGCGGTGGGGATCCATGGTTTAAGCCAGCCACTCGATGGCCGTTTCAGCCAGCATTCCGCCGAGTATCGAGGCCGCTTCTTTCTCGACGCCCTGGAGCACCTGTTCCGCGCGGATGCGGTCGGGGGACACGGTGACGGCGGCAATCAGAGAACGCTGCCACACGTCGTGATAATCGATTTCGGAAACGGCTACGTTGTGATTGGCTCGCAGCCGGTCCTTCAGGCCTTTCACCACGTGACGCTTCTCCTTTAAAGAATGCGCCCCGACGATGCGGAGCTCGAGGGTCAGTACGCCGACCGCGGGCGCCGGCTTAAGGTCCGCCATAAAGGACAGGCGTCGCTATGAGTGGCGGCACGCACAAGTGCGTGCGCCACGTTACGCCGGACCCTCCGCGGCAATGCGCTCGACGACGAAGGCCTCGATAATGTCGCCCGGCTTCACATCGTTGAAGTTCGTGAGGGAGATGCCGCACTCGAAGCCGGTTTTGACCTCGCTCGCATCGTTCTTAAAGCGCTTGAGCGAGTCGATCTTGCCGGTGAGAATGACGATGTTGTCGCGCAGCAGGCGGATCTGGCTGTCGCGGGAAATCACGCCGTCCTGCACCATGCAGCCGGCAACCGTGCCGACCTTGGTGATGCGGAACGTGTCGCGCACTTCGGCGCGGCCGCGATACACTTCTTTGAACACCGGCTCGAGCAGGCCGGTCATGGCGCGCTTGATCTCGTCGGTGAGGTCGTAGATGATCGTGTGGAGGCGGATGTCGACGTTCTCGTGCTCGGCGACGGCCTGCGCGCCGCGCTCGGGCCGGACGTTGAACCCGATCACGATCGCGTCGGACGTGGCGGCCAGAAGCACGTCGCCCTCGGTGATGGCGCCGACGCCGGCGCGCAGCACGCGGATTTTGATTTTGTCGTTGGTCAGCTTCTGCAGCGTATCGGCGATGACCTCGGCGCTGCCGCCCACGTCGGCCTTGATGATGATGTTGAGTTCCTTAATCTCGCCTTCCTTCAAATGCTGGTGCAGCTTGTCCAGGGTCATGCGGGCGGTCTTGGCCATGGCCGCTTCGCGATCCTTGCCCTCGCGATACATGACAATCTGCTTGGCTTTGGCGGTATCGGTGACCACCTGGAAGGTGTCGCCGACCTCGGGGAGCGAATCGAGACCGAGCACCTCCACGGGCATGGAGGGTCCGGCTTCCTTCACCTGATCGCCGCGATCGTTGAACAGCGCGCGGACCTTGCCGAACACCGCGCCGCAGATGAAGAAATCGCCGTTGCGGAGCGTGCCGTTGCGGATGAGCACGGTGGCTACCGGGCCGCGGCCGCGATCCAGTTGAGCCTCCAGGACGTTGCCGACGGCGGGACGGTCGGGGTTGGCCTTAAGATCGGCCATGTCCGACACCAGGAGAATCATTTCAAGCAGCAGGTCAAGGTTGGTCTTGGCCTTCGCCGAGACGGGAACCATCACCGTGTCGCCGCCCCAATCCTCGGCCAGCAGGCCGCGATCGGTCAATTGCTGCTTGATGCGATCGGGCTGGGAATCGGGCCGGTCGATTTTATTGATGGCGACCACGATGGGGACTTTGGCGGCTTTGGCGTGGTCGATGGCTTCGAGCGTTTGCGGCATGACGCCGTCGTCGGCGGCGACCACGAGGATCACGACGTCGGTGACCTTCGCGCCGCGGGCGCGCATGCGGGTGAACGCCTCGTGGCCGGGCGTATCGATAAAGGTAATCTTGCGGCCGTTCTTCTCCACCTGATATGCGCCGATGTGCTGGGTGATGCCGCCCGCTTCGCCTTGGGCGACGTTGGTAAATCGAATGGCGTCCAGCAGGCTGGTTTTGCCGTGGTCGACGTGTCCCATGATGGTGACCACGGGCGACCGCTTCACGCGATCGGCGTCGACCTCGCCGGCTTCAACGCCGTGGATGGACTCTTCCTCGTAGGTGACCTTGTTGATGGACGCGCCGAACGCGCGCGCGACCTCCTCGGCCAGTTTGGTGTCGAGCGCCTGATTGATGGTGGCGAAAATCTTCTTGTCCATCAATTTCTTGACGACCAGGTTGACCTTGGCTCCCAGCTTCTCGGCCAGTTCTTTGACGGTGATGCCTTCCGAGATGGTGATCTCGCGATCGATCTGCGGAAGCTGGAACTGCTCCTGACGGCGCGGGCCGAGCTTGAGCTTACCCTCTTCGCGCTCGCGCTCGCGCGACGGAACGGCCTTCGTTTTGTGGCGGCGGTCCGCGCCGGGGGGCGGGGGCGGAGGAGGAAGCGCCGTGGGGTGCATGCCGCGGCCGCGCATTCCCGGCATCGGCGGACGCATGGGGCCACCGGGTCCGGGCGGCCGGCTGAAGCCTCCGGGACGGATGGGCCCGGGATAAATAGGGCGGCCGGGGACCAGGCCGGACGGGCGCTGGGGAAATCCCGGTCTGGGCGGCGGAGGAGCGGGCTGGCCGGGAATCGCCTTGATCTGCGTCTGCTGCTGCTGGCGAAGTCGCTCGAGAACTGCGGGATTCGGCGGTACGACGGGGCGCGCGACGGGCTGGCCGACGAGGTTCGAGCGCGCCGGGCGCGGGGCCGCCTGACTGGCCTGCTGGCCGTACTGGCCGGCGCCGGGCTGAGGCTGCATTCTGGGGCGCGGGGGCAACGGCATGGCGGGCGCGGCCGGCCGGGGAATTCCAGGAGCGGCGGGCGCGCGGGGAGCTTGCAGCGCCGGGGGCAGCACGACGCTGGGACGCGGTACGTCCGGCGGCAGCGGGGCGCGCGGACCGGTGGCGAGGATCTGGCCGGGCTTGGGAGCGGGCGGCGTGGGTGGACGCAACGCCGGTTGGGGCATGGGAGGCGGCGTTTGCCGGCTTCGCAGGGGCGGCGCCAGCGGCGCTCTCGGACCGGACGAGAGAGGCGGGCGAAGCGGGGCGCGAACGGGCGCCGGATGTTCCTCGGCGGCTGGCGGCGCGGCCATCGGAACCTCCACCGCCGGAGCGGACGCGGCGGGGGGCTCGGCGACGGCGGCAACCAGCGCGTGCGCGTGCGCGATCGATTCGACCGGATGCGGATGCGCGGCGTCGTGCTCTCCCGGTTCCTCGTGGCGCGACGGCGCGATGTAATCGCCTTCTCCGGCGGGGCGGCCGGAGCCGAGCCGTGAGCGGAGGACGAGCGCTACATCCTCGTCGACCGAGCTGGAGTGGGTCTTCTTCTCGGCAACCCCAAGCTCGGGGAGCATGTCGATAATCACGTTCGGTTTGACCTCAAGCTCCCGTGCCAGCTCGTTAATTCGGATTTTCTTCATAGGCAACAAAACTAATCACTCTCGACCTGCGACACGGAAAAATAGCTGATGGATCCGAAGCTTTTTCCCAATCGTCGCCGCAACTCCCTGCCACCAACGGCGTCCGCTCGGGCGTAGAACTATCAGGCCGGCCGATCCGCGTCCTTTATGGTATCAAATTCGACTTCCTCCACCGCGTCGATCGCGACTGGTTCCGCGGGAGGGGGTTCGATTGCTTCCGGTTCGGCGGCTTGGGCCGGCGCCGCCGTCGCTGCGGCTGAGGAATCGTAGCCGGCGTAATAGGCCGCCACAACGTTCTGGATTTCCTCGATGCTCTCCTGCGCCAGGCCGGGCACCGCCTGGATACCTTCCGGCGTCATGGCTCCCAACTGCTCGACGGTCCCGATGCCGGCCTCGACCATCTTGCCGGCGATCCGCTCGGACAATCCGAAATCGAGGAGGGCCGAGATGGGAGCGCCCGGCTGCGAAAGGGCGGTCATCTGCGACTCGACTTCCTGCCGCTTCTCTTCCTCGCTCTTAATATCGATGCGCCAGCCGAGCAGTTTTGCGCCGAGCCGGACGTTCTGTCCCTTCTTGCCGATGGCGAGCGACAACTGGCTGTCGTCCACCACGACTTCCATGTGCCTGCCGCCGCCATCGAGGACCGAGACCTTGGAGATTTTTGCCGGGCTGAGCGCGTGCGTCGCGAAGACGACAGGATCGTCGGAGAACTCGATGATGTCGATCTTCTCGCCGCGCAGCTCGCGAATGATGGACTGGACGCGCATGCCTTTCATGCCGACACAGGCACCGACCGAGTCGACGTCGCGGTCGCGGCTGGAGACCGCGATCTTCGTGCGCTCGCCGGCTTCCCGGGCGCAGCCCCGGATGGTGACGGTGCTGTCGTAGATCTCCGGCACCTCCTGCTCGAACAGGCGCATGACCAGCTCCGGGGCGGCGCGCGAGACGATCACGCCGGCGTTCTTTCCGGTCTTGTCGACGGTCCGGATGACGCACCGGACTCTTTCTCCGACGCTGAAGCTCTCGAGCCGCGACTGCTCCTTTTTCGGCAGCCGGGCTTCCGTCTTTCCGATGTCGACCACCAAGTCCTGGCCTTCGACGCGCTTGACGGTGCAGTTCACCAGTTCGCCGATGCGGCCCGAGTACTCCGAGTGGACGGTGTCGCGCTCGGCTTCGCGGACCTTCTGGAGAATGACCTGCTTCGCGGTCTGGGCGGCGATGCGGCCAAGCACGTCGGTGGGTTTGGAGATTCTGATCTGGCCGCCGAGTTCCACTGCCGGGTCGATGGCGCGGGCTTGCACGAGGGTCATTTCCTTGCCGGGATCCTGGACGTCCTCGACGACGGCCCGAACGCCGTAGACCAGGATCTGCCCCGAGGCCGGGTCGAGCTCGGCGATCAGGTCCTCGGTGGTGCGGAAGTGTTTCCGCGCCGCGACCAGCATGGCATCCTTCACAGCATCGAGCACGATTTGAGGGTCGATGCCTTTCTCCTTGCTCAGAATCTCGATGGACTGATAGATGTTTCCCACTCGCTCCCTCATTTTTTGGCTAGAACCGGTGATTTACCAATCGAACTTCAGGGTGGCCTTTTCGAGCTGATCCAGGCGGAATTGGAGTTCGCGGCCGGGCGACGGCTCGAGGGTGATGACGCCTTCGGAGTACTGTTTCAGCACGCCTTCCCAACGGCGCTGTTTTTCCAGCGGCTCGCGGAGGACGACTTTGACCTTTTGGCCGGCGAAGCGCTCGAAGTCGCGGGGCTTGGTCAATTTACGCTCGACTCCGGGAGAACTTACTTCCAGGGTGTAACTGTCGGGGAAGACGTCCTCGACATCGAGGATGGTTCCGACGTTGTGCGAGATGAGTTCGCAATCGGCGTGGGAGACTCCCTCGGGCTTGTCAATGAAAATTCGCAAGAGGCGGCTTTTTCCCGCGCCGAGCACCCGGACTTCGACGATTTCGATGCCTTCGGACGCACCGACACGCTCGGCGATTTCGCTGACGCGGGCGGCGAGGGTCGAGGTTTCCAGGGTCATCGGCTTCGGGTGCGAGGCAATAAAAAAGTGGGCTTTCGCCCACTGTCCGGTTTCGCCACCCGAATTGATCATAGCACTGGCCGGTCGCCAAGCGTCGGCTAGAGTGCCGACGCGGCACGCACGAGTGCGTGCGCCACGCCGGTTTTGCGAAACGTCCGGAGTTATGGTTTACTTTTGTCCATAAGGGGAACCCGTTTGTTGACCATACGCGAGGCACAGATGAAGGTGCTCGAGCGGGAGATATTCCACCTCTGGGTGACGGATTACCTCGAGCGATGCTATCCGCGGCAAAGCGGCGAACTCGGCCGGCCGTGAGCGAGATGGCGGAGCGCGCGATCCGGCAGGCACGCGGGCGCGGCTACGAGAGTTCCGATTCCATTCTCAAATATGTCCATGCGACGTTCCTGCTCGGCGCCGATCTGGAAACAACGCCTGAACTGGCGTGGGCGCGAGAGATCATGGAAGCGGGCCCGGAAGCGTTGGAAGACGCGATATTAGACCGTCTGGAAGTACTGGGACGGGACCGGTGAGCAGCCAAGGGATCGACGCCGGACAGGTGCGCGACGCCCGCAATCAGCAGAAAGACTCCACGCCTCCGCCGGTGGTGAAGCCGTGCACCAAATGCTGGATCGAGGTGTCGCTGCTCGACGAAGAGGAGCACGGGGTGGCGCGGGAGCCATACTGGATCAAGCTGCCGGACGGCGCGGTTCGGGAAGGGCGGCTGGACGATAACGGCTTTGTCCGGTTGGATGGCATACCCTGCGGCACCTGCATCGTCCGCTTTTCGGGCATGGACGAGGAGGAAGTCCAATCCAAGACCGCCGTCGCGGCGGGTAAGATGGAATGGATTCAAATCACGCTGCTCGATGAGACGGGCCAACCGGTGGCGGACGAGCCCTACAGCATCGATTTGCCGGATGGGAGCAACCGGCAAGGGCAGTTGGACGCGAAGGGGCGGGCGCGCATCGACGGAATTCCGGGCGGCAATTGCCTGGTGCGGTATCCGAATATCGACGCCGCAGATTTTTTGTAAAGGGAGCGGGGCATGGGGATGCATGAAGTCCAGCGGGGGGAAACGATCGTTCAGATCGCGAAGAAGAACGGCTTTCGCGCGTGGGAGCCGATCTGGAATCACGATCAGAACGCCAAACTGCGGGCGGAGCGGCCCAATCCGTACGTGCTGGCGAAAGGCGATAATCTGTTCGTCCCGGACAAGACGGTGAAGGACCACGACTGCCAGACCAATCTCAAACACATCTTCCGGGTGCGCAACATGAAGCAGTTCCTGCGGCAGGTTGTGCTGGACGCGAACGAACAACCGCTCACCGGGAAGAGTTACGAGTTGAGCGTGGGCGGCAAGACGGCCTCCGGCAAGACGGACGGCAGCGGCCTGCTGAATGAGGAAATCCCGCTGGACGCCAAAACCGCGGACCTCAAAATATGACTGAAAGACGGCGATGACGCGAGTTGCCTTAAGTGGACGCTGCAGTTGGGCCACATGGAGCCGGTGGAGAATGTCTACGGGTTGAAAAGCCATCTGTCGAACCTGGGATACGACTGCGGCACGGTGGACGACCAGTTCGACGACCAGACGAAGCAGGCGTTGATCGATTTTCAGCAGGATCACGATCTGCCGCAAAGCGGAGAGAATGACGCGGCCACCCAGAATAGGCTTCGCGGGCTGCACGATTATCCGACGGATGGATCCCTGTGAACCCTTATCCCGTACCTTTCGATCCCACGGCTTTCCCCAGGATCCCGGACCCGGTAATTCCCAGGGAAAAGGTATCGAGCAGTCTGATCGCTCGGGCTCCGGTGATGGCGCAGAGCGTTCTGCGGCAGCCGGCGACGCCGGAAGCGGTGGTCACCGCGCTCTGGATCCAGGGCGTGGTGAAGACCGGCAAGCGGTCGGACTCCTTTCAGAACAAGGAGCCGGCCAAGAACGGTCCGGCCGATGGCGGAACGCACTTTCATTTCCTGCCGGGTGTCGACGCGGTGGAGATGCGCTGGACGGTGGCGCATCCGGAAAAGGCGACCAAGGCGCGATTCGAGATCTGGTCGGCGACCGACGACACGAAGGTGATCTGGTTCTAAGGAGTACGCCGGGCAGCAGGCGGCGGACACGCTGAAGGGACCCGACGACGCGGGGAGCGGACCGCTGGCCTGGAGCGAAGTGGCGATCGCGGGCGACGCTGCCCGGTTTCCGGACCAGTGCCCCAACGCCGCCTTCGGCCCTTATCAACTCCGGCTGACGGTTACCTCCAAGCGCGGAACGGTGACCACGGCATGGACTTTTTTCGACGTGCTGGTGGACCACGTGGAGCTGCATTACGGTCCGATGGGTCTCATCCCGGCGGGGACGATCACGGACGTGCTGGCGGTGTACCAGGCGATGACCGATCGCGACGAGCAGCAACTGGTGACCGACCTGCAGGCCAACGGAACGGCGATTCCAACGGCGGACATTCCCCTGCCGCTGAAAAGCACGCAGGCGGCGTACGTTCATTTCAACGAGTGGTTTTGCTGGCGCGATTTGTCGTTCCTGCGGCACAAGGGACGTTGGGGAGAGGGCCCGCGAATCCCGATTCTGGCGAAGGTTTTTCTGAAGGACATCGACGACGCGCCCAAGCACAACTCGCCGGCTGCGAAGGCGCTCGGACCCGCGAAGTTTTTATGGGACTGGCAGGACAAGGCCGAGGCGGTGCGCGGCAACGACCTGGCGGCGGCGCACGCGGACACGCAGGCATTCGTCATGCAGGGTTTGAAGTACAAGGAGAACGCTCCCGACGAGCCGCCGGCGAGCCTGAATTGCCACGACGATCGCGGGGGCAAGCGCGGCAGCGCGCTGAAGATCTTTCCCGCGCAAACCGGCACGGCGGCGTTCCCGTTCAAGGTGGAGATCGGACAGGTTCGGAAATGGGCGTCGTTCAGCACCGCCCAGACCGGCGGAACGTACGCCTGTTGCACGGGCGTGATATTTCAGCCGTGCCGCATGGCGCTGGATTCGTACAAAATCCGGGTGGCGCCGGCGTTGCCTCGAAAAGCGGATAAGATCACTCCGACGCTCGAGGATGCCCGGGACATCGCGGCGCTGCTGGTAGATCATCCGGGCCTGCCGTCGGCCGAGACGGGAATGTTCGAAGTGCGGCGGCGCATCGACGCCCAGTACGCGCGCAAGAGCGCTGCCACGCCGGCGATGGATCTGGCGAACATCGGCGATGTGTTTCGAGTGGGCGGCATCGACATCGTCTGGACCAATATTTTCTGGACGGCCGCCACATACCGGAGCCTGTTCGCCGATTCGGAGAATCCGGATAACCTGAACGTCGACGATACGTACATTCGCGGCAGACGCCATTCGTATCCGCGAAAGGCGCGGGTGTCCGAGATCAACAAATACCGGGGAAAGCGCGCGGGGCTTCCCTTCCTGGCCTACGATCACTGGTCGGGCGAGCTGAGCGTCGCGGCCACCGCGACAGCCAGCGAGGCGCAGCTTACGCTGCCCGGACGCGAAGTTGTGCTGGCGCGCTTCGTTGCGCCGTTGATGATCTCCTACATTAACAAGGACCGGAAGTATAACGACAAGAAGCGGAAGTGGAACAAGATCAAGCTGAAGTATCCGGCGCTGCCGGTCGAGGGACAGTATCTGCGGTTCTACCAGGAAGCCCTGACAGACACAGAGCGCACCAAGGAGAATTTCGAAGCGAGCATCAAGGCGGCCTACATTGCGGAGGATTGGGGCGGTTGGGCCGTAGCGGACGACAACCCGGTACAATGGGCGGCCGACAATTACTTTTACGGTTACGGATTCGGCTCCTTCCTGCAGGAAGTTCACCAGCGCGCGATCCTGGCGGACGCATTTGAAGGGATGACTTTTTACCACTACACGCACATGTACCAGACCAAGAAGCTGGACGGGACGGACGAAGCGCTGCAATGGGATCTTGGCGGACTGGCCGCGGTGGGCATGAGCGCCGATCTGGGCTTTAAAGCCGCCTTTATCGTTTGGGACCATCCCAACAACGGACAGCGGCAAACGCTGCGTCACTCCCAGGAAGCCAAGAGAAACTCGTTCAAGAATATGACAGCAATCGCGCAGGCCGCTCATTTGCAGACGATGTTGTACAAGGACGGAGATGACACGGCGGCCCACGAGTTTGGCCATTTCCTGCACTTGCCGCACTCGGTGCCGCAAGCCGAATCGACAGCGTCGGGGAACGTACACGACGCGGCGGACTTGAAATGCATCATGAACTACGATCATGATGGTCTGCACCTGTGCGGGGGCTGTGCCCTGCGACTGCGCGGCTGGGCGCATTACATGGACAAAGGGAAGCTTGGATTTTCACAAACGGCGGCCGACCAGCCGGGAAACGCTCCGCCCGCCGCGCTCGAGGTGGGCGCGGGAGTGGGCTTCAACGCCATCTACGCCGATTTTGTCTGAGCGGTCCCGCCTATGGAGACGCTGAATCTACAATTGATTCCCGTGCGGGAGATTTCGGCCCCGTTCGAAGCGCCGGAGTTCCGGCTGGTGCTGCAGAATCCGAACCGCGCCGATATACGGATACGCAGCGACTGGTACGCCGGCGCGCGGATCGGTATTTTCCATCCGGGCGGCGAGCGGACCGTCCTCATGCCGTTCGGCGAGCAGGGAGTGGCGAGGGCCGGGCTGGATGACGAGATCCTCAGCCGCTCCGAGCGCGAGCGGCGTTTCACGCTCCGGGGGGCCGCGAGCCCCGGACTCTACGTGTTAGCCGCCAAGCTGGCGTCCGACGTCCCGATGCATGCTTCCTGCAAATGGTTTTTGGAAGCGCTCCAGCCGCTGGGCCTGGCGGTTTCCCGCGCGGGCGGCGAGCCGGGGGGATGGGCGTGGGTTCTGTCGCCGGGCATGAAGCAGGGCACTCTGTTCCAAATCCCCATCGGGTTGTGCGACGTTGCCGAGCCGGCCCCGGTGCGCGCCGGTACCCCGGAGCGGACGGCGGTGGTGGATGCGGCGGCGCACGGACTGGTAGCGTGCGCGTTGCCCGAGTCCGGGGGCCGGCGCGAACACCAGCGGGTGGCGTGGCTTTCCGGGTCGAATGTGCTTCATGTGGGCGTGACTGCCGTGCTGTTCGATGGCGTCGAGGTGTCTCTGCCAGGACCGCCGCGCCGTATTCTTGCGCCGGTGCTGGTAAAGGAGGACGGCGCCTGCGACGTGTTCGTGCTGTCCGGGGACGGACTCGCCATCTGGGTTTACCGCGGACCGCCGGCCGTTCCACGCAAGGCGCCGCCTTCACCATCGCTCGGGCCGATGGACGAGGGGCAACCTGAGGACTTGGATACTTTGCCGCTGGATGAGGATGAGGAGGATTCCGAACCGGCGTTCCTTCCCGGCGCCGACGTCCCCGCGCCTGAACTGACGTCGACCATCCCGCTGACCTCAGCGGCGACAAGCGGCGCAGTGACCGGCGGACCCGGCTACAGCACACTGGCGCTGGCGTCCGATGCGGGCGAAGCGATCGAGTTGCTACACCAGGTGCTGGATGGCTCCCTGCAGCCGGCAGCGCGGAACCATGCGCGGATTGAGCGGGCCAGCCTGATCGCCGGATGCGATCCCTGGATTGCAGTGGACGATCGCGGCATTACACGCGTGGCAGTGCTGTTTCACGAGCGGGAGGCTGAGTCTCACGCGGTAGGCATGGCGAAGCTGGCCTTCGATCGTGACGCCGAACCCGTGTGGATCGAGGGAGTCGGGCGGCAGCGCGCAAGGCTTTTACGCGTTGCGCCCGCGGATGGCGCGCTGGCCGGTACCGGCGCCGACGGCTGGCCGCTGGCCTGGTGCGTCCGCACGGCGGACGGCGAACTGGTGGGATCGCTGGGGGGCGCCGCCCATTCGCGCCGGATCACGGACCGGGCGGTGCGGCCTATGGTTCTGTTGACTACGCCGGAGCGGATGGCCGTGGCGATGGAGTCGGACGACGGCATTCGGTTCGTGGGCGTGTGAACTTTCGTCGGCCGCGCGGGCGTATTTGACCGTCATAGCGCAGGAGCCGATAGTAGTCCGCCGGGCGCTCTCCAACGGATGGACAAAAGATGGTGGACAGGGGAGGATTCGAACCTCCGTAGCTCGCAAGGAGCGGCAGATTTACAGTCTGCTGCCATTAACCACTCGGCCACCTGTCCCCAGCACGCCCATTGTCCCACATGGGCGGGCGCTTTCGCGCGTTGCGCAATCTATGGGGTAACGGTGAGATACGCCGTGTTACTCGAGACTCCGGCCAGCACCACAACCACTGGCTGATCCCCGGCGGGCGTGCCGGGCGGAACGATGTAATTTACCTGGGTTACGCCGGCCAGGTAGTACGGAATGCCGGCAAACGAGATCCGGGCCTCCACGCCATTCACAAGGACGGACACATTCGCTAGCGGCTGCGGCAGTTGCGTCACGGGGATCTGAGAAGGCGGCGGCGGGGCGGCGCCCGTGGCGACAGCGGGCGACACATAGCCCTGGCCGGTCAAATACAGCGTGGCGTAATCGCCCGGTTTGGTGGGAACGCTGGCCGCGATATGCCGGCCGTCGGCGGCGAGAAACACTCCCGGAGCGACAGCGTTGATGTAGATCTGCTGGCTGGCCGTCTGTCCGCTGGAGTTCTTAACAGTCAAGGTGGCGTTTCCGGGCGGGGTCTCGTAAGGTATCTGCGCATTCACCAGAGTGGGCGAGACATAGTACTGGGGCGCAGTGACTCCATTCACCGTGACCGTGGTTCCCAGCAAATTGGTGGGCAGCGGGACGGCTTGCGCCACCGCCACTCCCGAAGCGAGCTTCATGGCCGGCGAGAAAACGCTCGCGATCCCTCCCGGCGCGGTGCCCCAAGTAAAGGATGCGCTATTCACCACGGCCAGACCCGCGGCGGCCGGGACCGTCAAGGTGATTGGGATGTCGACGTATTGCGGAACCGCGTTCTGCGATTCGACAATCACATTCGCCGAGTAAACTCCGGAGGCTAATCCGGTGGGCTTGATTGCGATCCGCATTTGGCCCGGCCCAGCGCCAGCCAGTGGGCTTACCGTGAGCCAGGAAGTGGGAGGCTGCGAGTAAAAGACCGACGCGTCCCAAGGCGCCGAGGCCGATCTCGGATCGACTGAGACGGCGACAGGCGCCGTATCTTTGGGAGTCAGGTTCAGGGTCGATGGGGTAGCAGTCAGGCTTGTAATAACGAACGCCGGCGGATCGAGGGATGGAGTGAAGAATAGGCCCCGGCTCAGGCCCGCGGCATCGTTCGCTGCAATTATGCCGTTTCCCCAGGGATTGGAAAGCGTCCCGCCGTTGTCGGGCCAGCAGTAGTCGCTTTGAAGAGTTCCGCCCGGGGGTATGTACGTGGATCCCAGCAACCCGGCGACTGGCGTATAGAGGCTGGTTCCGAGCGACAGACCGCTCGTGGCGGTGAGCGTAACGGGAGAGTTTCCCAGCACCTGCAAGACGAAGTGCTGTCGAAACGGACACCCGGGTGACGACGCGTTGCGCCGCACGACTTGTGGAATGGCGAGCATTAGTAAGTCCGAGTCCGGGTCCGAGGCCAACACACCGTAGAAAGTAATACCCTCAATCACTCTGCTCCAAGCCGTGTTGGTAGTGGGATCGAGACCATCCAACTCGATCTGAGTTCTGTTGGGATCCGCGGGAATGGGGTCGCTCGTGCTCAGGCTTACCAGGGTATTTACGGACGCTCCGGGAAGGACCGTCGGACTCCCAAACAGCGCCGGAATCCGGCTAGAGTAATCCACCCCGCCTACCTTGAATGCGGTCAACGCGGTACCGACTCCGGCAACTTCGGTGAGGTTGATCGTGAACTTCCAGTCCGCGCCGCCGCTCGCGTTAGTCACCGAAAAAACGCCGAGGAATTGAGAGCTTGCATTCATGCTCACCAAAACGTTCGATTGGGTATTGGTCACGCTGAGAGTGACCGGGACGATCACGGGCGCGCCGGTACCAACGGTGACGGTCACGGATGAGCGATAGGTTCCAGTGAAGGTGAGCGGCGGGTTGTACAGCTGCAGCCCAAGTACGGCGGGAGCGGCGGCCGAAACCTGTCCGGAAGCGCCGCTGGGACCGGGCAGCAGCCAGCCGTCGGCAGTGGTCACAGAGTAAAGAACGGGGGAGAGACTCTTGGTAGTGATCGCGATCTGCTGGAGAGGGCTAGCCACGCCGTTGGACTGGGTAAACTGCAGGGATTGCGGCGATACCGCAAACTGCGGCGCCGGGTTCACGTTCAGGTAGCCGCCCAATACCGCATAAGCGGCGGAGAAGCGGCTGTACACCGCCTGGAACGGGCTGATGCTGCAATTCAACTCTCCGTTCCTGAGGACCGGACCGGCGGTCAGGCTACCCACTATGTCGCCGGCGGCGTTCAGGAGCGGCGAGCCTGACGAACCTTCCTCGATAATTCCCGCGGTGAAGACGACTTGATCGAATAAGTTGGCCGGCGCTGTCACGCCGGAGACGTCCATCGCCTGATCGGCCGTGCGCTCGCCGAAACTGATGCGCGTCCAGGAAGACGCCGGATGATGGATGCCGACCACGGCGTCGCCGACCGCGGGATCGGTGGCGGACCACCCGAAGTAGTAGGCGGTCGGCGGACTGCTCAACTTGACCAGCGTGTAATCACCGCCCGGGATTGGCGCGCCCGCGAGGTAGGTGGCTCCATCGTTCGGCCCAAATGAAAACAAATCCGGGGCCGGGCCGTTGCACGAAGCTGTCTGATAGTTGAAATAGACCTGCATGCTCTGGGCTTCCGAGCTGCTGCCGATGCAGTGGTTGGCGGTAAGCATGTATGGCTGCGGAATATCGCCGTTGGTGTTGATCATGGCGCCGCTGCACAAGTAGTCGCGGCCACTATCGGCGACGAAGTCATACAGCGTCACCCCGCTGGCGTATTGGAGGTAGCTCGGATAACAACTGACGTCGAGTTCGCACGGGGCGGCGGTATTTGGCGAACTGTCGAGGGGAGTGATGCGTCCCCACTGGTGGCTGATGGCGTCGATGCGAAACGGCAGCGTGGCCAGCGGCTGCCCGGCCGGCCCATCGAATTCGAGGATCACGGAACCAGAGGCGACCGCTCCAGACCAGAATTCGCCCGTACCGTGCGGGCCGCGGCCGGTGTAAGGTCCTACCGGCTGCGCCGATCCGGGGGCGTAGAGCCAAACCTGGCCTGTGCCGGCCGAAAAACCTGAAAGTGGACGCGAATTCCCGCGGCGCCCTCGGAATGCAGCGCGACACGGAGCGCGGGCCGGCCATCCGGCAGAGCGATCGAAAGTGGAACAGCGAACGCCGCGGAGGGAACTTCGCGGCGCACACCGATCTGGCGCGCGCCAAAGCGGGGCACGGGCTGGCGCCGGGACGGGGAGAGCGGTCCCATCTCCCAGAACGGCTCGGCGGACAGAGGAATGTCCGCGCCGGGTGGCCGCGGCGCCGCAATCGCTTTGCGAATCGCACGGTTATAAAACCTGCCCGGCACATGTTGCGCGCACAAGACAAACGGCAATAGCACGAATGGGAGAAGGCTCTTCATTCCTTTCAATATTATGGCGGCGTATCTTCGTGACACGATTTTTCGTTCGGCTCGCCAAGCGATGGCATGAGTGCCTACGCGGCACGCCCGAGTGCGTGCGCCACGTTGGGACCCGTTACAGCAATTCCGCGGCGCTGAAGAAGAAGGGGATCTCGATCGCGGCTGTTTCGGGCGCGTCGGAGCCGTGTGCGCAGTTGCGTTCGATGTTCTGGGCGAAGCGCTTGCGGATGGTGCCCTCGGCGGCTTTGTCCGGGTTGGTCGCCCCCATCAGCTCGCGCCATTTCAGGATGGCGTCTGGGGCTTCGAGCACCATGACCACCGCGGGGCCTTCGGTCATGAACTTGATCAGTCCCCCGAAAAAGGCCCTCTCTTTGTGGACGGCGTAGAAAGCCTGGGCCTCGCGCTCGCTCAACTGCTTCATCTTCATTCCGGCAATGCGGAAACCGTTTCCGAGAATGGCGTCGATGATCTTGCCGGTATGCCCGTTGGCCACCGCGTCGGGTTTAATGATTGCGAATGTTCGTTCCATTGAGTTGTTCTTTGATTTTGTCGCCGATTTCGGCGGGGCTGGCACAGACGGCTATGCCCGCTGCTTGCATGGCGGCCATTTTGTCGGAGGCCTTTCCGGAGCCGCCGGAAATGATCGCACCGGCGTGACCCATGCGGCGTCCCGGCGGCGCGGTCTGGCCGCATATGAATCCGACCACCGGTTTCTTCACGTGCTCGGCGACATACGCCGCCGCGGTTTCCTCCGCGTTCCCGCCGATCTCGCCGATCATGACGATGGCGTGCGTGTCCGGGTCTTCGTTGAACATGCGGAGCGCATCGAGAAACGTGGTGCCGATGATCGGGTCGCCGCCGATGCCGATGCAGGTGGACTGGCCGATCCCCAACTTAGTCAGTTGACCGACCGCCTCGTAAGTCAGGGTTCCCGAGCGGGAAACCACGCCCACATTCCCTTCCATATGTATGTGGCCGGGCATGATGCCGATTTTGCACTTACCCGGCGAGATAATGCCCGGACAGTTCGGCCCGATCAAGCGCGTTTCCGGACGCTCGTTGAGAAACGACCAGACCCGGACCATGTCGATGGCCGGAATGCCTTCGGTGATGCAGACGACCAGGGGCACGCCGCAATCGGCCGCCTCCATGATCGCGTCCGCGGCGAACGGAGGCGGGACGAAAATGACGGTCGCGTTCGCTCCGGTTTCTTTGACGCCGGCGGCCACGGTGTCGAACACCGGCAGGTCGAGGTGCTTCGTGCCTCCCTTGCCGGGCGTGACGCCGCCGACGACGGTGGTTCCGTATTTGATGGATTGCCCGGCGTGGAAGGTGCCTTCGCGGCCGGTGAAGCCCTGCACCAGCACGCGCGTGTTTTCATTTACGAGGATGCTCATTGGGCCAGCCTCACGACCTTTTCCGCTGCGTCCTTCATGCCGTCGGCGACCGGGAAATTCATGCCGGACTCCGCCAGGATGCGCCGGCCTTCCTCCACGTTGGTGCCCTCCATGCGGATTACAATGGGGACCTTCACGGCCAGATCGCGCGCCGCGGCGACCACGCCCGCGGCCAACACGTCGCAGCGCAGAATGCCGCCGAAGATGTTAATCAGGACGGCCTTGACGTGCTGGTCGCTGAGCAGGATGCGGAAGGCGTTCTTGATCTGCTCCTGGGTTGCGCCGCCGCCCACGTCCAGAAAGTTCGCGGGACTGCCGCCGGCGTACTGGATGATATCCATGGTGGCCATCGCCAAACCCGCGCCGTTCACCATGCAGCCGACGGTGCCGTCCAGCTTGATGTAGTTCAGTCCGTATTTCGAGGCCTCGACTTCGAGCGGGTCTTCTTCGTTGGTGTCGCGGAGTTCGGTGATGTCCTGGTGGCGGAACAACGCGTTGTCATCGAAGGCAATCTTGGCGTCGAGCGCGTAGACCTTGCCGTCCTTCGTCAGGATGAACGGATTGATTTCGGCGAGCGAGCAGTCCAGTTCGACGTAGGCTTTGGCCAGCGCGCGCATGGCCTGCACAGCCGCGTTCGTACTGGCGGGCGGAATTCCCATGCCGAACGCGAGTTTTCGCGCCTGGTAGGGTTGCAGGCCGAAGCCCGGCTCGATGGTTTCCTTGAGGATCAGCTCCGGCGTTTTCGCGGCGACCTCTTCGATCTCCATTCCGCCCGCCCGGGAGGCCATGAAGACCGGCTTGCCTTGAGCGCGGTCCAGGACGATCCCGAGGTACAGCTCGCGCTCGATGGGCAGGGTTTCCTCGATGAGCAAGCGCTTCACCACGCGGCCTTCGGGGCCGGTCTGGTGCGTGATGAGCGTCATGCCGAGGATGCGGGAGGCGATGGCCCGGGCTTCGGCCGCGTCTTTGGCGACTTTCACGCCGCCGCCCTTGCCGCGCCCGCCAGCGTGAATCTGGGCTTTCACGACGACGCTGCCGCCCAGTTCGCGGGCCACGGACTCGGCCTCGTCGAGGGTATAAGCGACCTGGCCGCGGGGCACGGGAACCGCGTACCGGCCGAGCAGGGCCTTCGCCTGATACTCGTGAATTTTCATGGGGTTGGGCTTGGTTCCGGCTTCATGGAAGGCAGGGGCAAGCGACCCCCTTACTATACCACCGCGGGGCGGGAGCGGACTTGAGGTGGAGGGTTCGAACGTGCAGCTCGACCGGATTTCGCCACCAGACCGTGCGCATGCTGGCGAGCGGCGACATTGTCAGTCGATTACCCCGCGCGGCCGCGGTCACGCCGATTGAAGTCGCGAACCACGTGGCACTGAGCGGGATCTGTCGGCGCCGTTTGCCGGGCCGTTGAGGAGGAACACGACGTATGACCTAACAATGGATCTTCACATGCCCGACCGACGTTATAACAAGGAGTGCGCCCGGGTCATCGATGTCGTGAACAATTTCATGAAACCAACAGCCGGTTCGAAGCTAATGCCCATCAGGTGGGGGGTCGTTATCATATGCCTTGCACTTCCGTTCTGGTATGTCGTGATCGTGCATGAAGGAGTGCCCGCACGGATGGCAATTGTCGTCTGCGCCATTTCGGGAATCATCGCTTTAGGTGCTGCCGCTTTGCCGCCCGGAGCCGAAGGTAGTGCCTGCAGCATTGGGCCCCACCCGCGGTATTTGTGACGGATGAAATTGTCATGCGGAGTTGGTGGCATGCTGGGGAGGAATACGCGGTAGCCGTGTACTCACAGCGCGTATTTCTCATCGCCGCGATCGCCATCGCTCTGTTCGTGTGCTTTTGGCTGGTAGGCAGTATCTTCCATCGGACGGAATTTTTGCTCTTTGCCGCGGCTGCGTTCGCGCTGCGCATCATCGTTGAACGGCGAAGGGCAATTATTTTCACGCTCGACGAGTTCATTTATCGGCCTTTGTTCGGATCTCCAGTTAAGTTCACCTTCAACGGCAAGTCACCTACCGAAGATCGTCAATGGTGACCTGCGAGGACGGCAAGCCAGTCGCACAGGCGGCTCTTGAACTCGAGCTAAGAAATGGAGAAACCACAAAGATTCCCTTCGATTTCGTGGAGGGGGCAGAGACCCTCAGTCAGCTCGCCGCGAGGACTGGAAGAGCGGGAGGGATCCTGCGGTGAACTGTTACTACTACAACCCGACGGGGAGGTTCATGACGCAAATGCGCTGCACCGCCGCAGGAACCGGGCAAGTTCCGACAGCATGTATCCCACGCTGATGGAGGACAGCAATGGAAACCAGATCGTCCTTCGCTACGAGCCCGGGCAAGGGGTGACTTGGCGGGATTCCAGCGCGCGCATCTGGCAGATTTGAACATGTGAAGGAGAAACCCGGCGTGGCGGATCCGAATTCCTAATCGACCTACGATTTGAGACCGGAACCAATCACAGTCTTGCAGGCCGCCTCGATCACGCCCGAGCCCACGAACAAGTGCTGACGGCGAAACTCCGCTGGTGAACCTTCATCCAGGCTTTCTGACTCACGGTCATTGGCGAGTAGCGGAGATTTCACCTCGATCGGCCCGTAACCTGCTATGCTGTAGAAGGCTTTGACATCCCGCCTTATCTGGGCCCGTAGTCAAATGCAAAAAAGGGGCTATGAGAGGAACCATCGAATCTCTGGGCCGGGCAGCATCTCCGGGGCGTATTCGCAGCGACGAAGGGCAGTCTTTTCCCTTTGAAAATAACGACATCCTGGCCTATGACCTGAAGCGTCTCCGGGTCGGCCAAGTGGTGAATTTCCAGATCGACACCCGCTTGATGCGCGCCGTGCAAGTCTCCGTTGAGCCGCTGGGCGGCATGCTGCGCCAAACCGAAAAGCGCGAGGACAACCCGCTTCGCCTTCTGGGCTTCGACCAGAAAGGGACCGTCCGAATATACCGCTTCGAACGCGTCTGCCTGGGGCAGGTGCGCCGTTCGTTCGTCATCAGCATCGACTTCGCGCTGCTGAACAAGTACCGCGTGGCCATTCAGGACGGACCGCGGCTATGCCTTCGCTCGCTTGGCGTCGACCCCGAATCCGGCGAATCCCACCGCATCGTAACGGAGCAGGAAATCAAGGAATACGTCGCCAGCCGCGTCATTCCCGCTCCCCGGACCTTCGCCCATAAGCGGCGTCCCGTCCCCGGCGCACAGCCCGGCGTCTTTCCGCCCCGAACCGTCCCGGCCTGATTCGCCGCAACGCGCGAACCGTCCACCTGGCGGGCGCGTACGAACAAAAACGGACTGAGCCTGGTTGGCAATAACATTGGAACGGTAGGGAACGCCGTGCACCGGCTGACCATGCGATGGGAGCAGGGAGTTCGTTCAATGGTTCGGCAGGTTGACGGCCCGTCGCTAGCGTCAGTGTGCCGCCGCTACGGGGTGAAGTCCGCGGCGCGATGCGTCCAGAGAGCGACATCGACATTATGGTGGAGTTCAAGCCCGGTGTATGCATCGGTTTGATTCAGTTCGAATCCCTGGCCGGTGAATTGGAGTCATTAGCTGGGTGCCGGGTCGATCTGGTCGCTAAACGCGGACTGAAGCCTTGGGTACGCCCGCAGGTTCTTAAAGGTGCCCGGGTTATCTATGCGGCATGAGCCGTCACTTCTGAAGGACATCCTCCCTGGTCGAACCTAACCCTGACGTACGGCTTGAATCGTCTCCGGGTTGGCTAGGTCGTCGATTCGCCGGCAAGGCCCGGTACAACCATTTTTGTAAAAAAATCAACAATTCGCGCCCAACCCTAGTGTTTTCCCCGCGTCCCTCGGTATCCTGAAAGTGACGCCGGACACCGTCCGGCACGTTTTTTAGTGAAACATCTCGTCATAGCTCTCTTTCTGGCCGCCGCCGCGCCGTCCGCGCCCACGACGCAACCCCCGCTTCGCCTCGAGACCAATATCGACGCGATGGGCAGTACTTACACCGTCATCCTCTACGGCGACGACGAGAACCAGATGCGCTCCGCCTCCGAGGAGGCCGCCGAGGAAGCCCGCCGCCTGGACCGCATGCTCTCCAATTACCAGCCGGCCAGCGAATGGAGCGAGCTCAACCGCGACGCCGCCAGCCGTCCCGTCCAGGTCTCCGCCGAGGACTTCGATCTCCTGGAAGCCTGCGTCCACTACAGCCGAACCAGTGAAGGAGCGTTCGACATCACCGTCGGACCCCTGATGAAGATCTGGGGCTTCTACAAAGGTTCCGGGCGCCTGCCCCACCGCGCCGAGATTCAAGGTGCCATGGATCGCGTGGGCTACCAGCACCTGATCCTCGACCGCGCCACCCGAACGGTGAAGTTCGACCGCGCCGGCGTCGAGCTCGACCCCGGCGGAATCGGCAAGGGCTACGCCGTCGACCGCATGACCGAAGTGCTGAAGAAAGACGGCATCGGCACGGCCCTCGTGGGAGGCTCCGCTTCCAGCATCTACGCCCTGGGTGCGCCGCCCAGCGATCCGCGCGGCTGGAAAATCAGCATCAAGGATCCGAAGGATCGCAACAAAACCATCCAGGACGTGTACCTGAAAAACGAATCGATGTCCACCTCCGGTAACTACGAGAAGTTCTTCTACGCCGAAGGACGCATGTGGAGCCACATCATGGACCCGCGCACGGGTTATCCCGCGCGGGGTGTGCTGTCCGTCTCCGTGATTGCGCCTCGCACCATCGACAGCGAGGCGTGGGCCAAGCCGTTCTACGTGAATGGCCGCCAGTGGGCGGTCCAGCACAAACAAAAAGATTTTCGCGTCTTCCTCTGCGAAGACCAGAAGGAGGCCCCATGCGCGTGGCTCCCATGACCAGCCGTTTCCTCGATGCTTGCCGCCGCCGGCCGACCGATGTCCGCCCCGTGTGGTTTATGCGGCAGGCAGGCCGATATATGAAAGAGTACAGGGAGATCCGTTCCAAAAACTCCCTGCTCGAAATCTGCAAACGCCCCGATCTCGCCGCCGAGGTCACGTTGCAGCCGATCGAGGTCCTCGACGTGGACGCGGCCATCATCTTCGCCGACCTCTTGCTGCCGGTCGAGCCCATGGGCCTGAAGCTGAAATTCGTCGCCGGGGAAGGACCGGTGATCGAGAACCCGGTGCGCACGTCGGAAGACATCGACACCCTCTCGATCTCCAACACCGACGACCTCGGGTATGTCGGCGAGTCGATTCAGTTGGCCGTGCGCCAACTCGCCGGGCGGGTCCCTGTCATCGGATTCGTGGGCGCGCCGTTCACCATGGCCAGCTACATGATCGAAGGCGGCCCGTCGCGCACCTTCCTCCGCACCAAGCAAATGATGTACCGCGACGAGACCCTGTGGCGCAGGCTCATGGGCAAGCTGGTGGACGTGCTGGGGCCGTACGCCGTGATGCAAGTCGCCGCCGGAGCTCGCGCCATCCAGGTTTTCGATAGCTGGGTCGGAGCGCTGGGTCCCGACGATTACGTCCGCTACGTCGCGCCCTACTCGCGCGCCCTCATCGAGCGAATCCGTTCCACCGGCGTGCCCGTGATTCACTTCGGCACCGGTGCCGGAGGTTTTTTCCGCGAACTGCACGCGGCCGGCGGAGACGTCATCGGCGTCGACTGGCGCATCAATATCGACCAGGCCTGGATGGACATCAGCTATCGCTCCGCCGTGCAGGGCAACCTCGACCCCGCCGTCCTGCTCGCCCCCCTTCCCGAGCTCAAGGCGCGCGTCCACGAACTGCTCAAGCGCACCGGCACCCGGCCCGGCCACATCTTTAATCTCGGCCATGGCATACTCCCCGAGACCCCGGTCGAGAATGTAAAAGCCGTGGTCGACTACGTGAGGAATTTCAAGCCGTAGTGCCCGGAGACCAGCCCAAAGTCGTGATCGTGGGCGGCGGCATCTCGGGTCTCTCCGCCGCTTGGTTTCTGGCCAAGGCCGGTGTCCGCTCCACTCTCATCGAACGGCGCCCACGGCTGGGTGGCGTCATTCAAACCGAGCGCGTCGAAGGCTGCGTCCTGGAAGCGGGCCCCGACAGCTTCATCGCCATTAAGCCCGCCGCTACCGAGCTTATTCAGGAAATCGGGCTCGGCGGCGATTTGATCGGTTCCAACGATCATCTCCGTGTCACCTACATCTGGCGCGGCGGCCGGCTCGTGCCTTTGCCGGACGGCCTCATGATGATGGTGCCCACCCGCATCCGTCCGCTCCTTTCCACGCCGCTGCTCGGTTGGGGCACCAAAATCCGCATGGGCCTCGAGTACCTGCGGCAGCCCCCGTCGCTGCCCCAGCACGACCGCTCCGTCGCCGCTTTCATTCGCGACCACTACGGCGACGAGTCCCTCGATTACCTCACCGAACCGCTGCTCTCCGGCATTTATGGAGGCGATCCCGCCCAGCTCAGCGCTGCCAGCGTCCTCACCCGCTTCGTCGAACTCGAGCAGAAATACGGTAGCCTCACCCGCGGCGTCCTCGCCACCATGTCGAAATCGCGCGCCAATGGCGGGCAGAAACTGCCGTTGTTCCAAACGTTGAAAGGCGGCCTCGGCGAGATGGTCGGGGAGCTTGAGCGCCGGATCGAGTCTTCCACCGCCGTCCTGCGCGGCGAAGCCGAAACGGTGGAGCGCACGCCCGGCGGCTACCGCGTACGCGTGGACGGCGAATGGCTCGACGCCGATCACGTGATCCTGGCGTGCCCGGCGTACTCCGCCGCCGCGCTGATCGGATCCTTCGACCCCGGTCTCGGCGCACTGCTGGATGCCGTTCCCTACACTTCCTCGCTGACCCTGGCGCTCGGCTACGACAAGGCAAGTTTCGGCCACCCGCTGAACGGTTTCGGTTTTCTGGTTCCGAGCAAGGAACGCAATCGCCTGGTGGCCTGCACCTGGGTGGCGAACAAGTTCTCGCATCGCGTTCCCGACGACCTCGTGATGCTGCGCTGTTTCTTCGGTGGCGCGAACGACGCCGCGATCCTGGACGAATCCGACGAAGTGGTGGTGCGGATCGCGCGCCAGGAAGTTCGCCGCATCATGAAAGTCTCCGCCGTGCCGCTGTTCCATCACGTAGCCCGCTGGCCGCGCTCGATGGCGCAATACACGGTAGGCCACCAGGCCCGGCTGAAACAAATCGAAGCGCGCGTCGCGGCGGCTCCAGGCCTGCACCTGGCCGGCAACGGCTACACCGGAATCGGAATCCCCGACTGCGTCAGAATGGGCCGCGAAGCCGCCGCCCGCATCACCGCCGGATAATAACCATGTCAGCTTTTTGCCGGGCGGTGACCCTTCCCCGGCAGGCTCGCGGGATTCTCGTGCACGCGTTCGCGGAAGCGGCTCTTCATGCCGGTCCCCAGGGAAAGGCTGGACTCGCCGAACTTATCGCGCATGCGGTCCACGGCTTCGAGCGCTTTGCGCCAACGCTCTGTGCGTTCGCCTTCGAGCAGGTTCATCTGCCCTTCCGTTTCCTGCAGTCCTCCCGCGTGGACACCGAGCAGCCGCACCGGCGCGCCTGTCCACGCGCGGCGGAACAGCCGGCGGGACTCGTTGAGCACGTCGATGTCGAGCTGTGTCGGGTGATCCAGAGTGTGCGCGCGCGTGTAGGTCTTGAAGTCGGAATATCGCAGCTTCAACTGAATGGTCCGCGCGAATAGTCCGCTCTCGCGCAGCCGCCGCGCGACCATCCCGGACAGGCGGGCCAGCATCGCTTCGAGCGCATCGGCGTCGGCCGTATCCTCGTTGAACGTGTGCTCGTGGCTGATGGACTTCGCGTCGGTCTCATCGCCGACCTCGCCGTGGAACCAGGCTCCCGCGTCGAGTCCGTGCGACTTACCCGCGAGCGCCAGCCCCCATTTCCCGAAGTGCTGTTCAAGGAACCGCTCGTCGAGCGCCGCGAGATCGCCGACCTTGCGAATGCCGACCGCATTCAGGTTCTTCTCGGCCACCTTGCCGACGCCGGGGACCTTTCGGACATCGAGCGGCGCCAGGAACCGCGCCTCCATTCCGGGCATGATCCAGAGAACGCCATTCGGCTTCGCCTGATCGGAAGCGATCTTCGAAACGAGGCGCGACGTCGAAACCCCGATCGAGCAGTTCAGGTCAGTGTCGCGCTTCACGGCCCGGTGCAGCGCGTGCGCCGCGACGAGCGGAGGCCCGAGCAGGCGCTCGGCCCCGGTCACGTCGATGTAGGCTTCGTCGATGGACGCCATCTCAACGCGGGGCGAGAAACGGTTCAGGACCTCGAAGACCTTTCCGGAATACTCGCGGTAGCGATGCGGGTGGCCATCGACGAAGATAGCGTGTGGGCATTGTTTATAGGCGGTGCGAAGCGGCATGGCCGAATGAACGCCATATTTCCGGGCAGCGTACGAGGCCGCGGAAACGACGCCGCGCTCATTCGCCTGCCCCCCGACCACGACCGGCTTGCCCTTGAGAGACGGATCAAACAATTCCTCAACGGACACGAAGAACGCGTCCATATCGATATGAAAGATCGTCTTCAGCCCGGCCATTGCGCAGGGACCACCCTCTGCTAGAAATCGCGATTGTCTTTCTTCGTTCGTAAATCATTGTAGCGACATCTGACGCCGACCCGGTTTGCTTGGGCCGGCAGCCTCCGTGATCTCCCTTGGAATACCCGCCGACGCTCTACCAGGCCGGTGCCGGCCACGCATCAGCTTCCAATCAGGTCGGCGTTACGGTAGCATCCGAGCCGTTCAGCTTCAAGCGGGCACTCACCCTCGCACCGAACTCGGCAACCATGGTGTTCACATCGAGCACTTGGCCCGTCCGGCGGAGTTCTGCCTCTCGTTCTTGAGCGAGAACAGCCAGTTCAATCAGAGCGCATCCCATGGTATGGGCGTACGCCGCAGGTAGGTATAGAGGGATCCGTGCGCTATCCTCTGCAACGATGGAGCCGACCACCGCAAGCTGACCTTGAAGGTATTGGACGCCTTGGAAATGGAAATCCATAAAAGTGGCCCCTCACATCCTTATCTTTAAGTTACCGACGCTCACCGGTCCGGTAGGCCAACCTGAAGGGAACATCAGGAATACGTTGGTGATGTCTGCGTCACTGAGGGCGTCGAGCGTGAGTTTAGTCGTACGGGACATGCTCCTTAATACAGTTATCAGCCTTTCGTTTGTCCTATTCTGAAAGAAGTCCCGCAGATGTCGCTGCACATCGGAATCATCGCTATACTACGCAGCGATCCTGTTCATCTCGAACATCAGGGATTCCCGCTGTGGGTCGCTGACTGGGAAACCCACCCCGATCACGAACCGCAACCCGAAAAGCTTGATGATGCAATCGACCTTCTGCCTTCGCACCTCTGATCGTTCCAATTCTTGGAACCCACGCTGCACAGCCAGTATTGCTCCCACACGGCCAGCCCGCCGCCGACAACTCCACCCACAATGCTAGAGATGATCTGTATCAGCGCGTCGGACACATTAACCCTCCTGGTGCGGTGGCCCAGCACCCAAATCGTAGAAATGGTACAGGCCGTGGAACGGTTGGAAAACGAGATGAGCGACGCACAGTCCCGT
This sequence comes from Acidobacteriota bacterium, assembly GCA_025353165.1. GTDB lineage: Bacteria > Acidobacteriota > Terriglobia > Bryobacterales > Bryobacteraceae > TMP-7. The sequence goes on along the minus strand of JANXRE010000070.1, from coordinate 55,079 downwards.
GCCGTCGATTCCCAAAGTCGAGGAGCGGCATCGCAAGAAGATTATCAGATCCGGGCGTCCCCGGGGCAGATGCTACGGAGTGCCGCCCCCAATGGGCCCCGGCCATTGCGCGGATACCACCCTTGGCAAACCGGCGAGATCCGTCTCAACCTGCACATTCGTCCACTTCGGCTCGAGTAGGTCGCGAACACGCCGATCCGCGTTGTATGCAACTTCCATGATCAGCCATCCGCCGGGCCGGAGCACTCGCGCGGCTTCGACGGCCAGGCGGCGGAAAATCTCCATGCCGTCCGGGCCGCCAAACAGAGCAAGGTGCGGCTCGAATTCCAGCACCTCGCGCTGAGTGACGCTCTTGTCGTCTTCCGGAATATAGGGTGGATTCGACACAACCAGTTGCACGGACGAATCGCGGACCGCAGAAAGAAGGTCGCACTGCACGAAGCCGACGCTCGCGCCGAGTTTCCGGGCGTTCGAGGCCGCCACGGCCAGCGCTTCCGCCGACAGGTCGGTCGCCTGCACCCGCGCGCCGGATTCCAGCGCGATCGTGATTGCGATGGCTCCGGAACCCGTGCCGACGTCCACAACAGTCCCGGGCGATTCCGGCAGCCGGCGCAGCGCCGACTCGACTGCGTGCTCGGTCTCGGGGCGGGGGATCAGAACGGCGGGGCTCACCAAGAACTCGCGGCCGTAGAACTCCTGCCTTTTGGTGATGTATTGGGTTGGTTTGCCCTGTAAGCGCTCGTGCAGGTAGCGCCCGAAGTGAATCCACCAGACCTCGCGCAACTCCTCGTTGTCGTGCGCGTAGAGCCACGACCGATCGCACCGGATCGCGTGGGAAAGAAGAACCTCCGCGGTCAGCCTTGGCGCCGAGACGCGGCCCTCTTCCAGCAGCTGCGTGCCCTGCAGAAGCGCCGTCCGGACCGTCACGGTTACGCCGCTTCGGTCTGGGTTTTCAGCTTCTCAGTCTGGTAATGCGTGGTGAGGGCTTCGATGATGGGATCCAGCTTGCCTTCCATTACCTGATCGAGTTGATGCAGAGTGAGACCGATGCGGTGATCCGTTACGCGGTTCTGCGGGAAATTGTAGGTCCGGATCTTCTCGCTGCGGTCGCCCGTGCCCACCATGCTCCGCCGCTCCGCGCCGATCTGCTCACGTTGTTTGTCCAGTTCCAGTTCGTACAGGCGGGACCGCAGAACACGGAGCGCCTTGGCGCGATTCTTGATCTGCGATTTCTCGTCCTGGCAGGACACAACCACGTTGGTGGGCAAGTGGGTGATGCGCACCGCCGAGTAAGTCGTGTTCACGGACTGGCCGCCGGGGCCCGACGAGCAGAACGTGTCGACGCGAATGTCCTTGGCTTCGATCTGGATATCCACTTCCTCGGCTTCGGGCAGCACGGCGACCGTAATCGCCGAGGTATGCACCCGGCCCTGCTGCTCGGTTTCGGGGACCCGCTGAACGCGATGCACGCCGCTTTCGTATTTCAACCGGCTGAATACCTTGTTGCCGTTGATCAGCGCGATCACTTCCTTGAGGCCGCCCACCGACGATTCGCTCGCCGACGTCACTTCCACACGCAAGCCGTGCGTTTCGGCGTAACGCGAGTACATTCGGAAAACCTCGGCCGCGAACAGCGTCGCTTCATCGCCGCCCGTTCCGGCGCGGATTTCGAGAACTACATTCTTCTCGTCGTTCGGATCCTTCGGCAGTAGCAGGACCCTCAGCTCGTCCTCAATTCTTGCGAGTTCCGGCTCGCGACTGGCGATTTCCTCTTCGGCCATCGCGCGCAATTCAGGGTCGGACTCCTGGAGCATCGGGCGCGCCTGATCGAGGTTTTCGCGCACCGCTTTCCACTCGCGGTACTTCTGAACCCCTTCGCTGAGATCGCTCTGTGCCTTGGTCGTCTTGCGGTAGAGGTCGGAGTCGTTGATGACGGCCGGGTCGGCCATTTGGAGCGTCAGCTCGTCGAAGCGCGCCTCCATCCCGGCCAGCCTTTGCGAATATTGCATGGTTCAGGCGATGACGAGCTCGCCGCCCTGCGCCTTCTCGAGCTGCATCGCACCGTCGAGAGCGCGGATGGCAACTTCCGTTTGCGAGTCGGACGGCTGCTTGGTGGTGATCCGCTGAAGCCACAGCCCGGGAGTCGTCAACGCTCCCATCAGCGTGCCTTGCCGCCTGGCCGCGAACCGAATCAGCTCATAGCTCAGGCCGGCGATCAAAGGCAGCAGGAGAATGCGGATGGCGAACTTCGCGGCGAAGCCATGTACCGGCACGACTGCGTACACCAGCATCGAGATCACCATTACGACGAGCAGGAAGCTGGTGCCGCATCGCGGATGGAATGTCTGGAACGCCTGTGCGTTGGGGACGGTGACCGGCTTACCCGATTCGAAGTTGAACACAACCTTGTGCTCCGCGCCGTGATATTCAAAAACGCGCCGGATGTCCTTCATGCGCGACACGCCGAACAGGAAGGTTAGGAAGATCGCGATGCGCAGCACTCCATCCACCATATTGATGGCGAAATCACTGTGCAGCAGAGGGTAGCTATTGCCGATCCATTCGGCCAGCTTCAGCGGCACGAACTTGTACAGGAAGATAAAAAAGGCCAGCGAGAAAAGCAGGTTCAGCCCCATCGCCCAGGACGAAATCTCGGACGATTTCTTGCTCGAGTCGCCTTCATCCAACGCGGCGTTGGCCGAGAAGCGAAGCGCCTTGATGCCGAGCGACATGGCTTGGCCGAGCGTGCCCAACCCGCGCAGGATCGGGAACCGGAACAGCGGGTATTTCTCCGAGACCCTGGCTAGCGGATACTCTTCCGTGACCATCTCGCCGGATGGCTTGCGCACCGCCACGCAATAACTGTGCGGAGCGCGCATCATGACGCCTTCCATCACCGCTTGGCCGCCAACGAGAGTCTCCTCGCCGCTTTCCAACACGGGGAGCATTTGAATATGCGCCACAAGGCGCAGGGTTTTTCGGATAGACAAGCCAGGAACTCCTAGTTGATTATATCCCAGGCGCTCTCAGCCGGCTCAATGCGGAAGGTCGCCCGTTGGCTTTCCCGCTTTGACTTCGTTGTACGCGTCCCGGACCTGGGCGGCGAAGGGAGCGCCGACGTACCTGCGAACCTCGTCGCTCAGCTTCAGCGACGATGACTTCGGCTCGCCGTTGATGATGGTTACGATGTCCTCGAGCTTCTTGCCGCTGTTCACGGCCGCTTCGACCGCGCTCTTCAATTCGACGAAGAACCGGGCCTGCCTGGTGAGGATGTGCTTGCCGCCCGCCGGCCCGTGCCCCGGCAGCACATGCCGCACATCCAGTTTCTGCGCCTCGGCCATCACCGTCGGCCAGTTGCCGATGTTGCCGTCGGCCGTGTAATTGTACGGGCCGTTGACGGCGGCATCGCCGGTGCACAGCACTTTCTCTTTAGGCAGGTAAACGAAGCCGTCTCCGCGCGTGTGCGCCCATCCTAAGAAACGGAACTCGACCCGGCGCGTGGCATCCTCGGCCAGGTGCAGCGGCGTCGAGAAGGTCTGCATCGGCGGTTCGGGAACCGTGGTTCGCAACTCGGCGACGTCCTTGCGTTCCTTGATCGTCGCCTGGAACCGCTTGGGCTCGTAGCGCTTCATCTCGTCGGCCACTCCCTGGTAGGCCAGCGTGATTGCGCCCATCTTCGTCCACACGGGATTGCCGTATGCGTGATCGCCGTGGTGGTGGGTGTCGAACACCAGCTTCACCGGCTTGGACGAAATCTTCTTCGCGTCCTCCAGGACGGCGCGCGCGCCGCTGGGGAAATTCGCGTCCACCACGATCAGGTACTTCTCCATCTCGATGATCACGTTGTTGCAGTGACCCTGATGCTCGATATCGCCTTCCCGAAACCAGACGCCGGGCGCGATCTGCTGCACGGTGTTGGGTTGTGCGTCGCTCCTGGTCGCGAAAAAACCAACCCCCAGGAGGGAGAGAAACAGCGCGATCAAAACGAAACGGCTCATGGGCCTCCTCTTAGCGATCGACGCTAGTGTACCCTATTTGGGATTCCGGAGGACGTGGTGCGCGGTCGAAAATGATGGCCGCAAGAAACCTGGTCATTGCTCTGCTGGGTGTGCTGCCGGTTCCGGCGGCGCAGCACGTTGCTTTCGATCCCCCGGGATCCAAAGCTACACTGCCTGCCGGCATAAACAATTGGCCGGCATCGAAATTGTGCACTCGCCGCGATTCATGTTGGCGATGGCCCACCGCGTCCTATCCCACACGTTGGAATGCAAGTCGGAGCTTGGCGAATGGATGCGGTCTGCGCGGTTGCGGCGACAACCACCGCCAGCACAGTAGCGGTCTTGGTCATGTTTGATTTTTCAACTTACACCCGGTTGGTGCCCGCATGGGAAAATGGAAGTTGATGACAGGCAGCCAGATCCGCCAGAAGTTCCTCGACTACTTCGCTTCCAACGGCCATCGCATCGTCCGTTCTTCGTCTCTCGTTCCTGCGAACGACTCCACTTTGCTGTTCACGAATGCGGGCATGAACCAGTTTAAGGACGTCTTCCTGGGATTGGAGAAGCGGGACTATAACCGGGCGACCTCTTCCCAGAAATGCGTACGAGCCGGGGGCAAGCACAACGATCTCGAGAACGTCGGTTATACGCGGCGGCATCATACGTTCTTCGAAATGCTCGGCAATTTCTCGTTTGGCGACTATTTCAAACGCGAAGCGATCGCCTTTGCGTGGGACCTGGTTACGAGAGAGTACGGGCTGGCCAAGGACCGCCTATACGTTACCGTTTTCCGCGAAGACGACGACGCCGAGCGGTTGTGGCAGGAGGTGGCCGGCGTCTCTAAGGACCGGATCTTTCGCCTCGATGAGAAGGACAACTTCTGGCAGATGGGCGAGACGGGACCATGCGGACCGTGTTCGGAGATTCACTACGATCTGGGAATCGAAGCAGCGGAGCCCGGGCGGGAGCGGGAACAGTTCCCGAACGACGCGGGCGGCCGCTTCGTCGAGATCTGGAATCTGGTGTTCATGCAGTTCGATCGCGACAGCGGCGGCAGACTGACGCCACTGCCGCGTCCGTCCATTGACACCGGGCTCGGCCTGGAGCGCGTCGCGGCCGTGATGCAGGGCAAGCTCTCGAACTATGAGACCGACTTGATCCGGCCGATTATCGACCACGCGGCGGAGTTGTTCAAGACCGGCTACGGCGAGAACGACCGGACCGATACGGTGCTTCGGATCAACGCGGATCATGCGCGCGCGACGGAGTTCCTCATCGGCGATGGAGTGCTCCCGGCCAACGACGGGCGCGGCTACGTGTTGCGCAAGATCATGCGCCGGGCGATGCGAAACGCGCGCATGATCGGTGTGACCGAGCCATACCTCTATAAACTGACGGGTTTCGTCGCCGAACTGATGAAGGACGCCTATCCCGAGCTGATGGACAGAGTGCAACGGGTCGCCCGCGTAGTAAAGAAGGAGGAGCACCGGTATGCTACAACGTTCGCGATTGCGGAGCGGGTGTTCCACGACGAAGCAAGGGCGGCTGTGGATGGGATGCTGCCTGGCGCGACAACCTTCCGGCTGTACGACACTTACGGCCTGGCGCTCGACGAGCAAATGGAAATGGCTCGCGAGTTTGGTCTGAACATCGACAAGGTTGGCTTTAACTTCGAGATGGAAAAGCAGCGCGAGCGCGCCCGGGCCAGTTGGAAAGGCGCGGATAAGACGAATGTTCCGGAGGTGTACAAATCGCTGGCACCGGCCGAGTTTGTTCGAGACACGTTTGAGATGCCGGTGACGGTCAAACATCTGATCGAACGCGACGGGAAAACGGAACTCGTTTTCGAGCGCACTCCTTTCTATCCGGAATCGGGCGGACAGGTCGGCGACACCGGCGTGCTGCTGGATCCGGAGACGCAGGAAAAAATAGGCGTCGTCGAGGATACTTACAAGCCTGCGCCGGGCGCCACGGTCCACAAGGTCCAGTTGCTGCGTCCGGTGAAGGAAGGCGAGACTCTGATCGGACGCGTGGACCACGACCAGCGCGAGTCGACCATGCGCAATCACACCGCGACGCATCTGCTGCACGCCGCGCTGCGCGCTGTGCTCGGCAATCACGTGAAGCAGGCCGGAAGCATCGTCGAGCCGGGGCGCCTGCGGTTCGACTTCACGCACTACACGGCGGTGGACGCGGAGGAACTGGCCGAGGTCGAGCGGCTGATGAACCGGGAGATTTTGGGGAATGTCGCGGTCCACACGCACGTGATGGATCTAGACCAGGCTCTGACGACGGGAGCCATGGCGCTGTTCGGCGAGAAGTACGGAGACAAGGTAAGAGTAGTGGAGGTCCCGGGCTTCAGCAAGGAATTGTGCGGCGGCACGCACGTTCACCGGACCGGCGATATCGGGATCTGCAAGATCGTCGAGGAGGGATCGATTTCCGCCGGCGTGCGCCGAATCGAGGCGATCACGGGAGAGGGGGCGCTGCTACGATTCCGCGAAACGGCGGATACGCTGTATCGCGTGGAGCGGATGCTGAACGCGGCGAAGCCTGGCGAGGCGGTGGAGCATGTCGCAAAAATGCTCGCGGTTCAGCGCTCACTGGAGAAGCAGCTCGACAACATGAAGGTGCAAATCGCTCAGGCGCAGGCCGGACGGCTGGAGCATGACGCTCGGGACATCAAGGGCGTGAAGGTGCTGGCCGGGCAGGTCGATGGGCTTGACCGCGGACAGTTGCGGTCGCTCGCCGACTCGCTTCGGAACAAGTGGAAGACGGCCATTGTGGTTCTTGCTTCCACCGAAGACGGCAACGTATCCATCGTATCCGCGGTTACCAAGGACCTCACCTCGAAGGTGCACGCCGGCAAGTTATTGGGCGGCGTCGCGCAGGCCGTGGGCGGCAAAGGCGGAGGACGCCCGGACATGGCCGAGGGCGGCGGCAAGGACGCCGCGGCGCTGCCCGGCGCGCTGTCGGAGGTTTATGCGAAAGTCGAGGCGATGCTGTAGGCATGGCCGACGTTGCAATCATTGGGGCCGGGCCCACGGGCCTCGCGTGTGGAATTGAGCTGAAGCGGCTGGGAGTCGAAGCGGTCCTTTTCGACAAGGGGTGCGTTGTCAATTCGATCTTCCATTACCCCGCGCACATGACGTTTTTCACGACGCCGGAGCTACTGGAGATCGGCGACATTCCGATGACTTCGGTCGGGGACAAGCCCATGCGGGGCGAGGCGCTGAAATACTACCGGCGGGTGGCGGAGCACTACAAACTTGATGTTCACCAGTACGAGTTAGTAACTCAAATCGATGGTCAGGACGGCGTGTTTGTCGCGCATACACAAGACCGGAACGGTCGTCCGCGCACTTACACCGTTAAGAAAGTTATCTTCGCCACTGGTTACTACGATCGTCCGAACTTACTCGGTGTTCCTGGCGAGAATCTGGACAAAGTAATCCATTATTACAACGAGCCGCATCCGTATTTCAATCACGACGTGATGGTGGTGGGCGCGAAGAATTCGGCCGCCATTGCGGCGCTCGAGCTGTTCTGGAGCGGCGCGCGGGTGACGATGGTGCACCGCGGCGAGGGCATTCACCGGCACGTGAAGTATTGGATCAAGCCGAACATCGAGAACCGGATCAAGGCCGGCGAAATCAAGGCTTATTTCCGGTCGCGTGTTCTGGAGATCCGGCCGGATTCCGTCCTGCTTTCCACCCCGGATGGCGATATCGAAGTGAAGAACGATTTTGTGTTCGCGTTGATCGGGTATCATCCCGACACCGACTTCCTCGCGAAGCACGGAATTGTTTTCGATCCCGAGACACAGCGCCCATGCACGAATAAAGAGACGTTGGAGAGCGATCGCAACGGCATTTACCTGGCTGGAGTAATCGTCGCGGGAATGCACACGAACGAGATCTTCATCGAGAACGGACGCTTTCACGGGCGGCAGATCGCCGAGGATATCGCGAAGAAGTTGCGCTGAAAACGCGCTAGAATCCTCCCATGCTCACTCGCCGAGAGTTTGCCCGGCTCGCCGCCGCGATACCGGCGGCAAATCTGTTTGGCGCATCAATCGATTCCACCGTGCGTGGCGTCATGATTGGCGCGCAATCGTACAGTTTCCGCGATCTCAATCCGTGGAACCTCGACCTCTGCATCGACGCCTTCAAAAAGTGCGGCCTCGGGTACTGCGAATTATCGTTGGGACCGCTGGAGCAGAAGTGGCGCGGCGATCCGCCGCTCCAGGAACTGCCCGGCGTCAGGAAGAAGTTCGACGACGCCGGCGTCAACCTATACGCTGTGAGTTACGGCTTCCGCGACGACTGGAGCGATACGGAGTTCGAGAATGGCTTCCGGATAGCGCAGGCGCTGGGGCTGGATAAAATTACTACGTCCACCAATGTCGGTGCCGTCGATCGCATCGACAAGTTTGCGAAGAAGTACAAAATTACAGTCGGACTTCACAACCACTCCGACTGGTCGCTCAACGAATTCGCCGAGCCGTGGAAATTCGAACGGGCGATGAAGGGCCGCTCGAAGTTCATCGCCGTGAATCTGGACATCGGCCACTTCACCGCCGCGGGCTTCGATCCCGTCGACTACATCGACAAGCACCACGACCGGATCGTGACGCTGCACATCAAGGATCGCAAGAAATTCCAGGGCCGGAACCTGCCGTTCGGGCAAGGGGAAACGCCAATCGCGGAAGTGTTGCGCCTGCTGCGCGACAAGCCATATTCGATTCCCGCGATGATCGAATACGAGTACGACGGAGCATCGGACCCGATCACCGAGGTGCGGAAGTGTTTCGCCTACATGAAGCAGGCTCTCGCCTGAGCGCCGGTTAGTTCGAATAGTGGAAGCTGGCGACGAAGGCGCTGCGCTTTTCGGGGTAGCTCCAGCTCTCGCCGAGCTCCTTCCCCGTATAAGAGTTCGCCGTCGTGTAAGCAGCCATGGCGTGATCCGTCTCGGTCAGCGGCGGGTAGAAAACGCCTTCGTTGTGGCAGATCTGATCGCCCTCGTTCAGCGGCCGCGTGGCGACCTTTGCCAGGTGGCCGGCGATCATTTCGGCTTGCATGGAATGCACGCTGTTGCCGGCCATTTGGAAGTCGATCGGCTGGGCAACGGTCTTCACAACGTCGGTCAGTAGGTCGCCGGACATGCGCTGCGCGAACGCCTGCAACGCCATGCGCTGCTCGGGCGTCGCCTTCTCGTCAACGATGATCACTGCCTTGACGGCGGGATACGACGTCGCCGCGTAATCGCCCAGCGTGCTCTTGCCGCGGATGACGCCCATGACGGATAAGCCGGCGAGGTTGACGCCTTCCCATTCGCCTGTCTCGACATGCCAGCCCATCACGGCCAGCCGGCCCGTCTGTCCGACCTCGCCGTTGGCGAAGCAGGGACCAGTGTACACGTCCGCGGTGCGCGCTTCGACGTAGTCGCCGCGAAGATTGGTGGTCGGGAGTTTCGCAGCCAGGCAAGTGGCGGCGAGGATAGACATCTGAATTACAATCCCAGTTATCCTCATGCCCCTAGTTTATCAATGATGGTATTCTCACGCCATGTCCCTGAAACTCGACCGGCGGGAGTTGCTATTGGGCGCGGCCGGCGTGGGCGCAGCGCGGGTGTTTGCGGCGGACTCGAATCCCATTTTCCCGGGTCTGGACGAGTTCATTGAGCGCTACATGCGGGCGATGAACGCGCCCGGCATGACGCTCGCGCTTGCGAACTCCGGTGGCGTGGTGCGCGTCAAGACATACGGGTTCGCGGATCTCGAGGCAAGAGCGCCGGTGACCCCGGAACTTCTCTTTGAGATTGGATCGATCACCAAGTCGTTCGTGGCGCTGGCGCTCCTTCAACTGAAGGACGAGGGGAAGTTGGATTTGCAGCGGCCCGTTCTCGACTACCTGCCCTGGCTGCCGGTCGAGACGAACTACGGGACGATCACCACGCATCACCTGCTGACGCACTCGTCCGGTCTCCCGAACAGCCTCGGCCTGTTTCTGTCCGACCCGTCGGCGAGGCACGTGCAAGCGTTCCAGCCTGGACAGCGGTTTCACTACTGCAATCTTGGTTTCGCGATCCTCGGGCACTTGATTGAGAAACTCGACGGCAAACCCTGGCCAGACTCGATCCGCGACCGCATCTTCCGGCCCTTGGGGATGTCGTCCTCGGAGGCTGTGATCGCCGGCCACAACCGCGCGCGCACGTCGCGGAGTTACGTCCCGCTGATCGACGATATCGGCTACGCCGGCCACGACCCGCTGGCCCCCGCCGGGAACCTGGTCTTCGACGATGCGGCGGGCAGCATCGTTTCCACCGCGGGCGACATGGGCCGCTATCTGCAAATGCTGCTTCGCAAGGGACAGGCGCTACTGCCGGCAGCCAGCTTCGCCCAGTTCATCCAGCCGTACATCGAAGCGAAGGAATTGAGCCCCACGGCGTCGTACGGATACGGGATCGGGGTGGACAAACTGGACGGCCACACCCTCCTCCGTCACACGGGCGGCATGATCTCTTTCGCGTCGGCAATGCACGTGGATCTCGATTCCGGCGTCGCCGCGTTCGCCTCCCTAAACGTGCAACTCGGCTACCGCCCCAACCCCGTGACGGAGTTTGCGGTACGCCTGATGCGTGCGCAAATGGAAGGAAAAGATCTGCCGAAGGCGCCCGATCTGCCCGACCCGATGGCCGTGAAAAACCCCGGCGATTACCTCGGAGCCTATACGTCGCCGGACAATCGCAAAATCGGAGTGGTCCCGGAAAGCGGTGGCCTCGCCATTCGACTGGGCGGGGAAACAATCCGGCTGCGAGCCGCCGGCGAGGATGCGTTTTGGGCCATGAAACCGGATCTGCGCCGCTTTCCCTTCGTCTTTGGGCGCGCCGAGTCGAAGGTCGTCGAGCTTGCGCATGGCGCCCACTGGTATACGAATCCGAACTACGCGGGTCCGCGCACATTTCCGCCCACCGGCGCATTGGAACCGTTCACCGGGCACTACCGCGGCGACAGCGCCTGGACGGGCAGCGTCCGCGTTGCCGTGAGGAAAGGCCAGTTGTGGATAGGCGGCGACCCGCTCGTGCCGATCGGAAAGGCTCTGTTCCGGATTGGGCCGGACGGCCCGGACACGGTCGAGTTCCTTTACGTGGCCGAGGCGAAAGCGCGGATGATGAAATACGACGGCGCGGATTTGTGGCGCGTGGAAGCGCCGTAGCTGTTATTTGTCCCAAGGGTTTATGACGGGGACTCCGCAGTGCTCGAAGTCATCCACATCGTGTGTTGCCACGGCGGCGCGATGCGAGCGGGAGATCGACGCGATCATGGCATCGAACTGCGAAATCGGCCGGCCCATCGCCGCTCGATTGGCCACGATCCGGGCAAACAAGCGCGCAGCGTCTTGGTCGAAGGAAAGGATGCGGCCTCGGAATTCGTCGCCAAACAGCTTTTCGATCGCGCCATGCAATCGCGTGCGGCGTTTGCCCGTGGGCAACCCCTCGACCCCATAGAGCACCTCGGCCTGCGTGATCGTAGTAGTGAATACGGCCATTGGCTCCTGGGCAGCGAGCCAACGCAGGACAACTTCCGAAGGCGCGGGTTTCAGGGCTTCGAACAGCACGTTCGTATCGAGGACGATCATTTTCAGAGTTTCGGAGGCCGCCGGACAGGTTCGCGCGGAAGACGAGCGAGCTCCACGCCTCCGAGCGGTTCTATAAGCCGCCGGATCGATTCCGCCAGATTCAACCTGTGCGGCGTCTCCTGTGTGAGTGCCGCCTTGAGGATCTCCCGCGCCTCCTCTTCCATGGACCGGCCTCGCTGAGCCGCCCGGACACGCAGCCGCGACTTCACGGCGTCATCCAGTTTTCGAATCGTGAGGCTGGGCATACGGCAATGATAGCATTGCAGTCATTAGCCGCCAAAAAGCAAGCCAATGGTTTCGTGTTAGAGTCGGGAAAAATGTTTCGTTTGGCCTTCCTTGCGCTGGCTGCGTTCGCATGCCAGGCCCAGCCGTCCACGCCCGTCATTCTGATTTCGGTGGATACGCTCCGGGCCGATCGCCTGGGTTCCGCGACGCCGCATATCAATGCGCTGGGGAAGAATGGGACGCTGTTTACCCAGGTCGGCACTCCGTTTCCCCTCACGCTGCCGGCTCACGTTGCGCTGCTTACCTCCACCTACCCTTTCGCCAGCGGAGTGCAGGATAACGGCGTGCCGCTCGGGCCTGGCGCCATTACACTCGCCACGGTCTTGAAGAAAGCCGGATACCGGACAGGCGCTTTCGTGGGCAGCTTCGTTTTGGATCGGCGCTTTGGATTGAACCGGGGCTTCGACGTGTACGACGGCCCTCTCGATCTCCACAACAAAACGACCGGCCAGATAGATCGCAAGCGGCCGGGAGCCCAGGTGGCGGAAGCAGCGATGCGCTGGGTGGAGCGCAATTCCAGCGCGCCGTTCTTCCTTTTTCTCCATCTGTACGACCTGCACCTCCCGTACGACCTCGCGCAGGGCTATGACGGCGAGCTGGCCTACGTGGATCGGGTGCTCGGGGAGTTTCTGGCGTTCCTGGAACGCCGCCGGATTTTGCAGAAGGCGCTAATCGTGTTCACTTCCGATCATGGAGAGGGCCTTGGCGACCACGGCGAGAGCACGCACGGGTATTTCATCTACCAGAGCACTCTGCACGTGCCGCTCCTCATTCACTGGCCGGCGGGGGCCAGGCGCATTCCGCGGGAGCGGGTGGACGATCCCGCCGGATTGCTGGACGTCGCGCCGACCATCCTGGATGCAATCGGCGTTGCGCGGCCGGGCGAGATGCGAGGCCGCAGCCTGATCGGGGCCGCCGGCGAAGGGCAGGTCTATTCCGAAAGCCTGTACGCGCGAAACCATTTCGGCTGCGCCACCTTGCGAAGCTTGCGGTCGGGCCGCTACAAGTACATCGAGGCTCCCAAGCCTGAGTTCTACGATCTCTCAAGCGACCCGAAAGAGCTGCGAAATGTTTACGATCAGCAGCGGCCGGCGGCAGCCGCGATGAGTAAGCAGATCGCCGCGGTGCGCGCCGGTTCTCCGGCCGTCCGCCCGGGCAAGCCTACGCCGGAATCCGTCAATGCCCTCCGATCGCTCGGCTATCTGGGCGGATCCTCGGGTTCCGGCCGTGAACCACGCGTGGATCCGAAAGATCGCATCGGCGATTTTGAAAAGTACTTCAGCGCATTGTCGCTCGCCTCCACTGGCCGGCTGGCGGAGTCCGGCGGCGTCCTGGAGAAATTGCGGGACAAGCTGCCGGACGTCGTGGACATCCAGATCAATCTGGGATTGAATCAGAAACGGCTCGGCCAGTTCGCGCAAGCCGCGCGCGAATTCCAGCAGGCGATCAAGCAGGCTCCCAAGGACGCCGAGGCTCACTACGAGCTGGGGTTCTGTCACTACCAGCTTCGCCAGTTCGATGACGCTGCGCGCGAGCTCAAGACGGCGTTGGCCCTCGAGCCGTGGTACACGCTGGCCGACGAGGCGCTGGCCGAGATCTATATTCAGAAACAGGATTTCGCTCAAGCCCGCGCTCACCTGAATCACCTTCTGTCCATCGATCCCAATAGCTATACGGCGCACTACAACCTGGGCATCTTCGCGGCCATGCGACAGAATTGGACCGAGGCCCAACGGCAAATGCTGGCCGCGCTCCAATCCGATCCCGGCTCGGCCGAGGCGCACAACACTTTGGGCATGATTCTGCAGAAGCTGGGAAAGACCGCGGAGGCCGAACGCGAGTTTCGCGCTGCACAGGAATCCGGTCGCGTGCCATAATCACCCGAGGAGGCGTAACTTTGCTCAAAGAATTCAAAGCTTTCATTCTGCGCGGCAACGTGCTCGACTTGGCCGTCGCGGTAATTATGGGTGTCGCTTTCGGGGCTGTCATCGCGTCGCTCGTGAACGACGTAATCATGCCTCCCATCGGCATGGTGCTCGGCAAGGTCGACTTCAAGACTCTCTACTGGACGCTCGATGGTAAGACTTACGAAACGCTCGACGCGGCGCGAAAAGCATCCGCGCCTGTCATCGCGTATGGCGCGTTCCTCAACACCTTAGTCAACTTTCTGATCGTTGCGTCCGTGATCTTTCTGGTCGTCAAGGCTGCGAACAGTAGGAAGACGCCGGTAGTAGCGGCGGCTGCGCCTACCAAAGATTGTCCGTATTGCGCGATGGCGATTCCGCTCGCCGCGCGGAAATGCCCGCAGTGCACTTCGGCACTTAGCTAAACCCTGAGTTCGTAACCCAGGCCGCGCATGCCCTCGATGATCCGGGCGCGGACCGCCGCAACCTCGTCCGAGGACAGCGTCCGGCCCGGGTCGGCAACTGTAAGGCGGTAGGACACGCTCTTCTTTCCCTCGGGCAAAGGAGAGCCTTCGTACTGGCGGAGGAACTCGATGGACAATAAATCCGAGCCGGCGAGTTCCGCCAACCGCGCCTGAATCAGTCCAGCGAGATCCCGGGCACCCGCCAGGACTGAAAGGTCGAAGGCGCTGGCCGGGTAACGGCGGAGCGCCTTATATCTTCGCTCGTTGGGCTGCGCCGATTCGAGTGCGCGCAGGTCCAGATCGAGCACCGCGGCGCGTCCGCCCTCCACCAGCGACGGATGGAATTCGAACAGCCGCCCGATGTCCCGGCCGCCGGCGCGCACCACGCCGGCGCGCGCGGGATGCTCGTACGAGCCCCCTTCGACCGGCTCCACCGCGGCATCGCCCACCAGGCACTCCGCAACCCGCTTTAGCTCGAACAACTGAGTGCCAGCCGTCTCCCGAGTGAAGATCGCGGCGGTTAAGTGAGGTATCTCGTTCGGGAGTCCGTCCGCACTTGAATGAATCTCACGGCCGATTTCAAAAAATCGGAACGCGTCCAAATGTTTTGAGTTATGCCGGATGTTCCGCAGGATCCCGGGCAGCAGCGAGCTCCTCATCAACTGCTGATCGGCGACGATTGGATTGCCCAGGCGAAGGTGGTCCGCGCTGTCGAAACCAAAAACCGCAATCTCGTCTTCGCTCACGAAGGAATAATTGTAGACTTCGGTGAAGCCCTGCTGGACCATCGTTTCGCGGACCCGATGATGGAAGGCCCGCTCCTCGTTCGCCGGAGGCGGCGTGGTCGCGACCAGCGGAGCTTGCGGCGCGATTGTGTCGTAGCCGATCATCCGGCCGACCTCTTCCACCAAATCATCCTTCATCGATACGTCTTTCGTCGCACGCCACGTCGGAACGGATACCGAGAATACCCCCGGCCCGGCCTCCGCAACGCCGAACTGCAGCGATTCGAGAATCGAACGCGCCTCAGCGGCGGGTGTTGCGCGGCCGAGTTTACGATCCAGCCAGTCCAGCGGCAGCCGGATCGGCGCCGGCGCGGGCTTCGGCTGCCATGCGTCCGCCAGCCCGCCAACGATGCGGATTCCGGGCGATACGAGGCGCAGCAGTTCGACCGCGCGGGCCAAACCGCGCAACGTGTTGACGGGATCCTGCGCTTTTTCAAAACGCATGGACGCATCCGTGCGCAGTTTGAGAATGGACGAGGTCCTGCGAATGCTGGAGGCCTGGAAATTCGCGCTTTCCAGCACAATCCGTGTCGTCTCCTCGCCGATTGCGCTCTCGCCGCCGCCGATAACGCCGCCAATCGCAATCGGACCCGCGTCATCCGCGATCACAACGTTAAAAGGCCCCACATCGTACCACTCGCCGTTCAGCGCCAGCACACGCTCGCCCGCCTGGCCAGGCCTGGCGTAAATCGTATGCCCCCGGAGCTTCTCCGCGTCGAACGCATGCATCGGCTGCGCCAGTTCCGCCATGACGTAATTCGTCACGTCCACAATATTGTTGATCGGATTCAACCCGATCGCTTCCAACCGGTACTGGAGCCACAGCGGCGACGGCTGGATGGTGACGTTCTCGAACAGCAGCGCGCTGTAACGGGGACACAGCGTGTAATCTTCTATCGCGACGGCGATCGGCGAAGGCTCGGACCGCGCGGGGATCAGGTTCATCTGAACCGGGTCCAACAGCTTCAAACCCGTAATCGCCGCGACCTCGCGAGCCATCCCGTGATGTCCCCACAGATCCGGTCGGTGTGTCAGGGACTTGTTGTCTATCTCAATGGTCCAGTCCGGCTTCAGCCCGAAGCTCTGGCCGTCGAGGTCGAGTATGCCCGAATGGTCGCGATTGATGCCGAGTTCCTGGCCGCTCGCGAGCATGCCGTCGCTCCGCACGCCGTTGATTTCCGCCGTCTCGATCGCGAGGACGCCGAGTGTTGTCCCAGGCGGAACGTAGATCGTCGTCATGCCGGCGCGGCAGTTCGTTGCGCCGCAAACCACCGTGCGCCGTCCGTACACGCCCGCGTCCACATCTACTTTCCGGTTGTGCGTGCCGGCAATCGGATCCACCGACAACACGCGCGCTACGGCGACCCGCGCGAGATGCGGCGCGAAGACGTTGACGCCCTCGCACTCGGCGGTCTTCATCGTGATGACGCGGCCCAGTTCAACCGGATCCGGGTGCGTGCCTTCCACCAGTTCACAAAGCCACTGATACGAAAATCTCATTGCCTAGAATTGATTCAGAAATCGCAGATCGCCGCTCGCGAGCAGCCGGATGTCATCGATGCCGTAGCGCATCATCGCCAGGCGCGTCAGCCCGAGACCGAAGGCGAAGCCGTTCCACTCCTCCGGATCGATCCCACTCATCCGGAGCACGTTCGGATGCACCAGGCCGCAAGGCAGCAACTCCACCCAGCCGCTCTGCTTGCAGACCGGGCAGCCCGGACCACCGCAAATCAGACATTGGATGTCGAGCTCGAATCCCGGTTCGACGAACGGGAAGAATCCCGGCCGCAGCCGGACGGTGACTTCGCGCCGGAAGATCGAACTGAGCAGCGTCATCATGAAGTAAATCAGGTGCGCGACAGAAACGTCGCGGTCTATCATCATGCCTTCCAGTTGATAAAACGTGTGCTCGTGAGAAGCGTCCACTTCCTCGTTGCGAAACACGCGCCCCGGGGCGATCATGCGCAGCGGCGGCCCGAGCTTCTGCATGCCCCGCACCTGAACCGGAGAAGTATGCGTGCGAAGCAGAAGGCCATTGGTCAGCCAGAACGTGTCCTGGGTGTCGCGCGCCGGGTGATTGGCCGGAATGTTGAGAGCGTCGAAGTTGTGATATTCCGTTTCGACTTCCGGGCCGTCGAGAACGGTGAAACCCATCGAGATGAAAAGCTCCTCGATCTCCGTTTGCACTTGCGTGACGGGATGCAGGCTCCCTGGCCGGATTCCGGGCGCTGGCAGCGTAAGGTCGATCCACTCGGACTCGAGCTTCGCTTTCAGCGTGTCCCGGTCGAAGCGGGCGCGGCGGTCTTCCAGCGCCGTCTCGATCGCCTGTTTGGCTTCGTTCAGTAATTTGCCGGCCCGCGCGCGTTCTTCGGGTGCGAGCTTGCCGAATTCCTTGCTGGCATTCGAAAGGAATCCCTTGCGCCCGAGCGCTTCCACCCGAGCCGCTTCCAGCTCGTCCGCGTTCGCCGCCGACTGAATGCGCTCCAGAGCGCGCCGGCGCACGCCGTCAATTTGCTGTTCGAGCACGATCTCCGTATTCCTCGAGCAACTGGACTATTTCCTGATGGCCGCCCGTTAGCGCGAGATCCAAAGCGCCCTGCTGGTTGTCAGCCCGGGCGCGGAGGTCGCCTCCGGCGGCGATCAGCAGCCGCACCAGTTCGGTATTCCCGCTTTGCGCCGCGCCGTGGAGGGCTGTCCAGCCGCCGTGTTGCCTCGCGTTCACGTGCGCTCCGCTCTCCAGCAAAATGCGGGCGACATCGGTCGCCCTTCCGGCCACCGCCGCGTGAAGCGCCATGTTCGTCATCGCGTTCGTCGAACGGGCGTTGACATCCGCTCCCGAGGCGATCAGGAGTCTCACCGCTTCGGGCTGATTGAAAAACGCCGCGAGATGCAGAGCGGTCCAGCCGTCCGGACTGAGCGCCCGGACAAGCGCCGGATCGCCGCCGATCAGTTCCGTCAGACGACCCGCGCTGCCCATCATGGCGGCGAGAAACACGTCCAAAGACGAGCCGCCTTCCAGCAACATCGCGGCGATATCGGATCTTCCGTTGTACTTCGCGGCGGCCAGCGCGGGAACGCCGTTTGCGTCTCGCGCGTCGACCAACGTTGGGTCGGCTGCGATCAGCGCTTTGACACGAATGTTATCGCCGCTCCGGATGGCGTCGAACAGGGACTTCATGGCCGAAACACATCTTCCGTCTTGAGTACCTCCCATGCGAGGTGGTTGATGTAGAACAGCAGCACGGACTCGGAGAACGCGTCGTGGAACTTGTCGAAGACGTTCTGCTGCCAGCCCTCCTTCAGATACGAGCTCACGTCCGTTTCCTTCGCGAAGAAGCCTTCCTCGTGCGGGATACCGAGAAAGTTCAGCGTCGCCTGGATCAAGTCCAGGTGCGACACAAGGATGGATTGCCCCAGGTCCGTGGCGAGTTCGTTGTCACCCTCCTGCAGGCGGGCCCAGACGCGCGGCGCGCACTTGCGGAGCTGTTCGCCGTTCACCTTGTTCGCGTGAAGTCTTGTTTTCAGGCGCTCGTAAAGCTGAAAAGTCTTGAGTTTGCCGATGGAAATCGACCGGAGCAGTTGCGCCACGTTGTCCTGGCCAAGCCCCACGAAAATGTCGGAAAGCTGCATATCGGGCAGGCTTTGAGTGTATCAAGGTCGACGATCCCGGCGATGGAATCGGGGATACGCAAAGCCGGATTCTAACGCGCGGCCTATTCAGAATCAACGAATTACTTGTGGCCCAGCGCGCTCCTCAAAGATCGGGGTTTACTTGAGGGGTGTGGTCGGCGCTTTGGTGTCGGTTGCCTCTCCATTTGGGTTTTCGATTTCAGCCTCGCCGCAAGGCGGGGCTTTTTGCTGGCCGGAAGACTCTACAATAAACGAGTGGATCCGATCCCTGGAGCCCGCCGCGCGCTGGCGGGGTTCTTCGTGTGCGGCATGCTGTTGTCGTTCACCGGCGCGATCCTGCTCGCCTGGGGCCACCACATCAGCAGTCACTACCTCACGATTGGCCTGTATTTCCTCTCTTTGACCGCGGGCATCCTGCTTTCCCTGAGACTGGCGCAGGCGTTGCTCCCGGCTAAAGGAGTGGCGTTCGTTCTGATGCTCGGCTGCGCCATCGCCTGCGGCGCGATTCTTTTCCTGGCCGCCGCCGGACCGCCGGTTTACGCCCCGTGGCGAATGGCGGGCCTGGCGGGAATCGGCGCCGCCGCGGGATTACTGCAGGTCGCCATCTTTCAGGCGATCTCGCCGATGTACGAGCGCGATCGAGCCGCCACCGTGAACCTCGCCGGCATTTTCCTGGGCGGGGGTTGCGTGGCCATGGCGCTCCTGGTCTCGGGCGCATTCTACGTTTATACCGCGCCCAGCATTCTGATCCTCGTCGCGGCCATCCCCGGCCTGTTCGCCATCATGTACGCGCGCATGAGCTATCCCACCCGCCCTCTTCCGCAGCACGTATCCATTGTCGAAGGCTTGAAGCAAATGCGTTCGCCCATCGCCGTGTTGCTGGCTCTGCTGCTGTTCTTCCAGTTCGGAAACGAGTGGTCCATCGCGGGATGGCTGCCGCTGTTTCTGGTACAGCGGCTGGGTATCAGCCCGGAACAATCGCTGCAATTAGTGGCGCTGTATTGGGTGGCGCTCATTGCCGGCCGCGTACTCGCACAGGTGATCTTGCCGCATGTGAGTCATGTGAAGCTGCTGTTTTTTTCTGCCCTCGCGTCCGTCTTCGGATCCCTGGTGCTCGCGGTGACCAACAATCGTTTCGGCGCGATCACGGGAGTGCTGCTCATAGGCGGCGCATGGGCGCCTATCTATCCTCTGGTTATCGAGAAAATCGGAAGCCGCTTCCCGTCTTACCGTCCCGGCTTTTTCAATGGCATCTTCTCGATCGCCTTCACCGGCGCTCTGCTGGCGCCCTGTTCGTTAGGGCTCTTCGCGGAACTGTGGGGAATTCGCGCGGTGATGGCGTTGCCCGTGGCGGGCACCATTCTGGTATTGGTGCTCGTGCTGGCGATTTGGCTGGAAGCCAGGATATCGGGCGCTCAAAGCAGACGTATCGTGGCCTCGCCGTAAGGCCCTTCATAGAGCAACTCCAGCGACTTGATCTTGCTCATTTTTCCTGTGTGTGGGTAGTAGAGGAATCCGCTGAACGGCGCGACGTTCTGATTCCCCTCCGGAAGCGAACTTCGCTGCAGCACCTCGTCAAGCGAAGCGGGCTGCTCCTTGGGAACGTTCGGATCGTCCGTTCCCACCGGCGGCACGCTGGGCGGTCGGCGCCCATTCGGATCGCCGGGGAATCGCTCAGCCGGCCGGGGGCCGCCCATCGTGACTCCGCCGTTTCCCAATCCCCCGCCGCCCGTGATCCCGGGCCGTTGCGTCCAATCGTCGTACTTGATGGAGGCCGCCACCATGCCCGGCGCTTGCGCCAGCAGGGGCGTTTTCTTGCCGTTGATCCGCAAAGTGAACTGACCCGCCGAGAACGCCAGGGCTTTCTTGTCCTTCGAGAAAACCGCGACATCGATGGCGATGTATTCGCGGGCGAACAACGCTCCGTACTCGCTGGTGATGCCGTGCCCGAAGTTCTCGGCGGCGATCGTGACACCGTTCAAGTCGGCATGCACGGGATAGTCTTCGGGTTTGGCCTGCGGCTTAGTGCCCTGCGCCGCGAGGGACGCAGTGAAGATCGTCCACGATATCAGGGCTCCGCGCATGCCTGAAGTATAATGCGGATTGCTTCGTTCCGGAGTTCTCTTGCTGTGCTGCGCATCTCTGGCGGCGCCTGCCGAATCCCTGCAAACAAGGATCAATCGCATCATAGCGGAGTCCCCCGCGCTGGCTGGGGGCTTCGTCGGCGTGCGTGTTGTTTCGCTGTCCACGGGTAAGGTGTTGGCGGACCACAACGGCAAGCGGATGTTCCTTCCGGCTTCGAATACTAAGCTGTTTTCGACATCGCTGGCGCTGACACGGCTCGGAGCGGACTACCGGTTTACGACGCGCGTGCTGGCGGCTGCGCAGCCTGTCGACGGCGTGCTTCACGGAGACGTTGTGCTGTGGGGCGGCGGCGACCCGACGATGTCGAACCGGCCTATACCGTACGACCGCGGTCCGGCGCTGGCCGATCCGATGGAGGCCATCGATCGGTTGGCCGCGCAGATGGCGGCGCGCGGCATTCGCGCCATCGAAGGCGACGTCGTGGGAGACGACAGCGCGTATGTGTGGGAGCCATACCCGCCAGGATGGGCCGAAGACGATACGGTGTGGGACTACGGCGCGCCCGTCAGCGCGCTGAGTTTCAATCACAATTGTGTCGTGGTGGGAATTGCCCCGGGGTCGCGCGAAGACGATGCCGCCGTGATCTCGCCGCAACCATCCGTCGAGTATTTCGTTTACGACAACCGGTTGCGAACGGTTTCGAAAGGCGAGACGGATATCGATGTCGAGCGCGCGCCCGGCTCCCGCGAAGTCATCTTGCGAGGCGCGGTTCGGCTGGGCGTGGAAGCTCCGCCGCAGTGGATCGCCGTGGACGATCCGGCGCTGTACTCGGCGACTGCGTTGTACCAGGCGCTGGTACGCCGGGGCATTTCCATCCGGGGCCGCCCGGTTTCGCGCCACCGGTGGCCGGGCGATGGGGCTCCATCGCTGCCGCCAGTCGTGCTTGCCGAGCGGCAATCGCCGCCTCTTATCGAGGTGCTGCGCGTGGTGGATAAGATCAGTTCGAACCTCTGGGCCGAGATGGTGTTGCGCGAAGTAGCGCGCGTGCGTACAGGCACTGGCAGCCGCGACGCGGGGATGAAGGAACTGGCGGATTTCCTTGCGGAAATCGGGCTCGGCAGCCGGGATTATTCGTTCTCGGACGCTTCCGGTTTGTCGCGCCTGACTCTGGTGAAACCCGAAGCCGTGGTGCGACTGCTCGAGTATATGTATCGGTCGCCGAATCGCGATGTTTGGCGCGGCATCCTGCCCGTTGGCGGGTTCGACGGCACGCTGGCGAAGCGGTTCGGCGCGGATCCGGCCGCCCGCAATCTGCAAGCGAAGACCGGTTCACTCACGCACGTGAACGCGTTGTCGGGATATGCGGCCAGCGCGAAGCACGGCGTTCTTGCGTTCTCGATCCTGGTCAATCACACGTCCGCGTCCGCTTCCGAAGTCCAGGATGCAATTGATAGAATAGGAGTAGCGTTGGTCCACTAAATTACCATGCCAATCTTTGAATACAAGTGCCAGGAATGCGGAAGTAAGTTTGAGAAGCTCGTGCGTAATAGCGCCAGCAACATCGCGTGCCCTTCCTGCGGACAAGATCACGTGTCGCGCGAGCTGTCCACGTTTTCCGCGCACGCCAACGGGCGCTCGAAGGACTCCGCGCCTTCCCTGCCGTGCGGCAACCGCTGCCCGACCCCGGGCATGTGCGGAATGAACTGAGTTCGACCGTGGCGCACGCACTCTTGCGTGCCGTGTCGCGACTCCTCGCGACACTGGTTTTCGTCCGGCCCGCCGAGCGTCGGCAAGATTGCCAGCGTGGTGCACGCAAGAGTGCGTGCGCCACGCTGGACTGCGCGATAATCGATCGGTGAGGGGCAACACTCCCCCATGATCCTTTGCGTGTCTGGCGGTACGCTTGCCGGCGACGCCTCGCACCTGCTCGAAGTGTGGAGCGAAGCTGCCGCAATCCGACGAGACGATCGCCACCACCTCCACGTCGCGGATCCGCCACACGCCCTCCGTCGACGAGGGCCGATTCCTCCCCGGAACACTGGTCGCCGGACGCTATCGCATCATCGGATTGCTCGGCCGCGGAGGCATGGGTGAGGTGTACCGTGCCACCGGCCTGCGTCGGGCCCTTCTGCCTGAACACGGCTGGCCGGATCCCGGTGGGATCGGAGTTTACTGCCCGGTATAACCCGGTCGCGGCGACCCAGATTGGCATCGTCGCGGCCATTGCGATCTACGGCTTCTGGCGTTCGCGATCGCGGCTCGGCTTGCGTCATTCCGAGCCGCGACCGTAAGGGAGTCGGTGGACGCTACGCCGTGCGCATCGCCTCGCTCTTGTCGCCTCCCGTGAGGGCAGCCTGAGCGGCGGCCAGACGGGCGATCGGCACGCGGTACGGAGAGCAGGATACGTAATCCATGCCCACGCGGTAGCAGAACTCCACCGAGCTCGGGTCGCCGCCGTGCTCGCCGCTGATGCCGATTTCGAGATCCGGGCGGGTCGCGCGTCCCTTCTCGACAGCCATCTTAATTAACTGCCCAACGCCCTCCTGATCGATGGAGGCGAACGGGTCGGCCTTGAAGATCTTCTTGTCTTGGTATTCCTTCGAGAACTTCGTGTAGTCGTCGCGCGAGAGACCCATGGTTGTCTGGGTGAGGTCGTTGGTGCCGAAGGAGAAAAAGTCGGCCTCGGTCGCCACGCGATCCGCGGTGAGAGCGGCGCGCGGGATCTCGATCATCGTGCCGATCATGTACTTCAGATTAATGCCGGATTTCGCGATCACTTCATCGGCGATCTTCTTGACGATCGCTTTCTGATTCGCTAGTTCCTCGACGCCGCCAATCAGCGGAATCATGACTTCGGGAATGACCACCTTGCGCTTCTTGGTCGCAGCCACGGCGGCTTCGAAGATGGCGCGCGCCTGCATCTCGGTGATCTCGGGATAAGTGATGCCGAGACGGCAGCCGCGATGGCCGAGCATCGGGTTGAATTCATGCAGTTGCTCGACACGCTTCAGCAGGTCGGGCAGCACCGTCTTCAGGTTCTTCACCTCGGCGCCGAAATTCTTGTAGCGGGCCACCATTTCGCGCTTGGTCTTGATATCGGCGGCCGGCAGCTTGGCGATGTCCACCATCAGTTCTTCCCGTTTCGGCACGAATTCGTGGAGCGGCGGATCCAGCGTGCGGATCACCACCGGGAATCCGTCCATGGCTTCGAACAGACCCTGGAAATCCTTGCGCTGCATGGGCAGGAGCTTATTGAGAGCCTTGCGGCGATCCTTCTCGTTGTCGGAGAGAATCATGGCCTGGACCAGCGGCAGCCGGTCCTCGGCGAAGAACATGTGCTCGGTCCGGCAGAGGCCGATGCCTTCGGCGCCGAACGCGCGCGCAGCCTTTGCGTCGCGCGGGATGTCGGCATTGGCGCGCACCCCGAACTTGCCGCGATACTTGTCCGCCATCTTCATGAATCTCGCGAACACCGGCGAGTTCGGATCCGGATCTTTGGTCTGAGCCTGGCCCAGGTACACCGCGCCAGTCGTCCCGTCGAGCGAAACCCAATCCCCGGCTTTGATGGTGAGCGTCTTGTCGTCGACCTTCACCGTCGCCGACTTGGAGCGCTCATTGATGGCGACCGCGCCGCAACCCACGATGCAGGGAACGCCCATGCCGCGCGCGACCACGGCGGCGTGCGAACTCTTGCCGCCGACCGCGGTGAGAATGCCCTTCGCCGCATCCATGCCGTGAATGTCGTCCGGAGTTGTTTCCTTGCGGATCAGGATGACCGGACCGCTGGCCGACATCTGGACCGCGTCCTCGGAGCTGAACGCCAGGCGGCCGACCGCCGCGCCGGGACTGGCGTCGATGCCGGTGGCGAGCTTCGTCAGTTGCCGCAGCGAGGCCGCGTCGAACACGGGGTGCAGAAGCTGGTCGAGCTGGTTCGGCGCGACGCGGAGAACCGACGTCTTTTCGTCGATCAATCCCTCGTCCACCATATCCACCGCGACGCGAACAGCCGCCGGACCCGTGCGCTTGCCGTTGCGGGTCTGGAGCATGTACAGCGTCCCATCCTGCACGGTGAACTCGAAGTCCTGCATGTCCTTGTAATACTTTTCGAGGCTGCTGGTGATCTCGACAAGCTGGTTGTAGACTGCCTCGTTCCACTTCTTCAGTTCGCTGATCGGGGAAGGCGTTCGGATTCCGGACACCACGTCCTCGCCCTGCGCGTTCACCAGGAACTCGCCGTAGAACACCCTCTCGCCGCTCCCCGGGTCGCGCGTGAAACCGACGCCCGTGCAGGAGGTCTCGCCCAGGTTGCCGAACACCATGGTCTGGACATTCGCGGCCGTCCCGATGTCATCGGGAATCTTCTCCATCTTGCGATAGTACGCGGCCTTCGGAATCCACCAGGAGCGAAACACGGCATCGCGGGACATTGAAAGTTGCTCGCGCGCGTCCTGCGGGAAGGGCTTCTTGGTTTCCTTCTGGACCACCTTCTTGTAGTCCGCGATGATCGCTTTCAGATCCTCGGCGGTGAGGTCGGTGTCGAATTTGATCTTCGCCTTATGCTTCCGCGCATCGAACACCTCGTCGAATTTCTCCATGGGGACGCCCAGTGCGACCTCGCCGAACATCTGAATGAAGCGGCGGTAGCAATCGTACGCAAACCGCGGATTGCCGGTCTCCTTCACCAGCCCTTCCGTGGTCTCGTCGTTGAGGCCCAGGTTCAGGATCGTGTTCATCATGCCTGGCATCGAGAACTTCGCGCCGGAGCGAACGCTCAGCAGCAGCGGCTTGGCGGGATCGCCGAGTTTCCGGCCCATCTTGCTTTCCAGTTTCGCCAGTTGCTGGTCGATTTCCTTCTGGATCTCGGCCGGCACCCGCGAGTCGTTCTGAAAGTAGATGTTGCAGACTTCGGTTGAAATCGTGAAGCCCGGAGGGACCGGAACGCCGGCGCGGGACATCTCGGCCAGGCCTGCGCCCTTACCGCCGAGAACGTCCTTCATTTTGCCATCGCCGTCGGCCGTGCCGCCGCCAAAAGCGTAAACGTATTTCTTCATTTATAAGCTCCTATCATTGCGTTACGATCTCCGAAAAATCGGCGATCGTGGAAAACTCGGTGAGTAATTGGTGAAGCATCGTCAGGCGGTTTTGCCTGATGTTCGGATCCGGCGCGTTCACCAGGACCTTGTCGAAAAAGAGATCGACGTTCGGCCGGATCGAGGCGATCGCGTCCAGCGCGTGCACGTACTCGGTCGAGCGCGCAGCCTCGCGGATGCGATCGAATTCGTCGTACAGTTCGCGTTCCGGACCAGCTTCCAGCAGCGCGGTGTCCACTCGCGCGGCCGCTGCCGGTTCGAAGTCCGCCTGTTTGAGAATGTTCGCGATGCGCTTGAAACTCGCGGCCAGCGGCTCGAAGTTCTCGGTGGGCCGAACAGCCTGCAGCGCGGAGAGCCGTGCCTGAACGTCCACTAGGTCGTCCCAGCCCGACGCCAGCACCGCGTTCACTTCGTCGTACTTAAATCCGCGGATCTCGCGGAAGTAGTATTTCACGCGATCGGCGATGAAGTCGCGCAGGGCCGGATCGTTGCCAATCAGTTGCGCGAGGCTCAGCCGCAGGCAGCCCTCGACAATGATCTTAACCAACCCCTGCGCCGCGCGGCGAAGCGCGAAGGGATCTTTCGAGCCCGTCGGAACCATCCCGATCTGGAAAGCGCCGCGCAGCGTGTCCAGCTTGTCGGCGAGGGAAACGATTTGGCCGGAGAGCGTGGATGGAACGGGCGAATCCATACTTACAGGTTTGTAGTGATCGTAGATCGCTTTCCATACCTCTTCGGGCTCGCCCTGCGCCTTGGCGTACAGACCGCCGACAACGCCTTGAAGGTCGGTGAATTCCTTCACCATCTCAGTGGTGAGGTCGGCCTTGCACAGGGTCGCCGCACGCTCGATCGCGGCTCTGTCGGCGCCTACCAAATCGGCGAGGCTCCCCGCCAGCGCGGTGATGCGCTCCGTCTTTGCCAGATAGGAGCCGAGCTTGGCCTGAAAGGTAACGTGCGCCAGATCCGGAACACGGTCGGCGAGTGTCTTGTGCTGATCGACGTCGTAGAAGAAGCGGGCGTCGTTGAAGCGGGCCCGGAGCACACGCTCGTTCCCCTGGCGAACCAGCCCTTCGGGGTCGGCGCTGGTGTTCATGACAGCCACGAAATTCGGCGCAAGGCCGCCCGCGGCATCCAGCACCGAGAAATACTTCTGGTGATGTCGCATTACCGTGACAAGTACTTCATGCGGTAACGTCAGATATTCGCGGTCGAAGCTGCCCAGAATCGGGGTAGGGCACTCGGTGATGTACACGAGCGTGTGAAGAAGTTCGGCGTCGCTTTTGACGTGGAATTCGCGGATTCCATCCTCAATCCGTTTTCGGCGCGCCTCTGCCGACAGCACCACGCCATTCTCCGCCAGCGACTGTTCGTAGTTCGCGATCGTAATCGGGATCTCGGATTTTCCAAGCCGCCGATGGCCGCGCGTCAGGTTGCCAGACTTCACTCCGGCGATCTCGAACGGCACAACCTGGTCGCCCAGCAGCGCGACCAGCCATCGGATCGGACGGATGAAGCGAAACCCTCCCTTCCCGGTCCAATACATCGCCTTCGGCCACTGGATTTTCGCCACGATGCCGGGCATCGCCGAGCCAATCAATTCAGAGGCCGGCAGGCCGGGAGTCTTACGGTTGAAACTGAAGTATTCGCCCTTGGCGGTTATTTGGGTCGTGAGTTGATCGACGGTCGTGTTGTTCTTCCGCGCGAAACGATCGGCGGCCTGCGCGCCGGCCGATTTCGGCGGTCCGACGACCAACTCTTCGATGTCCTGCTGCTTCTCCAGAATGCCCTCGGCGCGTAGAACCAGACGGCGGGGAGTCGCGTCCGAGGACGTGACCCGGCCTTCGAGCCGGTTGCCGTCCAGCAATTCCTGAAACAGATTCTGCAACTGGTTCAACGCGGGAACGATCATCCAATCGGGGATCTCTTCAGTCCCGATCTCCAGCAGGAACGGGATGCTCATGCAGCTTGCTCCAGCCACAGATGCGCCACCCCGACCGCCAGCTTGCGCACGCGCCCGATCACGCCCACGCGCTCCGTTACGCTGATCGCGCCGCGGGAATCCAGCAGGTTAAACAGGTTCGAGCACTTCAAGACCTGGTCATACGCGGCCAGCACCGGGAAGCGATTCTTCTCCGGATAATCCTTCCAGGCGTCGATCAATCGCTGGCACTCCCGCTCGTACAGTTCAAACAACTGCCACAGCGTGGGTACGTCGGCCATCTCGAAGTTGTAAACCGAAAACTGCAATTCGTCCGCGAGCCGCACTTCCGAATACTTCACGCCGGGCGTCCACTCGATGTCGTACACGCTATCGACGCTCTGGAGAAATGCGACCAGCCGCTCCAGGCCGTACGTCAACTCAGCCGGTACGAGATCCAGATCGATCCCGCCGCACTGCTGGAAATACGTGAACTGCGTGATCTCCAGGCCGTCGAGCATCACCTGCCATCCCACGCCCCATGCGCCCAACGTCGGCGCTTCCCAGTTGTCCTCTTCGAACTTGATGTCGTGCTTGGAGAGATCGATCCCGATGGCTTCCAGGCTGGCGAGGTATTGTTCGATGATGTCGTTCGGCGAGGGCTTCAGGATCACCTGGAGCTGCTGGTGCTTGTAAAGGCGGTTCGGGTTCTCGCCGTAGCGCCCATCCGCGGGACGGCGCGACGGCTGAACGTAGGCCACGCGGTACGGCTTCGGGCCAAGCACGCGGAGGAACGTCTCGGGCGCCATGGTGCCCGCCCCCACCTCCACGTCGTAAGGCTCGGTGATGATTGCGCCGCGATCCGACCAGTACTTCTTCAGCTTGAAGATTGTTTCTTGAAAGGAGTCCACTTTTAGAGCGCCTCCAGGGCGGACGCCGTGATCAGAGTGCGCTCAATATGCTCTTCCATCTGTCTCACCAGAAACCGTCGAAGGTCCGAAGCGGTGGACTGGCTCCACTCCCTCGGCGTCAGTTCCGCCATCGGTGTTGTCAACATCTCCATCGCGATCGACTGGGACTCCTGGCTGATCTTCATCTCCGGCAGGATGCCCGACAACCGCACGGCCCAGAGACTGAAATACGTCACGGCGGCCCAAACGGCCCCGCCCGAATGCAGATACTCCAGCACCGTTCCGAGCAGCCGGTAAAAACGCTCGTTGACTTCGCCGGGCGGCAGCATCTGGTCCGTAACCTCGGCGAAATAATCCAGCGCCACACCCGCTTCGTAGCTTTGCATCAGGTCGAACTGGGACCGGATGATCTCACAGGAATCCAGATTGACCAGCTCGCGATTCTCCCGCTGGAAGTAGGACAATCGCACCTGGGACAACCGCTCAAGCCCGGCACCGAAGCTGTTTTTCGGTCTCCGCGCGCGTCTGGCGACGCCGCGAAGTTTGCCCTGATCCCGAGTGAGAAAACTGACAACCAGATCCGATTCCCTGAGGGGATAAGTGCGTAAAATGAATGTTTCGCTCACCCGGTCCGGCATAATTTCGAACCGGCTCTATTCTAGTTCAGATTAACACGTACTGCGTGGCGCACGCACTCGTGCGTGCCGCGTCGCCACTCCTGGCGACGCCTGCTTTCCGTGGTGTCACTACCGGGAACGCAACTCCAGTGCGGGCACCTCATGCTTGTGAATTGCGATTGCTCCTTCAGCGCGGTTTGACCTGGTAACCACTAGTGGTAACCATTGGGAGGGGAAGGCAAGCGAGCTTCGGCGATGGCTCGGAAAGCATGGCTGCACGTTCGTGGATGAATCGCGCCACACGCGAATCGTCCTTGGCTCACAGGTTTCGCGTATGCCCCGTCACCCGGCGAAGGAAATCAAGACCGGAACGCTGCGAAGCAGATGTGAGGGCCGAAATGGAACATGATCTGGCATTATTCGAACCCGGCCGGAAAGCCGGCGGCTGTGTCGTCACCTTTCCCGATTTCGGCTACGGTGTCACACAAGGCGAAACCGGCACAGAGGCTATGGAGATGGCGCAAGATCTGCTGATGCTGACCATCGGCGATTTCATCCGGGAATCCAAGCCCTTACCAAAGGCCAAGCGCCACCGCGGCGCGAGATACCGTCACGTGCGCCTGCCCGCCCTGCAGGTGGCTAAGGCCGATCTCTACGCCGCATTCTTGGAGTCGGGCCTGACGAAGGCAGAACTTGCGCGCCGCATTGGGATTCCCAAGACCCATATCGACCGTGTGTTCTCCCTCCGGCATCATTCCCGGCTGGACCAGATCGAAGCGGCATTCGCCGCGTTCGGCAAGCGATTGCACGTCGAAGCGCGCGACGCGGCTTGAGTCAAAACGGACTACCGGGAGCGCAACTCCAGCGCGAACGCGTCCAGCGCGATGCTCTTCTGAATATTGCGGCGCAGGAGTCCCACCAGTTCGTCCACCCGCTTCACCGCGTTGCGAATCCACTCGAAGCTCACGCGCGCCGAAATCGCCTCCAGCTCCGCCTGCGCGTCGAAATTGCGGATCGGCGTCCGTCCCTGTTGGAGCAGCAGCAGATCCTCCAGCAGAACGTAGAGCACGTCAAGGTAGTAGTCCAGCTTCTCCGTCTTCCGTACGGCGATGGCCTCGCCGGCCCGCGCCCACTCCGCGAACGGCGCTTGCCCTGCGCCCACCTGCAGCAGCGTGAGCATCGCCGACCGGCGCTTGTCGTAGGCGTCGAGGTCCATCGAGATCGCGATTCCCGGGCTTCCCGACGCCAGGGCCAGCCTGCGCTCGGGCTGATCCAGGTGCCGCTCCGCGATGAACGGCCGCATCTCGGACTCCGCTAAGGGCTCCAGATGAAACGGCACCGCCCGCGAGCGAATCGTGGGCAAAAGATTGTACGGATTCTCCGCCGTCAGTATCAGGATCAAGTGCGAAGGCGGCTCCTCCAGCACCTTCAACAGCGAATTGGCGGCCTGCTCGTTCGCGCGGTCGATCTGGTCGATCAGAAACACCCGCCAATCCCCGCGCAGCGGCTTGAATTGCGACCGCTCCTTCAGCACGCGCATCTGCTGGATGGACAGCTGGCGGAGCGGGCCGTCGGGCGCGAACGTCAAGAAATCGGGGTGGGTGGAGAACAGCAGGGGATCGTCCACGCGCTTTTCCGAGGGCCATTTTTCGCGCTCGGAGACGATCGACAGATTGTCCGGCAGCGAGAGGTCGTCCTTCTCGATCTTCTCCGCGCCGTCCATCAGCAGCGAGCCGAAGCGGCGGGCGAGCGTCGCCTTGCCGATGCCGTGCGGGCCGTCCAGCAGGATCGTCTGCGGAATGCGGCGCCGCGACACCATGTCTTCCAGCGTCGCGGCGACGCCGGGATTGCCGTGAAATTTCGGGATCACTCTCTTCCGTTTTAGCAGACCGCCGCGGCTGATAGACTTGTTGAAAAACCTGCCGAATGATTGCCGATACACAATTTGCCCGGTTCGAATCCATCCCGCTCGACGGCGGAGCGTCGCTGGGGCCCGTGGATATCGCTTACGAAACCTATGGCGAGCTGAACGCCGGCCGGACCAACGCCATCCTCATCTGCCACGCATTTTCCGGAGACGCCCACGCGGCCGGCGTGCACGCCGAAACCGGCACGCCGGGATGGTGGGACAACATGGTGGGGCCCGGCAAGGGTTTCGATACCGGCAAATATTTCGTGATCTGCTCCAACGTGCTTTCCGGATGCTCCGGCACCACCGGCCCGAGTTCGATCAACCCCTCCACCGGTTGTCCGTACGCCTTGAAATTCCCGGTCGTGACCGTCGGGGACATGGTGCGGCTGCAGAAGATGCTGGTGGACCATCTCGGGATCGATCGGCTGCTCGCCGTTACGGGCGGCTCAATGGGCGGAATGCAGGCGCTCGAGTGGGGCGTGGCTTATCCGCGATCGGTCGCGGCGGTCATTCCCATCGCGGCCACGGCGCGGCACAGCGCGCAGCAGATTGCCTTCAACGAAGTGGGACGCCAGGCGATCATGGCCGATCCCGACTGGAACAACGGCGACTACTACGGCGGGAAGCCTCCGGCGCGAGGACTCGCGGTCGCGCGCATGGTGGGACACATCACCTACATGAGCGACGATTCGATGCGCGAGAAATTCGGGCGGCGCATGCGGGACGGGGCCGAGGCCGGGTTCCACTTCGACGTCGATTTCGAGGTCGAGAGTTACCTGCGCTATCGCGGGACGCAGTTTGTCGACCGCTTCGATGCGAATTCCTATCTGTACATCACGAAGGCCATGGACTACTTCGATCTGACCGCCGGGCGGGGCAAGACGCTGGCGGCCGCGCTGGAGAACACCAGCGCGCGATTTCTGGTCCTGAGCTTTACTTCCGACTGGCTCTATCCGAGTTATCAATCGCTCGAAGTCGTCAGCGCCCTCCGCAAAAGAAACCGCGATGTGGCCTATTGCGAGCTCCCGTCCAATTATGGGCACGACGCGTTCCTGGTGGACGTCTCCGGGGAAGCGGCTCTGATCGCGGGCTTTCTGGCGAGCACGATGCGTACTGGAGCCGGACCGAAGTGACGCGTCCCTTCGTTCATTCCGTCCTGGGCCGCATGGACCACGCGATCATCAGCGAGCTGGTGGAGCCGGGCTCGCGGGTGCTGGACCTCGGGTGCGGCGAAGGCGAGCTGTTGGCTTGGCTGGCGGAAAACAAACGCGTGGACGCGCGCGGCGTCGAGATCGACGGCGCCAAGGTCCAGCGGGCAATCGCTCGCGGCGTCTCGGTTTACCAGGGAGACATCGATCAGGGCTTAGCCGACTACCCCGACCAGGTCTTCGATTACGTGATTCTCAGCCAGACGCTGCAGCAGACCATGCGCCCGCTGCAAGTCCTGCGCGAGATGCTGCGGGTGGCGCGCTGGGCAATCGTAGCGTTTCCGAATTTCGGGCACTGGCGTGTCCGCTGGGCGCACCTGGCCAGCGGCCGCGCCCCGCAAACGGAACTGTTTCCGTACGAGTGGCACGAATCGCCGAACATCCATTTCCTGACCATTCACGACTTCGAATCGCTGGCCGCTCGCGAGCGATGGAACGTAGCCCGGCGCATTTTCCTGGCGGGCGGCCGCGAGGTGAAGGCCCGGCCCAACCTGCTGGCCGAGGTCGCGGTGTTCCAGATCGGCGGCGCACCCCAATAAGCGCGAACTTAAGCTTTTGCGCTGAAGTCGCTGCCGGCGTCGCGACTTGCAGGCCGAGACCCCACGCCGAGCGCGCCAGTGCCCGGTTGGCCCGCCATCCGGCCACAATCCTGAGAGGCAAACTGCCTCGAACCCGGCTTCCTGGGGAGTTGTCCGGAAATCAGGACCTGCGCCGCCGCGTTGGACAGGAGGTGTGCGTTGTCGACCGCCTGGAATGGAAAACTGGCGGCCGCGAGCGCCAGAAGTTAGAGCGCCATCGCGGAGCTGTACTGACGGAAGACCGGCCATGCAGCGCCGGAGATCCCATCGCAATTGCGCTGCCCACGAACAGGAGAAGGACCGGCGCGCGTACCTGATTCGGAATGCCTGCCCCATTGGCCAGAAATCCGGGCGGCGCGATGAGCGGCAGAAGCAAGATGAAAGGCACCGTGAGTCCCGCCGCCAAATGCAGGAGCGACAGCACACCGACGGTCCGGCCAGCGCCCCTCCCTACCAAGGGTTCCATTGCTGTTACCGTGCTCATGTTTGTCTGTCCTTATGCGAGTGACTGAATCAACCGTGCATGCAAATCAGATCGGTTCGCGAGAGTGGCGCAGCCGGACCGCCGCGGCCAGGAACGCCGCCGCGAGTAACAACCCGATCCAAAGGCCAGGGCTGACCATAAATCCGCCCAGAGCCGGTAGCGTCAGCGCATGATGCATCGCCGCGCTGTCGGGCATAGGGTAGGGTGGAACTCCATCGCCCCCGCCCATGCGGTTTCCCAGCATGGTGACGAAATGCGTAGTGTTAAACGCAACCTTCTCGACCACGCCAATCGCGAGCAGCGGCAAGCCCGCCCATAGAAATGGCGCGCGGCGCGCCCAGGCTGAGATCAACAGCAGCCAGGCGTAGACGGGCGCAAAGTAAAGCCCATGGATGGCCAGAAGGTGGAAGAGAAGCAGGGAAATCTCGGCCAACGACAACTGCGTCCATAGCGCCGCGGGGCTCAGGCCGCTCGCCAGCATGACGGCACTGCTCAGCAGCAGCATGATCCACTGCGTGGCCAGGGTGACCGCGAAGGTGAGCAGCGGCAGCACCACTACCGGGATGCTCGCCTTCGAGAGTACGGTGTCGAGATCGGAGACCGGCAGCGACTTCCAGAACAGGATGCTGCGATCCCGGCGTTCGCCGTGCAGCGCGCCCAGACAGTAGAACAACGCGACGATGAACGTAGTCCCCATGATCAGAAGCTCAACGAAACCGGTATGTTCGGCGAACACGGCCGCCTTCCGCGCCGGATCGGCCGTCGCCACGGCGCGGCCCAGGGTGGCGATCAGGAAGCCGAACAGCACAAGGGCCGCGACAGCCAGGGGCGCGATGTAGATGTAGCGGTTCTCCCATAATTCGCGCCGGATCAACCAGTACAGCGGCCGAGCCGGCGACATGGCGGACAGAGCGTTGGATTGGGTATTCATCGAGCGGCTCCTTGCGCCATGCCGGCCTGATTGCCCATCACGGCAACGAACAAGTCGGCGATGCCGGGCGTGCGCACTTCGCCCAGCGCGGCGAGTTGCCGCGCATCGGCCCGATCGAACAGCAGGATGCTGCGCCCCAACATCTGGCGTTCATGAATCGGTTTTAGCGCACGCGCCGCGGCCACGTGCTCGGGATTCACCAGCACTTCCCGGTAGCGCGCCTCGATGTCGTCCATGCTGCAACCGAGCACGATCCGCCCGCGGTTGATGAACATGAGATCGGTGAGGACGTGCTGGATCTCCTCCACCTGGTGGGTGGTCACGACGATGGTGCGGCTGCGATCGAAGTAGTCGTTCAGCAGGGAATCGTAGAACTGCTTGCGGTAGAGGATGTCCAGGCCCAGGGTCGGTTCGTCGAGCACCAGCAATCTGGCGTCAATGGCCATCACCAGGGCGAGGTGCAACTGCACCACCATGCCCTTCGACAATTCCCGCACCCTGCTCGCATGCCGGATGTCGGTCCTGGCGAGCAGCGCCTCCGCCTTGGCGCGATCGAAGCGCGGATGCACGCCAGTGAGGAACTCCAGCGCTTGCGATACCCGCATCCAGCGCGGCAGCACGGCCACGTCGGCAATGAAGCAGACGTCGCGCATGAGCTGATCGCGCTGAGTCCAGGGATCGCGTCCCAACACCCTCAGTTCTCCCTGATATGGGGTGAGGCCGAGAATCGCGTTGAGCGCGGTGCTCTTGCCTGCGCCGTTGGGACCGATGAGTCCGAGGATGCGGCCCTCTTTGACATGCAAATCGATGCTGTCCACCGCCACCGTCGCACCGAAGACCTTGCGCAGGCCGCGCGCTTCTATAACGGTCATGGCTTTGGCTTCTCCTCCGCGGTATTCGACTTTGGGGCATCCGGCGACGGCCGGCCGGGTGCGGCTGAATTCAGGAGTTCTTCCGCGCTCAGGCCGAGCCGCTGAATGGCGGCGCGGATTCTGGGCCATTCTTCGTCCAGAAACTTCCGCCGCTCGCTCTGCAGCAACAGATTGCGCGCGCCGGTATTGACGAACATGCCGAGACCTCGTCTGCTCTCAACCAGTCCCTCGTCCACCAGTTGTTGATAGCCCTTCAGAACCGTGAGCGGATTGACCCGGGATTCGGCCGCGACATTGCGCACGGAGGGCAGCGGATCGCCTTCCTTGAGCACGCCGTCGAGTATCATCGCGACGACCCGGTCGCGAAGCTGGCGGTAAATCGGCTGGCTGTCGTTCCACTCATGGCTCATCAGGTCTTCCTAGAGAACCCGTACCTTACCGGAATGACGCCGGCTTCAGTTCACTCGGTGCACGGTGAAGTGCGCGTGGACCGGCTTGTCGCCCGGCATCATGTACGTCCAGTCCTCGGTGTGATGGTCGGCGTCGATGTAGGTGAAAACGGCGTGGTCCATGTGGCCCTTTTTCGTGCTGCCCGAGAGGTCCACTAACCCGAACTCCACCGTCTTGCCGTCGGGTGAGGTCTTACCGGTCATGTGCGGCCGATTGCCCGCGTCACAGTAGTGGATCAGGTTGAGCTGGTCGCCATCCACATAGAGCATCGTGACCGGATGGTCGTACTTAGCCGGATCCAACGGAGTGTTTGCTTCCTGAAGTTCGTGCACCACTACGTTTCCTCTGGAAGTCACGCGCAGCGACAGGTGCATGGGCATGCCGCCGTTCATCTCAGGCACCTCCGGGACTGTCACGGGGCCTTCCCACTCTCCCGCGAAGGTCTTCATGGTGTCGAACGACTTTTGCGCCTCGGAGGGCGCCGGCTTGTCGGTGGGCTGGTGCGCGTGAGACTGCGCGAAAGCCAGGGTGGAAAGCGACAGCAGAACAACGGACGGCATAAACTGAAGGGCTCTCATGGTCATTCTCCTTAAACTTCTTTTGTTCCGGGCCGGGCTGATTCGCCGGGGTAACTCAGTTGCGAGCGACTCAGCTCCAATCAACCACCGCACGGTCTACTGCTATACTTAACTATAGCACCACGTCACATGTCAAGCCTTTTCTTTTGTGCTTCAGGAGTAGCCAGCAGAAAAGCGTGCTGCCCGCGGCGAAGAAGGGTGCGGGGACGGCGACGTCGCTCCCCAGCAGGTACGCCCCCAGCGCCCTCGCCGACCCGGCAGCCCCGGGCCAGCATCGGGATCCTGCTCGGGCGTGATTGCATAGAGCGTCACCGCCAGGACCAGAGCCGCGAAGCACTGGAGCAAGCCCAGCACGACGACGACGCCCATATCAATGATCTTCCGGCTCATTGGGGTCGTTTTCCCCGAAACGCCCCGCCCGCCAAACCCCGTTCACACCACTCCATTTCCCCCCAACTAACTGAACCCAAACGAACTCCACTCCGCCCAAACCCGGATTCCCCGCGCCCATGTGATATGAAGGGAATGGGGAGACCCATTCGTCATGGAAACTGAAACCATCCAGGTCTCACTGGAGACCGAATACGATACCTTGCGGGCCGAACTGCTGGAAGCCCACCAACCCCGCAACGCCCACGAACGAGTCCTCGTCGAGGAATTCGTCGACGCCGTCTGGGACCTCAAAGCCGCCCGCCGCGTCGACCGCGAGTTCTGGTTCTACGCCGGTAGCCACTACGCCTCCGGCCCCGCCGGCATCGCCCAGGCCCAGTTCGAGGAAAACGAGAGCCGCTTCCGCACCCACCTCCGTCACCTCGCGATGGCCCAGCGGTCATATTATCGAGCCCTCGACGCCCTCAAGGCACTCCGCCGCGACCTGCCCCGCGCCGTCCCAGCCACCGATCCGGCACCTCAAGTCGAGCCCAAGAAGCAAGACCTACCACAATCACCAGCATTAGTGCTTGACAACAACGGACTAAGATCTGATAATGGGAGCAGGCTAAATCGACAGAGCCGCGACCGTAAGGGAGCGGTCTTTGCCAACCTGGCTGACACATTTGGCTTCGTTTCGCAAAATGGAGGATTCAAAAGTTCATGAGTAAGATCATCGGTATCGACCTCGGTACCACCAACTCCGTCGTCGCCGTCATGGAGGGTGGACAGCCGGTCGTGATCCCCAACCAGGAAGGCGGCCGCACCACGCCGTCCGTCGCCGGTTTCGCAAAAAGTGGTGAGCGCCTGGTCGGAACGGTCGCCAAACGGCAGGCCGTCACCAATCCCGAAAACACCGTCTATTCCATCAAGCGCTTCATGGGCCGCCGCTACGACGAAGTCCAGGACGAGATGAAACGCGTCCCCTATAAGGTCGTCGTCGGCGACAACCGGGACGCCCGCGTCGAAGTCACTGGGAAGAAGTATTCCCCGCCGGAAATCTCGGCCATGATCCTCACCAAGTTGAAGGAAGCCGCCGAAGCGTACCTCGGCGAGAAGGTCACGGCGGCCGTCATCACCGTTCCCGCCTACTTCAACGACGCCCAGCGCCAGGCCACCAAGGACGCCGGCCAGATCGCCGGCCTGGAAGTGAAGCGCATCATTAATGAGCCGACCGCCGCCGCCCTGGCGTACGGCCTGGACAAGAAGACCAACGAAACCATCGCCGTGTACGACTTCGGCGGCGGAACGTTCGACATCTCCATCCTCGAAGTCGGCGACGGTGTGGTCGAGGTGAAGTCCACCAACGGCGACACCCACCTGGGCGGCGACAACATCGACCAGCGCATCATCGACTGGCTCATCACCGAGTTCAAGAAGGAAGCGGGCGTCGATGTCTCCAACGACCAGATGGCGCTCCAGCGCCTGAAGGAGGCGTCGGAAAAGGCCAAGATCGAGCTGTCGACGTTGCTCGAGACCGAGATCAACCTGCCGTTCCTCACCGCCGATGCGACCGGGCCGAAGCACCTGCAAATCAAACTGACCCGCGCCCGCTTTGAGCAGATGGTCGAGGATATTCTGCAGCGCTCGGTCGATCCCTGCAAGCGCGCCATCGCCGATGCCGGGATTGATCCGTCGAAGATCGACGAGATCGTGCTGGTGGGCGGCTGCACCCGCATTCCCCGGGTTCAGGACATCGTCCGCAACCTCTTTGGAAAGGAGCCGAACCGCAGCGTGAACCCCGACGAAGTGGTCGCGGTCGGCGCGGCCGTGCAGGGCGGAGTCC
Organism: Acidobacteriota bacterium; assembly: GCA_025353165.1. Classification (GTDB taxonomy): domain Bacteria; phylum Acidobacteriota; class Terriglobia; order Bryobacterales; family Bryobacteraceae; genus TMP-7. The sequence goes on along the minus strand of JANXRE010000070.1, from coordinate 16,524 downwards.
TGGGCGGCGAGGTTAAGGACGTCCTGCTGCTCGACGTCACTCCGCTGTCGCTCGGTATCGAGACGCTGGGCGGTGTGTTCACCAAGCTGATTGAGCGCAACACCACTATCCCGACCCGCAAGAGCGAAGTCTTCTCCACCGCCTCGGACAGCCAGACCTCGGTGGAAATCAAGGTCTATCAGGGCGAGCGCGCGTTGGCCAAGGACAACCGCCTGCTGGGCGTGTTCCAACTGGTCGGCATTCCCCCGGCGCCCCGCGGCGTGCCGCAGGTGGAAGTGACGTTCGACATCGACGCCAACGGAATCCTCAACGTCACCGCCAAGGATCGGGCCACCAACAACGAGCAGAAGATCACCATCACCTCCTCCTCGGGCCTGAGCAAGGACGAAGTGGACAAGATGGCCAAGGACGCCGAGGCGCACGGCGGCGAAGACCGCAAGCGCAAGGACGACATCGACGCCCGCAACAAGGCCGACGCCATGGTCTACAACACCGAGAAGATGTTGAAGGAGCACGGCGACAAGATTTCGGAAGACGACAAGAAGAGCGTCGCCGACGCCGTCGAGGATACGAAGAAGGCCATTCAGGACGGAAATGCGGAGTCGATCAACAAGGCCACCGACAAGCTGACCCAAGCCAGCTACAAACTCGCGGAAGCGATGTACAAACAGGCCGGTCCGACGCCCGGCGGCACCGCCGGTCCGGGAGCGGGAGCCGCGCCCGGCGCGGGCGACGGCGCGGGTTCCAAGAAGGATAACGTAGTAGACGCCGAATTCGTCGACGTGGACGACAAGAAGCACTAAACACCCGTGCCCGCCAAGCCGCAAGACCACTACGAAGCGTTGGGGGTAGACCGCAAGGCCTCCCCCGACGATGTCCGCAAGGCGTACAGGAAACTTGCGCGCAAGCATCATCCCGACCTGAATCCTGGCGACAAAACCGCCGAGGAGAAGTTTAAGCAGATTCAGGAGGCCTACGACATCCTGAACGATCCGAAGAAGAAGCAGATGTACGACCAGGTCGGCTTTTATTCGGAAAACGGCTTTCCGGGAGGGACTCCGCCGCCGGGGTCGAGCCACGGTTTCGAGGGCTTCGATTTCAGCGATTTCGTCCACCAGGCCGGCCGCGGCGCCGGCGCGTCCGAAACCGGCGCGCCCGGCGGGTTCCGCGATATTTTCAACAACTGGTTCGGCGGAAGCGGTAAGAAACCGCAGCCCACCCCCGAGCGCGGCAGCGACCTGGAGTACGCGCTCGAAATCGACTTCTGGCAGGCCATCAAGGGTACGCAGGTGCCGGTCAATATCATTCGCCAGGAAGTCTGCGCTTCTTGCGGCGGCGCGGGGAACGCCGGCGGCGCTTCCACCACGTGCCCGGAATGCGGCGGTACCGGCAACGTGTCGCAGATGGCGGGAGCCATGCGCTTCAATCTGACCTGCAACCGCTGCGGTGGATCGGGACGTCTCCGCAACGTGTGCGCGGCGTGCCAGGGCGACGGCCGCATTCCGCGAACGGAGTCGGTGGAAATCCGCATTCCCCCGGGCGCGCAGACCGGGTCGCGCCTGAGAGTCGGGGGGAAAGGCAATGCCGGCAGTTTCGGCGCGGCAGCCGGCGACCTCTACATCACCGTTCGCGTCGAAGATCATCCGTTCTTCCGCCGCAACGGCGACGACATCGAGATCGCTCTGCCGGTTCGCGTCGACGAGGCCGGATTGGGGACCAAGATCGAGGTCCCGACCATCGACGGCCGCGCAATGCTGAAAATCCCCCAGGGTACCCAGAGCGGCCAGAAGTTTCGCATGCGGGATAAGGGCGTCTTCAACGCGCGCAAGGACCGGCGCGGGGACCAGATCGTCGAGGTGATGGTGCAGACGCCTCCCACCAACGACGAGAAGACCCGCGAGTTGTTGCGCGAGTTGGCCAAGATTCACGGCGAGGATCCGCGCGCCGAAATCTGGTCGAAGGTATAGCGCCATGGCCACCAAGAAGAAAGGGCGCGCCGCCTACATGATCTCGGCGGTCGCGGAGCAATACCAGATCCACCCGCAGACGCTGCGCCTTTACGAGCGGGAGGGACTGCTCCGGCCGTCCCGCAGCGAAGGGAACACGCGGCTATATACGGACGAGGATTTGCAGCGCCTGGACGTGATCCTGCATCTCACTCGCGACCTGGGGGTGAACTTATCGGGGGTCGACATCATTCTCAACATGCGCGAGAAGATGTCGGCTATGCAGCGCCAGATCGAGGAGTTCGTCTCGCAGTTGAACAGCGAACTGACGCGCCGCGTCATCCCGGAGGATCCGCGGGACCAGCGCTCGCTGATCCCCGTCATTCAATTGAAACCGGTAGTGCGCAACCGCGAAAAGCGCTAGTGGACTTTCTCCAGATACTCCCCGGTGCTCGCGTCCACGAACACTGAATAGTCGCTGCTGTTCACCGATTCTCCCCACACTACGCGCCACACGGCATTCGGGAACCGGTTCGTATACTCGGCGATGAACACGAGCGGCTTGTCGGGGTACTTCTTGACGTATTCGGCGCTCTTCTTCCTGGCGGTTTCAAATGCCGCGTCGGAGTCTGTCTTGATCGCCTGCACGAGGAACGGCCGCTCCTGGCCTCGCGGCCCCGCCCAGCTCTCGTCCGGTCCCGAGAACACGCCTTGGTGCAGATTGCCTTCCGCCTCGATCGCCGACCAGGTGAAGATCTTGGCCCGTCGGCGCCCCGCGGAAACAAAGGTGACTTGCCACGCGCCGGATTTGCCCGGCGCCGCCTTCACGCTCTCTAGCGGAATGCTCTTGATTTCCATCGGCTGGGCGTCCGGCATCCACGCGCGCGCCGACGGATACATTTGCTGAAACGCTTGGCGTCCGGTCAGCGGTTCCAGGTTCTTGGGAGCTTTCTTCTGCGGCGGAGGGGCTTCCGAGCAGCCGGCCCCAATCAGCGCGAATGCAAGTGTGGCCATGCAAGCAAGAGGCTTACGCACAATTCTATTGTGCCACGGAACCTAACCAATTCGTCTCTCGTCTGTCTAATCAGTAGCAGCTAAGGGCCCGCGCGGTTTTTCCCCAAATCGCCGCGTGGAACCCCTTTCCCTAGAACGGCCTCCTCCCCGAGGGGGCCGTTTCGTCTTCTCGTCAGCGGCTGGTTGAGGAAATCCAGAACCGGCTGCATGGCGCGCAGTCTCGTCATCAACTCCCCGTACAGTTCCGGCGTGGTCGCCAGGGCCGGATCGAGCGCCGTGTAGTACAGCCATTGCTTCCGGCGCAGCAGATCGTCCGCCGGGTGGCCCGAGGCGAAACCCTTCGGCGTCCGCGAAAGCGAATCGCCTTTCAGCGGCTCCATCAGCGCCACCAGTTTCCGGTTGGCTGCCAGCTTCTGGAACTGTGCGTGATGCTCCGCGAGATGCCGCCGGATCTCGAGCAGTTGTTCGGGCCCGGGCATGTACACGCCGCCCGCGATCTCCACTTCTTTATGGGAGACGCTGAAGTAGAACCCCGCGCAGGAATGCTTCTGGAAACCGCGCCGCCATAAGCTCGCCGCGAGGTGCGTCTTGTAAGGCGTCTTGTCCGAGCTGAACCGCGTGTCGCGGTAGATGCGGTAGATGGCCTGCTCCGGTCCGGTGACATATTCCGGAGCGAAGCGCGCCAGGCCCAGATTCACCGCCTCGACCAGCTCGATCATCGACGCCCGCACCTTCTCGTCGAAGATTGGTTTGCGCGGTTGGAACCACTCGCGGCGGTTGTTGCGTTCGAGGCTGCGGAAGAAGCGCAACGCTTCTTCTGGGAATCCTGCAAATCCTATGTTTCCGGGCATCGTCTTCTATAATCGCAATTGAATGCTCCGCGAGATATCCCACTTGCAGTTGCGTGAACAAGCGCCCCTCTCCGAATACACGCGCTTCGGCATCGGAGGGCCGGCGCGGCTCTACGTCGAAACGTCGAGCGAGCATTCGTTCATGGCGGCGGTGACTGCTTTGCGTGAATCGGGCCAGCCGTTCGTCGTCATCGGCGGCGGCACCAACCTCATTGTGGCCGACGAAGGATTTCCCGGCGTGGTGCTTCGCTTCACCGCCGCCGGCATTCGGGTCGAAGGCAATCGAGTGCACGCCGAAGCGGGCGCGGAGTTGCAAGCGCTAGTCGATTTCAGCATCGATCGCGGCCTCTCCGGGATTCATACTATGACGGGCATTCCCGGATCGGTCGGCGCGGCCGTCTACGGCAACGCCGGAGCCTATGGCAACTCCCTCTCCTCTTATGTGCGCGAGGTTCGCTTCTTCGACGGCGCACAAGTGCGGACGATCTCGAACGCGGAGTGCGCGTTCCGCTACCGCGAGAGCGCCTTCAAGAAGAACAAGGGCTGGATCGTCTTCTCCACAGTCTTGGAACTCGTTCCCGGCGACGCCGCCGATCTGCTCCGCCGCGCCGCCGAGATCCGCGAGATTCGCGACCGCAAGTACCCGCCCTCGATGAAATGCGCCGGGTCCATCTTCAAGAACCTGCTGCTCGATGAATTGCCCGCGCCGGTTCAAGAATTGGTCCCGCCGCGCGTCGTCATCGAGGGCAAGGTGCCGTCCGCCTTCTTTCTGGAACAGGTCGGAGCAAAAGGCATGAACAACGGAGACATCCACGTCGCCGATTACCACGCCAACCTCATCTACAACGGCGGCAAAGGAACCGCCCGGCAGGTGCGCGAAGTGATCCACGGTCTGAAGCGGCGCGTGCGCGAGCGCTTCGGCTTCGACCTGGAGGAAGAGGTGCAGTACGTCGGTTTCGATATCCTAGGACTTCCATGGGCAGAACAGAAAAGAAAGTGATCGTATTCGGCAGCGGCGGCCAGGTCGGCGTGGAACTGATGAGCGAGTTCACCCGGCGCGGATACCAGGCGCTGGGGCTGGACCGGGCCGAGGTCGACATCACCGACGCGCAGGCAGTGGAGAAGGCAATTGCCGGCTTCGATCCCGCGGCGGTGATGAATGCCGCGGCCTACAACATGGTGGATGTTGCCGAGCAGGAACCGCAGGCGGCCTTCATCGTGAACGCGTTGGCCGTCCGGAACCTCGCGGTGGCGTGCCGCCAGGCCGACGCGAAGCTGGTCCATTACGGGACCGACTACGCTTTCGACGGTGTCACCGATCGTCCCTATGTCGAGACCGACATGCCGCACCCGTTGAGCGCTTACGGCGTCTCGAAGCTGTCAGGCGAATTGTACGCGCGCGCCTATTGCGAGGATGCGCTGATCGTGCGAACCTGCGGAGTCTTCGGACCCGCGGGGAGAGCGACCAACCGCGGGAACTTCGTCGAGGTCATGCTTCGTCTGGGAGCGTCGTCCAATCCGATCCGCGTAGTCGAGGATCACGTCGCCTCGCCGACCTACGCGCCCGCGCTCGCCTCCCGCACCATCGACCTGCTGGAGCGCGGCGCGTCGGGCCTCTTTCATATCGGCGGCGGCGCCCCCATCACGTGGTTCGAATATGCGCACCTGATCTTCGAAGCGGCGGGCCTGCACCCCGAGCTTCGGGCGACCAATGAGCGGGAGTATCGCACGTCCGCGCGCCGGCCCAAGTACTCCGCGCTGTCCAACGCGAAAGTCGAGCAGTTCGGTATCGCGCCCATGCCCCCGCTGGCCGAGTGCATTCGCGACTACTTGCAGACCACCGGCCGTTTGGGCTAACCCGCCAGCACGATCCGCAGATCCATCACGTTCGTATTCGTCGGGCCGGTATGGATCAGGCCGCCGAGCGCGGCGAAGAAGCGGTACGAATCGTTGTTCTCCAGAAAGCGGGACGCATCGAGGCCCGCTTTCCTTGCGCGCGCGAGCGTGCCGCCGTCGGCGACGGCCCCGGCCGCGTCCGTCGGCCCATCCGTCCCGTCGGTGCCCGCGCTGAGTATCGCGACATTCCGCAAGCCGGCGATGTCGAAGGCCGCCGCGAGCGCAAATTCCTGGTTTCTACCGCCCAGTCCGTTGCCGCGCACGGTCACCGTCGTCTCGCCGCCGCTCAGCACGCACGCCGGCGCCTTCAACGGGTGTCCCGAGGCCACGATCTCCCTGGCGATCGCGGCGTGAACTCGCGCGACCTCGCGGGTCTCGCCCGCGATCGTGGTTGACAGGATCATCGTCCGGTACCCCAGTTCCTTGGCCTTCGCCGCCGCCGCATTCACTGCCAGGCGGTTGCTTCCGACCACCAGGTTGTACGCATTTGGCACGGACTTCGGAGTCTCCTCGATCTCGCCGCGCGCGCCCGCCTCCAGCCGCGTCCGTACTACCTCGTGCACCTGGCGCCGGAGGTCGTACTTGTCCAGGACGGCGAGCGCTTCGGCGAACGTCGAGGGATCGGGCGCCGTCGGTCCCGATCCGATTACTTCCAGGTCGTCCCCGATGACGTCCGACAGGATCAGCGAGACCACGGTAGCCGGAGCGGCGAGCCGCGCGAGTTGTCCGCCTTTCAGCGCGGAGATGTGTTTGCGGACGGTGTTCATCTCGTGGATCGTCGCCCCGCAGGCCAGCATCAGCCGCGTGACTTCCTGCTTCTCGGCCAATGTGATCGGCGGCGCTGGCGCGGGAAGAAGCGCCGACGCGCCTCCCGAGAGCACGCACAGGATGAGATCGTCCGAGGCCGCTTCGCGCGCGAACTCGGCGATCGCTTCCGCGCCGCAAATGCCCGCCATGTCCGGCAGCGGATGCCCGCATTCATTCAACGCCACGCGGCGCAGCTCCACCGTGTGCCCGTACTTCACGTTGATCATGCCGTCCGCGATTCGCGAACCCAGAGTTTTCTGCAGCGCGAGCGCCATCGCCGCCGACGCCTTACCGGCCCCCAGCACCAGGATCCGGCGGTAGCGCGAGAGCGGGTACTTGCGCCGGCCCACGACCAGCACACCGCGTGAGGGAGCGGTTGTGGGCAGGAGTCGCACATGGCGCAGAACGGCGCGCGCCGGATCGGCGGCGGTAAGCCCGGCGCGAAAGATCGCGATCGCATCGGGACGCAAGTTTCCGGGCATGGCTAATAGATGGGCAAGCCAAGCAGCAGCTTTATGGTGTGCTCGGCGTCGCCGGAGGCGTCGACGCGGAAATCGGCGCGGGCATACGCGGGCAGCCGCGCGTGGTACAGCGCCCGCATGCGGTCCAGGTCCCGCGCCAGCGGCCGGGCCGAGCACTCCGCCACCCGCTGCTCCACCGCTTCGAGCGGACAATCCAGCCAGACTGTGATTCCATTCTCCTCGAGCATTTCGTAGTTCGGGTCCCGCGTGAAAGCGCCGCCGCCCAGCGCGATCACCGTGGGCATGCCGCGCTGGACCCTGTGCACCCAAGCGCCGATCACTTGCGACTCGATCTCCCGGAACGCTTCTTCTCCGCGTGTTTCGAAGATCTCCGCGACCGAGGCGCGTTCCATGTGTTCGATATCCTGATCGATATCGACGAAACTCCACCCGAGTTCGTCGGCCAGCATGCGGCCCAGCGTGCTCTTGCCGGCCGCCATGAATCCAACCAGGTAGATCCCCGGCGTGCGCTTCAGCTTGAGGATCACGATGCCTCCTGCATGCGCGACAGCGCCGAATCGAGAATCCGCGGAAACAGCCGCGCGCAGGCCACCAGCAGCCATCCGCCGCGCGGCGCCATCACGGTTCGCGCGTTCCGTTCCACGCCGCGGACGATCGCGCGGGCGCAGTGCTCGGCGGTGATCGCGAAGCGCCGCGAGCTCGCCACCCGCTCCGGAACGTGCCCCGCTCCGAGCGCGTTCGCTTGGAAATTCGTATGGACATAGACCGGGCAGACCGCGATGGCGTGAATCCCGAAGGGCGAAAGTTCCATACGCAGGCCGTCCGTCAACGAACAGACAGCGTATTTCGACGCGGAGTACAACGTGAGCCAGGGCAGTGTGATCTTGCCGGCGATCGAGCTGACGTTCACGATGCAGCCGGATCTCCGTTGGCGCATGTGCGGCGCGGCGAGCTGGGCCAGGTGCAGCGGCGCAAAGAAATTCAGTTCGAACAGCGCGCGCGTCTCCGGCCCGGGCGCGTTCCACGCCGGGCCATACAAGCCTGCGCCGGCGCTGTTAACCAGTACATCGATGCAGCCTCGCTGCTCGATGGTTGTCTCGATCAGCCGGCGGCGATCTTCCGCTTCGTAAAGGTCGGCGGGAACAACCAGGTCGCCGTCTTTCGCCACGCGTTGCATCCGCTCGCCGGATCGCGCGGTCAGGACCACGCGCGCACCGCGTCCGCGGAACTCGTCCGCGCAGGCCGCGCCGATGCCTTCGCTCGCGCCGGTGATTAAAACGACCTTATCGCGAATGTTCATCGAAGGCACTTATTTGCTGCCGGGGAAGCTGGAAAAGCATAATGTTATCATGCAACAGGACTTACTGCCTTTGTTTCCGCTGCGCCTGGTCCTGCTGCCCGGAGCCCCGATTTCCCTGCACATTTTCGAAGAGCGCTACAAGGAAATGATCGGCCAGGCGATCGAGCGAAATAGCGAATTCGGCATCGTGCTGGCTCATGAGAACGGCATCGTGAACACGGGCTGCACCGCCACCGTCCGGGAGGTCGCGCGGAAATACGAGGATGGCCGGATGGACATCGAGGCGGTGGGGCGCCGCCGTTTCGAGATTCTTTTCCTGAACGAGGAGAAGGCGTACCTGCAAGGCGCGGTGGAGTTCTTCGAAGATGACGACGACCAGCCGCCGCCGCCCGATCTGGTCGCGAAAATCGCCACCGGCTACGAACGGCTCCGCCGCCTCGAGGGCGAGCCGGACTTCGCCGGCGATCCGAAGCTCAGCTTCCGCGTCGCGCACCTGGTGAGCGATATCGAACTGCGGCAGGCCATGCTGGGCTTGAGAAGTGAGAGCGCCCGGCTCAAGCAACTCGCCGAGTTTCTGCCCGGCTATGTGGCGCACGCGATCGAGGCCAGCCGTATGCGCGATCTCGCCCACGGAAACGGACATAACCGAAGGCGGGACCAGTCCGAATGAGAGTGGGCGGGCGGCAGTTCCTGATCGTGGACGCCGACGACACTTTGTGGGAGAACAACATCTACTTTCTGCGGGCCTTCGACGAGTTCGCCGACTTTCTGGACCACTCGCGGCTGAGCCCCACGGAGGTTCGCGCGGTCCTCGACGAGATCGAGTCCGTGAATGCCAGGATTCACGGCTACGGCTCGGTGAATTTCGGCCGGAACCTTCAGCAGGCGTTCCTGCATCTCGCCGAACGCGAGATCGACGACGCGCAGTTGGGCACAGTTATGGAAATGGCCGAGCGCATCATGGAACAGCCGATCCTTATGATCCCGGGCGTTCCCGAGACGCTGGAATATCTCGCCTCGCGTCACGATCTCACGCTGTTCACGAAAGGTCATCCCGAGGAGCAGAAGCTGAAGATCGACCGTTCGGGGCTGGGCGTGTACTTCGGCCATACCGCGATCGTGAAGGAAAAGAACGCCGCTTCGTACCGGGCGCTTTGCGCGGAGCGGAAGATGGATCCCGGGCGCGCCTGGATGATCGGCAATTCGCCGCGCTCGGATATCAACCCGGCTCTTGAAGCGGGCATGGGCGCGGTGTTGGTGCCGCACGCGGATACCTGGGTATTGGAGAAGGAGGAGATCCGGGATCCGGGTGACGGCCGTTATTTGCGGGTGGAAACGTTCGCCGGGCTGCGGGACCGGTTCTAAGGGAGTTCACTTAATTTATGCGAAACCGTTTTCGTCAATTTTCGAACTGGAGCGCGGACCTGGTGGGCTCGCCATGGGCGTTCTGCGTCAGCGCCGGGTTAATTGTCGCGTGGGCACTCGCCGGTCCTCGTTACCATTACTCCGAAAACTGGCAGTTGGTGATGAACACCTTCACGAATGTGGTTACGTTTCTAGTGGTGTTCCTGATTCAATCCATGCAGAATCGCGATTCGAAGGTCATGCAGTTGAAGCTCGATGAACTCCTGCGAGCCGTGAAGCCGGCGCGCACGCATCTGGTCAGCCTGCAGCATATGTCGGATGCCGAACTCGACGAGTTGCAGGCCGAATTCCAGCGTCTGCGAGAGCAGACGATCGCGGCTAATCCGCCGGTCACAAAAGGCCCTCCCGCGAGCGGTAGCGCGGCACGCCGTTCGCCGTCGTGCATAATGAGTCATGAAGTCTTTTGTGTTTTCTTTGGCTATTGTCCTCGCCGCGCTTGGGATGCTCGCTCCCGCCGGCAATCTGAAACACGCTTCGCGCGAAGCCTCGCGCAACGGCTGGATTCCTGTACACCTGGCGGGCTCGCCGGCTGAGATCGGATATCAACACGGGTATCTGCTGGCTGCCGAGATCCAGGACAACTACCAGGCCATCCGCCTGTCGATGACGCACGACTCGAAGGACTGGAATTACTTCCGGGCCGCGTCGGAATCCGTGCTGTGGCCGCATATCGAGGCGGAGTATCGCGCCGAGCTGCAGGGCATCGTGGACGGCGTGAAGGCGAAAGGCCTCACGCTGGACATCTGGGACATCGTCACCATGAACGCCTACATGGAGCTGTCGCCGTACTATCTGAACTGGCACGAGAAGGGCGCCGCTCCGCTACCCGTTCCCGAGCGTTGCAGCGCCTTCGTCGCCACCGGCAGCTACACCAAGGACGGAAAGATCGTGATCGGCCACAATAACTGGACCGATTACCTCACCGCATCCCGCTGGAATGTGATCTTCGACATTACACCATCGAAGGGGCAGCGCTTCATCATGGATGGCATGCCGGGCCTGATCCACAGCGGCGACGATTTCGGAATCAACGCGGCCGGCATCGTGATCACGGAGACCACCATCAGTGAGTTCCACGGCTTCGACCCGAACGGCATTCCGGAATTTGTGCGGGCGCGCAAAGCGATGCAGTACGCGACCAGCATCGACGAGTTCGCGGCCATCATGCGCGAGGGCAATAACGGGGGGTATGCGAACAACTGGCTGGTCGCCGACAGCCGGACAAACGAAATTGCGAGTCTCGAGCTGGGACTGAAGAACGTGAACCTGTGGCGCTCGAAGGACGGCTACTTTGCGGGCGCGAACTATCCCGTCGATCCGAAACTCACAGCCGAGGAAACCACGTTCGATCCCAAGAACATGAGCATCAGCTCCAACGCGCGCCGCGCGCGGTGGGGCGAGTTGATGGAGCAATACAAGGGCTCCATCGATCCCGTCACCGGCCAGCTATTCCTGGCCGATCATTACGACACGTTCGCCAAGGCGAAAGCGCCAAGCGAGCGCACGCTCTGCGGGCACATCGATAAGTCGCCGCGCGGGATGAAACCATGGCAGCCGGAGTTCGGTACGGCGGGCGTGGCGCAGGCCAAGATCACGGACGCGGCGCTGGCCGGCCGCATGTCGATGTTCGCGGCGTTGGGCCACCCGTGCGGGATTGAATTCAGCGCGGCCGATCATCTGGCGGCGCACCCCGAATTCGACTGGCAGAAACCGCTTCTGCGCGACATCGAATCGCAGCCCTGGACGTTGTTCTCGGCGAAGTAGGCGTCGCCAGGAGTGGCGACGCGGCACGCACGAGTGCGTGCGCCACGGCGTTAGGAAGTGGTTGGATGCCAGAGGCGTGCGCCGGCGCCGTCCGCCGCCGCCCAACCGTACGGCTCGAGCCGTCCCGGGTTGGCGCTGAATATGACCTGATATCCAGTGGCGTCCTGCAAGACCGGGGGAGTCCGGCCGCGGGATGGGGTGACGGCCGCCAGAAACTTCAGGATGGCGTAGACGTCTCCGTCTTCGGGAACCCGCAACTGGAACCCCTGCGCGTGGAAGTGAACTTTCCCCGCGTGCTGCGCGAATCGCCAGACGACGCACGCGCAGCAATCCACCATGCTCTCGAACGCCGCGTCGCCTTGGGGCAGCGGCTCGGTGTCCAGCAGGACCGCTACCGCCGGCTCCCGCTCGCGCGCGAATTCGCGGACCTGCACGTCTCCGGTGTGCGCCGTCGCTTTCCAGTCGACGTGCCGCGCGCTCTCGAACGCGACGTACGGGCGAATGCGGTAGAAATCGTGCCCGCGCCCGCGGAAGTGCGAGTTCACGTCCCCGGAAAGCTCCACGAGCAGCCGTTCGAAATCGGGCGTCGGATCGATGCAGGGATAGACCAGGATCTCCTGGCGCAGCGGAACGGTGGCGCGCCGGTCGGTGAATCCGAACGGGAACTTCGTCGAGAGGTGAAAATCGTTCTCCTGGTACGCGCCGCGCGCGGGAAAGAGCAGGTCCACGTGCTCTTCCAGCATGCCGCCGCCCGGCACGCTGGGGAAATACAACTCCGATATGATTCCACTGCGCTCGCCGCCGGTGAGCCGGATGGAGAACGACGGGATCCATTTCAGATTGCGGAGTACGACCTTGCCAGGCGTGCGGCGCCGGGCCGAGATGTGCTCGGGATGGGAAAATTCGAGTTCGAGGCCGGCCAGCGATAAGCGGCTGATGAAGCCGGAGACCAGCAGCGTGGACAGCATGGCGGCGAGGATGAGGAACAGGAGATTGTTGGCCGACGCGAAGGCGAGGACCGCGATCAGAATCAGCGCCGCGGTGTACAGAACCCCGGCCTTGGTGATTTGCTGGCGCATGCCGGACTCCAGCAGGGAACGCACGCGCGGCCAGAACCCGAACATACGACTATTGTCGCCCTCAGGTATGCTGGTTTGACAACTCCATGGAATCATCCGCAACCGCTGCACCACGGCTGACACGATCGCTCGGGTTATGGAATTTGGTGATCATCGGAATCATCCTGGTGCAACCCACGGCGCCCATGCCGCTGTTCGGCGTCGTGCAGCAGGAGGCGCGGGGGCACGTCGTCACCACCATCCTGATCGCCATGGTCGCGATGCTGTTCACCGCCATCAGTTACGGACGGATGGCGCGGGCCTATCCGAGCGCGGGTTCGGCGTATACGTACGTCGGGAAAGAGATCCACTCGGCGCTCGGCTACATGACGGGTTGGAGCATGCTGATGGACTACGTGCTCAACCCGCTGATCTGCACGGTGTGGTGCGCGAAGGCGGCGATGAACATCGTCCCGGCGATGCCCGAGGTGGCGTGGGACTTCTTCTTCGCGGGTCTGTTCACGGTGATGAACCTGCGGAAGATCCAAGCGACCGCGCGCATGAACACGGCGCTGGCCGTCGCGATGGGTGTGGTGGTGCTGGCCGTACTGATCGAAGCCGTCCGATACGTATTCGGGATGCCGGCTCATGACGCTCTATTCTTTACGCGGCCGTTCTACGACCCCGCCACCTTCAAATGGCCGCTGGTCGCGACGGGCACCTCCATCGCCGCGCTGACCTACATCGGCTTCGACGGAGTATCGACTCTGTCGGAGGAGGTGCGCGATCCGCGCCGCAACATTCTATACGCCACGGTGCTGGTCTGCGTAATCGTCGGCGTGCTGTCGGCCGTCGAGGTTTACGCGGCGCAGTTGGTATGGCCGTTCGGCGAAGCCTTTCCGAATGTCGAGACCGCGTACGTGTACGTCGCCAAGCGCGTCGGCGGTCAATGGCTGTTCCACGTGCTGAATTTCACGCTGCTGGTGGCCACCATCGGGTCGGGCGCGGGGTCGCAGCTCGCCGGCGCGCGGCTGCTGTACGGCATGGGCCGCGACTCGGCGCTGCCGCGCGGATTCTTCGGTTTCGTAGATCCGAAAACGCACATCCCGCGGTACAACATCCTGCTGATCGGCGCGGTCTGTCTGGTCGGGTCCTTCCTGGTTTCGTACCAGCTCGGCGCGGAGTTGTTGAACTTCGGCGCGTTCATTGGGTTCATGGGCGTGAACGCCGCCGCGTTTCTGCATTACTGGGTGCGGGCGAAGCACAAGAAGCTCACCCATCTTCTCCCGCCGCTCATCGGTTTCGTGATCTGCTTCGGGATCTGGTACAGCCTGCGCCCGGTGGCGATGATTTTCGGCGCGTGCTGGCTGGTGGTTGGTCTCGCGTACGGCGCGTGGCGCACGGGCGGATTCAAGAAGGCGATCCGGTTCGAAGCGCCGGCCGATTAACGCCGCGTTCTTGCTAGGGAATCCTCGGTCGGCATGACTGCCCCGCTATTGTCGGAGGAACCGCAATTGTTGCGCAGTTCGTTCGGCGCCCCGTCCGGCGGTGTGCTGGTCTTGTTGTCGATGCAGGGAATCGCGCTCAAGTATTCATAAACTGCCTCGATGTCATCGTCCGACAGTTGATGAAATACCGGCCAGGGCATGATCTGGAGCCTGCTCCCGTCCACTGGCGGTGGAATGCAGTTTGGCGGGGTGGGGACCGGGGTACTCGATGTGCAGGTCGGATGGATGTGGTCCATGTCGACGCCAGTGCGCAGGACTCCCCTGAATTGCGCCAGTGTCTTTCCGCCCTCCGGTAGACCGTGCAGGTCCGGCGTCAAGTTGCGGGCGATAATGTTCGGACCCAAATAGTTTCCATAAGGTAAGCCTGGTCCGACGTTGAACGGGAGGGCCGTAGAGAAGTTCGCGCCCCCGGCCAGATACTCGGCCGGATTGGCCTGCGCCGGCCCGGGGTGAAGAAAGTACGGGTTGTGACCGTAAAGGTAATTGAAGTTCGGAGGGCCGCCGGAAGTGTGGCAACCGTTACAGTCTCCTATGGCGTTGACCAAGTAGCTGCCCCGGCCCACAAGAGCAACTTGGTAGGAGCTCTTTCCCATCAGATTGAGTGGAACCGGCGCCATCGCGAACCCTTGTTGAATCCGATCCGCATCTGCGTTGCTTTGTGCGTGTGCGGACGGTGAGTTGATCAACCCTCCCAGTAGCAAGACAACCAGAAGAAGCGCACCCGCCCCGACTGTCTTTGCGGAATTCTCATTCGTCATTTTAATTCTCCTCCCACATGGACTTCGGCCAATGTCACCCGGATAGGATACACCTAAACCGACGGCGGCGCTCCAGTTTTTTCCGCAGTTGTTTTTCGCGGCGATTGATTGTGCAAACAAACTTCGGATATTTTTTGCAAATGCGCGCGTCGTTGCTTCTATTTCTGTGTTATTCGCGCACATTACCCGCCCAGCTCGAGGCCGCGCCCCGGATGGGCTGGAACAGTAGGAACGCCTACGGGCTCAACATCGACGACCCCACGGTTCGCCCAGCGCGTTGGCCCTGGTTAGGAACGGTCTCCAGAGCGCAGCTATCAGTACGTCGTGATCGACGGAAGTTGGGAAGGCGTCCGGGATTCAAATGGGAATATCAAAGTCCAACAGCAAGTTTCCCGACATGGCCGCCCTGGCGGCCAGAAAGCGATCCGACTAAGCGCCGTCGTGCTATTCTGTGGATCTATTACCGGATATACAGAGGATCGCGGCATGGGCAATTCCTCACGGGAACGAGCGATCAGAACTACCGGAAGCGCCTCAACCAGCGTGGGATGTCCCGCTTCGAGGTGCTTGGGCTCGACGCCGATCGCGAGCTGATCCGAGCGCTCGCGAAGCGGCTCGCCGACATTTGCCCGGATTCCGCGCAGATTCGCGCCACCGTGCGCCGCACCATCTCAGGGGAGCCGCCAAAAAAGGGCGGTATCCTCAACGCGTTACCCCGGTCGCCTCTAGTCGGCGCGGATCTCAATCTCAACCGCCCAGTCACGGCTGACCGCAAGGTGGACCTGTGAGCCGCCATCTTCTCGACACGAATATCATCGGCAATGCCACCAAACCGGTGGCGCCGGCGGCGCTCGCCGGATGGATGGCTGAGCAGGCAGACGAGGATCTATTTATCTCTTCCCTGACTATCGCTGAGATCCGGCGCGGACTGCTGGAGAAGCCTGCCGGAAGAAAGCGGAAGGAGTTGGAGCGTTGGTTCTCCGGTCCCGAGGAACCCCAGGCACTGTTCGCCGGCCGGGTGCTTCCGTTCGATGAGAAGGCCGCACTCGTCTGGGCGCGCCTGATGGCTGATGGGACCGCGGCCGGGCGGCCTCGGAGCCCCCTCGACATGATCATAGCCGCAGTCGCTGAAGCGAATGATTGCGTCGTGGTTACCGATAGCGAAAGAGATTTCGCCGGGCTGAAGATCGTCCATCCGATGCGGGTTGGGAACTGAGGGCCGGCCAGAATGAGAATGGGGAGTAAACCGATGCGCGTGGCGATCCTGAGCCGCAAGCGCGTTTCTCGTTCGTAATCAGGAGGTTTTCAAGACAGCCCTTTGAAGGAAACGTGCAGAGGCCCCGATGACTGCCTCTAGTCTCTGGCAAAGAACAGCGCGGACAAATCGATTACTGCGGCCGCGATAACCAGCGTTGCGGAGGAACTCCGGGCACCCCGGCCCGCGGCAATCGGCAGGCAACAAGGGTCTTGATGTGTGAGTGGGCGAATCGCCAGAGGCCGTTTCCCCTCTGCAGTTCTCCATTTGCGGATTCCGGGGGATGGCGATCAGCATTCCGAACTGAAAACGATCGGTATTACGGTGGTAGTTCGGAAGGCTGATCGGCATGGGATTGGAACGACGGCGCAGGACAGTCGTGGCGAAGGACTCCACTGGTAAGTGGAGAATCCCCGCTGCCACAGAAAAGGCTGACCATGCGCAAGTTGAAGGAAGTACT
>JANXRE010000037.1 GCA_025353165.1 Acidobacteriota bacterium | reverse complement strand
CAGCTCAACGTCAACGCCAACTCTTATTTGGACCTTCCGAATTCGCGGCGGATGCCATTCCGGCCGGGTGCTGCGGAAGGTGCGGCTGGGAATTGGATGCGTTCCCGGACCTGCCGAACCGGATCGGAGAATTGCGCGGCGCGGGTCTTTCGGTTGTGAAACGGACCCGCGATGGCAGCGATTTTTCTGACGTTTTAAGTCCTGGACTTCAACCGAGAGCTTTCCGCCGCGGCCCTCACTAACCTTCTTGCAGTATGGGGGTAGACCGGAACAGGCTGATCCAAGCGCGGGCGAGCCGGATCCTCGATCCGGTGGAGCGCCTCCGCTTTCTTCGAAGCTCCCCCCTTTCCATCGAGGCTGCGAGGCGTAAGCGGTTGACAAGCTTGGGCGTGGCGCTTCTTTGCTGGGGCGCGCTGGTGCCTTATCCGTCGCCCAATTCCATTGCCGGCACGACCGCGCTGCCCGCTCCGGCGGCGGTTCGCGGGCCGGATCTGACAGCGAGAGTGTGGCCAGTCGAGAGCCGGGATGGGTACGAACTCTACAGCAACGGCCTCCGGATCGAGACCGGGTTCACCGTCTCGGGCCGCCCGCGCGAGGCTTTTCCGGTGTTCCGGCCTTCCGCGGACGGACTGGAAGGCGTCCGCGAACAGCGATGGCAGCGCGTGCCCGCAGGCATCGTGTTTCACGAAACTGAGAGCCACCAGGCCACCTTTGAACCCTCGGAGGCGGCCCGCCTCACCAGGATCGGACGGAACCTGCTCGAGTTCGTGCGGCGGAACCATTCGTATCATTACGTGGTGGACCGGTTCGGACGGGTCTGGCGGATCGTCCCCGAATCGGATGTCGCCTTTCACGCAGGCCGGTCGGTATGGGCGGACGCGGAGGGCGCGTACGTGAATCTAAACACCAGTTTCCTGGGTGTCGCCGTGGAGTCGGCGGCCGGCGCCCCGCCCACCGGCGCGCAGCTACACGGCGTGCGGGTGTTGACGGAATGGCTGCGATACCGCTACGGGATCTATTCGTGGAACTGCGTCACCCACGCACAAGTCTCGGTAAATCCGGACAACATGCGGATCGGCTACCACTCCGATTGGGCGGTGGGGTTCCCTTTCGGCCCCTCGGGATTGCCGGATAACTACCAGGTTTCGCTGGCCTCCGTGCGGGCTTTCGGATTCCGGTACGACTCCGCGCTGGTGAAAGCCGCGGGAGGGCATGTATGGCCGGGAATCGAGCGGGCGGAAGAAGAGCTGCGACAGGAAGCCGCCCGGTCGCATATTGACGAGACGCGCCTCCGGCAGCGGCTGCAGGAGCGTTACCGACAGATTCTCAGGAGCGCGGAATTGCGCCCGCGAGAAGGAGACAACAGATGAAACAGAACACCAAACTATCCGAAACGCCGATCGGGCTGGACATCGGGACCAGCCGCATCGTCGCGGCGCAGGGCTCGGGCGAGAACATCGACATTGCATCCGAGCTAAACGCCTTCGTTTCCATTCCGTATTCCAAGCTGACGGCCTCGGTCCTCGATAAGGAACATGTGCCGCATACCGTGGAGAATGGCCGCATCAACGTCCACGGGAACGAGAGCGAACGTTTCGCGGAGCTGATGAGCGTCGAGATCCGCCGCCCGATGACGCGCGGAGTGCTGGACGGCAGGGAGCCGGAGAGCCTCGCCATGGTCCGCGAAATCGTGGCGTCGCTGGTCGGGGCGGGAGGGCCGGGGCGCAAGCTATGCTTCTCCGTGCCGGCGGCGCCACTCGGTTCAGAGGACGGCCTCACCTATCATGAATCCACATTGCGTCAGGTGCTCGGCGACCTGGGCTACGAGACGAAGAGCATTAATGAAGGGCTGGCCGTTATCTACTCCGAACTGGAGAGCACGAACTATACGGGGATCGGAGTGAGCTGCGGCGGCGGGCTGTGCAATGTCGCGATGGCCCACTTGTCGACGCCGATTCTGAGTTTCAGCATTCCGAAAGCAGGCGACTACATCGATTCGAAGGCGGCCGCGGTGACCGGCGAGCGCGCCAATCGGATTCGCCTGGTCAAGGAGGAGCTGTTCCACTTCAACGGTTTCCACACGGACAAACTCCAGCAGGTGGTCGGCGTCTACTACGACGAGGTGATTCAAACCCTGGTGCAAGGCCTCAAGGAGGCGTTCTCGCGGTCGGCTAAGCTGCCCAGAATTTCCCGTGCCATGCCTCTGGTGCTGAGCGGCGGGACAGCCCTGCCGGCCGGTTTCCGCGATCGCTTCGAGAAGGCGCTCCGAACGGAGCCGGATTTCCCGGTGGCGATCTCAGATGTGCGCTTGGCCGCGAATCCGCTGCACAGCACGGCAAAGGGAGCGTTGATGGCGGCGTTGTCCGAGATGTGACATCTCCGCTCCCGACCCCGATTGGCATAAAATCGGGGAGTCATGGAACGGAGATCATTCATGGGTTTGATTGGCGGAATGGGCGCTGCGATGGCCTCGCCCGATTCCAAACGCATGGGGTTTTACGTAGTCGAGAACTTCTTCCTGAAGAACGGCACGCAGGTACCGCGTATTCACGAATACCTAGCGAAGGGGGCGATCCCGAATATCCAGAAGATCCACACGGGTCCGATCATCGCCCTGGAGGCGCTGGTCGCGGCCCACATGCCCCAGGTGTCGCTGATTCTCGGCTTCGCATCGCTCGAGGAATTGTGGAACGTCCACGGCAAGATGATCGCGAACGAGGAATGGCAAGCGCAGTACCGCGCCTGGGAGGAGGGGCCCGAGCCGGCGTACGAGAGCCGGGCCAACGTACTGCTGCAGGCCACGGACTACTCGCCCGAGATTGAGATTTCCAAGGAACCGCGAAAGACGCCGCGCGTTTTTGAATTACGGGTCTACCATTCACCGACCGGCCGTCAGTTGGCGGCGCTGCACGAACGGTTTGCCGGATCGGAGATCAAGATTTTCCACCGGTCGGGAGTACACCCGTTGTTCTACTCGAGCACGGTCTTCGGCGCCGCGATCCCGAATCTTACGTACCTGATCCCATTCGACAGCCTGGCGGAGCGCGAGAAAGCTTGGGCCACTTTCGGAGGAGATCCGGAGTGGACCAAGGTCAGGGCGGAGTCGATCGCGAAGCACGGCCAGGTCTCGAGCATCATCCAGATGTCTCTGTACAAGGCCACTCCGTACTCGCCGGTACAATAGACCCCAAGTCAGAGAATGCTTCCGATCCGGCTTGTCTACTCCGATGGGTATGACCTGAATCTCGGGACGCACGTCTTCCCTTCGCGCAAGTATCGATTTGTTCGCAATCAACTGATCGACGAAGGTATCGCGAACCTGGAAGACCTGGAGGAGCCCGAGCCGGCGTCGGATCAGGACATTCTTCTTGTACACGAGCCGCGATGGGTGGACGGCCTTCGCCATGGCACGCTGACCTTTCAGGAAATCCTGCGGCTCGAGATCCCGTACTCGCGGAAGATGGTGGAGGCATTCTGGCTGATGGCGGGCGGCAGCATTCGCGCGGCGCGCAACGCTCTGCGGGATGGAATCGGGTTCAGCATCGGCGGCGGATTCCATCACGCATTTCCCGGGCACGGCGAGGGATTCTGCGCCGTCAACGACATCGCCATCGCAATCCGGCGGCTGCAAGCGGATGGTCTGATTCGCAAGGCGCTGGTAATCGACGCGGATGTGCATCAGGGCAACGGCACGGCCGCGGTCTTCGCGGGCGACGAGAGCGTGTTCACTATTTCTCTGCACCAGTTGAATAACTACCCCACGGAGAAGCCGCCTTCCAACATCGATGTAAACCTCCAGGACGGCGTCGGCGACGAGGAATACCTGGAAGACTTGCAGGAAGCTTACGTTCCTTCCGTATTGCAGTTCCGGCCGGATCTTATCCTGTATGTCGCCGGCGCGGACCCGTTCCTGGAAGATCAGTTAGGCGGCCTGCTGCTGACCAAGGAAGGGTTAATGCGGCGCGACCGCGCCGTTTTCGAGACGGCCCGGAAACTGGGGATACCGGTGGCAACCGTGCTTGCGGGAGGGTACTCGTTCCAAGTCCGGGACACCGTGGACATTCACGTCAATACGGCTAAGGTGGCGGCGGAAGTAGCTCGAAGGTACCCGCTGGTATGATTGGAGGGACTAGCTCGAAAGGAATTGTATATGCGCACTCGTCTGCTTGGGTTCTTCCTGGCGCCCGCCGTTTTTCTGTCTGCCGCGTTCAGTCTTGCTCAGGGCCTGCCTTCCGGCGTTAAAAGAATAACCTCGGTCGAGGGAATCACCGAATACAGCCT
The DNA here is from genome assembly GCA_025353165.1 of Acidobacteriota bacterium. Classification (GTDB taxonomy): domain Bacteria; phylum Acidobacteriota; class Terriglobia; order Bryobacterales; family Bryobacteraceae; genus TMP-7. Next base: position 16,064 of record JANXRE010000037.1, on the reverse strand, counting down.
GGATAACGGACTGCATGTTCTGGTGTTCCCGGATCCATCCAAACCCACCATCACCGTCAACATCACTTACCTGGTGGGGTCGCGGCACGAAAGTGCGGGCGAAGGGGGCATGGCCCACCTACTGGAGCACATGGTCTTCAAGGGCAGCACGAAACACCAGAATATTCCCCAGGAACTCACCGAGCACGGAAGCCGTCCGAACGGCACCACCGATTTCGATCGCACGAATTACTTCGAAACATTCAAAGCCAGCGATGAAAATCTGAAGTGGGCGCTGGATCTGGAGTCGGACCGCATGGTGAACTCGTTCATCAAGAAAGAGGATTTCGACAAGGAATTCTCAGTGGTCCGCAACGAATTCGAAATGGGCGAGAACAATCCCTTCGCGGTGCTGTTTCAGCACACGATGGCCGCGGCGTACATCGCGCACAGCTACGGCCGGCCGGTGATCGGGAACAAGTCGGACGTCGAGCGCGTTCCCATCGACCAGCTCCAGGCTTTCTATCGCAAGTATTATCAGCCGGACAACGCCGTGCTCACCGTGGCGGGCAAGGTGGACGAGCCGAAGATCGTCGAGCTGGTAAAGGAGTATTTCGGCAAGATCCCGCGACCTGCCCGCACGCTCACGCCCACGCATACGGTGGAGCCCACGCAGGATGGCGAGCGGCTTACGGTGGTGCGCCGGGTGGGCGAGATTCAGGGCATCTTTGCCGTCTATCACACGCCCGACGGCGGCCACCCGGATCAACCCGCACTCGACGTGCTGGCGAGCGTGATGGGAGAACAGTCCTCCGGCCGTTTGTACAAAGCGCTGGTGGATAACAAGAAGGCCACGCAGGTCTTCGGGAACGCCATGCAGCACAACGAACCGGGGGTGATCATGTTCGGCGCCATCCTCAATAAGTCGGAGTCGCTGGATGGAGCGCGCGACAGCATGCTGGCCACCATCGACGGCGTGGTGAAGGAGCCTCCCAGTACAGAAGAGGTGGACCGCGCCAAGGCCCGGCTGGAAAAGCAGGTGGAAATGACCCTGCGCAACTCCGAGGAGGTGGGGCTGTTTCTGAGCGAGTACCAGGCGCAAGGCGACTGGCGCCTGCTGTTCCGCGGTCGCGACCTACTGCGGAAGGTCACGCCTCAGGACGTGCAACGCGTGGCGGCGGCTTATTTGAAGTCCTCGAATCGGACCATCGGCGAGTTCATCCCCGATCCCAAGCCCGACCGGGCCGAGATTCCGGCAAAGACCGACGTCGCGGCCGCGCTGAAAGATTATAAGGGCGAGGCGGCGATGGCGGCCGGCGAGGCGTTCGATCCATCGCCCAACAACATCGAGTCGCGGTTACAGCGCTACACCCTGCCCTCCGGCATGAAGGTGTCGCTGCTACAGAAGAAGACGCGCGGCGGCAGCGTTCACGCCGTGATCACCCTGCATTTTGGCGATCTGGAGAGCCTGAAGGGCCAGAGCGCGACCGCCGAGCTGGCCGGCCGCACGCTGATCCGCGGCACGGTCCACAAAAACAGGCAGCAGATTCAGGATGAGATTGACAAACTGAAGACGCAGTTGTCTATCAACGGCGGCGCGACCAGCGCGAACGCCAGCATAGAAACCACCCACGAGAACCTGCCCGCCGCGCTGAGGCTGGCCGGCGAGATTCTGAAAGAGGCGTCGCTGCCGGAATCGGAATTCGACGAGATCCGCAAGGAGGAGTTGACCCAACTCGATTTCGGAAAGTCCGAGCCGCAGTCGCTGGCATTCACCGAGATGAACCGGACGATGTATCCATTTCCCAAGGGCGACGTGCGCGGAACAGCGTCGATCCCCGAGCAGATCGAAGAAGTTAAGAGTGTGAAGCTGGAAGACGCGAAGAAGTTCTACCGGCATTTCTATGGGGCATCCAACGCGGAATTGGCGGTGGTCGGCGATTTCGACCCGGCGGCGGTAAAGAAGGAAATCGAAGGTCTCTTCGGCGCGTGGAAGAGCCCGGCGCGTTTCGAGCGCATCCAGACCGGATTTCAGCAGATTGCGCCCGTGAACCAGACCATCGAAACTCCCGACAAGCAGAACGCGGTGTTCATCGCCGCCACGCGGCTCAACATCAGCGATATGGATGCGGATTATCCGGCGTTGGTGTTCGGCAACTATATGCTGGGCGGCGGATTCCTCAACTCGCGCCTGGCCACGCGCATCCGCGTGAAGGACGGACTGAGCTACGGCGTGGGATCGGGCCTCACGGCTAAGTCCAACGAGAAGGACGGCCAATTCCAGGCCTTCGCCATCGCGGCGCCGCAGAATGTGCTGAAGGTGGAAGCCGCCTTCAAGGAGGAGATGGAAAGGGCGCTCCGGGATGGCTTCGCGCAAAAAGAGATGGACGACGACCGAACGGGCTGGCTGCAGTCGCGGCAGGTAAACCGGTCCGAGGACGGCACGCTGGTGCGCACGCTTACGGCACGGGACTACGACGGCCGCACCATGGCCTTTGACGAGCAACTTGAGAAGAAGGTCTCCGCGTTGACGCCCGACGATGTGGTGAAAGCCATGCGGCGCAACATCGATATGACGCAAGTTTTGATCGTGAAAGCCGGCGACTTCAAGAAGGCGGCAGCGGCGAAGTAGAACGGGCCGGCTTCACACGCTTCGTTATACTCAGTGGAGCAGCAGTTGTGGAATGGAAGAACTCAAAAAGAAACTCCAGGACGAAGTCGCAGTGCTCGAAAACGAGTTGCGCGTCGTACTTCCGAGAGAAATCCTAAAGGCCCGCGCGCACGGCGACTTGAGTGAGAACGCCGAGTATCACGCCGCCAAGGAGCGGCAGGGCATGGTGAACGCCCGCATCGGGCAGCTCCAGAAACGCTTGCGCGAACTGTCCATGGTGGACATGACCAAGATCCCCAGGGACCGGGTCGGCCTCGGCTCGAGCGTCACCGTCTTCGATACCGGCAAAGACGAAGAGGTCCGTTACAAGCTGGTTACCAGCGAAGACGCGGACGTGGCGAAAGGCCTGATTTCCACGACCTCGCCCATCGGCCGCGGTTTGATTGGAAAACGCGTCGGGGACACCGTTAACATCCAAAGCCCCGGCGGGGCCAAGGAGCTTGAGATCCTGAAACTCACAACCATTTACGAAGCTGCCGAATAGGACGGCCGGTCAGATGACAGTCACTCGCGCGATTGGAACGGCATGTAACAAGGTCATCCTGCTGATCGTTCGCCGGCTGGCAATATCGAAAATTCATCCGAACGTCCTCACGTTTATCGGTCTCCTTATCAACATTCTGGCGGCGGTTCTGTTCGCGAGAGGGTTGTTCCTGTCAGCCGGTCTCGTAGTTATCGGCGCCGGTCTTTTCGACATGGTGGACGGCCGGGTGGCGCGGGAGACCAACCGGGTTACGCGGTTCGGCGGCTTCTTCGATTCGGTTCTGGATCGCTACTCGGATCTGGCCCTGCTGATCGGTTTGCTCGTCTGGTACGGATCCATCAACCGGCCGTTCTATGTCGTATTGACGGCGGTCGTGATGATGGGATCGGTGATGGTCAGCTACACTCGCGCCCGCGCGGAGAACACGATCCCGAGTTGCAAGGTCGGGTTCATGGAGCGGCCGGAGAGAGTCGTGCTGCTGATCCTGGGAGCGCTGTTGGACCGTGTCGCACCCGCGCTGTGGGTGTTGGCAGTGCTCTCGAACCTGACGGTTGCCCATCGGATGATCTTCACCTGGCAGGAAGCGAAACGGCTGGAAGAAGCCCAACTTCGGTCCGTTCCGGCGCAGCAGTCCCGCGAGTCATGAATGATCGCCGCCAGTTTCTGAAGAACGCGGTTGCTGTCACGGCGGTTTCGCGCCAGCGCATCTTGGGCGCGAACCGAGCGCATACGCGTCGCCGGCCTCGGCACGGGAGGGCGCTGCCAGTATCTGCTCGGCACCCTCGCGAAGGTGGGAGGCGCGCAGATCGTCGCCGTTTGCGACTATGAGCCGCGCCGGGCCGAAGCCCGCGAGAAACTCGCGCCGGACGCGCGCGAATACGAGGACTACCGGCAGGTCCTGGACCGGAACGATATCGACGCCGTGTTCATCGGCTCCCCCGACCACTGGCACGTGACGATGAGGGTGGACGCGCTCCGCGTCGGCAAGGACGTGTACGTCGAAAAGCCCGTCAGCCACAATGTCGAGGAAGGCGGCCGCCTCATCGTCGCGGTCGACGAGACCAAGCGCGTGTTGCAGGCCGGGTACCAGCAGCGCAGTTGGGACATTTTCCAACTGGGCAGTGAGATCGCGCGTTCGGGCCGGCCCGGTCAGGTCACACTCGTGCTGTCGTCGTGTACCAGGATTATTTGCGTAACTTCGGGCGGATGAGCCCGGTTGACACCACGAAATTGAACTGGAAAGCGTTTCTCGGATCGGCGAAGGAACAACCTTTCGATCAGCGGCGGTTCTTGCAGTGGCGCTGGTATTGGGATTTCGGCAACGGTGCGCTCACGGATCTGCATTCCCATTGGGGCGACTGTCATTCACTGGTACATGCAGTCTTCCCGGCCCGAGTCGGCGCAGGCCATGGGCGCCAACTACGCGATGACGGAGTGGGAATGCCCCGACACCATCAACGCGTCGTGGCAATATCCGGGGTTCATGGTGGTGTACAACGGAACGCTGGTTGGCCATCTGAAGGGCGGGACGCTGGTCTTCCGCGGTAGCCAGGCCGAGATGCGCATCACACGCGACGGGCTCGCCGTGTATCCCGAGGGTGTGCTGGCCGCGGAAAAAACGAATTTTTCGGATCCTGTTGTTACCGCGCGTTCGACGGGCGACGTCACCGTGGATCACGTTCGTAACTTCCTCGATTGCGTGCGCACCCGGCGTACGCCGAACGCGGAGGTGAGATCGGCGGTCGCGGCGGCGAATGCGGCACACCTCGCGAATCGGGCGCTGCGCGAGGGACTACTTTTCCATGATCACGATCGCCATGCCGGTCTCCGCGGTATGAGTGAGCGATAGGGAGATGTTTCGGACCCCTAACCGCTCGGCGAACTGGGCGGCGACTCCGTGCAGCAGCAGTGTCGGCTTTCCGGACGGCAGGTTTGCCACTTCGAAATCCTGCCAGCGGACGCCGTGCCGCCAGCCGGTGCCGATGGCCTTCATTCCCGCCTCTTTCGCCGCGAAGCGGGCCGCAAATCGCTCAAACCGGCTCACGCCCCGGCGCTCGACATAGGCAATCTCGCGCGGAGTGTAAATGCGATTGATGAACCGCTCTCCGAAACGCTCGATGGCTTTGCGAATTCGCGGCACTTCTGCGAGATCGACTCCGCTTCCGACTATCACGATGACTTAGGGCCTGTCCAGTCTGGAAAAGGCGTCGCCAAGAGTGGCGACGCGGCACGCACGAGTGCGTGCGCCACGCAAGATCCAGAGGGCAAGTGAGTTAGGCGTTCCGGGCATCACCATCCTCCACTATATCTCGCATATCAGCGTGACCGGACCGTCATTTACTAGGTGCACGGTCATCTTAGCCTGGAAACGTCCCGTCTGTGTTGGAATGCCGGATGCCTGCGCCCTAGACACAAAATGTTCGTAAAGGATCCGGGCTTCTTCCGCCGGAGCCGCGCGGTCGAAACTCGGGCGGCGGCCCTTGCTGCAATCTCCATACAGCGTGAACTGCGACACCACCAGTAACTCGCCGTCCGTATCGAGGAGACTGCGATTCATCTTGCCGTTCTCATCCTCGAAGATCCTCAGGTTCACAATCTTGTCCAGCAGGTAATCCGCGCCGGCGGGAGAGTCATCCTTCGATATCCCCAACAAAAGCAGGAGGCCGGATCTAATGGAACCGGTGATCTCGCCGTCGGCTTCGACGCGCGCCTCCCGCACCCGTTGAATAATTGCGCGCATAACTACGGACGGTTCAAATACTTCTCATAGAGGCGCGTCTGCTTGTTACTCAAGTCGACCTCCTTCCCCCGAATCCACACCCGCTTAACCTGAGTTCGCGCCTCGAGGGGATCGCCGTCCGTTAACATCACGTCGGCCCACTTACCCTTCTCCAGCGAGCCGATAAGATCGCCGGCTCCCCAGATCCTGGCCGCGTTGATAGTAACAGCCTTGATTGCCTCTTCCCGGGGTAATCCGAATGCCACAGCCGCGGCGGCCTGGTACGGCAAGTTGCGGGAGAATGCGGTGTTGAAGGTTCCGAAAGCGAACTGAATTCCCGCTTTATACAACTCGCCTGGGAAGGAGAACGCCGCATCGTACGAGTCGTCCTCTTCGAGCGGAAGATCGAGGGTCGGTCCCGCGATCACCGGGATATTTTTCGCCTTTAAGTCCGCCAGCGACTTACCCGGTTCGCGGATGCCCGCCAGCACGATTCGTATCTTTTGCTTGTCGGCGAATGCAATGGCTTCCCGGATCGCGCGCTCCCTTTCCGCTATTACCATCACGGGCAACTTTCCCTCCAGCACCGGAAGCATGGCCTCGTACTTCAGGTTTTCCTTGAATCCGGGATCGTGGGCCGCCTTCGCCTGTTGATAGCGCCGGGCCTGCTCAAAGAACTCGCTCATCTCACGCAGGCGTTTATCGTAAGCGCGCTTGGCCTCGGCGTACGGCGTGTGCGTGAGACCTTCGGGAAATCGGAAGTTACTCGTCCGAATAATCGGGAACACCATCTGCATGGCTGCGCTCCGCGAGACGGCCATGTCTTCCGGCGTCCATCCGTCCAGGTGCATCAATGCGGCCTGCCCGGTGATCACGCCCGTGCTGCCGCGGCCACCCCCTCCGGGCATGGTGATCACACTGGTGATGCCGTTCGCCCGGGTGACCGGTATGTGCTCGCTGGCCGGGTTGAATGCGATACCTATTCGAAGTTGCGGGTTGAAGTCGCCCAGTTCTCCGGTGTCATTGGTTTCCCGTACCGACCCGACCTCCGACACGCCGATCTCCGTAGCCGAATCGATCATGCCGGGATACGCGTGGAGCCCCTTGCCATCGATCACCTGCACGCCTCGCGGCGCGGCAACCTTGGCGCCCAGAGCGGCTATCTTGCCGTCTTGAATCAGGATCGATCCGTCGGGAATGTCCGGCTGGGTGACCGGGTGTATCGTAACGCCGCGGATCAGATACGAATCCGCCGCAAAAGCGAGCGCGCCGACCGCCAACAGAGCGAGAGCAAGTTTTCTCACGACGGCCTCCTTGCACCGCTGGGGGCGGCTTTCTTCTGGTCTTCTTTTGGCTTGGCTTTTTCCTTATCGAGGAGCGCCTTCTTACGGGCGTCTTTCTGCGCGTGCTCGCCCGCATCCGTGTCGCGATCGAAGTATGTATCCCCGTCGATCAGAACCTTCTGAACCTTCGCGTAATTCGAGAGCGGATGTTTGTCGAACACAACCAGGTCCGCATCCTTACCCGGTTCGATGGACCCCACACGGGAGTCGATGGCCAGTTGCTTCGCCGGATTGATGGTGATCAGGGCGAGCGCTTCGTCCTCGGTCAGCCCGCCGTATTTCATCGTCTTTGCCGCTTCGGTGTTCAGCCGCCGCATCAACTCCGCATCGTCGCTGTTGAGCGAAACCACAACGCCCTTGCGAACCATGATCGCGGCGTTAAACGGGATGGCGTCGTAGGCTTCCATCTTGTAGGCCCACCAGTCGCTGAACGTGGAGGCTCCGGCCCCGTGAGCGGCGATTTCCTTCGCCACTTTGTAACCCTCGAGCACGTGTTGCAGCGTTCGGATCTTGAACCCGAACTCGTCGGCGACTCTCAGCAGCATGAGGATCTCGTCCGCCCGGTAGCAATGCGCGTGGACGAACCGCTTGCCCACGAGCACTTCGACCAGCGGATCGAGTTTGAGATCGCGCCGGGGCGGCAGCGCGTCTTCCCCACGCGCCATCTTCTCCCGGTACTCGCGCCACGACGCCTGATACTGTTTCGCTTCGAGGAACGCCTCGCGAATCACGTCCTCCACTCCCATGCGCGTTGCGGGATACCGCGCCGTGCGTCCGGTGCCCAGCATGTTCGCGACCGCGCCACTTCGCTTCGGATTCTCGCCCAAAGCGAACTTGATTCCCGGAGTCGACCCTTCGAATATCAGTTCCTGCGCATTCTTGCCCCAGCGCATCTTGATCACGGTGCATTTGCCGCCGATCGCGTTCGCGCTTCCGTGCAGAATATTCGCGGTGGTCACTCCGCCGGCGAGAGCCCGATAGATCGAGATGTCCTCGGAATTGAGCACGTCCTCGATGCCGACCATCGACGACACCGAGACGCTTCCTTCATTGATGCTCTCGGCGGCGATGTGCGAGTGGCAATCGATGATGCCCGGCATGACGAACTGGCCACCCGCTTCGATTACCTTGGCGCCGGCTGGGATCACGACCTTCTCGCCGACTTCGGCAATCTTGCCGTCGCGAATCAGAATCGATCCGTTCTTTACGGTGCCCTTGGTCACCGTCAGCACCGTGGCATTCTGAATGACTGTCGGCGCAGCCGCCAACGCACACGCCAGCGCAACGGCGTTCGAAAATAGCATTTTCAAAATCATTGGACGCCCCCGGTTGCGGGCGGACTCGCGGGCGCGAGCTCAGGCACAGGCTCGAATTTCACGCCGTCGATGAATATGAACTGCACTTGAGGTTTCTCCTGAAACAGATCGCCCACGGTGACGATCAGGTTCGCAATCTTGCCCTTCTCGATACTTCCGAGCCGGTCCGCGACCCCGTAGATTTCGGCTGCTGAGAGCGTCAACGCACGCAACGCATCCTCCGCTGAGAGTCCCGCGTCTATCGCCTTTTTGACATTTGCGATCACATCCCGCGGATTCTCGATTCCGTCCGAGTAGAATGCGAACTTCACCTGAGACTTGGCGAGTTCGGCTGGCGTGGAGGGCGCGCGGTCGCGAACCTCCAACGTGCGATAGCTCTCAATCTCTTCCGGATCGGCATCCTTCTTCTTTTCCGGCCACTTCAGGCTCACCAGAACCGGCAATCCGCTGGTCTTCAACTCGCCGGCGCTGCGATAACCCTCGTGCGCGCCGTACAGAATCGCGTGCTGCTTCAGCTCCCGCGAGAAGCGGATCATGCGGCTGATCTCGACCTGGCGGGTGGCGGGCAACAGCATACGCTGCGATCCGAGAATCCCTTCGAGGGCGCGATCGTATTCGGGTCTCGCTTTGCCCCGCGGATTCGCCTGATAAGCGGCTCGCTCCGCTTGGTAGTGACCGGCATCCAGGTAGACCTGTCGAATATAGGCAATGACGCCCATCAGGGAGCCCGGGAAGCTGCTGAATCCTCCCGTAGTCAGCGTGACGTATTGCCCCACGGGCGCAGCCACCACCATCTGTCCCGCCTTTTCGCCGGCGAGATTGATGACAGCGCCCTGCCCCGCGAAGATGCCCTTGTTCGGAAAGGTGACCGCCGACGTGAATCCCGCCGAGCGAAAGCGCTCGATGCGATTGTCGGTGGGCTTGATCAGATCGGCTGCGTTCAGCCAACTGGTCGTCGACGGGCGATCTTCAGGACCGCGAGCCGGCGGCGTCGCCGGCGTTGCCGGCGGGGTTGGCACAGGCGCGGGAGCCGCACCCGGCCGTCCGCCACCCGACGGCGGCGGTGCGGCGTCCGGAATTCCGAGCGTGCTCAACGCGTCGATGAGACCGGGATAGACCGTCAGATCCTTTCCCTCGATGACCCACGCGCCGGGCGGTACCGCCACGCTCTCGCCGACCGCTTGAATGAGGCCATCCCGGATGACGACGGTTCCCGAAGCGATCGGAGGCCCGCTGACAGGCACAATTCGCGCGCCGCGGATCGCGATCGCAGACGGCTCGGCGGCGACACGGCAGGCGGCAAGACACAGAATGCAGGCTGTAAGTCGGGTCATAGGTGGATTGGCTTATTATAGAGTTTCACTTCCCAAAATGGCGTCGAAAAAACCAATAGGTTACAAGCAGTCCGGCGTAAATATCGACGAGGCGGACCGGGCCGTCGCATCTATTCGCGGCATGGCCCGGAAAACGTTCACTCCCGCGGTGCTGACCGATATCGGCAGCTTCGGCGGAGGCTATCTTCTGAAGGGCTGGAAGAAGCCGGTACTGATCAGTTCGGCGGACGGAGTCGGCACCAAGCTGAAGCTTGCGTTCGCGACGGGCCGGCACGACACGATCGGGGAAGACCTGGTAAATCACTGCGTCAACGATATCGCGGTCCAGGGCGCCGTTCCACTTTTCTTCCTCGATTACTTCGCCGTTGGGAAGCTGGATGCGGTGGTTGCGGCCCAGGTGGTTTCCGGCATTGCTCGCGGGTGCAAGGCGAACGGCTGCGCGCTGATCGGCGGCGAGACGGCCGAAATGCCCGGCCTGTATGCCGATGGCGAGTATGATCTCGCCGGATTCATCGTTGGCGCGGTCGAGCGCAAGCACATGATCACCGGCGCGTCGATTAAGAAGGGCGATGTCCTGATTGGTCTCCCCTCGACCGGATTGCACACGAATGGCTATTCGCTCGCGCGGAAACTCCTGTTCGAAGTGGCGGGACATTCAGCGGACGCCCGCGTTCAGGGCCTCGCGGGCAGTCTTGCCGACGAACTGCTCAAGGTGCACAGGAGTTATCTGAAGCCGCTCCGTTTCCTCCACGACGCGGGAATACTGAAAGGCGCGGCGCACATCACCGGCGGGGGCATCACGGACAACACTCCGCGGATTTTGCCGAAAGGCCTCGGCGTCGAAATCCGCAAGGACTCCTGGCCCGTGCTGCCCATCTTCGAACTGCTGCGCCAGGTTGGGGACATCCCGGAAGACGACTACCGGCGGACTTTCAATCTCGGCATTGGAATGATTTTCGTCGTCGCCCGGCGCGACCTCGCCGAGGCGGGCCGGCTGCTCAAACGCCGCCGCGAGAAATACTTCGAGATCGGGCAGGTGATCGAGGCTTCGAAACACGGTCCTCGCGTAACGTACGTATGAACCGCCCGCTGTGTTTTGCACTCGCCGTGTTGGCGGGGCTCACGCCCGCGTCCGCCCAAACCGACCCCGGCGCCCAAATCGATTTGACCGCCGGCGGCACGGCCCCGCAGCCAATCAACGGCGCAACAGCCGCCGCGACGATCCTGGCCCGCCAAAAAACGATCGTCGCCAACCTCGCCTGCGGCAATGAGATTTCGTTTCTCTCAAACACCATCGGTACAGGCGCACAACTGCGCAATTCGAGCACGGGGGACGCGATTAACCTCTCGCTTGCGAAAATGTACTGGCTGGCCGGATTCCCCGATCCCAACGACCAGCCGCGCGTCAGCTCCCGTACCCAGGCCTGCCAGCAGCAGGTGATTCTCCGGCACTTCGCGGCCCCGCTGACGGACGGAGAGATGCTGCGGCCCGCGGGCATCGACCCTTCTCCGGCAGCCCTCTCGCCCTTCCTCGATTACGCCGCGGAACTGGATGCGATGACCCGCTTGGCCAGCGGCCAGCTTGGCGGCCAGCAACTCAATGCGGAATTCTGGAAAGTGTTCGGCACGGAATGCTCCAGTATTATCACCGCGGTCAGCGCTAAACAGTCCCCTGGCGGCATCACCGACTACACCGTCACCTACTCGATCCCACCCGCTTGCCTCGCTACCGAAATCGACACCGCCCTCCGGAAGGTGTATGTCACGGGCCACATGGGCACCGGCAACGGAATGCCCTGCAATCTCACAAACACCCTCTCCGACGACGATGGGAACTGGGACTTCTCCATGCGTTCCCTCATCCGAGCGCTTTATTTAGACAACCTTTTCCGGAGCGCGCACAATGGACGGTTCGGGATTCTAGCGGCGGATTTGAACGCACTTATCGCCGGCAAACTCATCAACACGGAAATCAATCTGGGGCGGGACGGCTATCCGCTCACGGGCTGCGGCAACACCGAAAATGCCACGGGCGAAGCCGACGGGCGCGTCGACGACCCCGGCTTTTTCGATCAGGTCGGGCAGGACCTTGGCGGCTTCTGGAACTGGTTGGTCAACCACTCGTATCTATTCGCGCCCGCCACTCTTGGCGCGGCAGGCGTTGCTCCGGTTGTGGTCGAGGTGCTCACGCTGGGCGACTTTGCGGTCCAAACGACCAACGTTCCCGAGACGGAGAATCATCGACTGATGATTGAATCCACGCGCTATCTGAACAACCAGCTCATTCAGACACAACTGACACGAGAAGGAGACACAGACCGGCTAAAGACGCTGAACGACGCCCAGCAGAAGGTCCACGATTGGCTGCTCGCCGAACTCCAGTCGATTCTCGCCAGCGACTTCGTCGAATATAACGCCCGGCCGTATCAACGGGAGGCGATTGGCGCGATCATGAACCTCTACGATTTCGCGCCCGACTCGGATATCTCGAGCGCAGCTCATGTTGTGCTCGAATATGCCTTCACCCGATTTGCGGTGGGCAGCAATCAGGGCCGCCGGCTCGTCCCCTTCCGCCGCCATATGGAGGATGTCGCTAAACACATCGAAGCGAATGACGCCGTGCTCTTCACCGGCGTGGAGGCTGATCACCAGGAGGCCCTCGGCCTTCTTTACACCGGCCAGACTCAGCAGCTCCCGCTCCAGCCGGTTGTTCCCTATGTGACGGGGATGCCGCCTCCCGCCGTCCCCCCGCCGCCGCCCATCGCTTTCGCGCCGGCGGTGCTCCCCGGCGAGGCCGCCTTCGGCGCTTTCAGTTGGTATCAGCCAAGCGAACTTGTGCTGGATCTCGCAATCGACAAGTCAGTCCCATATTTCCAGCGCTTCCGCCATGCCGGCATCGAGGCGTACTCGAGCGGAGCGGGCTACCAACTCTCGGCCGGCGGAATCATTACCGGCTACGCGTACACAATCGCCGGGGTCGGAGACCCTAACGACCGGGGCACTGGAGTCCCGACGCTTCTCCTGTTCGCAGGCAATGTCGACAAGCAGCGAATGTGGGATTTTGTCAGCATCCGGGGCATTCGCGAGAGCGTCGGGAACACGATCAAAGGTTCCCAAACCGGCTACGATTACAACACGTGCTTGACACGAGGCTTTGCCTGCGGGCTCAACCTTTACGTACCGCCTGATATTCAGGCGTGCCTAACGCCTGGTCCCGCGAACCGGGAAGTTTACTGGTCGTTCTTCGATTCCAGGAGCTGCGGCGGGTACTCCACCGGCCCCGCGGTCTACGTTGTCATCTATCGCAAGCCATGTCTGGCGGCCACTAGTAACTGCGACGATTTCGGTTTTATCGAGGCCGTTGACGTCGCCAATCCAAGTCCCGCCGCGTTCCTGAAATTCCAGGGCGACACGCTCGGCCGCAATGCGGCCACGCTCATTGCGGACGCGCCGCCGATGGTAGCCGGGGGAGGTTCGGACCCTCCGTCGATCCATCTCAGGTCCACATACTTTGCCGCCGATGGCCGCAAGATCGAGTTCGATCCGACGGCTCCGGTCATTGATTCGAACCAGACCGGCATCACGGCCGTTGATGGCGTCGCCGACACTACCATCGATCACTGGGATGGCGCATCCGGAGATCTCGTCACCAAGACTTACAACATAGATGGCGCCGGCCGCATCGGCTCCACCGTGAGCATCACCAATCCTCATTCCGCCTATAAGGGCAAAGCCGTTCACCTCGACTTCAGCAACATATCCGCACCCGCCTATGTTTATCCGTAACGCGCCCTGCCTCGCATTGCTCGCCGCCTTCCTGCCGGCCGCGCTCCACGCCGATGCGGTGATCAACCTTTGCACGGCCGATAACGAGCCGGTGGCGGGCGTCGATCTTTCTCGAGCGATCGCCGCCGGCGGGCGCGTCACCTTCTCTTGTCCGGCTGGTTCCGTGATTATCATTACTGCGCCACACGCCATCTCCCGGAACACGCAGATCGACGGAAGCGGCTCCGTCACATTGGATGCCCGGGGCGCAACTGCCATGTTCTCGCTCGGAGCCGGGTCCCTCTCGCTGACGCTCAATGGCCTCACTATGCGCGGAGGTATTCCGAAGGCCGGCGTCCCTGGCGGGGTCGCTTCCGGCCAGGGCACGTTGGTGGTTAACAACTCCACCATCACGGGCAACACGGCCCCCATCAACCTGAGTGGCGGAGAGGCCGTCATCACAGCGACGAATTTCGTGAATGACGTTGGGCCAGCCATTCAAGCGCCGTCGATAAGCCTCACGAATTCAAAGATTCAGGGCGTTTCAGGCAACCCGATGGTTTCCTCTGGCGGCCGCGTCACCATCGATCACAGCGTGGTCAGCGGCGGCGGAGGCAGTGTCTTTGACCGCTGCACTCTCTCCATTGCGGGGTCGCAGTTCATGGCAAGCAGTTCCTCGGCCGTTACCTCCGGATGCGACACGTACATCTCCACCAGCAAGTTCCTGAACAACCACGGCGCGAATGGCGGCGGCTTATACGTGACCAAGGGCGCGAGCGGCCTCTCCATCTCCGGCAGCACGTTTTCCGGGAATGTGGCGTCCGCGCAGGGTGGCGCCATCGCCTTTGAGCCTTCCACCGTGACGCCCCGCTCACTCCAACTCTCGGCCGTGACCTTTGAGGGTAATGCCGCTCAAGACGGCGGCGCTATCAATCTGGGATCCTTTCTTGAAAACAACAACAAGCTGGAGGGACGCGCACTGAGTTTTTCGAGCAACACGGCATCGAAATCGGGCGGAGCGATAGCCGGGACGAATGCGCAGCTTGTTTTGGCGCGGGTCCTTTTCGTCAACAACACGGCCGGCCGGAGCGGCGGCGCTATCGAAAGCCTGGTCTATGGTATTCGCCCCAGCATCATCGCGAACAGTATCTTCAGTGGGAATGGGGCGCCCGGGGGTAGTGCGCTCCACGGGTCTTCCATTCAATTCATCAACGTCACCATTGCCAATAACCTGGGCGGGCCGGCCCTCTCGTCGTTTTGGCCGTCGCCTGTGTTGGCCAATCCGGAAACCTACCGGTTGATTACGCTCCATAACGTCGCATTCTCGAAGAACGCCGGCGGCGGCTGTGACACAGGGCCGGCCAAAGCGCTCTTCCTGGACGCGGGACAGAATCTCCAGTTTCCGGCGGCGGGTTGTGCGGCATCCATCCCGGTCGCCGATCCCGCCTTTGACGCAATGTTCGCTCCCGCATGGCACGGACCCGCATCGGGCAGCGGCGACCTGGCAGCTTGTATGGCGTCTCCCGTGGGCGGCGTGGATCTTTTCGGGCGTCACCGGCCGCAGGGTCGGAACTGCGCCATAGGTGCCGTGGAGGGAGACCTTCAATCCGCCGTTCAACAGAACAATCCGCGGCTGGGCGACGTGCCCAAGCCTCCGCCGTCCTCGTGCCCGTGCACTTCCGGAAGCGGCGGCGGGGCGGCTTCGCAGCCGCCTCCCAGTACGGTCACATCGCTGCCGCAAGCGACGCCTCCCAGTTCGGCGCCGGGCAACTCAACACAACCGCCAGACACAAGCCCGACGCCGGCCCCGTCAACAAGTCCATTGCAACCGCAGTTCGAAAAGGTGACCAGGCTGCCATGAAACGAATCGCCATTCTGCTCTCGGGACGCGGCTCCAATTTCGAAGCTCTTGCTCGAAGTATCGCCGAAGGGCGCTTGGACGCGGAGATCGGCGTCGTGATCTCGAACCGGCCCGATGCCCGCGGGCTGGAACGCGCGCGCGAAATGGGACTGGCCGCCGTATGCCTGCCGTCGAAAGGCGTGGAGCGCGAAGCCTTCGACCGCATGTTGCACCAGGAAATCTCGAAGCACAATATCGACCTGATCTGCCTCGCCGGATACATGCGCCTGCTGAGCGGATGGTTCACGCGCCATTATCCGAACCGCATTCTGAACATCCACCCGTCGCTGTTGCCGGCATTCCCGGGCCTGGACGCTCAACATCAGGCGCTGGTCCACGGCGTCAAGTTGACGGGATGCACGGTTCACTTTGTGGATGAGAATCTCGACGCGGGCCCCATCGTGGTTCAGTCTGCCGTTCCCGTGCTGGACGGCGACGACGCGGACACGTTATCGGCCAGGATTCTCGAGCAGGAGCATCGCATCTACACCGAAGCGGTCCGGATCGTACTCGGCGGCGATTACCGCATCGAAGGGCGCAGGGTGCTGGCCGG
>JANXRE010000011.1 GCA_025353165.1 Acidobacteriota bacterium | reverse complement strand
GGGCCGGTGCTCTGAGACACTGATAAGGAATGAACAAGATACCTCCCGAGACCGTGGCGCACGCACTGGTGCGTGCCGCGTCGGCACTCATGCCGGCGCCAAGCGTCGAGACGAGTCTCGACGCGGCACGCACCAGTGCGTGCGCCACGGTCTCGGGAGGTATCTTGTTCATTCCTTATCAGTGTCTCAGAGCACCGGCCCGATCCGCCACGGCACAAACTCCTTATGGCCTAGGCGCTCCGCGCAGGTCCGCTCTCCCGACGCCACCCGCAAGA
Source organism: Acidobacteriota bacterium (assembly GCA_025353165.1). Lineage (GTDB taxonomy): Bacteria > Acidobacteriota > Terriglobia > Bryobacterales > Bryobacteraceae > TMP-7. The sequence continues at coordinate 22,456 of JANXRE010000011.1, read as the reverse complement.
CCATGTCGAAGATCTCGCGCCCCACGCTCTCCACGTCGGCAAGTCCATCGGCCATGCGGCCCGCGTCGATATCCATGTTGTCGCGCATGCGCCGGTACATCGGCGTGTTGGTGGCGATCTTGATGACGGGGATGGTGGGAAATCCGATAGCGCTGCCCCGCCCGGTCGTAAACGCGATCAGGTTTGCGCCGCCGGCCGCGAGCCCGCTCAGCGACACCGGATCGTATCCCGGCGTGTTCATGAAGACGAAGCCCGGACCGCGCACCCGTTCCGCATAATCCACTACCTCGTTCAACGGCGACGTCCCGGCCTTCGCCGCCGCGCCCAGCGACTTCTCCAAAATATTCGTCAATCCGCCTTCCTTGTTTCCCGGCGAAGGATTATCGTCGAAGCTGCCTCCGAATCGCGACAGATAGCGCTTGTAATTCGCGATCATGAGCAGCAGTTTCTCGCCCACCGCGCGGTTGCGCGCCCGGCGAACCAGCAAGTGCTCCGCGCCGACAATCTCAGGCGTCTCGGCCAGCACGGCGGTCGCTCCGATTTCAGCCAGCAGGTCGGAGCACAGACCCAGCGCGGGGTTGGCGGTGATCCCCGAGAACGAATCCGATCCGCCGCAGTTCAAACCGAGCACGATCTTCGACGCCGGCGTTTCCGTCCGCCGCTCGGCGGCCGCGCGATCCATCAAGCGCGAGATTTCGCGCCGGGCCGCCGCCACTGTTCCACTGGTGCCGCCGCTTCCCTGCACGGTCATGCCCACCAACCGATCGCGGCGCGCTTCGGCATCCGGCCCCAGATAATGATCGATCTGGTTCACCTCGCATCCCAGTCCGAGGATGATGGCGCTCGAAACATTCGGGTGATCGAGCACTCCGCCCAGCGTCCGTTGAAGCTGGTCCGTATCGGGACCAATCGAGTGGCCGCAGCCCTCGCCATGCGGAAACGCGACCACGCCATCCACGCCCGGCGGAAGATCCTCGAGCGCATAACTTGCGGCGATCAGCTCGGCGGTGTGGGCCGCGCAGTTGGATGCGGCCACCACGGCGATGTAGTTGCGCGTTCCCACCCGGCCGTCCTCGCGCAGGTATCCCTGGAAGCTCGGAACCGTCCCGCGCACCGGAACGGCCGGCCTGTCGCCCACCGGAAATTCATAGTCGAAGACGATTTCCTCGAACTCGAGATTGTGCGTATGAATGTGTTCGCCAGCCGCGATGTCGCGGGACGCGTGGCCGATCACCTGCCCGTAGCGTAGAACGCTCGCGCCGGCGGCAATCGGTTTCAAGGCCAGCTTGTGTCCGAAGGGAACGTCGTTTTTCAGGACGATCTCCGCGCCGCTCAACCGGACCGGCTGTAAGGCGGAGAGCGCCACGCGCGCGATCGCGACGTTGTCGCCCGGGTGAAGTTGCAGCGCCGCGTTACCGGCGGTCGGAGGCGGCGAGATGCCGATTAGCGTGCTCATCGTAGTAATACCGTTTCGGCAATCTGATCGTCGCGATGAACGTGCAGTTTGCCGCCCACCGGATGAATCCACATCGCGTGTCCCTCGGGCAATGGAATCTCGGCGGGAGAATCGACGATCAGCGGCTCGCCCCACTCGACGCCGTCCAGCAGCCGGGACACGTGCAGGTGCGCATGGCACTGCGTCCGGACTCCGTCGCCGTTGTAGGCGACACCCCATCGATCGCCCCACATCTCCTTACCCTTATTGATGGCCGCGGTCCACAGCCCGGTGCGCTCCCCAAGCGTGTACTCCGAGAGTTCGTGCATTCCCGGAGTATGCGCGCGAGGCATGACGATGACGCGGTTCGGCTTATGGAGATTGATGTCCTTTCGGAACACGATCCGCACATCGGGAGGTTCCTTCTCTACCTCGGCGCAAAGACTGCACGGCCGCTCTTTCATCGTGTCCGGCTGCGCTGGATCGCAATTGCACCGGGATTGCGCATGCAGACCGAGACCCAGCAGAAGCGCCGGGAGCAGGAGCGGGAGTCGCATGAATAAATTATGGCGCGCCTCAGCCGGTGGCGGGGCTTCAGCTGCCGGCAGATCCCCAAAGTAGGTCGTCTTGGGTGCAGCCGCCGGATTGTGACTGCCTCGTTGGGCCGTGAAATCGGAGAAGTATCAACCGTCGAAGATACCCCCTGGACAGGATGATCTTCGGAGCGTTCGAGTGTTGCCCCAAGCGTTTTTGTAGTAGAGTTCACGGCCATCCTCCGATTCCTCGCACTCCACGCCAACCCCGGTGGTCACCGCGCATGGAAGCAAAGTAGACCCACCGTCCGTGTCTTGGCCAGGATGGGTTGGCTTCAAGCGCATGGCCGACTCGTGGCTGCCGAATACTCCGGCCCGGCAACGTGCACAGCGCCGACGACTGGGAAGAGGTGTTGTTGCGAGGCGCTGGAACAGCGGGGCGTGAACTACGCCATCCGCATTCCGTCCAACGAGAACCTGGAACGGGACATCGCTGAGTTGCTGCCGCGCCCAGTGGGGAGGCCCAGCATCAAGCCGTTAGTCGAGTACAAGAGTTTTCTCTTTCAGGCGGCTAGTTGGAAGAAGGCCCGGAGAGTGGTGGCCAAGGTGGAGCCATCACCAGAGCGAGCTGTTCCGGCGAGTGGGCTTTATCGTTACCAACCTGAGTTCGCCGAGCCGGGTCGTGGTGCGGTTGTACAACAAGCGCGGCACAGCCGAACAGTGGATCAAAGAAGGCAAACAGGCGGTGAAGATGATGCGGCTGAGTTGCCATCACTTCCGGGCTAACGAAGTGCGTTTGCAGTTGAGTGTACTGGCCTACAACCTGGGGAATCTGTGGCGGCGGCTGGTGAAGACGGGTGGCCGATTGGTGAAGCACGCCCGCTACTACTGGCTGCTGGTAGCGGAAGGGCATCTTACCCGGCGAGTGTTCCGGGCGATTCTGCGGCGGATCTGGGCGTTGCCCATGCCGACTGGATAGGATGGGGCGGCGGGGAAGAAAACCGACTGACGGAAGAAGGTTGGGACGGAGAGGTGTCCGAGAAATCGCTTGCGATGAACCCTTGCGGCCTTTTCGCGCCCGGAGGAGGCGGGTCTGGCCCCTTCCCTTGGTCATCGTAGTCGCTCGGGATGGAAAAATTCAAGAACTTCAAGAAAGCCGGCACACGCGGAAGCGGTTGGGGTGTACTACCTCGGTACGGAAAGCAAAAACGGAAATGCCGGCTATTACGGCCATCAGGGCCAGCTCGAATATGATTTTGTCATCGCGCTCGGCGCTGCTGCTTCCGGGTTTTCACGAATCGTGTCCCAAAAAACGAATCTTTCTCGCTCTTCAGGTTAGAGGGGCGGGAGAGAGCATTCCTGTCTCACTTCAAAGGAGTGCTCGCATGCGAACACTAAGTCTACTCGCGCTGATATTCGGCGTGGGCTTCGGGTCCGTTCCGCTACTGGGCGAGAACGGGCGGAATTTCGCTGGATCTTTTCGGGTCCAAAACGTAAGAGAGGGCGCCACGGTGCAGTGCGACGTGAGCGTCAAACTTATTAACTTCAGCGGCGCAGCCGTTCAGAACGCCGTTGTCACCATCGAAGACCGCGGCCTCAGGCCCTTGGGAAAATCCAACGATTTTCAAGGCTCCATCGCCGCTCCAAAGCTCCCCTATAAGAGGGGCGTGGACCTGCACGGCACGTTCACCGTTTCGCTCCTCGAGTACCAGCAGTGGCAGCGTGGAGCAGTTCCCAACATGATGGTCACCTATACAAACGTGGCAGGACAGCAGGCCCATGATCGCGTCGAGCTGACGCCTGCGATCGGGCGGTAAGGAGAAAATCATGAACATCTCAAAACTAAGCGCAATCAGTGTATTCGCTTGCCTTGCCGCCGCAGCCAGTGGCCAGACACCGGACATCATCAACACCATCGCGGGCGCCGGACCGAACAGCGTTCCTGCGTTAGGCGCCAACCTGCAGTACCCGTCGAACACGGCGGTCGACAGCTCGGGAAACTACTATATAGTGGCCAGCGGCGGACAGATCGGCAACTCTCAGAATCGGGTATTCAAGGTCACATCCTCAGGCACCTTGACCGTGCTGGCCGGTAACGGCTTTGGGGGGTACAGCGGCGACGGCGGCCCTGCCGCATCCGCTCAACTGTATTATCCCAGCGCAGTTGCTGTCGATTCCTCGGGAAACGTCTACATAGCCGACACAAACAACAATATAATCCGCAAGGTGAGTGCCAGCACGGGCAACATCAGCACGGTCGCGGGTACCCCCCAATCCGCCGGTTATAGCGGAGATGGAGGGCAAGCCACCAGCGCGCAACTCTACGACCCGGAAGGTGTGGCGTTGGACAGTTCGGGCAACCTCTACATAGCCGACACATACAACCATATAATCCGCAAGGTCAACACCAGCGGCATTATCAGCACGGTCGCGGGTACGCCGCAGTCCATCGGTTACTCTGGCGATGGAGGGCAAGCCACCAGCGCCCAGCTCACCTACCCGGGAGGTGTGGCGTTGGACAGTTCCGGCAACCTCTACATAGCCGACACAAACAACCATATAATCCGCAAGGTCAACACCAGCGGCATTATCAGCACGGTCGCGGGTACGCCGCAGTCCGGCGGTTACTCTGGCGATGGAGGGGCGGCCACCAGCGCTCAACTCTACTACCCGTGGAGCGTCGCCGTAGACGGATCCGGGAAGATCTACATTGCGGACACATACAATTATCGTATCCGCAAGGTCGCCACCGGCACCATCAGCACCGTCGCCGGAAACGGGACTCCGGGTTTTTCCGGCGACAACGGATCCGGGACGAGCGCCGAAATTAATACTGTTTACGGAATTGCCGCCGATTCCGCCGGACGGGTCTTCATCGCCGATATCTACAACTGCGTAATCAGGGAGCTAACCACCGCCGGAATTATCAAGACGGTTGCGGGTGTCGGCCAAACCTGCAGCTTCTCGGGGGATGGTGGCGCGGCAACCAGCGCCAACCTCTACTACCCGTTTGGCGTCGCGGTAGACAGTTCCGATAACATGTACATCGCCGACAGCTACAGCCTTCGGATCCGCAAGGCAGCCCTCGGCGGGACCATCAACACCATCGCCGGAAACGGATCGCTGTACTTCGCAGGCAGCGGAACGCCGGCCACCGGCGCCTCGTTCTACAGCCCCACCAGTGCTGTGCCGGACGCGTCAGGAAACGTATATATCGCCGACCAGCAGAACTGTATCGTGCGCAAGGTCGACACCAGCGGAACGATCACCACAGTCGCCGGCATGCCCGGCCAGTGCGGTTACGGAGGTGATGGGGGGGCCGCCACCAGCGCCCTGCTCTATTCACCAACGAAATCGGTCGCGGACGCGTCGGGCAACCTCTACATCGCCGATCTCAATAACTGCGCAATTCGGAAGGTCGCTGCCGGAACCGGCATCATTACAACCTACGCCGGCATCGCGCAATCGTGCGGCTTCAACGGCGACGGCGGTCCGGCGACCAGCGCTCAAATCTACCAGCCATCCGGCCTCACTCTGGACGCCTCGAACAACCTCTACATCGCCGACAATGCTAACTCACGCATTCGGAAAGTGACCTCCGCCGGTATAATCAGCACCATCGCCGGAAACGGCAGCTACGGCTACTCCGGCGACGGAGGCCTTGCGACAAACGCGATGCTTTCGGGTCCGACCGACGTCGCGGTAAGCCCGTCCGGCAATGTCTATATCGCCGACAGCTACAACTCCAGGGTACGAATGGTGAACACCAGCGGCATCATCACCACGGTCGCGGGCAATGGTACACTCGGCTTCCAGGCCGACGGCGTCCCCGCTATCGACACCAGCCTCTATTATCCGTCCCAGGTGGCAGTAGATGCTGCCGGCGACCTGCTGATCGCGGACCGCGATAACGGTGCGATCCGTTGGGTCAACGGCGCCGGGATCATCTACACAATCGCTGGTAACTACACCAACAGCTTCTCCGGCGACGGCGGGCTTGCGACCCTCGCGGCATTGTCACAGCCATGGGGCGTCGGCGTCGACATCGCCGGCAATGTCTTCATTGCCGACAGCGGCAACAACCGCATCCGCAAAGTAAACTCGGTTCCCAACGTGAACTCCTCCTCCTACAGCCTGAGCTTCCCGCAGCAGGCTCTCGGAACCTTCAGCCAACCCCAGGCCATCACCCTTACCGGCATCGGTCCCGCGACCATCACCAGCCTCACTGCTACCGGTGATTTCCTCGAATCCGATAACTGCCCCGCGTCACTCACCGCGGGCGCTACCTGCGAGGTCGAGATCGTGTTCGGACCCACCAAGGTCGGCACGCGAACCGGAACCCTCACCATCGTGACCAACAGCTACTTCAACAACATGCTCACCATCAACCTGAGCGGAGTCGGCGGCGGCTTGGTCTACACGCCAACCTCGATCAATTTCGGCGCATTCACGCTCGGAAAGTCGAGTACCGTTCAAAAGATCACCTACACCAACAAATCCACTACCGCGGCGACGTTTACCAGCGTTACCTCCAACAATGCGGAGTTCGCGATAACCGCTAACACCTGCACGGGCTCTCTGGCGGCCAACAAATCCTGCATCATCAGCGTGGTCTTTACGCCCTCCGCGGTAGGGACCAGGTCGGCGACCATCACCGTGGTCGATTCCGATAACACCAGCCCGCAACTGATCCCGCTGCGCGGCGTGGGCGATGGAACCAGTCTATCCACCACCTCGCTCGCCTACGGCAAGGTGATCGTCGGTACGACCAGCGTGCTCAACGTCACCCTGAACAACGTCGGCACCGCAACTTTGACCGGCATCTCCACTACGGTAACCGGTACCAACGCGGCGGACTTCACCCGCTCAACTTGCGGCACAACGCTCGCGCCGGGGGCCAACTGCACCTACAGCGTCACCTTCAAACCCGCCATCACTGGGGCGGAATCGGCAACCCTGAACATCAAGGACAACGAAGGCACCTTCAAGGTCACGTTGAGCGGAACGGGGCAAGGCACTAGCCTGACGCCCGCGACGTTGAGCTATGGGACCGTAACCCGCGGCTCCATGAGTACGCTCACGGCGACACTTAAAAACGCCGGAACGACCACGCTGACCTCCGTCAGCGCCGCCGTGTCGGGCACGAACGCCGCCGACTTCACCTTCACGACCACCTGCGGGACAACCCTCGCGTCGGCCGCAAGCTGTACCTACAGCGTCACCTTCAAACCCACCATCGTGGGACCCGAAGCGGCAACCCTCAATGTCACCGACAACGAGGGCACATTCCCGGTAGCACTAAGCGGCACCGGGCAGTAACAACCACTACAGGGAGCGGCCGGGTCGGGCCGCTCCCATTTATACTTGAGGATTGAACTCCCGCCTGGCCCTGCTATTGTTTGCGCTCCTGTTTGTGGTGTATCTCTTCGGACTTTCGCGTACCGGAATCCTGGGCCCCGACGAGCCGCGCTATGCGGCCATCGGCCGCGAGATGGAGGTCACCGGCGATTTCGTCACCCCCGTCCTGTGGGGCAAGCCGTGGTTCGAAAAGCCTCCCCTCCTGTACTGGATGACCGCTGCCGCCACTCGTTTGCGCCTCGGTCCGGAACTCGCTCCGCGGCTCCCGGTTGCGCTCCTCGGTTGGGGATTCATCGTATTCCTGTGGTGGATCGCGAAACGCGAACTGGGCGGCGAAGCGGCGCTGTACGCAGCTTGCATGCTCGGCACCAGCGCGCTCTGGATCGCGTACAGCTTCGTCGCCGTCACGGACATTCCGCTGTCCGCCACCTTCTGCGCGGCCATGCTGATCGTCCTATATCGCAGGGGAATCGGCTGGGCATGCGCCGCGGGCGTCCTGCTTGGACTCGCCGCCCTGGCCAAGGGACTCGTGCCCCTGGTCCTCTTCGCCCCGATGATCTGGCCGCTCCGCCGCCGCTTTCGCGAGCTTGTCCTCATCGGAACGTGCGGCCTCCTGACCGCCGCGCCGTGGTACATCGCCATGACAGCGCGGTTCGGCAATCAGTTCCTCGCGGACTTCTTCTGGAAGCAGCACTTTCAACGGTTCGCGACCGGCGCCCTGGCACATGTTCAACCCTGGTGGTTCTACATCCCCGTAATTCTCGGCGCGATATTCCCGTGGACGCCTGTTTTCGCCTTGGTGCGTCGCAGCTCATTCCTGATCGTCTGGCTGGCCTTCGCCTTCGTTTTCTTTTCCGCGTCAAAGAACAAACTCCCCGGGTACATGCTGCCTTTGCTTCCTCCCCTGTGCCTGGTGTTGGGTGTCGCCCTCGAGCGCGCCGCCAAACCGGCCCGGTGGGTTTTAATAGCCGCGGCGTTTCTCGCCGGAGTGCTTCCCGGTTTGGCGGCCGTCTTGCCTGAAGCGCTCCGCCAGGGACTCACCCATTCCCACTTCGCGCCGCCCTGGTGGACGGTGGTGGTGGCGGTGGTGGTGGTTGTCCCCGTGGCATTCGTGCGGAACCGGCGGTTCGCGGCCGCCGCCGTGACGGCGCTGGCCTGTGCCGCCATCCTATTTATTAAGGTGGTGGTGGCGCCCGAATTGGTCTCGGCGCGCCGGGCCTGGTACGAAACGAAGCCAAATTGCATTCCGGCTGGCTATGATCGTAATTTGGAGTACGGTTTAGATTATTACGCAAAACGTGAGTTGCCACGCTGCCCGTAATCATCTATTCTCTATAGAGAATAGGTTGATTGAAATGCCCACCTCTACGGAAACCTGCTATGACGCGACGGTTCGCGAGGATATCGAGCTTTTTCGCGAGCAAGCCGAGGCCTTCCTGGCCGGCCAGCTCACCGACGACCAATTCCGGGCCGTCCGCCTGCGTCGCGGGATTTACGGACAGCGCCAGCCGGACGTCCACATGGTCCGCACGAAGGTGCCTGGGGGCATGGTCACGGCGGAGCAACTCCGCCAACTGGCCCTCGCCGCCGACGAATTCGCTGGCGGTAAAGCCCACCTGACGACGCGGCAGAATGTGCAATACCATTTCGTGCCGCTGCGGGATGTCCCGAATCTTCTTCACCTGCTTGCCGATGTGCGGTTAACCACCCGCGAGGCTTGCTACAACACGGTCCGCAATGTTACGGCCTGCCCGTTCGCCGGGCTCTCGGCGGATGAGGTATTCGACGTCCGGCCGGCCGCGCGCAAGGTGGCGTTCGCGTTCCTGCATAAGGAACTGACTGACAGCCTGCCCCGCAAGTTCAAGATCGCGTTTGAAGGATGCCCGCACGATCACATCGGCGCAGGGATCAACGACCTCGGATTCACCGCCGTCATCCGCGAGGGCCAGCGCGGCTTTCGCGTCACCGTCGCCGGTGGACTGGGCCCGCTGCCGAACGAAGCCAAACTGCTGGTCGAGTTTCTTCCGGAAGATCGCGTGGTCAATCTCTGCGAAGCCGTGATTCGGGTATTCAACGTCCACGGCAACCGCTCGAATAAGAACAAAGCGCGACTCAAGTTCGTTCTTCGCGAGCGCGGGTTCGACTGGCTGAAAGAAGCCATCGAGCGGGAATACTCGGACATTCTCGAGAATGGCGGCATTCCGATGCCGGACGAGATCCCCGAAGGCTTCGGCGGCTTCGTTTCGCATCCGCCGCCCCCGGCGAGCGGCGCGGCGCTGCCCGTGCTCGAGTCCGCGGCCGCCGACCCAAAATTCGACCGCTGGCTGGAAACCAACGTTCTTGAACAGCACGAATCGGGATACGCGACCGTCCTGATTCGAACGTCGCAGGGCAATCTGACCTCGCCCGAGATGCGAGGATTGGCGAATCTTGCCGAAGACGCGGGCGACGGATTCTTGCGGTTCACGATGGACCAGAACGTGGCCATCGGATACATTGGCCTGCGCAACCTGCGGCGCGTGTTCTCCGCCTTGCGGATCATCGGGCTCGACCGATCCGGGGCCGGTCAGATCGACGACATCACGACCTGCCCGGGCGCGTATAGCTGCAACCTGGCGCTTACCAAGTCCATGAATCTCGGCTTTGCGCTCGAAGACAAGCTGCGGGATGAGGACGACCCGATTGTGCGCGCCCTGTCGATCAAGATCAGCGGCTGCCCGAATGCGTGCGGCCAGCACTGGATTGCGGACATCGGCCTTTACGGGAACGCCCGCAAGATCGAGGGTAAAGAGGTTCCCTACTATCAACTCCTGCTGGGCGGTGGAATCGACTCAACCGGGATCGCGCGTTTCGGCCTGCAAGTCCAGAGCATTCCGGCGCGCTTGGCCCCCATCGCGATCGCGCGCATTCTCGATCACTTCCGCGTGAATCGCACGGAAGGCGAATCGTTCCGCGAGTATGTTCTGCGATATAAGGCCGAGACGTTCCGCGGCTTGACCGCGGAGTTCGCGAAGCCCGTCGAGCGCTTCCCCGAGCTGTACAAAGACTGGGGAGACGAAGTGGATTTCTCGCTTCAGCTCGGCCGCGGAGAATGCGCCACTTAATTCCCGGTTGCGGCCGCGCGCGCCGAGGGTTCGCCCGGACCCTTCAGGAAAACCAACTGGTTTTCGCAACTGTCGAAGTCCACGCATAGCGTATCGCCGCCGTGGATCTGATCGGTCGCCATCAGGTTGGACATGGGATGAACCAGCAGCCGCTCGATGGCCTGCAACACAAAAGCATTCGCGCCGGCGGATTCGAACACCCTCCGCTGAACCACGTTCAACTCGATATCCAGCACATTGCGAAGCTGGTTCTGCCCCAGCGGGTGGAAGACGACGATCTTGTCCACGCGGTTCAGGAACTCCGGCGGGAACTTCCGCCGCGCCGCTTCCAGTCCGCTGTTCGAGATTTTCCGGGCCGTATTCTCCCCGTCGCCGCCGGGAATGGCGCGCGAAAAATCGACTTTGCGATTGTCGCCCAGCGTGAGCGTCGCCTTATCCAGGATACCCAGCAGCAGGTTCCAGAGCGCATCGCTGGCCTTCTCGATCTCGTCAAAGAGGACGAACGACACTTTGCACTTTTCGCTGTGATGCTGGTTCCGCATTTCCTGGCTGAGCATCGGATGCGTTTCCCGGTGCCCCAGATATCCGGGAGGCGAGCCGACCAGCTTGGCGATCTCGTGGCTGTGCTGGAACTCGCCGCAGTCGATCTTGACCACCGCGCGGGGGGTCTGGGCCAGGCATTCCGCCACCGCCTGCACGATCCGGGTCTTGCCCGTTCCGGTTGGCCCGAGAAAGAGAAACGTCCCGATCGGCCGGCCGGGCGCATTCAGGCCCGCAAGATGCATCTGGTGAATGTCGGCGATCTGCTGTACCGCCTCATCCTGCCCGACGACTAGTTTCTTCAGACTACTTTCGAGTTGTTCCGTTTCGGTTCCCGTTTTTGTGGGATCCAGCTTCGTTTTGGGCCGCATCATGTGGTTGCCGCCTCTCCGCCAATTGGTAGAGCAACCGTGCTGCCAACTTTAGCTACCGCTTGGGGCGCGAGGGCCGGACTTCGACGCGGCTGACCAGCGTGCGCTCGGGCATGCGCAAAAGCATGAGTACAATATCGGCGATGTCCGACGAGTGGATCTTCCAATCCGCGCCGCCGCCGGAGCCGAACTCCGTGCTCACCGATCCCGGCATGATGTAGCTGACTCGAACGTTGTCGTATCGATGGTCCAGCATCATCGCCTCCGAAAATCCGTTCAAGCCGAACTTCGATGCGTTGTACGCCGCCCCTCCGGCGAATGGGTTCTTGCCCGCGAGGCTGGAGATGTTGATCACGTAACCGCCGCCGCAAGTCTTGAATCTGGACAAAGCTTCCCGCGAGCAGTAGAAGACGCCATTCAGATTCGTGTCCACAACAGCGTGCCATTCCTCGATAGTTAACTCGCCGGCGCTTCTAAATTTTCCGATGCCGGCATTATTAACGAGGATGTCAATTCCGCGGAGCTTGTCATCGCAGAATTTGAAGAAAGACGCGACGGACTGATGGTCGGCCACATCGCAGGCCTGTCCAAATACCGGCCCGCGAGACGACATCTCGCGGACGGCCTTTTCCACCGAGTCCTCCGAGCGGCCGCACACGGCGACGCCGGCCCCGGCATCCAAAAGCGACTCGGCAATCGCGCGCCCGATGCCGCGCGTGCCGCCCGTTACGATTGCGCGCTTGCCTTTCAGGAATAGTTCCATGCCTCTACTTTACCGATCCACGGCGCCCGTCGGCGCGGGGCGGTCCTCAGATAAGCGCTAACGTAGGCGGAATTCCTTCTCACGGGCCGTCGAGGGCATTTAATGGCGCGGCGGGGATTTCTCGTCAGCAATCGGGCTGAACAAGGTCAGCGGTTCCGACGTGCGTGCCGACGCGGCGACGTCCAGTTTGGGAAAATGCTCCTCGTTCGTTTCCTGAGGGTCACTGAGTTTCCTGAGCATCACTGAAGTGCTCACCGTTTCTCCAGTTTCCGCCAAACGGGCGCGAATGGAGTCACGACGGAGTCACGGGTAATCGCGAGTCGCCGAAGAGGATCGTCTGGAATAAGGGCTGCATTAAACTGACCATCCAGGGCCACTGCGACGAGCGTGGCTCAGCCGAGTACAACATCGCACTCGGTGATTGGCGGGCGGCAGCGGCCAAGGAATACTTGGTCCAAGTCGGCATCCCCTCGGCGCAACTCAACCTAGTCAGCTACGGCAAAGAACGTCCGGTCTGCGAGGAGCACCACGAAGCCTGCTGGCCGCGGAATCGCCGAATCCACATCGTCGCGATGGCCCAGGTTTCATTAATGATTCCACCGGTCCTTATCGCCACCTCGGGCATAGCTGGCACAATAGCGGTGTGGGGTCCGGTTTGGGGGGAATCAGCACGCTGCTGCGGCGCCGGTTGGCGCGCGTCGATCTTCGGGAGCACGAGGACAAAATCCTCTTGCTCCTGGCCCTCGTGATCAGCGCGGTGGTGGGTCTGATTGTTGTCGCCTTCGTAGCCGTCACTGAACGCCTGGGCAGTATACTTCTGACTGCCGGAGCGTGGCAGCGTGTCTTCAGTCCGTTCGCCGGTTCCCTGGTCGGCGGTTGGCTGCTCTTCAAGTTCTTTCCGGAGGCCAGGGGGAGCGGAATTCCTCAGACGCGAGTTGCTCTGGTGCTCCAGAAGGGCATCATCGGCCTTCGCACCGTCTTGGGGAAGTTCATCTGCTCTTCCATCTCCCTCGGCAGCGGGGTTGCTCTCGGCCGCGAGGGTCCTTCCGTTCACATCGGCGCCGGGATCGCATCCTTTGTGGGCCGCCGCCTCGGCCTGAGCGAGGGGCACCTTCGGTCGCTGATTCCGGTGGGCACTGCGGCGGCGGTGGCTGCGGCCTTCAACACGCCATTAGCGGCCGTGCTGTTCACGCTGGAGGAGATCCTGGCGGATCTCGACGCCCGCGTTGTGGGTTCGGTCGTGATCGGCGCTGCCACGTCCTGGATCGTCCTCCGGTTGATATTGGGCGACGAACCGCTCTTTCACGTCCCCGCGTATCAATTGGTTCACCCGCTGGAATTCCTAATCTATGCCCTGCTCGGAGTGCTCGGCGGCCTTGCCTCGACAGCTTTCGTGAAACTGCTGATCTGGCAGCGGTCGGTGTTCCTCAAGACGCCGCGGCGATGGCAGCCGTTCACCCCGGCCGTGGGCGGCCTGACCGTGGGACTGCTGGCTCTCGCGGCGCCGGGAGTGCTCGGCGTCGGCTACAACCTCGTGAGCGACGCCCTGAATGGTCAGATGGCTCTGAAGATGATGCTGCTGCTCCTGTTCTGAAACTGGTGGCGACTGCGACGAGTTACAGTTCAGGCAACGCCGGCGGCATTTTCGGCCCGGCCCTGTTCATCGGCGCGATGCTTGGGGGCGCCGTAGGGCAAATCGCGCACTCTCTCGCGCCGGACCACACAGGCACGGCCGGCGCATACGCACTCGTGGGCATGGGGGCGGCTTTCGCCGGGATTGTCCGCACTCCCATGACCAGCGTCATCATGATCTTCGAAGTGACCCGCGACTACACCATCATCGTACCGTTAATGATTGCGAACCTATGCAGCTACCTGCTGGCGCAAAAACTACAGAAGGTGCCGATCTATGAGGCGCTATCCAGGCAGGATGGCATTGCGATGCCGTCGGCCGCCCACCGGATCGAGCCCTTGACTGTTAATCGCGCAATGCGGCCCCTGGACTTAGCCGGGGCAGCGGTCGCCGACCCACCGGGTACGCCGCGGGTCCATCCGGACGATCCGTTGGACTCGGCGTTACAGCGCATGGGAGAAGCCCGTGTCGATGAAATCCTCGTGATCAGCCGGGCCGGCGCGAAGCCGGTCGGCGTGCTCAACACCCGAGATGTCTTGCGCGCTTACGAGAGGCTCTCCGGCTTCGACGGAGAGACCCAGGCCGCCACCGCGTCCATCCAGAGCTGGCTGCCGGCGGTGTTGGCCATTACGGTGGCTGCCGTTCTCATCGTATCGGGGCTTCTGTTCTGGCAGCGATCGCGCCACAATGGCCTGGGGATTGAAGCGTACCGGAACGGGACGCGACTGTTGGCGCAAGGGCAGGTCGAGGATGCCGTCGCGGCTTTCCGGACCGCTCTGGCGCACACGCCCCAGGATCTCAAGGCACGGGCGGCGTTGAACCTCGCTCTCGTCCGGTCAGGGCACCCCAACGAGGCTTCCTCCTATTTATCCGCGGTTGTTAAGGCCGAACCCCAAAATGGGTCCGTCTGGGCGGGACTGGCAGAGATCGAACGTGCGGGAGGAGACAAGAAACAAGCACTGAAGTTCTACCGGCAGGCGCTCTCGAAGGAGTGGCCCGCACAAGAAGAGTCCCGGCGCAGGAGCACCCAACTGGAATTCGCCACCCTCCTGTCGGATGCCGGACGACGAGGCGAGGCGATCTCGCTGTTGATGTCGATGATCGAGCAGCGCGGAGACGATCCTGCCATTGGGAAGAAGGCAGCGGACATGGTCAAGGCCGCAGGCTCGCCGCAGCAGGTGGACGAGGCCTACGCGGCGCTGGCCAACCACTTCCCCGCGGATGACGGCGTCTGGTTGGGGCTTGGCGATGCGAGATTGGCCGTGGACAAAGACGTCCCGGCTCTGGATGCATATCGGCGGGCTGTTAAGGCCGATCCCGGCAACTTGGATGCGAGGCGTGCCGTCGCTCGCGTCGAAGACATTCTTCGTCTGGATCCGACCCGGCAACGCCTCTCTGCCCGGGAACGCGTGCGCCGTTGGGACGAGATCCTTCAACGTGTTGTGACCGCGGCCGCCGCCTGCGGGTCAACCGCGGAGATCGAAAGGGCAAAGCCGCTACTGAAGAAGCGGGCGCTTATTCCCGAAGTATCAGACCAAGAGATGGAGGCCGCTTTGAGTGTCTGGCAAGGCGCGGCAGCGTCGTGCAAGACAGATGCGGTCTTGGCCCACATCATGTCTAAGATCGTGGAATAGGTCTGTCGACCGCTTCTGCACAAAACAGCACACCCTAAGAAGGGGGCCATGAACGCCGGTAGGTTTTAGCAATTTGTCTCACAGACATCTGCACTGATCCCCAAGTACGGCGCAATCTACCCGGTGGGACGATAACAATGACGAGGATGGCTGCGGCCGACGTCCCCGTCGGCCTTTCGTGGCCCCGCGAAAGCGGGTCCGGGAGGATCCGCGCGGACGGGGAAGTCCGCCCCACGCTCCGGAAGGAGATCTCGACTCGCGTGAGAGAATGAGGGAAGTGGCTGTCAGGCTCCACATTCCGCGAAAGGCCCTGCTGGTTCGGATGGTCGTCAGTCCGATCGGAAAGTTCCTCGTCGCAACCGCGGTGATTCTGGTCACGCTGTTCCTGGGCGTGACAACGTACTTCTACGCGAAGTACGCCCGGATGATCGACGTCAGGCTGCGGAACGGCGCATTTTCCAACACTTCCATGCTGTATGCCGGGCCGCACACCATCGCGGTCGGGGACGCGACCTCTCCCTCGGACATTGCCGCCATGCTCGGCCACAGCGGTTACACCGAGAGCCATGACAGCCCCATGGGCTATTACATCCTGCGCCCCGATGCGATCGAGATCTACCCCGGACCCGAATCGTATTACAAGCGCGAGCGCGCGGTGGTCAAGTTCGCGGGCAAGAAGGTGACCCGGATCATCTCCTTGCAGGACAACACGGATGTTTTACAGTACCGCCTGGAGCCCGAGCTGGTCACGAATCTTTTCGACAAGAAGCGCGAGAAAAGGCGGCTGGTCCGGTTTGCGGACATTCCGGCCGTGATGGAGAACGCCGTCCTCGCGGCCGAGGACAAGCGGTTCTTCCAACACCCCGGGTTCGACCCGATCGGCATTATGCGCGCCGTCTACGTGGACATCAAGGAGCGAAAGCAGGGGCAAGGTGCATCGACGCTCAGCATGCAGCTCGCGCGGACTCTTTGGCTCGACACCGAGCGGACCTGGCGGCGCAAGATCCCGGAAGCGCTGATCACGCTACACCTGGAGCAGAAGCTCACCAAGCGGGAGATTTTCGAGTACTACGCCAATTCCATTTACCTCGGCCAGCGCGGAAGCTTCAGCATCCACGGCTTCGGCGAGGGCTCGCAGGTTTACTTCGGCAAGGATCTGAAGGACATCACGCTGCCGGAAGCCGCTTTACTGGCCGGCCTGATCCAGAGCCCGAACATGCGGAATCCGTTTCGTTACCCGGAGCGCGCCAAAGGCCGGCGGAATACGGTCCTCGGCATGATGCACGAGGCCGGCTTCATCAACGATCTTGAATACGAGAAGGCACAATCGGCGCCCCTGAGGGTGGTGGGCGAAGAGATGGAATCCAGCGACGCGCCATTCTTCGTCGACCTGGTGAACGAACAGCTCCAATCGCAGTTCCAGGACCGGGATTTCCAGGACACCTCGTACCGGGTCTACACTTCGCTGGACCTGGATTTGCAGCGGGACGCGATGGCCGCGGTTCGCTCGGAAATGGCCGGGGTGGACGCAATTCTCAAGAAACGCAAGGGCTATGGGACGGCGTCGCCCGAAGCTCAATGCGCGCTGATCGCCCTGGACCCCCAGACGGGTGGCATCAAGGCGCTGGTAGGAGGCCGCAACTACGGCGTCAGCCAGCTCGACCACGCCCTGGCGCGCAGGCCCCCCGGCTCGGTGTTCAAGCCGTTTGTTTACACTGCGGCCATGAACACCGCGCTGTCCGATACGGGAACCGGCGTTCTGACGCCTGGGTCGACCGTCGTGGACGAACCGACGACGTTCTACTACGACGACCGGACGTACGAGCCCGGCAACTTTCACGACACTTTCTATGGGCCGGTAACCCTCCGGTTCGCGCTCAAGAAGTCGTTGAACATTCCTACCGTAAAGGTAGCTGAAAAAGTGGGATACAAGACCGTTCTCGATCTGGCGCGGCGGGCCGGGATGACGATTGACGCGCCTCCGACGCCCGCGATCGCGCTGGGGAGCGCGGGGGTTACGCCGATTGAAATCGCGGGCGCGTACACCATCTTCGCCAACCGGGGGGTATACGTAAAACCGAACTATCTCCAGGAGATCCGCGACCAGCGCGGCGGGGCGATTTACAACTACACCCCAGAGACGCGCGTAGTGCTGGATCCGCGCGTATCGTTTCTGATGACCAGCCTCCTCGAAGAAGTGTTGCGGACGGGAACCGGCGCCGGCGTCCGCTCCCGCGGGTTCACGCTGCCCTCCGCCGGCAAGACGGGCACGTCGAGGGACGCGTGGTTCGCGGGGTACACCTCGAAGCTGATCTGCATCGTCTGGGTCGGCTTTGACGATTACCGGGACATCAAAATGGAAGGCGCGAAAGCGGCGCTCCCGATCTGGACCGAGTTCATGAAGCGGGCGCACGCCCACCGGGAGTACGAGCACGTCACCGAGTTCGCGCCGCCGGACGGCGTAGTGAGCGCGCAGATCGACTCGGAGACGGGACAGCTCGCCACCACTTCCTGCCCGCATATACGCACGGAGTATTTCATCGCCGGCACGCAGCCCGTGGAATCCTGCCACCTGCACAATGGCGGAGCCACTCAGGTGGCGGGGTGGGATACGCCGGCAGCACCGGCTCCTAGCCAGGAAACGCAGCGGGTCGCCGGATCGGCTCCCCGGACGCCGTCGCAGTCGATTCCGATTCAGCCGCCCCCCGCGCAGCCTCCGAAACCGGAAAAGAAGGGGCTCCTGGGGCGAATCAGGGATATATTTAGATAGAGCCTCAGGAGGCCGCCATGGTTCGCAGCGTCTTTATCTTCGTTGCAACAATCGGGCCGGTACTTGCGCAGACCCCGCCAGCCCCCGCGCCTACGAAGGATGTCGGCCCCGAAATGCGCGGTGACATCCAGATGGCCCGCAAGATGTATCGCGAAGCCATCGATTCCTACAAGGAATCGCCGGAATCGCCGGTCATCCTGAACAAGATCGGCATCGGCTATCACCAGATGCTGCAGTTCGACGCGGCGAAGAAATACTACGACCGGGCGCTCAAGCAGAATCCCCAGTATTCCGAAGCCATCAACAACATCGGCACCATCGCCTACGCCAAGAAAAACTACCGGAAGGCCATCAGCCAGTACAAGAAGGCGCTGAAGTACAATCCGGATTCGGCGTCGATCTACAGCAATCTCGGCACCGCCTATTTCGCGCGGAAGAGCTACGACGACGCGATGAAGGCCTATGAGAAGGCGATCTCCCTGGATCCGGAAGTCTTTGAACACAACAGCACGTCCGGCGTGCTGCTGCAGGAGCGAACGGTCGAGGAACGGGCGAAGTTTCATTTTTATCAGGCCAGGCTCTACGCCAAGAATGGGATGCCCGACCGCGCCCTGTTGTGCCTCCGCAAAGCCCTGGAAGAAGGGTTGAAAGAAGACCACGACAAGATCCGGGATACGCCGGAGTTCGTGAAGATTCGCGAAATGGACGAGTTCAAGGAAATTCTTTCGGCACAACAGAGGGCGCTCTGAGGTTCTGGGCGGCCATCGTAATTGGCTTCGTTTCGTTGTCGGCGGAGGGCTGCCGGCGCGTCGAGCACCGCGCGGTCGAGCGGGTCGCGATCCTGCCGTTTGAAAACCTGACGGGCGATCCGGCGTGGAATTGGGTTAGCCCGGCCGCGCAGCTCATTCTCCGCACTGAGGTTAGCGCGTCGCCGCACGTTCAACCCTTTCGCGCGGGATCGGTCAACGAGGCCCTTCATCTTGGCGCGACGCGATTCGTGCAGGGTTATGCGACGCTCGAAAACGGCCGGCTGCGGCTGCATGTCACTGAGCAGGATGCGGGGTCGCGGACGAACGTCCTGAATTCCGATTCGGCCGGGGATGCGGCGGCTGGACTGCTTCCTCTGGTGGATTCGATCGCCAAGCAAGTGGGCGACCGCACCCGGCCGTTCGGTTCGCAAAACGCCGCGGCGATTCGCGCGTGGGGAGCGGCCTCCTTCAACCAGGCGATCGAACTCGATCCGAATTTCGGCGAGGCCTATCTTTCACTCGCCGAGGCCGCGATCGTATCCGGCGATCGTCCCGCGGCGATATCGGCGCTGGAACGCGCACGCTCGCGGACGTTTACGGATTACGACCGGGCGCGCATCGACCTGATGTCGGCGGAGATGAGCGGCAATGCCGAGGAGCGGCGGCGCGCTCTGGTGGCCTTATCGCGTTTGACTACGACCGATTCCAAGGTACTGGCTCAACTGGGCGAGTTAGACTACGCCGCGCGGCGTTTTGATGCCTCGGTAGACGAACTGCGCGGCGCGGTTGCGCTGGAACCGGAGAATCCCAATCTTCTAAACATGCTGGTGTATTCCTGTGCGCTCCAGGGCAACCTCGACGGGGCGCGCGACGCTTTTGAACGATACCGCGCCGCTGCGCCGAACGATTTCAATCCGCTGGATTCGATGGGCGAGGCGTATTTTTTTCTCGGGCGATTCCAGGAAGCCGAGCAGTCGTTCCTGGCCGCGCACGACAAGATGACAACGAAGACCGGCGCGGAACTGCTGAAGGCCGCGCAGGCGCGATTGTTCACCGGTGACGCAGCCGGCGCGGACGTTCTCTTCAGGCGTTATGCGGACCTTCGACGGTCGCTGCACGATCCGCTGCTAGAGGTTGAGTCGGCGCGGTGGAGGTACATCCAGGGCAAGCAGAAGGAAGCGATCTCCGCCCTCGGATCGTTTGCGGCCGGCGCGCCGCCGGACCTGGCGGCCTATGCCAACGCTCAATTGGCCATCTGGTACTTGGTTGCTGGCCAGCCGGGCGCGGCCCAGGACCGCGCGGCTGCCGCCATGCAGGGAGCCCAGATGCCCCAAGTGCGGGCCGCCGCGGCGGTGAGCCGTTTCCTCGCGCAGCCCCGGCCCGATGCCTCGGTTTTCGGGCCTGGTGATTCGGGATTGAAGACCACGGCAACCGCATACGGCCTGCTGCTCTCGCGGCAGTTTGGGCCGGCGTCGGAAGTGTTCCGGTCCATCTACCAGCAGACGCAACCGGCTTTGGACGGACAGGTCCGCACTCTCTACGCCTGGACTCTCGTGGCGACCAACAGGAGAGCGGAGGCCGTGCCGCTGGTCTCCACGTATCCCTTGCCCTTCGGCGCGGGCGAGGCGCTGTTCTCGACGCTGGTGTTCCCGCGCTTCTTTTACGTGCGCGGCACGGCCATGCAGGGGAGCGCGGAAGCTGCCAGGGCGCTCGATCTGTTCCGAAAATTTCCGGGCGACAGCGCGCTACGATAACATCCATATGACGCATCCATTCAGCCGGCGGTCGTTCCTTTCGGCGGCTTCGCTGGCATTCGCGGAGAAGCTATTCGGCGCGCCCGATGCCAGCTCCACGAAACCGGACCCGGCGCTGGAGAAGCTCGGCTCGGTTGCGTTAGAAGAAGCAAAGCGGCAGGGCGCAACCTACTGCGATATTCGGATCAATCGGTACCGGGACCAGTATGCCGGATACCGCCTGTCGCCGCAGCGCGGCGGAACGAAGACCGACGAAGTTCCTTCCGTCTCCGATTACCAGACGTTCGGGTTCGGAGTGCGCGTCATCGCCAAAGGGCAGTGGGGATTCGCCGCGTCGCCCATCGTCACGGCGGCGGAGATCGCGCGCATCACGCGGGAAGCCGTGAAGGTGGCGAAGGCCAATTCGGTGTTGCAGGCGCAGCCGGTCCAACTCGCGCCAGTGAAGGCCTATGTCGATCGCTGGGTGAGCCCGCATGACAAGGATCCCTTCGCGGTGCCGGTTCAGGAAAAGCTCGAGCTGCTGCACAATGCTACGCTCGCCATCAAGAAGAATCCCGGCGTCCACACGGCCTACGGCAATTTGGGATTCCACTCAGAAGACAAATACTTCGCTTCCTCCGAAGGGTCTTCCATCCAGCAATACATTGTTCAGGTCTACCCCTATCTCACCGCCGAGGCGGTGGATTTCAAGAGCGGAATTTCCCGCAGCCGGTCGTACGAGGCCGCTCCGCTGGCGAAGGGCTGGGAGTATGTCGCGGCAATGAACCTGATGGAGAACGCAACCGTGATTGCGGAGCAGGCCGTCCAGCACCTCGCGGCGCCGCCCGTGACAGCGGGGAAAAAAGACCTCGTCCTGATGCCCAGCCATCTCTGCCTTACTATCCACGAATCGATTGGCCATTCCACCGAACTGGATCGAGCGCTCGGCTACGAGGCGAACTACGCGGGAACGAGTTTCCTCACCACGGAGAAGATGGGCAAGTTCCGGGTCGGCAGCGACCTCGTCAATTTCTTCGGCGACCGCACCACCGAGTTCGGGCTTTCGACCGTCAAGTACGACGACGATGGCGTCCGAACCAGCCGTTTCCCGATTATCGACAAGGGCATCTTCGTCCATTACCAGACCATCCGCGACCAGGCGCACCTGATTGGCGAGACCGAATCGCGGGGCTGCTGCTACGCCGATTCGTGGTCGAGCGTTCCCTTCCAGAGGATGCCGAACGTATGGCTGGCGCCAGGGAAGAAAGATACTACCACCGACGACTTGATCGCCGGCGTGGAGGATGGAGTTCTCATCGAAGGAACGGGCAGTTTCTCGATCGACCAGCAGCGGTATAACTTCCAGTTCGGGGGCGACGCGTTCTGGGAAATCAAGGGCGGTAAGAAGCGCGGGATGATTTCCCGCGTCGCTTACCAGAGCCGCACGCCCGATTTCTGGCAGGCTTGCGACGGAATCGCCGGGCGCCCTTACTGGCAGCAGTACGGGCTGCCGGGGGACGGCAAGGGGGAGCCCGGCCAGACCAACGCGATGAGCCACGGGTGCTCGCCGGCCCGTTTCCGCCAGGTCAACGTGCTGCAGACCGACTAAGGGCCTGACATGAAAAACCCGTGCCAATCCTACGTGGCGCACGCACTCCTGCGTGCCGTGTCGCGACTCTTCGCGACACCATTTCCGACGCTTGGCGAGCCGCGCCGGAAATGGTGTCGCGAAGAGTCGCGACACGGCACGCAGGAGTGCGTGCGCCACGTAGGATTGGCACGGGTTTTTCATGTCAGGCCCTTAGTCGGTCTGCAGCACGTTGACCTGGCGGA
>JANXRE010000004.1 GCA_025353165.1 Acidobacteriota bacterium | reverse complement strand
CCGCGCAAATACCCCCTGGCTGGCACGTCAGCGAGGTCAACCATCACGGCAACACCAAAGGCTGGACCGTCGAGGATGGCGTCCTGATGGGCACGCAGGTTCCTCCTGGCAACGGCGGCATTCTCCTGACCGACAAGAAGTACCGCAA
The DNA here is from genome assembly GCA_025353165.1 of Acidobacteriota bacterium. Taxonomy (GTDB): domain Bacteria; phylum Acidobacteriota; class Terriglobia; order Bryobacterales; family Bryobacteraceae; genus TMP-7. Next base: position 9,069 of record JANXRE010000004.1, on the reverse strand, counting down.
TTTCGAAATCTCGCTGGAAGCCAATCCCGACTGGGGCTGCGACGGCGGCCTCTTCCTCCGCTCAAACGAAAAGGGCGAGGCCTACCAGGTGATGATCGATTATCTGGAGGGCGGCTCGGTCGGCGGCATCTACGGCGAAGGACTGGAAGGTGTCGGCCAAGGTGGACAGGGGGACCCCAGCGGAAAGGACTGGCGCAAGTATTGGAAGAAAGGCGAGTGGAACACCATTCGCGCGCGCATGGAAGGCGATGTTCCCCACATTCAGGTCTGGCTCAACGGCGCGCAGATCGTCGACTGGACCGATTCGGCCAACCACTCGGCCGGCGGCGCGGTGGACGGGATGATCGCTCTGCAAGTGCACAAGAACGCGCCCGATTGGAAGAGCCAGCGCTGGGTGCCGGAAGGCTATCACCGTTTTCGCAATATCACGATCAAGGAGCTGAACTAAAACATGATTTCCCGGCGCGACGCGGCCAAAGCCGCCGCCATGACGGCGCTTTCCTATTCGAGGGTTCTTGGCGCGAACGACCGCATCGGTCTCGGCGTCATCGGCACGGGCGAGCGCGGCACGTACGTGATGAGCCTGTTCCAGAAAAATGCGGACGTGGAGGTCCGGGCGTTGTGCGATGTCTACGCGGCCCGCATTGACAAGGCGCAGGAGAAAGCGCCGAATACCAAGACCTTCGGCGATCACCGGAAGCTACTCGAATTAAAGGAAATCGACTCCGTCCTCATCGGCTCTCCCGATCACTGGCACCGGGATCACGCCATCGATGCCATGAACGCCGGCAAGGACGTTTACGTCGAAAAGCCCATGTGCCGCACGCTCGGCGAAGCGCCCGAGATGGTGCGCGCGGCCCGCGTCAACGATCGCATCTGCCAGGTCGGATTGCAGCAGCGCTCCGGCGAAATCTACCTGGAGCCGAAGGAAAAGTTCATCGCCTCGGGCGCGCTCGGCAAGATCGGCCATATCGACGCCATATGGCACGGCGGACCGGCGAGGCCGCAGGCCAGCGAGCCCGCCGAAAAGCCGTCGAATCTCGATTGGGTCCGTTTTCTCGGCCGCGTGAAGTACCGCGACTGGACGCCGGGGCAGTACCTCAATTTCCGCGCGTACCTCGATTTCAACGGCGGAAAGATGACCGACTTCGGCCACCATTGGATGGACGTCGTCCACATGTACATGGGGGAGCGGCCGCCGAATTCCGCCGTGTTCGCGGGCGGCATCTATTACGATTTCCACGACGGCCGCACGGCGCCCGACACATGCAACGCGCTGTTCGAGTACGACGGGTTCAGCGTGTTGTTCCAGTCCAATACCTATGAGTCGGACTACGGGATCACGTTCCACGGCGACAAGGGGCAGTTGTTCGTCAACCGGAACCGCTATCAGTTCCGGCCCGCCGAGCGTGGCGCTCAACCTATCGAGCGCCGCATTCCCGGCGACATCACCGCCGATCACGTGCGCAATTTTCTGGACTGCTGCAAGTCGCGGAAGCTGCCCAATGCCGACGCCGCCATCGCGTCCATCTCGATCATTCCTCCGCTACTCGGCGTGCAATCGTATGAGGAGAAGAGGCGGCTGAGGTTCGATCCGGTGCGGCTGGAAGTACTGCCGTTCTGAGCTGCCAAGTAGTACGGTTAGTACTCTGAATCCCTTTGTACGCGTGAATAGCGTGTGGTACTTTGATTGCGGACACAAATGGGACACATGAACCGAATCTGCTGGCTTATGTTCGTGGCATCGTGCCTCAACGCAGGGTCCATCTACGAGAACTTGCAATATGTCTCGGATCCCATCCCGGTTTGGGCGGATTTCACTGTTAGGGGCGAGCAGCTCCTGGATTTCAGAAGTTCGGATGCCACCGGCAGATTTTCCATCCAGATTCCCGGCCTCCCCAACGGAGCGATCCTCGACGGCGGGTTCATCGATCTGTATGGCGGTTTGTTCACGCTTGACGGCGAAGCGTCGCGCGGCCCTGTGCGGGTGAATGGCGGCTGGACCTTGTCGGCGGCGCTGGACTACCACGGAGCGTCCGTTGACCTCGCGGGGCCGTACTCGATTCTCGACTACACGGGAGCGGGAACGGTCGAAGGCAATTGGGAAGTGACGTACGGCTGGCCGGGGACGGACGCGACGGTGTTCGGCAACGGTCCCGACGGAGAGATCCGGAAGGCCGGTACGGTGGAATTCCGGGTACAGGCAGACGTGGCGGTCGACTATCACTTCCGCCGGCCTATGTTTCGGGCGGCCCCGGTGCCGGAGCCGGCGACTGTGGGATTCTGCCTGGCCGGCCTAGGTCTGGTTGCGGCGGGCCGGTTCTTCCGCCGATAGATGGACGCAGATCCGACACGGAGCAGCGCCGTCGTCGAAGTGAACCGCGACCGCCTCCGTGATTTGCTGCTGCAAATCGCGGAGATCCTGCCCTTGCGTGGTGATCCCGCCCGCTCCCTCCGGATCGTCCCACCATGCCACGAGCCAGCCCGACTGCTGGTCACGCTGGACTTGCAGAGTGATTTCTTCCATGCCTTCAAAGCAGCTCAGCCAGCGATTCCATTGTGATGGATCTCGTCCTGGCGACCTCGGAGAGGATGCCATGAAGAGTGCCGGTGTTCAGCGGGTCATGCAGTGGAACCGTGATCGAATGGGCCGGAGGACCCACATGCCGCAGCCTGACGTGGCTGCCCTTTTGACGGATCACCTCATAGCCCAGACGTTTCAGCGCTTGAATGACGCGATCGGCGGATATGCCGCGTGGCAGCTTCATGCCGCTTCGACCGGGATCAATTCGTCCTTGACGTAGTGCAATTGGACGAGGCGCGGTTGCGCCCCTTCGTCTTCGAAGTGAAGCGATGTTGCCTCAAGAACATTGGCGCGGAGCTCGTCCCAGGTTTCCGCTTGCGTGAAGATGGCATGGCCCAATGCGCGCGCGTAATAGCCACCTTCCTCTGCATCGCGAACTTCGAAGATCAGCTCCATGCCCCTAGAATACCCGAGGCTGGGCGCCGCTAAAAAGCCGGGTGTGAGAAGATATTCCCACACGTGAGCGACATTTTCATTAGCTATGCCCGCGCCGATCGCCACCGAGTGAAGCCGCTGGTGGCCGCGCTCCAGGCGCAGGACTGGTCCGTGTGGTGGGACCCCGTCATCCTGCCGGGGAAGACTTTTGATCAGGTCATCGAGGCGGCGCTGGATGAGGCCCGATGCGTCATAGTCCTGTGGTCGCGGGATTCCGTCGATTCCGAATGGGTTAGGACCGAGGCTGAGGAAGGGCGGCGGCGCGGCATCCTCGTTCCCGCGTTGCTCGATGCGGTCAAGATCCCTTTGGCATTCCGGAGAATTCAAGCGGCCAACCTGGTGACCTGGTCCGGCGGATTGCCGGACGAATTGGCGCTGGCCGTGTCGGATGTGCTGTCTCGCGCTGCCCCGCGTCCGGTGGTAGCAGCGGCCGACCCGCCCGGGCAGACCCGGGTGAACCCGAAGGACGGCCTGTCCTACGTGTGGATTCCGCCGGGAAAGTTCATGATGGGCTGCTCGCCGGGCGACGGCGAGTGCTTCGACGACGAGAAGCCGGCGCACGAAGTCTCCATCACGCGCGGATTCTGGATGGGCCAGACGCCGGTGACGGAGGCGGCGTACGCGAGGTTCGCGAGAGCTGCCGGCAAATCGGTGCGGGAGTCCGGCAATCCCGATCTGCCGGCGGTGAATGTGAGCTGGGACGACGCGAAGGCATACTGCGATTGGGCAGGAATGCGGTTGCCGACAGAAGCGGAATGGGAGTACGCGGCACGCGCCGGGACAACGGGGCCGCGCTACGGCGAGCTGGAGGCTGTAGCGTGGTACGGCGATAATAGCGGGAAGAAGCTCCTCGACACGGCCAAGCTCTGGAAGGACGATCGCGATAACTACTCGAAGGTCCTCCGGGAAAACGGCAACCGCGTCCACCCCGTGGGTGGGAAGCACCCCAACGCCTGGGGGCTGCACGACACGCTGGGGAATGTCTGGGAGTGGGTGGCGGATTGGCACGGGAACTACGAGGCGAAAGCAGCCACCGACCCCTCCGGTCCAAAGGAGGGGCGGTATCGGGTATTGCGCGGCGGCTCGTGGGCCGACTATCCACGGTACGTCCGCGTCTCGGACCGCCTCAGGGTCGTGCCGGCCGACCGGGGCGGTGGTATCGGCTTCCGGTGTGCCGGGGAATTACGTTAAGAGTTTAGTGTTTTGAGTTTATGGGGGGTTCGAAGGGGGGCGTGCCCCCCTCGACGCCGATATTTCCCGGGCTGACGTTCGCCTGCCGGCTACCAGAGAGCCCGGGTCTGACTACTGTTTGACGCCGGTGCGGCGTCGGGATCCACGGCCCGGAAACGGAGTTGGCACTCCCGGAATCTCCGTGGAGGAAACCGGCTCCCGCCCACTGGCCTCGAAACCGCCGAGGCCGCGCTCCGCCTACCCGGCACACCGGAAGCCGATATTATTGTTCCGGTTGCCTGGCTCGTTCCTGTTGCGGTTCGAGACGCGGACGTTCTGTGGATTGTTGTTCCACGAGCCGCCGCGCATTTCGGCCGTGCTCCGCTGGTCTCAGGATAAACTGTCCGAACAGGTTCTCGCGGAGCCGTCGCGTGTCCCCGAAGGCGGCGTGGCCGAGCCAGGCCTGCACCCGGCAATCCACGTCTTCGAACCGCAGCAGACCCGCATGGTAAAGAGCGGCCATTTCCCTCAGCCGCCGCCTCATCCGGACAACGTTCGGCCGCGCCAGCCGCGCTTGTTCCGGCAAGATTCGCCAGCCGAGAAACGTCAGCCCTTCAGCGCAAGTATAGACGCGGAACTTGCGGTCGTGCGGCACCAGGCGCAGACTTGCAAGAAACTCGCCAATGCGCAGCGCCATCGAACGCAGCTCCCGTTTCTCGTCGCCGAACAGCACAAAATCGTCGACGTACCGCAGGTACAGGGCCGGCCGCAACTCCCGCAAGGCGAAGTGGTCGAGCGGATTCAGATACACGTTCGCGAAGAACTGCGACGTTTGATTTCCGATCGGCAATCCGCGCCGCCGCTCGTACGGCGTGAACAGCGTATCGCCCGGATAATATGCGATCGCTTCCTCCTGTTCGTTCGATCCGTCGATGATCAGCTCCGCCAGGTCGAGAGTCCGGCGGCACTTGACGGCCCGCTCCATCAGGCTCTTCAGAATGGCGTGATCGAGGGACGGGAAGTACTTCCGGATGTCGCACTTCAGGACGTAGCGATGCCGGCGGCAAGCGTCCCGCGCCAGCGTGAGCGCCCGGTGCTGCCCGAACCCCTTGCGGGAGGCAAAAGAGAAATCCGTGAACCGCGGCTCGAAAACGGGCTCGAGCACGCGCGTCAAGGCGTGATGAACCACCCGGTCCCGGAACGACGCCGCCGAGATCTGCCGCGGTTTCGGATCGCGGATCCAGAACGTGCGGTACCCGCCGGGGCGATACGATCCCTCGTCCAGCTCGCGCTGGAGCCGGCAGAGGTTAGGCTCCAGCTCATGCAGGAAACGGGCGACGTCGGGCCTTGTGCGCTTGCCGCGCGCGGCGGTGCGGGTGGATTCCAGGAGGTTCCGCCAACTGACCAGTTGCGGCCACAGATTACCAGCCCGCTTCATGTCTTCTCGCGGGTGCTCTTCAGCCAGCCGCCCGTCATGCGGCCCAGCTCGTCCATCGCCTTGGCGGCGAATTCGTGGCTGTCGAGATTGATGACTCGCAGATCCTTGGCCATCCGTGCAAGGTACCGGATGCGGTTCACTTCGCGCACCGCGCCGGCCAGCGATCCGGCGTTGCGCGCCTGGTAGGTCGCGTCCACCAGGTCCATCAGCAGCTCGAGCGACGAGGTCACCAGGCTGTGACCGATCGAGAAGCGGTACGACTGTGGGAACTTCGCCACTTTTGGAAGGATCCAGAGCGCCCAGTCATAGGCCTTCTGCACGACTACCGTAGGTTCCGCTTGTTTCAAAATTTTTCCCCCAGGGGGGAAGGGTCCCCCCTGGACCCCCCTCATAAACTCAAAACACTAAACACTTAACGTAATTCCCCGGCACACCGGAAGCCGACACCATTGCCCCGGAAGCCCGGCTCGCCCCTGTCGCGGAACGAGACGCGGACGTACAGCGGATTGCTGTCCCACGCGCCGCCGCGCACCACTTTTCCCTTGCCGGTTGACGGGCCTATCGGGTTTTCCTGTCCTCCGCCATTATAGGCGGCGAACCAATCGGAGCACCATTCATAGACGTTGCCCAGCATGTCACACAACCCCTCGGCGGTGTTCCCCTTCGGATAGAGGCCAACCGGAGTCGGATGCCCTACCTCCCCGTCATAGTTAGCGCGCGAGGGATCAAGCGGCGGCTCATCGCCCCACGGATGCCGGCTGCTCCGCTGACCGCGCGCCGCCCGCTCCCACTCCGCTTCGGTGGGCAACCGGCATCCCGCCCAAGCGCAGTAGGCGGCGGCCTCAAACCAACTGACGCTCACTACCGGCCAGTTCGGGTGCTCTTTCTGCCGCTCCCAATCATCGGGCCGTTCGAACCTGCCGAAGCCTTCCTCCCAGTGCTTCCGAGTCCCATACCCGCCGGCCTTCACGAAGGCGTCATACTCCTGCACCGTTACCGGGAACCGCCGGATGCGGAACCCGCGCAGCTTCACCACGTGTACCGGCGCCTCGGAGTCGAACGCCTCAGGGTCGAAGTTCCGGTCTTTCGAGTCCGTTTTCTGCGCCCCCATGTGGAACGCCCCCACCGGGATTTCGACCCAGTTGTCCTCTTCCAGCCTCGGGTCGCCCACCTGGCCCAACAGGTCCGCGGCTTCGATTCGCTTCCCGATCTCGATCGCTTCCGCCGCGCCGGCCTCGAAGATTCCCATCACCGCCTTCACCGTCCGCTCGTAGTCCGGTGTTTGCGGCGTGTACTTCATACGCGAGAGATCGCGCATCATCGCGCTGAGCAGCGCGGCGCATCGCACCTGCTCCTCCAGCGTGGCCCGGCGCCCGAGTTTGCTCAGGATCGCCTGGAACAATCCCTCGACTTTGGCCTCGCCCTGCTTGAACAACACGCCACCCAGCAGCCGCATGGTTTCGCGCCATTCCGGCCGGTAGAGCTTGCCGCTCGAGACCACGCGTTCGATCTGCTGCGCTTCGCCGAGGCCGCCGATCTCGAGCGCGGCCAGGTACTCCTGGAAGCTCAAGTGCCAGAACCGCAGGTCGCTGCCCGCGGACGAGATGATCCCGCTGTCGTTCGTTTCACGCTCCAGCAGTTCTTCGTTCGCCTCCACGTCGCCGCCGAACTGGCCGGCGGCCCACTCCGCCGCCGAGCGCTTGTTCATCTGCACCAGGCGTCCGCCGGCCGAGTCCTGCATGGCCAGCGCCAGTTTGCGCATGTACTTCAGGCACTCTTCGGCCGGCGGGCGTCCCTCTTTGTGCTCGCGCGCCGCGGCCAGCCAGCCCAGGATCGATCCGTACAGCTCCACGCGGTACTCCGGCAGCCGCTGGTCGTTGTGCTGCAATACGGCCAGCGCCGTCAGCATCACCGGATTCGCCGCCATATCGCGGATCTCCGGGCGGCTCGCCAGCGCGGCTTCCAGTCCTTCCTTGAAGCTCTTCGATTCGGCGTCGTTCAGCGCCAGGGCGCGGGCGAAGTGATCGAAGAACGTCCCGATGTCTTTGGGCTCCAGCTCGCCGATCCGGACCGGGTGGAATCCCTCCAGCACCGAATCCCCTTCATTGGTCTGCGGGCGCGTGCTGACCAGAAAATCGCACTTGGGGAAGGCCCGGGTGGCGTGTTCGAACAGGCGAGCGATCCGCTCGCGCATCCGGCGTTCTGGCGCTTCATCCAGGCCGTCCACCATGACCAGGCAACCGCCCGCGTCGAGCTTGCCCTGGAAGAAAGCTTCGCTTGCGCCCCATTTGTACTCGCCGCTCTGTTTGCCCAGGAAGTACGGGATCCAATCGGGGGCATCGGGCGGCTTGGGCGAGCGGTCGGCCGCCAGCAGTTTTGCCAGGTCCGCGACCCGGATCAGGATCGGGAAGCGCCGGTCGTTCGGCGTCAGAAAGGACCCGTTGCCGCCGCGAAGGGTGCGGCATAACTCGAACGCCACCCGGCGGAGGAAGGTCGATTTGCCGGACCCGGGGTCGCCGACGATCACCACCTTGCGGTTTGAGAGCGCCTGTTCCAGCACTATCCGGCGCTCCTGGCCGATGTCCCGGCTGACCGGTGTCGTGAGGGGGATGTAGATCTCCTCGATTCCGAAGAAGTACGGTTCAGCCCGCTTGGTTTTCAGGCCTTTGATGCGGATCTGCCGCGTGTCGTCTTCGAGGAGTCTCAGGTAGGTGTCCGGGTCGTAGTGTTGTTCCGGCGCGGTGGTTGGAAGATGGCGCATGCGCCAGTCGTAGAGCGCCACGGAGACCAGGGGCCGGACGCTGGAGGCGTCGGTGAACTGGCCTCGGATGTACTTGCTGAGTTCGTTCTTGAGCCGGGCCAGATTGGCTTCGTTTCGCTCTACCTCTTCGTTGATTCCCGGCTTCTTCCGCTCTGTCACCAGGCGGTAGTCCTCGCGGAGCTCGGCCGGCCAGTCGTAGTTCGGATCCACCAGAAACGCCAGAACTTCTTTCCGTGTCACGTGCCGCGCGTGATCGCATTCGAGCCACGTGATGCTCTTGCCGCCCCGATCGGGCGGCACCCATCCGTAGCGGTGGGCCACCAGGACTACTACGACCTCGGCTTCGGCGACCTTTTCGAGGCAGGCCTCGACTGTCGGCGCGTGGCCGCTGGCCGGGAAGTATTCCATCATGCGCGGCGAGAATCCGCAGGCCTTCGCGGCCAGTTCGGCCTGCGCCCGGTGCTCCTTTAGGTCTTCCAAGGTGGAGGAGATGAAGACAACCGGGTCGTGGGGCATTTATCAGAACTATACTTCACCTCCGCTCGAATGTGCGCCGCCTTCGCGCGGAGTTTGACATCCGCCATGTGTCAGCATGGATCTGCCGGGGTTTCGGTTGCTTCCGTTGAAAGGCGGGATGAGAGGTTATTGGGCTGTTACGGTGCGTGCCAACTGGCGGGTGAT
>JANXRE010000183.1 GCA_025353165.1 Acidobacteriota bacterium | reverse complement strand
CTGGGGCTGGCAAGGATCGGGCGGTGATGCCTGGTTGGTGAAGCCCACTTGCAATTGTCCGTGCGACATTAGCCTCATAGTGTTCGGATTGAAGCTGAGGCCCTCCTTGACCCAAAGCGCTTCGGCTCCCCTGCCACAGGTGATGCCTGGCTGCCGCACGATGTGCTGTACCAGCCGGGTGCGCTGCGCGGTGTCCGGGCCGCCCAGGGCCACGTCCTTCAGGTCGGAGTCCTCAACGGCGCTGACCTCCTGCTCGCGAAGTTGAAGGTAGACGAGTTCAGGCGGCTGATTTCCGATTGAGGTTGGTAAGGTGAGCCAGTCCGGATCGGACGCGGCATCCAACCACTCGGCGGCGCGAGGTGGATCTGTGGGTTTCGGCAGTTGGTTCTGCTGGCTGTACGGGAGCGATTGGGAAAGATAGACTCTCTCGCCGCCAACGTACATGGCACCGGGACCTATGGAAAAATCGAGGGCGGGGCCGGGAGCGATCGCATAGCCGTTATCGGGCGTGCCGCTGGGGCCCACGATCTCGAGAGTTTCCTTGCGGAGCTCTTCCGTGGAGATATCTTTGGCTTCGTTCCAGTCAGCCTCCACGGTCACGCGGCCCTGTTGCATCACCACAGAGCGATATTGTTGTTTTTCGTCGTAGGATATTCTTGCGATATCAACGGGCATTCCAGGCTCCTTTACGTGACATAAATGACCACCGGCACAAGCCCTAAGGGCATGAACTCTTCGTATTTAATAACCAGACTGCGCTCTTTGATCGGGTTCTTCTCCCTTGCAAAGGAGCCCATCTCCGAACCGTCTTCGGCTCCGGCGGAGATGGTGGCGCCGTTGGCGCCGGAGAGGATATTGCGATCCACGTTGGGAACCAACTGCGCGTAACCGGGCTGGCCGAAGGCTCGTGACGTGAAGAGCGGAGCCGCCGCTGGGATCTCGACGCTCTCATACTTACGGGGAATGACGCTGCCTCTGGACCAGGCGGAGAAGCGGACGCAACCATCCTGCGTGTCGTCGACGGCGACCACGCCGTTCAGGATGCATTCGCTGGCGTGCAGGCGGTCCAGGGTTGCAGGCCCAAACACGGTGCATCTGGTGAGGCGGGTGACACCCGTTACCATGTCGATCGCCTGGTCTTTGCCGAGCGCCTGGATGATGGTGTCGGAAACGTCCAGGTTCTCGATCTCGCCGCTGGCGCGAGTCTGAACCGGACCGAGGATGCAGCGGTCGATGGTCAATTGGCGCACCTTGGCTTCGACCCACAGATGGCAAGGGATCAGGTCTCGTTGATCCACCGACTTGGCAAAGGTGGAAGAGTCGACGGCCGTCCCCGGATCGAAGGTGCAGCAGGTCAACGTGACGCTGTCGTAGTCTCCTTTGAGCACGATGTCACCGCCGCTGACGAGAAGGCCATCGACGACCAACGAGCTTTGCGGGTCTGCACCGGTCAGTGTCCATTCCGGTGAGCCTGGGGCAACGCGGATCACGGGACGCCGTTGATTTGCCGCTGCAATGGTCACTTGGTTGATTCCCGACACGTCGCTGACAGAGTCGTATGTGAGTGAATCGCTAATGAGGATACTTCCTACAGGCGCAATTCCGGCGAGCGGCTTGACGAGAGCTCCACCGCCGCCGGAGACTTTCTGCGCTGACGCGGGCAGGGCTGAGCGAGTTTGTCCCAGGACGCGGCGATCGTAGGGTCCCGCGCCGATGGTGGAAGAAAAACCGTAATGATAAGTGACAAACAGCGGGCCGTTGAGCGGATGCAGAATCGCGAGCCTTCCCTGTTCGGGGAAGATCATGACGGACGGATTGGAGCCCAGAGGTTGGGGGTAGGTCGTAACCTGACCAACGTCCACAAGATCGTAGTCGGTGCCCAACTGAGCGAAGGCGCCTAAGGCGTTGAGCTCGCGAACCTGGCCAGAATCCTCGGTGGCGTAGAGGGACTCCGCCGCTGTGGGCGAGATCGCCGAGGCTAGCAGGGCCGTGCTGATCGGGCCGGGCAACTGCCACTCCTGCGGGGAGACCCAATCGTCGCCGAATGGCCGGGCGGATGCGGCGAATAGCGGCGCCAAACGGCCCGTGGGGTCGAAACTGTAGCAACCAGGATGGGAAGGGTCAGCGACCGGGGTCGTGTAGTCCACTCCGAAGCTCTTCAGACGCCATAGAAAGACTCCGAGTTTAGGGATGTTGTACCAGCCGGACCTCCCGCGGCCCTTCCGGAAATCCGCCGTATGGAAAAACTCATCGAATGCCGACGGGGGCCGGACGGCCGCGCCCGTGCTGAAGGGCGATTGCGCCTGAAGAGCGCCATACACGTTTCGTAGATCGGCCCAGCCGCCGATGCCGGTGTTGGTCCAACGGCCGACGAGCCCTTCGGCCAGTTGCAGGGTGCGGTTGCCGGCTGGATCCGCGGTCGCCGCCGGGCAGCCCAACTCTGGATCGAGGCTGTGGCGTGTCCGCCCCATGCGGCGGAAGAACTCCACAACGCGAGCGTCCCAACCGGTGACGTCGGAAGCGATCTCTTCCAGGATCGCGACGGTGCCTCGGCGGCGGCGGTAGTAGATCGTCTTGGCGACATCCAGGCGCTGGCCGCGCGCGTTCTGGCTGGCCACCAGTCTCGTGGCGAGGAGATCGGCAATGTAGGGGACGACCCAGTCGTCGCAGGTTTCAATGGACTGGTCTTCCCAAAGCCGGTCGATGCTACGACGCAGGACTGCAGCCTGTGCTCCGATGCGATTGACCATCTCGCGCAGGGGTCCGTTGACACCGAACTCGGTGGAATCCTCGCTTCGGTAGACGGCCGGTAGCAGGTTCCAGAGCTTATCCGCGTAGTAGGTCTCGTAATGGTCAACCGGCATTGGGTGCCACCTCCGGTGAGATCGTAAGATTTGTGGCGAGAAGCTGAAAGAAGCCTCCTTCGCCGGGATCGTAACGGAACAGCGCTGACGGAGCAGACGGGAATGGGAAAAGCAGAGAGTCGCGTGTTCTGAACAGCAGGTTATGCACTGCGACGGTACCCGGAACGGCCAGGCAAGCCTCGTAGAGCTGACTCTCGTAGATGCGTTGTCCCACGCCGATCACGTTGGTGCCAAACAGACCAGTGTCCGGATCAAGCAAGGCTGCCGAGGCAGCGCTGACCACGTCGGATGTGACGTAATTCGGGTCAACCACGAGAGTCAGGCGCAAATGAGTTTTGAGAGCGTACGCCAGACTGACTTGAACCGGGCGATTGGGATCGTCCGCGGCGGCCAGAGCGATGTGGGCCGCCGAAACCGCGTTGGCGTCGTCGCCCACGTAGATCTTCACAAGGGAGCGCTGCTGGATGGGATCCCAAGTCCAGTATGCCTTTGCGCGGGCGACGCCGGGCGCCTGCGCAGCTATCGTCTCGTAGTCGTCAGCCGAGACGGCGCGACCGAGCGTGAGAACGGACTGGGGTGCGTAGCGCTTGATCTTTTGCGGCGGATCGGGGTCGGCGCCGCCTCCCGCCGGTACAGGATTCCTGATGGCCTTAAGACCTGGCAGGGGCTGCAATATGACAGTCAGCGAACCAGCGTCGGGCGCTTCCGCGCCGCTGCCATAGCGGTAGGTCACGACGACATTGTTCACTCCGGAGGGCAACCGGGCGCCGTTGATGCCGTCGCCGAACTGAACGTGCGTCTTGTTCTGCTCGTCTTCGCGGGTGACGAAGATTCGGGCGGCGGGATCTTGGCTGTAGAAGCTGGGGACTTCCTTCCACTGCACTCCGTTGATCCACACATGGAGAGTACTGGTGTAGCCGCTTCCCGAAGCGGAGTCCGCGCTGAGCAGGTAGGTGAGAGGGGAGTTTTTGAGTACGAACTCCTGCCCCGATATGGTGGCATCACCGCCGCCTAGAATTTCGTTCGCGACCGTTTTGCCCCGCGTGACGGAGAGGAGATTGAATAGGACATTCAGCGGTGAAACCAGAAGCGGAGGAGGTGAGGGTAGCCCGGATAATTGCAGGGTGGTCTGGCCTGAACTTGTCAGTCCAATTGCGGACTCACCAATGCCGTCCACGTCCTCAATCAATAACGGCACGCCATTCACGGCAGTTAAGACCGCACCCGGAACCACAGTCAGAGATGTCCCCCCAGTAATCGCCTTTGCAGGGGTGGCAGTCAGAGGCCCTACGTCCTGCCATGCGTAGCGTACTAGCGTTTTGGTGATATCAATCGCCGTTTTCAACGCAGGAGTGAATCTGATATTCGTGTGTGGAATGGGAATCGGGTTGGTCGCGGTAGGATCTGCGTACCCGACCAGTTCAGTGTAGCCGGTTACGTGGACCAATTGTTCAACTGGCGAAGTGCCGGAAATCACGAACAAGACCGAATCGGTTACCTTGATTCCGCGTGTGATGGACTCCAGATCGACCTGATACCCCGTAGTGACTGTCGGGATCGGATATTGCCACAGATGCGCGGATTGCGTGCTTCTAAGGAGGCGGTAGTCCCCGGCGGCGGCATCCTTTGGCAGGCTCGGACGTTGGGTAAACCTCACTCGAGTCATCGCATTTCCACTCGGGTCTTTCTCAGAACTCAGGTCCTGGACTACCGCAACCGCATAGGCATCATCCAACCCGATCCAACCCTTGTGGAGGAGCAGCACCTGGTCACCGAGCTTGGTCGAGGAGACCGTCCCCACAAGCAGAACGCTGCCGTCCGCACTCAACAGAGCCGGGTCGGGAGTTGGTATGGCTGCGGTAGCATCCGGCGGCTGCACAAGGATAGGGGCACCAAGTTCGAAGATCTGCGGCTCTTTGCCCGGCCCGGGCTTGCTCTGGATCTGGAAACCCTGCGTCAACGTGATCGCCTTAGGCCCGCTCAGCAGCGCGGCAAGCGTCCCACGCGCGCCAATCCCAGGACGAGGACGATAGCCCAACACGCGAATCAGCCGCTGAACACTTTCGGGCAGGTCGGCGGTCCGCAGGTAGTCCTGGTTGGCGATGCGCTCGTTGTAGAAAGTGAGGATATCGGCGAGATACGCCCACCATTCCAGCATTTGCAGGGCGAGATCGCCTTGAGCGCTCGGGCGCCACGCTGTCAGTTCGACTTCCCCGGGGAGGGATTGCAACAGTGCCTGACGGAACGAGAGGTAGTCGCCAACTCGGTAGTCGATCGTGTCGAGTCCGGGCGGATTGAAGATTATCTGAGGTTCCCCGAGGAGATCACAAGGGCATGCCATGATCATTTGCCTCCTTTGACGACCACATGCAATGCTCCGCGTTCCGGATTGCTCGGGTCGTTGTCCACTCGCAGAATATGATCCGCAGCGACCTGCAAGGTATCGGGCAGATCGATGCAGAGTGACGTCACACCGCGTTGCCGATAGCGGATCGACACTACTCCATCGACTCCGGAGGCGCGCTGAATGGCTGCTTCGAGAGCACTTCTTTCCAGAGGCGTTCCGAAAGTGAAGCGATCAAAGTAGAAGAATCCAGTCGAACCATCGCGAAACTTTGATGTGCTGAGTGTCGCGAGTAGGGCCGCCTCCACATCGCCACGGAATGCGTTCGCCTGCGCGCATACCGCAATCTGAAGGTCGATGGAGGTATACTCGGGCGCGGGCACGTAGGATTCGTATCCGGCCAAACGGCGGCGATTGAGCAGATTGATGAGGCCGATGTGCTCGGCGACCGTCACCTGCTCGGTCCCTTCGGGCTGGGCGGTGGTGAAAACCGTGAGCCAACTTCCCGTCCACCGGAACACCGTGCCCGCGTTGAGAACCCAAGGAAGAGTCTTGGCAGAAGCCTCATAGTCCACCGGACGGACGTTGAAGAGTCGCTGCGCGCGGAAGGCCGCAGGCGCAAGCCGGCGCACGGCTTCATCCGTTTCTTCGTCTGCTCCGCCGGTCGCCGGGAAAGGATTGGTAACCGAGGAGAACAGACTGGACGCGGCTGGATCGATTTTAGTGATGGAATCAGCGGCGACATTACCGAGCGAGCCAGCACCTGTGCGGTAGGTCACCTGGAACACGGCGTTGGGCTCGGGGATTTCACCGAAAACGTCGTCACCGAAACGAATGGTTTCGCCCCCGTCGCCGTCGTAGTCGAAAGAAATGGACCCGTCGGAATTGCGGGCAGTCGGGATGAAGCGGACCCGGTCAACTGTAAAGGACTGTTCGAATTCTTCGGCTTTCAGCAGGTCTCTGCGCCAGATCCAGACGATTGGTGACGAAGACGGATCGGGTGGCTGTTCCGTCAAGAAAATTTCGGGGAGCGCCATATTGCCCGGGCCACTCTGCAAAGCCCCACTCTGGATCAGCCAAGCCAGCGGAGCGTTTAGCAAGCTGTAAAGGTATTGCGGCGTCATGCTGGCGCCAGTGCGGATCAGGGCCGGAGGCACGGTGCTTCCGGCCGGCGCCTGGTCGATCGCGAAGCCTTCCCGGTACCGAGTCCCTTGGGTTGCGGGTACCAGGTTCCCGGCCAGGACCGTGCGCGGAGTTTGGTCGGGATTCAGTGTCAGGTCGTGGTCAAACTGAAGGGCTTCGGCGGCACTCCAGACGATGTGCGTTACGGCCTGGCCGAATAGCTGATCAGTCTCTTCGGGGGCGGCGATCAAGTGCACGACCTCCTGTTTTGGCGGATCAGCCGTTGTAGCACCTTGTGTGTCGATCAAAAGGGATTGGCCGGGCACCTGGAAATTGAAGCCGTGCCCTACCACCCACATTTCAGTCGAGCCGCGCTTCAAGCAACTCTGCGAGTCGTCCCAATAATAGGGCTGGATACCTCGATTCCACGCCGGGCTTGTTGCGTACGAAGTAGTGTTGAGGAGCCCCGTCTTGGGGTCGATCAGACCAGTGCCGGTTTCAAAATCGATTGAGGTTCCGTCTGGCTGTTGTGCGCTCACCCGGAGCCCGGTGGGTATGGAGCCGGCGCTTACATCGAACTGCAAGAGGACTTGCGCGGAGGTGGCTGGCCGCGGCTCATAATCCACCAGGCGCGAATGACGAACGATGGACCGCCGCTGGGTCGCCGTCGTAAGCGTGCCCTCAGCCGCGACGCGGTCCTGCGTGTAGCTGAGGTCGTCGGCGAGGCCGCACAGGGCCTCCATGAACATCACGCCGAAATCCGCTTCGGAACGTTCCTGCCATTGCGGATAACGGAGAGCCGAGAAGTCGGAGAGCGCTTTGCGGAAACTCAGGAAGTCCTTGGCCAGATAATCGATCGGCGGCATGTCGCCGGACAGTGGCGGACACCCCGCGGCTGCAGGCTGGCAGTCGAGATCCGATGGGCAAAGCGCTTTGAAGGAGAATTTGACGCCGTTGAAGAATGGATCAAGCGGTCCGCCAGTGAGGGTGATCGTATAAAACGAAAACTCGCCAGGTGCCGCGACCTTCAAGGTCAGTAGGGGACGACCGTTGGTATCGTTGGACCAGTCGCCAGCCTGGATGGGAGGTACTGCCACAGTGGGAATAGTCTCGCCGCCACTGATGGCGGCCCGAGTAACGAGCCCCGCCAAAGCGACTTTGTTGAGAAAATGGACCCGTAGAGTTTTCTGGTCGGGGCTTGCGACCTCAACGAAGTCGATGCCGTTGAGGATCGTGCTTTGCAGAAGTTGCGGGAGTCGGTCTCTTAGAGTCATATCAGGAAACCAATACCGTGATCTTCTTGTTCGACCGCGTTTGCAGCAGGATGTAATCGATTTCGATGAAAAGCTGTGAGTCGTCACCCGAGCCCGCAGGACCTACCTGCACGTTCTGCACCTGGATCTGGTTGGCGAGCCATTGATTGAGCGCTTGCTGCACCAGGATCGTGGTGGTGGCGTCGAGCGCATGCGAATGGGGTGCGAAAATGAGCTGCCGCAAACCGCAACCGAATTCCGGCAGATCGGCCCGCTCTCCCGGTGCCGTCAGGAGAACTTGCCGGATCATCTGATCGATATGGGCTTCGTAATTTGTCTGAGCACCCTGGTGGGAGGTGGCGTCGACGCGAAACGGAAAGGCGTAGTCGGTACGGTCCATTTGCTCCTCCTACTGTCCGGATACGCGCGGCTGGGTAAAGGAAACTAGAACGGTACCCTGCACGGCTTGATCCGCTGCGACGCACAGCCCAAGACTCTCCTCGCTGAGGGTAAAATCGCCGATTACTTGGCTCCGCGTATCTGGCTGCACCCACTGGACCCGGACGCATGGGTGTGGAGGACCACTGGGAGGGAATGAACATCCGGCAATCATAAAAGTGTCGGAGGAACGCAGGATGAAATTGCTCGCGGCTTTCGTTCTGGTATTTGAGCTAATGACGCTCACTGTGCCGCCGTGGGGGCACAGCATGATGCTGGATGTGTTGAGCAGGTTAGCCATACGCCTCCTCGAAACGAATGTTCTGCACCATCACATAACCTCCAATGCGCCGTCGTTCACGTTGACTTCCGAGTCGCTGATCGCCACCTTGCTCGCGCCCCGCTCAAGAGTGATGCCGGACGAATCCAGCGTCACCTTGTTCTCATTTGTGTCGGAGATCGTTATAGATCCTGCGAGGTCGTCCAGAATGATTTTTTGACCTGATTTAGTGACGATCACCTTCACCGCCGGAGCAGCATCGGATGGCGCCTCCCCATCTCTCCAATAGCAACCCGCCCAAATGGGATAAGAGACATCGCCGCCTTCAAACTCGATCCAAACACCCGCACCTACTTCGGGCAGGAAAGCGATCCCCGCGCTGGGCCCGGCATAGGGTACGCAATGCCGACACCAATTCGTCGGTTGTTTCCCGAGGACGGAGGGAACTTTGGCCTTGATCCGGAGAGTTTTTGTGTCGACTTCCGTTACAGAGCCGCGGTACTTTCCGTAGAAGCGATACCGGACTCGCTCCAACATTTCGAGGATGGCTTGGTCGTCCATGGTGTCAAAAGCCTCCCGGGAGGTTTCCTACTGACCCGCCGCTGGGCGTCGCAGGGCCCACAGCGTTGCGTACTAGCGTGAATCGCATCCTGTGAGACTCAAGGGTGATTGTGTGGCGAACACTCCACACGAAATACTTACCGGAATTCAAGCTTCCTGCGCCCGAAACCGCAACTACCGTTCCGGCGCGGAGGATGGCTTTGAGTCTTGCCACGTCCGCCTCGCCTTCACAACGGGCGAACCAGCCCGCTTCTCGCAAGACTGACTGGGCTCGCAAGCTGAGTTCGCGAGCGTCATCGACCGAAGCCGTGAGCAGCACAGTCATGGATTTTCCTGCAAAGTCCGAGAGCCTGCGCCCATCGAGCAGGCTCAACCCGGAATCCGATGTATCGGCGCTCACCCCGTCCTGGTCGTTGTCGTTGAACAAGGCCTGGCTTGCTTTGACCGAAGTGGGCCTCGTCACATCCCATTCGAAATCCAGTTGATCGACCGTCCAATCATTGGGGTCATTGAGGTCCAGTATGATCACGGGGTTGCCATCGAGCTTGGGCTTCGCGAAATACCCCGTCGCCTTGCCGGGCGTATCTGTGCACGATACGCGGCAAAGTTTACCGTTTCGGCGCGCTAGCGAGCGCAGAAACTGAATGTCCGACGACCGCTGCATCAAAGTGTGACCGTCTTCGGTGTGAGAAGGCGAGTCGTCACTGCGGTTCGCGTCCGCCGGCGTGATGTGGTAGGAATTGAAAATGTTGTTGGCAACGTCCGCGTCCGTGACGTCCACCCATTCCTTCACCTTCTCCTCCAGGTTCATCAGCCACGAGACGTCCTGCCCCCAGACTCTTAGCGTCGACGCCGTCGTTCCTCTATGAAGATGCAACTTCGCGGTGAGAACCAATCCATCGAATATGCATTCGTCCTTGCCTCCGTCAGGAGTGGCGATTACAGCAAAAGTGGCAAACGGCTTGAGCCGACCGTCGGTGACATAGGTCAAGTCGCCGTCATCGGAGCGATCCACGGGTACGGTCAACTGGATCGCGCCTGGGAGATCTGCATTTTCTTCGATTTCGAGGGAGGAAAGCGACGTGTAGAAGTCGTCGTCCGCGTCCGTACCGTTCAATAGAAGTCGAAAAGAGTTTGGCATTGTAAGATCTATTAGCTGTTGACTGGTGTCGTAGAAGGAATGCCAATCAGATCGTGAACAGCCAGCGCGTCCGGAACAACGGCGTTGTTGGCGTCACACACCTTCCAAAAGGTCGTTGGGTCCGCCAAGTAGTGGGCTGCGATCAAGTCCAGTCGTTGTCCTTGCCGCCGCTGGTGATAGCCAAGTAAAAGGCCCTGCGCGGGTAGAGGCAGTCGCGTCACAGCTACTAGTGTTCCGTCCGCCCTCTTTCGGGTGTATCCGATTTGGTTTTGATACCTGCTACTTAAAAAAAACATCACATCCTCCGTTCAACTTTGTTGGCTAACCAATGGGCAACAGTCCGATGGGCGAGCCCGGAGCGTTCGCCAGATTCGCCAGTGCCAATCCTATTCGTAGATCAAGGGTGTAGCTGTACGCGCCTTTTGCCAGCACTCCAAGCGGCCCATGGACCTGTTCGAGCTCTTCCTTGGTCAGCACCGAAAGTCCAATTTGCGCTTCTGCATGCGTAGGAAACAGCAAGAGAGGATCGTAGAGTTTTTCAGTGATCGTCAGGCTGGTGACTTTGACTGGCAGAATCCGACCCGGCCCCCACACGAACAGCACCATGGGCACTGTCCGCAGCGGCACACGGCGAACGAAC
Organism: Acidobacteriota bacterium; assembly: GCA_025353165.1. Lineage (GTDB taxonomy): Bacteria > Acidobacteriota > Terriglobia > Bryobacterales > Bryobacteraceae > TMP-7. Next base: position 11,215 of record JANXRE010000183.1, on the reverse strand, counting down.
TGACCGTCGAACTGACCCTTCAAGGAGAAGGCACCGGCTTGAACAGAAGTCGCTGCGGTGAGCACAGTAGGAACCTGAGGGTCACGCGTGGGGTATAGGAGCATTTCCAGCGCCGCCAAGCGGGAGTAAATACCCGACGAGGCGGCTAAACCCTGTGCGATTTGGTTGCTGGCCTCGATGGTGTCCAGGGCATCCATGGCCAGGGTAAAAGAGAATGTTTCCCCGGGCAATCCTTTAACGGCAAGGGGATTGGGCTCCCCCCCGCCCGGTGGGGGAAGCGGCGCTGCAGGGGTCCACGTGTGAGTCAAGGTCTCCGGATTGAACTGGAAGATGATCACGTTCGGCACCGGCACCAGGAACGACGTCGTGAACTCGATCAAGGCGCCCTTAAGAAATTTGCCTGGCATTCGATGTTCTCCTCAAGCAGTTCGACTCGATTGTCGAAGAATTTCAGCTACAATCATTCGGGATAACTCCTCGGTAACGGTGTGTTCCCCAGCCGCGATCCTTGCTTCGATCCTTTCGATGTGGCGCGATTCCCCGCTCACATCCACGGCGGCCAAGCCCTGCGCAACGAGTGTGGCGAGGCGTTCGCCATCCGGGCCCGCCGAGAGTCCCGAAACGTTCAGCCGTAAGCGATCGATCCGCATGTCCACCGTCATTTCTCTCCCCAGCCGTCCGAACGAAGCAGTGTTCCGTGTTTTCCAATTTCCCGACGCGCGGCATGCATAATGTGCGTCATGCCGATGCGGGTTCCCTCCGCGCGTGCCAGAAAGGCAGCACCCATCGCAGCGGCGGTTATGTCAGCACCAGTCAGGTTCAGCTTTTCCGCCAGATACTCCCAGTCAATGTGGTGGAGCAACTCCTCGCCCCCGGGCGAATGGGACGGTAACGCGCGCTGCCAGACCCGAAGTCGTTCGGCCGGTCCGGGCGGTATGAAATCGACGATGAAACGGATCCGGCGCAGAAATGCCTTATCCAAATCCCCCTTGCGGTTGGTCGCAAGAATAGCGACACCATCGAACTGTTCCATGCGCTGGAGCAGATAGTCGATCTCGATGTTGGCAAAGCGATCATGAGCGTCCTTTACTTGTGTACGCTGTCCGAAGAGTGCGTCGGCCTCGTCAAAAAACAGAATGACATTCGCTCGCTCGCAAACGTCGAATACCTGGCGCAAGCGCTTTTCGGTCTCGCCGATGTACTTGTTGATGACACCAGCCAAATCGACGCGATACAGTTTCATCCCGAGGGCTCCTGCCAGTACCTGCGCCGCCATCGTTTTCCCCGTACCACTCGGACCAGCGAACATTGCCGTGATCCCGCGGCCGAGAGGGCGGAGTCGCCCGAAGCCCCATTCTTCGTAAACTTGCCAGCGCAATCGGACTTGCCGCTCAAGTTCTTGCAGGTGATCGCGAAGTATGCTCGGAAGTACAAGATCTTCCCAGGTATACGGACAGGGCATAGGAACGAACAACTCGGACGGTTCCAACGAGAGATTGGTGTTGCACGCGTTGGCCACACACTCGGACCCGGCAGGAGCCAGGCGTGCAGCGTTGACGATGTCCGAAGCCTCGAGCAAGGAGCTGGCGATACATTCAGGCGCGGGTTGGCTGGTGATCTGAGTCCACAATGACATCCGTGCGGATCGAGTCAAATGAGGCAGAGCGATCGATCGCCGGGCAGCACGATTTCCAGGCTGCAGCGGCAACGGGGCTTGCGAGCCCAGCAGCATCAAGGGACAGTACTCAAAGGCAGCAGACCAGATTTTCGGGTTTGCTGTCTCGGCGTCCTGCCAGTATAGAAGCGCACCCGCCAAGCTAGCCAACCGCGCGGCTCGGATAGCCCGCTCCAAGGCCAGAGAAAAAGTAACGTCGCCTCCGAGCAGCAAGGCAGCATCAGCGGAGATCAAGCTCTGGCCCACTGCTGCTGCGAACTGGGCAGCGAGGACTCGCTTGCCAGCTCCCTTAGCTCCCGCGAGATTGATCTGCACCGGAGCCACTCCCCGGAGTGCAAAGGCGAATTGCTCTATGAGATCAAGCTGCGCCGGATAGAGACACATCATCTTCTGGCTCTGGTCAGCGTGGAACACATGGACGGCGTTCCCCAGTGCCGGATCCAGCGTGGGCCCCTGAGTCATCCACAGCACGATATGCGGGTCAGGCACCCAAGGAGCGATCGCAGCCCATGGATTTGCGCCACTGGGGGCGGGTCGCGCTATGTGCCAGCGAAACAGTGGGGACTGAGGACCAAGTTCCACGACGGGCGGCCATTGGAACAGACCGGACGCCAGCCAGGGAGTCACATGTCCCGCGGTTGCATCGTCGTGTAGATAGGCGTAGACGCGACGCAGCGGTGGATCGATCTCCGAGGCGATGCAGAGCGCAAGAAGGTCGGTCTCGTACTTGGACAGTCCGAATTGCCGTAGCCAATGCCACGCAGGGTCTTTCACATCAAGTTCATCGGCTTCGCGGATTCGCGCGGTCAGTTCTCGTCCGTGGGGATTTCTTTGATAGAACTCGGACTCACGGCCAGCCATCTCTGCTGGGCTGACAAGCACGCGGTCCACCTCCGCATGCGAGATAGCCAACCCAGAGTCGGATTCTTCGTCGCTCCAAAGCGAACGCATCCAAAGAACGCGCCGCTGGGCACGCAGACGTACCCGCGCTAGAAAAGGTTTTTCCTCGACTTCCGCGTGATCCGAAGCCAGCATATCTATGTCCACGGCGGCTGTCATACCTTAACCCACCAACCAGGCGGTGTCTCAACCTGATTGACCCGGATCCGAAGAGCGTACATTCCAGACGCTAAGCCAAGCGGAATCGTGAAACCGATGCTTTGGGGAGTCTTGACCGTGAATTTGCCCGGGCCTGGCACTGAATTTTCTTCCAGCGGGACAGTTTCGAGTAGGACTTGCGTCTGCCCGGTAGCAAACCCCTCGCCCGTTACGGTGTAGGAGGGACCGCCTGGCAGCAACGGCGGATTGGGCGGAGCAATGGAGACGTCCACCCGAGACGCAATACTGAACGGCGTGGAGTTGGTACGATTCAGCGAACCGCTTCCGACGCGTAGCTGGTATATCCCGGGAGTTGGCGCCTGGGCCGGTAGCGCTCCGATCGTTGCCGGCAATTGCAAAACGATCCGGGAATTCGTCTGGAGGCTTGTTGGTAGCCCCTTCCATGACGTAACCTCCTGTTCAACCCGATAATCGGGTGGCAGCAGTAGATAGACTTGGGAGGAGGTCGGCCCGTTCAAGCCGGCGCCATACAGATAGAGCGATTGTCCGGGCGCCACGACGGCTGGGGAGTAATCGCTGTTCACAATCTCCGGAAGGGCGACTGTGCTGTGAGGCGAGGTGAAGGTTTGAGTTGATGACGTGCCAATGACTTGGCCGCTCGCGCTGAACGGGATTGAGGCTGGATCTACCGCCAAACTGAACCGGACGGCTTGCTTAGCCTGGGCCGGTGCGGGTGGGGTCATAAAGACCACACTGACCTTATAGAACGCTGAAAGCCGGTAAGGCGCCGTTATGGATTGCCAAAGTCGCGCCACGTCATCCGAGGTCTGGACTTCCATTGTGAGCGTGAAATCCTCCTGCACCGTTTGCGGAGCAGGAGGAATTGGCACAGCGACGCGCACGATGGGATGCTCGTAAAAGCACTTTAATGCAATGCTCATGGCTTGCTGTTCGTAAGCATAGGAATTATCGGCGTCGAAAACGGTCAGCAAGTAGAAAAGATCCAGGCTCAGCGGCTGCTCCGGAATCTGAAGTGCGCGCTGCGGCGGTGGAGCAGAAGGAATGGCGACGAAGTTTCTGTTGAACTTATCCGCTGAGACGTGGAGCAGGCAGATGCTCAAGGTGCAACCGCTATCCTTGCGAGTGGTCTCTGGCATGGCGCCAGACACCGCGATCGAGAACGTTGGCTTGGGACTCGAACTCGTAGGATCCAGAGTCGCCCACAGCGACGACGCGTTAATACAGTTCGTCAACATCGCGATCAGCCGGTCGGTGACGACGGAAAGGTCAAGCGTTCCTAACGGGGCTAGTGCCATTGCCTTCCTCTCACCCTTGCCTAATTCCGAAAGTTGAAAGGTATCCGCGCGAAAGAGCCGTGGTTGGCAGCGAAGCCGCTGAGCGAGCTTGCGTCCTCGGCGGCGGCACCGGGGCGGGCGGCGGCGTTGGCGGCGCGATGTGAACCTCGATTGCCCCGATATGCACGGAGGGCGCCGTCGGGGATGGCGATGGTTTTTGTGTAATCGGTCGTGGACCGGACAGCTCCAGCATGGGTTCGCGAGGAAACTCCGAATGGCGGACGCTTTCGATCTTGACGGCGACGGCACCATCTTCGGCGGTCAACCGCAGCGGTGCTACGGGCGACCGGTTGGTTAACTCCGAGCTGGTCGGAGGTGCCTCCCTCCCTTCAACAACGGGTTTGGACTCCGCAACCGCCCTGGTTGGGACCCTGACCGGTAACGAGGAATGCGGCTCGGGCCCCATCGTTTCGGAAACCGGTGAGCTGAAGCGAGGAGCGGGCGTGATTTCCGGTGCCGTCGATTCAGGTTGCCGCTGTGAATGGGGAACACTGGCGGGGGGCTGAGGAGCAGGCGTGATCTCCGGTGCGGCCAATGCACGAGGTCGTTCGGGTGTCGCTTGATCGCACCGGGGCGTCGGGGTTTCGGGCCTAGTCCGGCTAACGTCCGCAGCCGCTCTCGTCGCCGTTTTGAACGTGTCAGTTTGGAGGGCAGGAGCAAGCGATTGAGAAGCAAGCGGGCCAAACGGTGCAAAGGGTGGCCGGAGTACCGGCAGCCCAAGAGTCGTTCGCTTCGCGATCTGCTTCAGATAGGACAAACGCGCCATCTCAGAGCGAACCTCCATCCGCAATCATTGCCGCGTAGTGCATTCTGCGAGCGCATGGCAGAGCCAAAATGCTTTCTTCGGGCCATTGATATCGGGACGCAAGCAAATGGATGTCGCGGTAAATGGAAGTAGCGCGCGACCGGAGTTCACGTAACACGAATTCCTGGACATCAAAGTAGACCGAGATCGCCGACCCGCACTGTTTACATTCGCCCTGCACCTCGTGAGACAAAAGTGGTGCCACAGCTTCCAGAGCTGTCTCCACACGACACCTCACACGCGACAAAACCGGTGCCGGCGCAACGCAACGCCGTAACAATTCAACCTCCGGATCTTGTGCGCTCGCCGTCGCGACCACGTCCGCGGCCGTTGGAATGCGAAACCTCGCCGCGCTATCGGTAAAGCGGAACCCAGCGGAACCATTCGCCTTCGGCCTCGCGTTCCACGCCCCTGGCAACGCGGGGACGGTGGTGGCCCAGATATTTCTCCACGCGAAAGGAGATGTCTACGCGCGCCCCGCAAGCCCGGACTCCGCAGGAAGCATCAGTCCGAATCTCGTCTCCGAGGACCTCCCGGCGAATCAGCAGCAACAGCGCTTCCAGATCAGTGACGCACAACTGGCTCCAATCGGTGGATGGCGACGCCAATCGGCTGACGAGCGCCAAGGCAAGGGATGTATCGTATCTGAACGCCTCGCAAAGCATCAAGTCCTCGGCGCCAGCCGGCTGCCGGAGCGTCACCTCGATTCCGCTAATAGGGAGGCGGTTCATCTTTGCAACTCTGGCGGCTCCGTGAGGGTCAGGTCACGTTCCCATCCTTCGTTCTCGATCTTGATGTGCTCAATGGCGACCGCGTTTCCGCCGGCGTCCAGGTCTGGTAACGCCTGATATTCGGAAACCCAGCAGCGGTGCACATTAAAACGGAGTACCGGCTGGCGTTCTTCATTTAGAAGCTCAATTCGAAGACTCTGCCGCAGGTGTTTGAGAGACGTTTGGGCCGCTCCCTTGTCAAGCACCTGTGCGGCATTGGCCCAAGATTCGAAATCCGTGTCGTGTGTGATGCCTCGTTCCAAGGTGATCGGCTCGTACTTGGTGCGCCCGAGGCCCTTGACGGTGATCGCATTGCCGGCCTCTTTGTACTCGATTACGTCTGAGGAGCGCTTAAGCCCCATTACCTTGCTAACGGCAGCCACCGGAGTGGTACTCGTACCGAAGTAGACCAGGAAGGCGTAGGACTTATAAGGATCGAAGCGGCTCGTGTTTACCGTGAACGGTTTGCTCATATTATCGTATCCTCCTATTGGGTTTGACCAGCGAGCTGGGCGATCTTGATGATTACGAACTCCGCCGGTTTGAGCGGAGCGAACGCGACGATAATATTGACGACGCCGTTGTCAATGTCCTGTTGGGTTGTGGTGGACGAGTCGCATTTCACTTGAAACGCTTGGCTGGGTGTGTCGCCCTGGAACGCGCCCTGGTGAAAGAGCGAGAGCATGAAGGCCTCGATGCTCGTCCGGATCGCAACCCACAACGGTGTATCATTCGGCTCGAAGACAACCCATTTAAGGCTGCGGTACAGTGTTTGCTCCAGGAACAGCGCCATGCGCCGGACTGGTACGTAGCGCCACTGTTCAAATGAGGGGTTCTCTGTGACCAGCGTGCGCGCGCCAAAGACCACGGTGCCGATGCCAGGGAAGTCCCGCAGGCAGTTCACACCCTTTGGATTCAGGGTTCCCTGCCGCATGTCGGTCATCCGTCCGCTCGCCACCACGCCGGTCGTGTTGTTGATCGTGGTTTCGAGGCCGGCTGGTGCCTTCCAAACGCCTCGGTTCACATCCGTTCGAGCGTAGATTCCGGCAACGAAGCCACTTGGAGGCAACCCCCCCTCGATCGGAGTGCCCGTAAGCGGATCGTTCGAGCGAAGGTAGGGGAAGTAGAGGGCTCCATTACTGCTCTTGGGGATTGTTGCTCCTTCAATGTCATCACCGATTAAGTGGAGACCGCCTTCTCCGTCTGCCGAATCCTGAGCGGGCGGATCGAGAATCATGAAGGCCTGCTTGCGCTCACAGAATGCGAGCGCCTCGCTCCAGATGGCGTTGTCGGCCACACCCGGAATCAGCAGCAGGTTGAAAATCGAGACCTTGTCGAGCGAGCCGTCCTGCGCGAAGACACCGGTGAAATCCTTCTCGCTTACGGTAGTCCAGGAAGGATCCACGGTGTTACTCGGAGCCAACGGAGCCTGGTTCACGCCGCTGAGAGGCGGCTGATAGGTCGGCGCGACCACGACCAGGGAGGACGCCACGGTCGCGACCCGGGTCTCAATGAAATTCGCATCGCCGGGGATCATGTTCACGCCCGGGACATTGACCGGCGGCTTGCCGAAAGGTGTGATAGTGATATCCGCGGTGTTGAGGGGCTTCTGTGACACCGCGACCGTAATCGGATAATCCGTGGCAGTGGTCGAGACAGCAGTGAATCCCACGCTGCCGATTGCCAGTGTAATCCCGACGCTCGCCGCAGCCTGGGTTCCCGTAGTAAATGGCGGATTGTAAAAGGGGCCGACGCTGACCAGTTGCGACACACCATTGAGGCGCCTTTCGATGAAGTTGGCGTCCGAGGGCGTCAGGTTCACCTTGCGAAAGGTTTCGCTACGCGATCCGTAGCTGATGACTAGGTCCCATGGACCCGCTATGGGGTTGTTGATGGAGACGGTTATGGGAACAAGGTCGACCGGTTCGAGAGCGGTGAATAGGACGCTGCCAACCTGCAAAGTGGCAGCAGCAACAAGACCGTGGGATACGCCGCCCACCTCGTAATAGTTCGCCTGGAGGCCGACCACGTAAGCGTCCGATCCTCCGTTCAGAAAAAACTGCTGAACTGCGTAGGCCACGTGCGATTCGATCACGCCGCTAGTGTAGAGGCCACCGAATTCCCGCTCGTAGTCCGTGAAGCTAAACACCTCGACGGCCCTGCCAAAGTGCTCGGGCTTGGTCTTGAAGGGATGTGTGTAGCCAATGAATACCGTGACGGATGTCGGCGCAGCCGTGACGGAGTGCGTAAGGCTCCGCAGTTCCTCAATGTAAATGCCAGGATAAGTTGGTGTGATCGGCATGGTCGCTCCTCATGGACAATGAATCTACTGGCCGGCGACGAGAATCGCCGAGGCACTGATCGCCGCGCTGCCGCCGCTAAGATTCGTGCTTCCGGCGGCGGGGACCGAGAAAACTCCACCAGACGGCGCTGCTGCAATGATCTCGTAGCCGAGATCTTTCACCACTGATGACTGGAAAGAAGCGACCGTCATGTTTAAGCTTTTTTGGGTCAAGGTGACTGTCAAATCGAAGGGCGGTGCCGAGACGACGCTAAAGGACACCGCAATCGAGTCGCCGTTTACGCCGGGATCTCGTGCCTCGAGCGTGAAGATCGGGGTCTTCGATTTATCAGCAACAAGCCAACTTGATCTTGAGACAGTGGTACCTTTCGACAGAGTCACCTGCGACACGTCCGGTAAGCCCTTCGTGTCCTTTACAGGGCTAACCACGCGCACCAAGCCGGGCTGAGATCCGGAGGTTGATGCCGTGCCAAGTATGCTTTCAATGTTGTCAGATGTCAGACCCTTATAGGTTTCTGTTTCGGTAACTCCAATGTCAAACGTCGTCTTCGTCGGATCAGGGTTGGCAGTAACGTTCGAGATACTTATCACGATGTTGTTTCCCGCAAGACCCGGGGAGGCAGCTCTAATGATCGCCGCCGGTTTTGGCGAAGGCACCGGTGCTGGCGCGATAATGCCTTGTGCTTGGGCATACTTCAAAAGAGCGTCCGCAGGGGGAGCGCTAAGAACCGCCCGCCACGCCAAGTTCACTACCAGTTTTCCACTAGCGTCAAAACTTAGCGCTGTTAGGGGAATTGAAACCAGCTTGCCGCCAGAGTCTGTGAATTCGAGCGGGCCGTTGCCCGTGGGTGCTGAACCTGTCATGTCACTCTCCTTCGTTTAAAACGGATCCGCGCGGCTCTGCAAGAACCGACAGCTGAGAACGCCTACCTCGTGGCCTTTGTCGCACGTCAAAGGCCACGCTCAACAACAGCAATAACGGCGGTTAATCGGGAGCCTGTTGTAACGAGGGACAATGAACAAGGCCTTGTTTAATCCGGCGTAATCCTTGCTTTTCACGGCTTTGCGGCCTGTGACCCTACGGTGTAACACCCGAGTGTCACTGTGTGACAGTTCCCGGCGTCGAATGGTCCAGATCGTACCGGTCCAATGATTCGCTCAACAAGTCCCTCAATCGCCGTGCGTAGCCCGGAGTGGTGATCGCAGTAAACACCACCGCAGGTGCGACTTGCCCTTCATACATGCGCCCAAACTGGAGCAGAAACTCCTCGTCGTTGTGGCCGATGGAAAAGTGATTGGTGAAGAACGGGTCCGGCGCTGACATCGGCTTGAAACGTGCAGGTTTAGGGCCGAGCCCTCATGACGAGGCGTCGCTCGATTCATCTTCAATCGAGTACCGCGCCATCTTGCGGTACAGCGTCATGCGCGACCAATGGAGCTGCCTCGCGGCTTCACTCTTATTCCAGTTTGCAAAACGGAGCGCGTCCAGAATCCGCGCTCGATCGGCGGGCTTGGGTTCCGGGCGCGATTCAGGCGGCCAGATTGATTGCGGAATATGATTCAGTTCAACGAGTGGGTAGGGCTCATACACCAGCGCCACTTCGACGACGTTCTTCAACTCGCGGATATTGCCTGGCCACGGGTAGCGAAGGAATCCATCCTTGACAAAGGGTGAGAAGTCGATGGGAGGTGTTGGATTAGCGAAAGAAAACAATCTCAGAAAATGCTCCGCCAGTTCGAGGATGTCATCCAACCGTTCCCTGAGCGGCGGCAGCGCAATCTGGGCCACGTTCAGCCGGAAATAGAGATCTTTCCTAAACCGACCATCTCGCACCATCGCTTCCAAGTCCTGATTGGTGGCCGCCACAAGGCGGATATCGACCGGAGTAGTGCCCTTAGCCCCTAGCCGCTGAATCTGCCCTGATTCCATCGAGCGAAGCACTTTAGCCTGCGCACTCAGACTCATTTCACCGACCTCGTCTAGGAAAAGCGTTCCCGTGTGCGCCTCGCCGATCCGGCCTTCGCTCCGCTGCCACGCCCCTGTAAAGGCGCCCTTCTCGTGCCCGAAGAGTTCGGATTCAAGGAGCGCGTCCGGGATAGCAGCGCAGTTGAAACACACCAGAGGAGCTTTAGCACGAAGACTGAGTGAGTGGATTAACCGGACTACGAGTTCCTTTCCGGTTCCGGTCTCTCCAGTAACGAGGACATTGCAGTTAGCACGCGCAACCCTAGCCGCGAAATTCTTTACGGCTGAGATCTTCAACCCATTGCCGACCATGGGGCCACTCGCTTGCGTGTTCATCGCTCCTTTCTTTCGCGGACGCCAACTGCGGTTTGGACAGGGTGATTTCGCGGACCAACGCCTACCAACCTTACTTGCCGCTCGCCCGCCAGGGCGAACCCGAAGACTCCACGGTTCCTCTTCCAGGTATACGGTGAACGTCAGTGAGCCAACGTTTCACTCCTCGCCACGCAATTCTTGGATCCAATCTCCTCGTTGGGGGCAAGCGTATTTCATCACACACCCGCGCCAAAGAAATCCCTACCGCCGAAAACACCCTGGCACAATCGGAGCGCGCCATCTTCGCAGTCGCAGCGGTTCGTTGGCGTCAAACTTGAATCCCTCTGGCTCGGCAGTGGATGTTGAGGTTCGCCGCGTCGTCGCCGCAATTCGCCATTGAATGTCCGAACCTTGGTTACCGCACCACTTGTTTCGTTTGAGGACCCTGCGGTCTGCGGGTCCTTCGTCGGCGAGTTCTTTTGCTGGGCTGGTTCACATTCGGCTTTGAACCAAAATGGTGGGCATGGCTTTGGGGACACCCCGTTACTCCGCATTTTTGTGGGAGCACTTTGCGATGGATCTGTACGTCCATCCGCCCGCTCTCAGTTCCGGATAAAGTAAGGGGAGCTTTGGAGCGGCGCAACGCGCCCAGGGAAGGGACCAATCTTAAAGGGCGCGGCTGCTTTTTCGCTGTGTCAAAACTGTGTCTGAATGGTATCTCTTGAGGCTACTTGGGTTGGCTGTCGAGCGAAGAGCAGATTCCCCAGATTGTTGTAAATATTAGGATTCGGTGAAAAGCGATGGAGCCCTTGGAGCCCACGCGGGTCCCTTGGGCGCAGGGGGTCGTGTGTTCGAATCACACCGCCCCGACCAATAGAATCAGTGGTTTACTATACCTTTGACTAACTTCTAAAACTCTCTGTAGATGATTTTGTAGCTGTGACTTTCCTCAGATTCACCAACCGAGG
>JANXRE010000143.1 GCA_025353165.1 Acidobacteriota bacterium | reverse complement strand
AAGGGCGAAGGCGTTCGGATCGCAGCTCAAAACCCTGCTGCAAAGCGCCAATGAACTGTGGCGGCAGCAGCGGGCCGGCGAGGTTTCCGGCTATGCCGGCAGAGTGGAACACATAGAACAGAACCTGACGTATTTGTGGCTATGGAATCGGGTGGCAGCAGGATCGCCAACGGGTGCTCACTTTCCTCTACGACCCGGAAGTGGAGCCGACCAACAATCGGGCAGAGCGGGCGTTGCGGCCGCCCGTGATCGCTCGCAAAGTTTCACATTGCTCCAAGAATGAGCGTAGAGCCGAAGCGTTCCAGGCGTTCACCAGCGTGGCCCGAACCACCGTCAAGAAAGGCATCACTACCATTACCGAAGCCTTTTACCGCCTTATCAAAGATGGCAACGATCCACCCGGTCCGTCTTGACCCGTCTCAACCCGCTAATCAATTACGGCCGGCCGTCAGGTCCGGCTCGGGGTTCGCCAACCGAGCTATAGCTCTTTTTTGATTACGTAGACCCTGGTCCGGCCGCGGGAGAAAGAGGCCGACCGTTATCAGAATCAGAACTGTGATTACGCTAATCATGCTAACCGTTGCTCGAGTCATACTTGCGCCGAAGAGCCTATCTGTTGCACTTGCTCATAACTAGCAAACTGTTGTATTGACTCGCAGTGACCGTAGCGGTCCCGAATTAGTGCAGCGGTGCCAAAACTCTGCAGCGACGGTGATAAAGAGAGTGAAGGCTTGGATAGATGGGATCACGGGGGGCACCGGGATCGACTATATCATAAGAGTTTCAGATATCAAATACTGGTTATTGAAAACAGTATCGGCCCCGGCGTAATTGGGGGAGTCGTTGGTTTTATCAACAGCGATTGTGGAGTTTTTGCAGCGCGTTCCGCCAAGCCGATTTACCAGAGTGAAAGCGGAAGATCGGTTGGGCTCAGGGCTATGCCGATGGACACACGGTAGGAGTCCCGGATCAGCCCGGTGCTTTGGTCGATCTGCGAGCGGCGCGTGTCCGCCCGGAAGATGGCGCTCAGGCTCCGGTACATCCGATAGGTTGCGCCAGCCCCTTCCGACACCGTGCTGTAATTGCCGATTTTCTGCGCGACGCTCGAAAGCTGGCTGTAGGTAACGTTGGCGCCGAAGTTCCACTTGCGAATCGCGGTATAGCTCACGCTGGCCACGGCGGATTGCGCCGAGGAAGCTAGATAAACGCCATTCCCCGGGGATGGCCTTTTCGAATACGCGAAGTCGGTGTTGTAGCGGTGGTAGCGTCCGCTGACCCGGGCCGAAATTGAGGGGTAATATCGCTCCCGGTAGAATCTCTCGGTGATCACGGGCGTGCCGAATAGCGCCGCCACCGCGGGATCCGCCGCCACCTGCGACAGGCCCTGGGTTTCCGCTCGGAATGCGCCGGCGCCAAGCTCGACCGTCCAGCGGCGCGAAAGCTGGCGCGTGTAGCCGGCCATCAAATCGTGCATGTCGGCTTCGCCGAATTGCCTCGGGTAATCATAGTGATTCCACCCGTACATCAAGCTGACCGACGAGCGGGCGCTGAGCCGGTACGAGATGGAGCCCTGCGCTCCGTATCCGTCCACGCCGGCGAGCGCTTTCGACTGACGCCGGACGGCCATCCCGGTGCCGCCCATTGTGAAGGATATGCGCGGACTCAATTGGTACGTCAGCGACTGCGTATGCGCCAGGAAATAGTTCCGGTTGTCGTAGATGTCGTTCACCGGCACGCCGGGCGTAACCGCACCGGGAAGGAAACCGGCGGAGGCGTTCAAACCGCCGAACGTGGATGAGACGGTTCCGGCCTGGGTCACGGCGAGCCACTGCAGGCGTCTGGACAACTGCGTGGAGACGTCGAGTGCCAGCACGCTGTCCACGCCGCTATAGTAGGTATTCGAATTGTAGTTTCGATAGCTCCCGAGGTAATTCAGCCCAACCACGAAGCGGCGGGCACGGTGAGTGCCATATGCGCCCCACGTGACCGACTCGCCGAACAGACCGCTGCCGTGAATCAGGTTGCCGCTGGAATCGACCGAAACCGGGATCTGGCCGTTGTCGTACGATGCCGACGCGCCGACGAAGTATTGGATGCCTTCGGTGTGTCCGGCCTTCGCCCCCGCGCTCGCGGCGGGCACGCCGGAAATCGCCGGGCCGCCATAGCCTGGCTGGGCGAAAGCGATTCTGCTCAAGGCTATGATCAGTACAGACAACAGAAAAGTAATTCGAATCAAATGACCTCGTTACCGCACCATTTAAAGTCTGACTCCTGGCAGAAATGATGTCAAGCGAAGCGCGCGCTGAAAGGGTGCGGGCGCTCGGGGCATTTCCATTGCGAGGCACTGAATGCACAAGATAGCGATGTTGCTTTTGCCGGCCTTCCTCGGCGCCGCCGAGCTCCCGGTCCGCGAAGTGGTCCTGTATAAGAACGGCGTCGGCTATTTCATTCGCGCCGGCGAGGCGAAAACGGCGGAGCCAGTGCGCCTGGAGTTCCGGGAAGCGGAGATGAACGACGTTCTCAAGAGCCTGACGGTCTCGGATCGCGGCGGCGTGGTTACGCAGCTCCGCTACGATTCGAACGAACCCCTGGACCGGAAGCTGTCGGAGTTCCCCTTCGCGCTGGGCGACAAACTTACGCTGGCGGCTTTTCTCGACCAGTTGAAAGGCGCGCGGGTGGAGATCCGGTTCGGGCCGGAAACACTCAGCGGCGTGATTATCAGCGGACGGAACGCCCCGGCCGAGAAGGATCGCGGCGAGCGCGACATGCTGGTGCTGCTGCTGGAGGGCGGCGACCTGCGGACCGTGGATCTAGCCGCGGCGCAATCTATCCGGTTCGCCGATCCGCTCGTTCAGAAACAGTTGGCCGGGTTCCTGGCCGTGCTGAACCAGGCGCGATCGAAGGAGAAGCGCGCGGTCTACATTGATGGGACCGGGTCAGGGCCGCGGCAGATCACGGCCAGCTACATGGTTCCCACGCCCGTCTGGAAATCCAGCTACCGGCTTCTGTTCGGCGAGAAGGAGAAGCCCGTGCTGGAGGGTTGGGCGATCGTGGACAACACCTCGGGCGACGACTGGTCGAATATACGGCTGGCGCTGGTTTCCGGGCGTCCCGTTTCGTTCATCAGCCATCTGTACGATCCGAAGTACATCGAGCGGCAGAGCGCGGAACTGGCGGAGACGGCGTCGGTCGCTCCAACGGTGCATGAGGGGGCGATGGACCGCAAGACCGTGCTCGCCGCCGCCCCGATGAATGCGCCGGCGACGGCGGGAGCGCGAACGGTGTTAAAGCGGTTGCAGGGCGCAATGTCCGGGCAAGCGACCCAGATGGTCATGGTCAACGCGCCCCCCTCCGTCGACAGCGCGGAAGTGGGCGATCTGTTCGAATACCGGTTCGCAACGCCGGTGACAATCAAGCGCGGCGAATCGGCAATGCTGCCATTCCTGCAGGATGCGATCTCCGCCCGCCGGCTGCTCATCTACACCGGCGAAGGGCTGAACCCGCTGAACGCCGCGGAGTTGACGAACAGCACCGGGAAGACACTCGACGGCGGTCCGATCACGGTGTTCGACGGGCGGTCGTACGCTGGCGAGGCGCTGATGGAAACTTCGAAGGCCGGCGACAAGCGGCTGATCAGCTACGCGGTGGATCTAGGGACCAGAATCACCACGGCGTTTGACAGCGCGAGCGACATCATTCGCGAAATCTACCTCCGCCGCGGCATCATGACGACGCGGTCGTCGCAGCAGGAGACCCGCACATACACGATCAAGAACGTAGATCAGAAGCCCAAGACGTTGGTGATCGAACACGCCGTGCGGCCGGAATATAAGCTGCTGAATCAGAAGCCCGCCGAAACAACCGCGCACGCGTATCGTTTCGAAGTGAAGCTGGCGGCGGGAGCGTCCCAGAAGTTTCCAGTCACGGAGGAGCGCGTGTACGACACCTCTGCCGCGATCGTCTCCTTTACCCCGGATGTGCTCGTGACCTTCATTGAGAACAAGACGCTCAGCGATAACGGCAAGCGCCAGTTGGAGCGGATTGCCGCCAAGAAGCGGGAGATCGCCGAGAACGACAATGCGCTGCGCCGGGCGGGGGAACAATCCAACGAGGTGGTGAACGATCAGGGCCGCCTGCGCCAGAACATCGACAGTTTGAACCGGGTTTCCGGACAGCAGGACCGGGTGCAGCAATACGCCCGCGATCTATCCACTTCGGAGTCGAAGCTCGCGGCGCTGCGCGATCGGCGCCGGGATCTGGAGCAGAAAAAGATCCAGCTCGAGCGCGAGTTGAACGCCCAGATCGAGTCGGCTGACTTCTGAGGGCGGCGGGGTACCATGAAGGTTTGAGACTCGCCCTCATTGGTTTCGGCCACGTCGGGAGGGCGTTTGCGCGCCTTCTGGTTGCCAAGCGCCCGGTGTTTCCGTTCCGCATTGCCGGGATCACGACGGCGCGGCATGGAGCCGCCTTCGACGACCGCGGACTGCCTCAGGAACCCGAGTTCGGGCCGCCCGTCGAGTCCATCGAGCAGTTCCTCGACCGCGCTCGCGCCGAGGTGGTGGTCGAACTCACCACCCTGAATCCGGCCACGGGCGAGCCGGCGATCTCGCACATTCGCGCCGCCTTCGCGAGAAAATGCCACGTCGCCACCGCTAACAAAGGCCCCATCGCTCACGCCTACGCGGCGCTGAAGGCGGAAGCGGACCGGGCGGGCGTCTGCTTTCGTTTCGAGTCCACCGTCATGGACGGCGCGCCGGTCTTCAACATGGTGCGCAATTGCCTGCCGGGAGTGGTTGTCGAAGGCTTCACGGGAGTGCTCAACTCGACGAGCAAAATCGCCATTGACGCAATGCGCGAGGGACTGACGATGGAGGAGGGCATTCGGCGGGCGCAGCAGCTTGGCGTGGCCGAGGCGGATGCTTCTTTCGATATCGACGGATGGGATTCGGCGGCGAAGGGAGCCGCGCTGGCGAATGTTTTGATGGACGCCGGAACCACGCCGCTGGAGGTGGATCGCCGGGGGATCGGGCGCTTGACGACAGATCGCATACTCGACCTGATGCGGCAGGAGAAGACGATCGCGCTGGTGACTCGCGCGAAGCGGAGCGGCGGGGGCGTTCGGGTGCGCGTGCGAGCCGAAGTGCTCCCCTCCACGGACGTGCTGGCGTCGGTGAAGGGCACCTCCAATCTCCTGTTGCTGCACACCGACTTAATGGGCACCGTAGGCACGGTGTCGATCTCGCCGGGTGTGGAACAGACGGCGTACGGCGTTTTCAGCGATGTGGTGGATATCGCGCGGTCGGTATGAGGATCGCTATTTTCGGCGGCACTTTCGATCCCATCCATTGCGCGCATTTGATGGCCGCACGGGAAGCGGCGGACGCGTTTGAACTGGATCGTGTTCTGTTTGTGCCGGCCGGGAACCCACCCCACAAGAGCGGCACGGCGACACCGTACGAACACCGGCTCCGCATGGTGGAACTGGCTTGCGCGGCGGACCGGCGCTTTGGCGCGTCGCGCCTGGAGGAAGGCGCCGGCAAATCGTATTCGATCCTCACTATCGAGCGTGTTCGGGCAGGCTTGGCGCCGGCCGATACGCTGTACTTCATCATCGGCGCGGATGCATTCGCGGAGGTCACGTCCTGGCACCGGTGGTGGGACGTGGTGAGGCTGGCGGAGTTCATTGTTGTGACGCGGCCCGGGCATGAGTACACGGTTCCGGCAGGCGCGCGGGTTCGACGGCTGGATACGCTGGCGCTGCCTGTCTCCTCATCCGATATTCGATCGGAACTGGCGGCTGGACGGCGTCCTCCCGAGCTTCCGGAGGAAGTATTCCAATACGTCCGGGGAGCCGGGCTTTACAAATGAAGGAGTGAAGTGGACGGAGTTCTGGTTGTAGATAAGCCGGCGGGTTGGACCTCTCATGACGTGGTCGCGAAGGTCCGGCGGCTGGCAAACACGAAGGGAGTGGGGCACCTCGGCACGCTCGATCCGATGGCTACCGGAGTTCTTCCGCTGGTGATTGGGAAGGCGACGCGGCTGGCTCAGTTCTTCGTTCGAAACGACAAGGTCTACGAGGGCACTATCCGCTTCGGGTACGCCACGGACACGTATGACAAGGAGGGGACGCCGCTCGGAGACGACAGCGTGCCGGAGATCGGCAGGGTGGAATTAGAAGCCGCCCTGGAACATTTTCGCGGGCCGATGGAGCAGGTTCCGCCGCCCGTTTCCGCCAAGAAAGTCGGGGGAGTTCCGGCCTATAAGCTGGCGCGAAAGAACCAGCCGGTGGAGTTGAAGCCCGTGCCCGTGACGGTCTACGACCTGGAGCTACTGGGGTTGGAAGGCCGCGATGCGCAGGTTCGGGTTCGCTGCTCGGCAGGCACGTACGTCCGAAGCATCGCCCACGACCTCGGGAAGTTACTGAGCTGCGGCGCATTCCTGCAGGATCTCCGCCGCACGGCTTCGGGGGAGTTTCGGATTGACCAGTCCCGGACGCTGGAGAAGCTGATCGCGATGGCCGCGGAGGAACGCCTGATCGATGCGATTGTGCCGTCCATTGAATTGCTGCCGGAATTCCCGGCGGAGATCGTGGATCCGGTGACCGCGAGCCAGATTCGACACGGCCGGGATTTTCGGACCTCTCCTTTCCGTATCCGCGCCGAGCAGAAATACGTGAAGGCTGTGAGCGAGGATGGCCAGTTGATCGCGATCGGAGAGGCTGTCCTTCCGAACGTTTACCACCCGATCCTCGTGCTGTAATTCATTAAACAACTTTAACGCCCCCTTCAGTCTGGATTCATGGCGTTTGTCTACGTTAAGATGGTGGCCCCTATCTACAATCTCATTCTGCCGGCGGCAATGCTCTGTCTGGCGCTGGCGCATCCGGCAATCGCCGGGCAGGAGAGCCCGGATCAAGCCTCGTTCTTTTCCGGTGTCGTCACCGATCTGACGGCGGAGAAGGTGACCGTTTCGCGCACGATTCTCGGGAAAGAGCCTGAAAAGCGAACGTTCGCCATCCATCCCGACACGAAAATCGAGGGCAAGCTGAAGAACAAGAGCCGGGTGACGGTGCGCTTTGCCCCAGCCGAAGACGGCGAGATTGCGGTTTCGATTGTGGTTCGCGACAAGGCGGACAAGAAAAAGCCGTAGCTAACAGAGCGGCGGCTCGGTTCAGCCGATTCCGAGCCGCGATTATTTTAGGGAGCGGACGTCACTTCCCCGCCCCCGTCAGCGTGGTGCTCAACGTCGTGCCGCCGCCGAAGACCCGGAGCGCGGCGGTTTGCGCTCCCCTGAACTGGTGCGCGAACCGGACGCTCACCTGGCAGCTTGCCCCCGGCGCGAGGCTTGCCCCGCAGGTGTTGGTCTCGGTGAACTCCCGGGCATTCGGTCCTGCGATTTGCACGGTTCCCACGAAGGACCGCGCGACCGTGACGTTGGTCAAGGTGACCACATGCGGATTGCCGGTCGTACCCTTGGCTTGGTTGCCGAAATCGATGCTTGCGGGCCCAGCGTCAGTCCCCGTCAGGCCGACCCGTGTTCGGACTGATCCACTGAGAATCCCGCCGAGGCTTGGGGGCGAAAGCCACCATGATCTTGCAGTTCGCGCCCGGCGCCAGACTCGCGCCGCAGTTGCTCCACTCCGCAAAGTCGTTAGCCCGCATTTCTCACAAGGGTCTTCTTGAGGGCCAGTTTTGAGGTTGGCAGGACGAACCGGGCCGGGCCCGGGAGCTTTTGAAAAAAGTGGGCGTTTTTAGCCCCTGTACGGGGGGTCAATGCGGCAGCGGCGGTGG
>JANXRE010000115.1 GCA_025353165.1 Acidobacteriota bacterium | reverse complement strand
GTTCTGGGATCCCACCTACTTCGTCAGCGGCGATTACTGGATCGTCGATTCGGAAAAGAGCGGCGCCCAAGTAGCGCCACAGTTGATTCCCAGGCTGCGCGCGATGGTGAACCAATACTATCCGGGCACCAGGATCGCCATTACCGAATACAACTGGGGCGCGCTCGACACGCTCAACGGCGGACTCGCCCAGGCCGAGATCCTCGGCATCTTCGGCCGCGAAAGCCTGGACCTGGCCACGCTGTGGGGTCCGCCCAAGCCAACCGATCCGGCTGCGTTCGCGTTCAAGATTTACCGGAATTACGACGGTGTCGGCGGCGCGTTCGGCGAGACCAGCGTTTCGGCGCAGAGCGACGACGCGAGCCAACTGAGCGTCTTCGCGGCGCAGCGCTTGGACGGGGCGCTGACCATCCTCGCCATCAATCAGACTGCGAACGATCTGACCTCGACCGTGTCGCTCGCCAACTTCAACGCGGCGAGCCTTGCGCAGGTTTGGCGTTACAGCGCGGCCAACCTCGGTGCGATTGTTCGGGATGCCGACGCGATTGTCGGAGCGACGGGCCTCACGAACAAGTTCCTCGCCAATTCCATCACGCTGCTGGTGGTCCCGGCGGCGATCAACCACCCGAAGCTCTTCATCTCGCCTGGGGGCGTCGTGAACGCCGCGTCGTACACCGCGCAGATCGCGCCGGGCACCATCGTCGCGGTCTTCGGCTCTGGGCTCGGACCAGCCACGATCACCTCCGGCACGGTTGGATCCAACCTGGTGCTCGGGACTTCCGCCGGCGGCACACGGATTCTGTTCGACGGCATTCCCGCGCCGGTGCTGTGGTCCAGGCAGGATGTCGCCGCCGCCATCGTGCCGTACTACGCGGCATGGAAGCCGACCACGCACGTGCAGGTGGAGTATCAGGGGATTCGCTCCGATGCCGTCGAGGTTCCCGTATCGGCCACCGCCCCCGGGATCTTCGCAACCAGCGTCAAGGGCGTTCTAAACGCGGCTGCGCTGAATGCGGACTCCTCGATCAATACGCCGGACAACCCCGCGGCGGTAGGGTCCGTGATTGCGTTTTACGCCACCGGCGAAGGGGTGACGAATCTCGCCGGGGTGGATGGCCGCATCGCGACAGCTATCTACCCGAAGCCCGTGGCGGCCGTATCCGTCATCATCGGCGGCAAGCTCATTCTTGCTACGGATATCAAGTACGCCGCCGCCGCGCCGTATCTCGTCGCGGGCGCACTCCAGGTGAATGTGGCCATACCCGCCGGCGTCGGCTCCGGAGCGGTTCCCGTGAAGATCACCATCGGCAATCAGTCCAGCGCTGATGGCGTCACAATCGCGGTGCGTTAGCCTTCTTCTCGGGCGCTTTCTTCTTCTCTGGCGTTTCCGGCGCTTCCGGCGGCGATTGGTACTGCACGATTACCGACACGCGCCGGTTCGTCGGATCCTCCGGGTCCTTGGGGCTCCGCAGGTGCTGGTCCGCGTACCCGCGCACCTGTTTTACCTGGTCCAGCCGTAGTCCGTTCTCCCCTTGCATGGCCCGCCGCGACGCATTCGCGCGATCGGCCGACAGCTCCCAGTTCGTGTAGTCGGGCTGGCCGGCATACGGTTTTGCATCGGTGTGGCCTTCGATGACGATGTTATTCGGCAATTTTCCAAGCTCCTCGGCCAGCCGGTGAAGAAGTTCCTCGCCTTGCGCGGTAGGCTTGGCGTTGCCGCTTTGGAAAAAGGTCCCCTTCTCGCTCTCCAGCAGTTCCAACCGGAGCCCCTCGCCGGTCACCGTCATGCTGAGATTGTTCTTCAGAAGCTCAAACTTCGGCATGGAACGCACCGCGTCCTCCAACTTGCTCTTGAGCTTGCCCATGTCCTGCTTGTTCAGCGACAGGCTCTCGCCCGCCCCCGCCACGCCGCTGCCAACCATCTTGCCTTGCCCGTGGGGGTCGTGAAAGTAGCCGCTGACGGCCTGCTTCACCTGGTCGCTGGTGTTCAGCAGCCAGAGGACAATGAACAGCGCCATCATCGCCGTGACGAAATCGGCATACGCGACCTTCCACGCGCCGCCGTGATGAGCGGCGTGTCCCGCCCGGCGCTTCTTGATGATGATTGTCTGGCCGGTGAGCGCCTCCGGAGTGTCCATTACGCCGCCTGCTTCGCCGCATTTTTCTCGCCGCGGCAAGCTGTTTCCATTTCGTGGAAGGTGGGGCGTAGCTCGTGCGGTATCGCCCGCCGCGCAAACTCAGCGGCCATGATCGGATTGTTGCCCTTGGCAAACGAAATCACACCCACGCGAAGGCAGTGGTAGTACTGCGCTTCCTGGTCGTTCAATTTGGCCATGAAGGACGCCAGCGGTCCAACGAAGCCGTAGCACAACAGAATTCCGAGAAATGTGCCCACCAGGGCCGCCGCCACTTTCTGTCCGATCTCTTCCGGCGGACCTCCTAGCGCTCCCATCGTGATCACCACCCCGAGCACCGCGGCGACGATCCCCAGCCCTGGCAGCGCGTCGGCGACGGTAGTCAGCGCGGCCACCGGGACGCCGATTTCATGGTGGTGGACTTCGATGTCCAGATCCATCATTTGTTCCAGCTCGAACGGTCCGATGCCCCCGCTGACCGACATGCGAAGTGTGTCGCAAACAAAGTACAGGGAATGATGGTGCTTGATGAAGGCGGGATATTTCGAGAACAGGTCGGATTTTTGCGGGTCCTCAATGTGCGCCTCCAGGGCCACCACCCCATTCTTGCGTGCGAAGACGAATAACTCGTTCAGCATCTTCAGCGTTTCGAGATAGGAGTTCCGGCTGAAACGCGAGGGGAGAAAGGGCGCCGCCATCCCTTTTAGAATCCGGATCACCACCGGCATCGGATTCGCGATCAGCAGTGTGCCGGCCGCCGCGCCGCCGATGATGAGCAGTTCAGCCGGCTGAAGCAGCACCAGCAGATTGCCGCGCTCCATCAGGTAGCCGCCTACGACGGCCGCCAGGACCACCAGCATTCCAATAATCGTGAACATCGCGCGTTCACTATGTCTATCGGCTTCGAAGCGGGAATACTTCAGTTCGGAAGGCTAATCCGCGCGCTGGATCTGGACCAGCGGGCGGCTATTTGCCGGCTGAAGGCCGGAGGCTTTGATGGTCTGCTCGCCGCGCCAGAAGTCGAAATACGACATGTAATGCACGCAGGATACAGTGCAATAAGGCGCGCAGGGCTTCTCGGTCACGTACTCGCGGCGGATATCTTCCACCGTGTATTCCTCAAGCGGCTTGGCGGGATATCCCCGTTGCTGCGAGCAGTAGTGTACCAACCCGTCCTCGCAGATATAGAGGTAGCGCGCTCCGGCGCGGCACTTCCAGTCGTTCGGGCGGCCGTCGGCGATGGCATCCTGGAAGAAATTCAAGCGGGTGAAGTGCCGTTTTTCCAACTGCTTCATCTCACGGTAAACCGCGCGCTCGCGGTCGCGGAGCGGCTGCAACTGGCCATCGCCATCGTGAATGATGCCGATGGTGGATGAGAATCCGAGCTCAATGGCCCGCTTGCCGACCACCAGCGCGTCATCCGGATTGTGGGTGCCGCCCCCCACGACGGAGTTGATATTGACGTGGAATTCGGCGTTCTCCTGCAGAATCTGCAACTTGCGGTCCAGTACCTTGAGGCTTTTCTTCGAGACCTCGTCCGGCATCACGTTGTCGATGCTAATCTGCATGTGGTCGAGCCCGGCGCGGTTCAGCCTCTTCACGCGGCTGGCGGTCAGCAGGTAGCCATTGGTGATGAGTCCGGTCATCACGCCGCGCCGGCGCATGGCGGCAATGATGTCGTCCAGCTCTGGATGGAGGAGCGGCTCGCCTCCGCTGATGGTGACGATGGTGGTGCCGAGGTCCGCCAGCTTGTTGATTCTGCGGACCATTACTTCGGTGGGGACGGGTTTCGAGTAATCGTCGTACTCGTTGCAGTACGTGCAGGCGAGGTTGCAGCGCCGGATCGGGATGATGTGCGCCATGATCGGGTGGTCGGTGTGGACCGCCCCGTACGCCCCGAGCCGCAGCTCACGCAGGCCGCGGTTGACCGCGCGGATTTTGCGGCGAATTCGGAAACCCCAGTCTGCCATCGGGTAACTGCATTATTTAACCATACCTTGGCGAGAAAACGAGACCCTCCAGCCGCGTGCTGCGCCAAACGGCGGTTGAACGGTATCCTAGGCGGGTTGAAGAAACGGGCGATGCTCCGGCAACTGCGATAACCTCGCGCCCCGTCCAACAACCCCAAACGAGTCGAGCTTGCGGCAGGGCTGCCAAGCTCACGGTCCAGGCCGTGAGTACTAAGCGTACTAGTACTTGAGGGCATAGAATCACATCATGCCGGAAAGTAGGCCCATTCAGATACATCGTTACCTGATCGAGGTGATGAAGAAGTATCCCGACGGACTGACGTGCGGACAGGCGAGGCACGATCTGGAGGCTGCCGGGCTCGTCAGCTCCGCGGAACAGACCCATCTCGATCGGCGGCGGCGCCAGCTTCCGGGCTGGTTCAGAATCGAGAAGATTCGGGGACTGAGGTGGTTGGCGGTAGGCGACTGCCAGTAGTCCGATACAAGTATCTCGGCGAGAAGAAACAGATGCAGGACGAAGGGCAGGTTACCGAGAAGCTCAGAGCTTCCGTCCTGCATGCTGCTCACGGCCGTTGCGAGATGTGCGGCCGCTCAATCGCCGAGCATGCGGTGGTCCTCCAGGTCGATCACAAACTGCCCCGCGACTGGGGTGGTACGAATAGCCGCGAGAATCTCTGGGCTCTTTGTGAGCAGTGCAACCGCGGCAAAAAGTCGTATTTCAGCTCGATCAACGCCGGAGATGATGAGGCGGGTTATGGCGTACAAGAGCGTTCATGTTCGGATTGGTGAACTATTAAAGGCCTTCGGCGAGGGAAGGCCGACGCCGGCTTACGTGATCGAGATCGTGATTGGAAAAAGCGTTTACGGGAGCTGCGATACCCGGTGATTGGTTGGGACATCAGACAAAAGCGCCACAAAGAGGAATCGGGAAAGGTCCGCGCCAACTACGTTCTGTTCAAGGCAGCACCATGGCCGAAAGATCCGACTGGTCTGATTCGCCGCTTCGAGAAAGAGCGGCAACACAAGAACAAGGGTGGGCTAGACTAACCGATACCGGCCCAGGAACCGGCGCAATCGGACCCGCAGCCGACTCGTGTCCCCTTCAAGGGTCTCGCACTCCCACACGACGAGGACGCGCCATCCGAGGGCCTGCAGGTTGAGCACGTTTTCATCGTCGCGTAACACATTGTTCCGCAGTTTTGGATGCCAGTAATCGACCCTCGATTTGGGTATGTGAGAGCCGGGCTTGCCCGGGAGCCCCGGGCAGTGAAGCCGGTACCGATAGCCCATCGCATGAACTAAATGGCGCACCATCAATTCTGGCTTCATCCCCTTGCTTCTGATCCGGCGCATGTTTTCGCTGCGCCGCTCAGGCGGGAATCTGTCCACGAGGAGATTTTACCCGGTCAGGGACACGAGCCGGGGGGCGCTCAAACAAGCGCGAACGCCTTGCGCGACTGCTCGCGCAAATGGCGAGGGAAACGCATTCCCGATCTGCCGGTACGCTTGTGTCTTGCAACCCGCGAATTGCCAGCTATCCGGCATCCATGCCCTCACGTAAGGGAACACCCGAGCAAACTTGTATGTCCGCGGATTGACAACAGATGAACGATTACGGCTTGGGCGGCGCCACCGGCTTGGAGCCCTCCGGCGGCAGCTTCACTTCGTCGCCGTACTTGATGTTGACGTCGCTCTTGAACTGCTTGTAGTCCTTGTACGTCACCGTCATCTTCATTCGCGCCGTATTTTCCTTGAAGAACAACGTGTCGTTCGCGACGGTGTACGTGGGGAACCAGTACTTCCCGTCGATCTGCTGCCGGAAAGTCTCGAATTTCGGATACTGGTTGTCCGCTCCGCGGTGCATTTGGCCCACGCCGCGGCCGTAAGTCTTGACGATTTGCAGATCGCGATCGTCCACCCAGATCTGCCCGGAGAAGTAGCGCTTGCCCGGCTCCAGCTTCTTCGGCTTCACGGCGAACATATAACAGGGAATCTCGTCCGCATTCGCCTTGCCGATAAATCGGATAAAGTACTGGGGGATTTCCGTGGTGGTGAGGACAAATGGCTGGACGTCCCGCAAATCCTGGATGTCGCCCGGGTCGAGGTTGAAGTTTTTCAGCGTTTCGACGGGCGCGCGCACGACATGCTCCGTCCGTTTCCCGGCCGGGGTGAAAACAATGTCGGACACCATTTCCCACTTGCCCACCGTACTCCCGGAATCGTCCAGGTCGAAGACGCGCGCCGTTTGCCGGTACGTGTAATTGCCGCGGGCTCGCTGGAACTCGGCTTCCTTGGCGGCAAACCTGGTAATAATGTCGTCGATCTGCGATTGCGACAGGGCCGCTGGGGCGTCGGCGGCGCCGAGAATGCCGGAAAACAATGCGGCCAATCCCGCCGCGATCAAGCTTGTACGCATAGCCTCTCTGACTAAGGATGTGGACGGTTCCCGCCCGGTTGCGGTTACCACCCTCAGCCCAACAACTGTTTGGCGATGGTCACCCGCTGCATGTTGCTGGTGCCTTCATAAATCCGCCCGATCTTGGCGTCGCGGTATAGCTTCTCCACCGGGTAGTCCTTTGTAAATCCTACACCGCCCAGGACCTCGATCGCTTTGGACGCCACATTCTCGGCCACTTGCGACGCGAAGTACTTGGCCATCGCCGACTCCATCAGGAACGGCTCACCCACATCGCGCAGCCGGGCTGCGTTGTACACCAGGAGCCGCGTCGCCTCCACTTGGGTCGCCATTTCCGCCAGATCGAACTGAACACCCTGAAACTCGCCGATCGGCTTGCCGAACTGCTTCCTTTGTTTGGCATGAGCGATGGCATGTTCCATCGCGCCGCGAGCCAGGCCGAGCATTTGGGCGCCGATGCCGATCCGCCCTTCATTCAGGGTCTCAATCGCAACCTTGTACCCCTTGCCGACTTCCCCGAGAACGTTCGCGGCCGGCACCCGGCAATCGTCGAGGATCAGTTCGCAGGTGGACGAGGCCCGGATGCCCAGCTTGTCCTCTTTCTTTCCGACTTGAAAGCCCGGCGAATCCCGCTCGACCAGGAAGCAGGTTATGCCCTTGTAGCCGGCCTCCGGATTGGCATTTGCAAACACCAGGTAGAGCCCGGCCTCGGCGGCGTTGGTGATCCACAGCTTGCGGCCGGTGATGAGCCAGGAATCGCCGTCCTGTCGGGCGCGCGTCGCCAGCGCAAACGCGTCCGAGCCGGAACCGGCTTCCGACAGAGCGTACGAGCCGACGACTTCGCTGGCCACTCGCGGCAGGAAGGACCGCTTCTGCTCCTCCGATCCCCAGCGCTGGATGGCATTGCTGAACAGCGTGTTCTGGACGTCCACCACCACCGCGATCGACGGGTCCACGGCCGCCAGTTCTTCAATCGCGAGGATCGACTGAAAGAACGAGCCTCCCTGTCCGCCGTACTGTTCGGGAATGTCGATGCCCATCAGTCCCAGGGCGAAAAGCTGCTTCAGCAGATCCTTGCGGAGCACGGCCGTTTCGTCCATTTCACGGACGTGCGGAGCGATCTGCTCACGCGCGAATTTCCGGACGGTGTCGCGGAACATCGCCTCGTCTTCGGTCAGCCGGGTCAGGGGCGCAACGGGGTGGTCTAGCGGAAGCATATCGACAACATTGTAGAATGGCTGAGCCATGACCGATTGGAAAAAGATAGCCGAGGCTCAAGGCCTGAAACTCGCGGAAGCGGATCTGGCGATTGCGGTCGCCCGCCTGGGAGCCCTGGAAGAACGGCTCCGGGCGCTGCTCCCCACGCTGTCGCCGGACGAAGAACCGTTTGTGCCGCAAGCGAGTCCGCGATGATCGAGAAACTTGCGACGGCTCTTCGCGGCCGGGCTGTTTCCTGCGTCGAGCTGACCAGGGAAGCGCTCCGCCGCGCCGAACGCCACGCCGATGTGAACGCCTTCATCACCCTCACGGCGGACAGCGCCTTGGCCGCGGCCGGGCGGCTCGATTCGGAACTCGGGCGCGGCGAGTACCGAGGGCCGCTGCACGGAATTCCCGTGGCCGTCAAGGACATCGTCTGTACGAAGGGTGTCCGAACCACATGCGGCTCACGGATCTTCGCCGATTATGTCCCGGACCACGACGCCGAGGTGGTAGTGCGGCTGGAAAAGGCGGGCGCGGTGATCGTCGGCAAGACCGGACTGCACGAACTGGCCTACGGGATCACGTCCAACAATCCGCACTTCGGAGCGGTCCGGAATCCCTGGGATCGCGAGCGGATTCCCGGTGGGTCGAGCGGCGGCTCTGGCGCGGCGGTCGGCGCGGGCATTTGCGCGATGGCCCTGGGCACGGATACCGGCGGGTCGATCCGGATTCCCGCTTCGTTCTGCGGCGTCGCGGGATTCAAGCCGACCTATGGAACCGTTAGCAAGCGGGGAGTGTTTCCGCTGGGATTCACCCTCGACCACGTCGGTCCTTTGGCGGCCAGCGTGCGCGATTGCGCGCTCACCATGACGGCGCTCACGGGCAAGGATTTCAGCATCGTCGCGGAGCCTTCGATAAAAGGAATGAGAATCGGCCGCCCCGAGAGTTTCTACTTCGAAAAGCTGGAAACCGGAGTAGCCGCCGCTCTCGACGCCGCGTTCCGAAAGGCCGAGGAAATCGGAGCTCGCGTCGTGCCGGTCCCCGCGCCGGACATGGAAGCATTCAACGCGGTCGCGTTGACCGTCCTCCTCGCCGAGGCCGCGGCCGCGCTGGAACCACATCGTGCGCGCCGCGACGAGATCGGCCCGGATGTCCGGTTGCTGCTCGACCAGGGCTGGATGCTGCCGGCCAGCTCGTACGTGAACGCGCAGCGGCTCCGCGCCCGTTTCAACCGCGAGTTCTCGAATATCTGGAAGACGTGCGACGTTCTGTTTCTGCCGGCCACTCCGACCACCGCGCCGAAGATCGGGCAGACCAGCGTCGATATCGGCGCGGGTCCGGAGGACGTCCGGCTTCTGACTACCCGCTGTGTGCGGGCGATCAACGCGCTGGGCTGGCCGGCGGTGGTGCTGCCGTGCGGTATGTCGCAGAAGCTCCCCGTCGGCCTGCAGATCATTGGCCCGTCATTCGGGGACGCATCCATGCTGCGCTGCGGCGCGGCGATGGAAGACGCCCTGGGCTTCACCAGCCTTACAGCCCCAGCGGGCTCGTGAGTTCGACGCGCTTCGGGCCAGTTCGAGGGCTGCGGCGGATTAGCCCGGCAATCCGTAAGCTTCGCAGACGCAGGCGTAGGCGCCCATGCCCCGGTGGTGGGACGCCGCGTCGCAGCCACTGCGCGCGGCTCGGTTGGGAAAATGGCGCAAATCCCAGCAGAACTCTCCCTGCCATTGTCGGAAAATGCCGAAAGAAAGAGCTTGACTTCCTCGCTGGGCGTTCCCATAATTCGGTTCTGGGCTCCGGTTGAACGCTTCGACGCGGAGATGGCCATGGGAGCCACGACGTCGCGGCTGACTTCCCTCGTGTGGGCGCCTTCCGCAAACGCTCGAGGCTTCGTTGCCTTAACGAACCTCGGCGGCCACGACCTGCACGTCAGCGGTGCCGGGCGCGGCGCAATCCAACTGGGCCCGCGCGCGACGAACGTTGTTGAGTTGAGCGCCCTTGCCAGCGGCAAAGCGGGCTGGCCGGCCCTGATCTCCCTGCGTCATGATGGCGCGCCAGGCGCGCTGAGCGCAGTCGGCATCGTGTTCAATGAGGCCGGCTTCTCATCGACCCTCCGGTTTGTGGATCCGGGCGAGGCGGCGTCCAACACGCTCGCGGGAGCCCATTTCTACAGCGGCCCTGCCCCGGATAACCTCGGGCTGCCGCAAGCCGAACGTTTCAGTGCCATTCTGTCGCTTGCGAACACATCAGCCTCCCCCACCCAAGCGGTCGTATCGGTGGATTACACGACGCACCATGGTGCAAACCACGTTCAAATCGCGAACCCGTTCTTAGGAGCGGCCGAGGTATCCGAGATCGACGCAACAGAGAGGCTGCACGCGCTCGGCACGGACACGCTCGTCGATGCTGGCCTGGAAGTCTCTTACACGGGGGCGCCCGGGATCGTAATCGCAAAACTGGTGAGCCTTGACGGCTCAGGGGACCTGGCCTTCGACACGCCCGTCAGGGACCCGCAAGCCGGGATGTACCGATCCAGCGGAGCCCACCCTTGGCGCGTGGATGGGGGCTTCAACACGATCGTAGTGCTCAAGAACGTGCTTTCCAGGGCCGTTTACGCTATGGTCGTCCTGCGATTTGACGGCGGGCAGTACACATTGCCGCGGGTGGCGTTAGAACCGTTTCAGACGGTCTCTCTGAATCTCCGCGAGGTCACCGCTGGAGGGAGGAAGGATCTGGACGGCAATTCACTACCCGCCTCCGGCAGCGGGAAAGTGCTCTGGTTCCAGGAAGAGCCGGACTCGCTGATCGGCCGGGCGGAGATCTATAACGTCCAAGAGGGCGTTGCGGCTAGTTATGGCTGCTTCTATCCCTGTAACTGCAATCTCCCGTACTTCACGCCGAACACGTCCGACACCTGGCTGTCTCCTTCTAGCCTTACTCTTGGGTACTTGCAAACCCAACTCATTGCGACCGTTCAGAGGAGGTATGACTGCAACAATAGCAATTTGGGAAGTTTTGACATATCTTCATCAACCGTGTACTCGTCCGGCAATACTGGTATATTCAAATTCACTGGCAGTTCGATTCAGGCCGTCAGCGTCGGCTCTGGGAGTTTCTCCGGTCAGGCGCCCCGCAACACAGAGACGCCGCCTTATTGCCCCGCCCAATCCCAGGCGAATCCGAGTGGAACCGGGAAAGTGACACCAACGATATGGTATGGGGGGAGCGACGTGACAAACCAGAAAACGACGGTAATTGTCGGGCAGCAGATAGCCCTGTCCACCCAATATTCTTTGCCGACAGGTCTCAGTGTGCAGAGCCAGTCTTGGAGCGTGCAGGGCAACGTAATTGCGAACTATACTCAGAGTTCCACCAGCGCGGTCGTGACGTCCTATTCTTCTCCCAATGCTACCACCACGACGTTCTATTGGATCGCGTCTGGCGCCAACACGGTTACCTATAGCGTGACACTCAGCGATGGTAGTGGGCCGTTCGCAGCTTCGACGACATTCTCAGTGCTTGCTCCGACGGCTACCATCACCAACGTAGTCGGCGCTGTTCAGGTTTGTACGTCCAATTGCGTCGGCACCGCCCCAACTCTCGGGCTTGGAAATGGGACGACTTACGGTATCACTTGGACGACCACGGTGACGACACCCCTCGGAGGAGCGGGATCTGTGGCTCTGACCCAACTCATCGAGGCATCGAACTCCATCACCCTGGATCCCCAGGGAACCGTACAGACTCTTTCAACAAATGGCGCTTATGTACTGGATACCACTCCCCAGTACGCGGGCCAATCCGAGTCCTTCCCCGCCTCGAAGACGGGCACTTTCGCCCTCGATGATTCGCCGGGCATTTCGCTACAAACGAACCTGAAACATGCCTTGCAGTCCAAGGCCTTCACGACTGATGTCATGTACCAGCCAAGCGGGGCGAACAGTATCTGGGTAACGCTCGCCAGCATGACATGGTCATGGAGCGGTGCAGCCACGAAAGGAGCAGGCAACGTGTGGGCGCTGGACTCCAGCCCACCTCCTGCAAAGGCCTCTTCCGGGGGCGTCGCATCGACGACGCTGCCGGTTTGGTCCAGTAATATAACGTCATACAGGTTTCAGTGAGGCGTCACGACATGGGGTTCATAACAGGCACACTACTCCCGCTGGTGACGATTGCCCTATTGGCACACCCACGCGGCGGCAGCGGCCAAGCTGAATCCAAGGCAACTCGGCTCCATCCGCCCCTCGTTCTTTCGGCTTACGCGAATGGAAAGACGTTTGCGCTGGGTGCGCCCGTTACGTTATCGGTTACTATGAAAGGCACGGAGGATGGTGGACGTGGGCCTCGCGTTGTGTACATAACTTTGCTCGATCTTTTTGATGTCGTTGTTTTCTGTGGCCCGAATCAGAGCGCCGTTCAGATGACAGAAGGCGGCAAAGCCGCCAAGGATCCGGGTCTTATGTTCAGCGCCCGTGGAGTCTATTTCGGCCCAAACACCACGATGACTCATCAGATTCCGCTCTCGGAGTGGTGGGATCTCAGCCAACCGGGAAGCTACACGGTGCTGGTACGGCGTGTGCAGCGCGTCGGGAACGGCGGAACGGTGACAATCCGAGCAAAGCCGGTTACTTTTCAAGTGCTGAAAGCGCGAGAATCACGGTGATTTCGGCGTGACGGCGATCGTGCAGGCCGAGCTATCGTCGGTGATTGTTGAAGCGGCGGCGCCGAACTGGAGAGGAGGCGATGAGTAGTGCGTGCGCCTCTTCCGCAGCCCGATTCCCGGCACTCCGGCGGTGTGCGCGATCCCGCCGCGGACGCTTGAGGGTCGCGGGCAATCATGGCAGATAATCACCTTCAACTACCAGAGCATGGATGGCACGAGGCATTACACCAGTGGTACGACCAGCTTAAACTCCACGCCCGGCCAGCCGACCAATTGGACGTCGCAGTCCGTGGGCGGGCAGGGCCAGTTGTCGGTCTCCGCGACCTTTAACGGAAGCCCCTGACAAAGGCTTGAACTATCTACCTCGATGGCTCCACTATCCCTTCGGCATCGATGACGAACCAGCTAGTATCACTTTACTCGACTGGGGCGCGACCTCATCTCCTCACGGGAATTGCTATGATGGAGAGCTCCGACGTCCGGCTTCTGACTACCAGGTGTGTGCGGGCGATCAACGCGCTCGGGCTTCCGGCGCTGGTTCTTCCCTGCGGGGTTTCCGGGAACCTCCCGGCGGGCTTGCAGATTGCCGGTCCCTTGTTTGCGGATTCCGCTGTGCTGCGCTGCGGCACCGCGATGGAGGACGCACTGGATTTCAAGCGCCCTACAGCCGCAGCAGACTCATGAGTTCAACGTGATCCGTCCGCGCGGCGCGGGCCCGGTCGAGGGCCGCCGCGCTTTCGCCGGCGAATCCGTACGCCTCGCAGATCCGGGCGTAGGCCGCCCATGCCACTGCGTCCAGTTGCGAGTATTCCTCGGAATCGACACCGAGCATCAGGGCCTGCTGGGCTTTCTCGGGTTGCTTCAGGGCGGCGAAGAGCAGCGCCACCGTGTAGTGGTAGAGGGCAGTCTCGCCTTGGCCGCCGTACTTCTGCAGGCTGGCGAGCGTCTGCGCATTCACCGGGCCGAAGCGCAGCGCGATCCAGGCGGAGACCATGCGATCTTCCGAATCCGCTAGCGGGGACGCCGCTAACTTCCTGCTCCACTCGGCGGTGGCCGGCCCGTCGCCCTGCAAAGCCTTGGCCAGCGCAACCGTGCGCAGCGCGAACCGGTTGCTCGGATTCAGTTGATACCTCTTCCGCGCCTCCAGATCCAGCTCCGCCCACTTCTTCGCGCCCGCCAGACCCTGCGTCGCGTAGCGGAAGCCTTCCTCGGAGAACATTGCCGACGCCTCCAGCGTTTTGCCCGCCGCGGCCAGTTCGCTCCATTTGTTCGTTCTGGCCAGCGCCTCGCAGATGGCTTTGTCGATTTGCGCCCGGTCGAAAGCTTTCGTCGCCTTTAGCCGGGCTTCCGTCAAAATGGGGAGGGCCCGAGCGCCGCCGCCCAGGCCGATCATGCCGGCCGCCGCCAGCCGAATCGAGTTTGCGCCGCGCAGTTCCGGCGTCATGCCCGACCAGAGCGCCCGAATGGAAGGCACCCCCGTGCCGTCCGGCCGGGAACCCCAATCGCCCCCCGCTCCGGAAACCGTCTGGTCGAGCAGGTGGTGGGCCGGCTCAATTTTGTTCTTCGACACCAGGCCCAACACAACCTCGCCGATCGCCGCCATCGACTCGGGAGCGAAGCCGGCTATGCGGTAGGTCCCATCTTCCGCCATCACGTACATGGTTGGGATCTTCACCGGCATCGTCGACACCGGAGAGGTCCGGTAGATCTCCGGCTCGTCGCAGATTTTTTCGGTAATGATGCTGGAGAGGGCGAAGGACAGGGCGCTCTCATCGCTGTCCACCTGCCGCCGCAGGGCGAGCAGCCCGCCTTGGATTCGCCTCAGCCGGGAGGGATCCACCCCGCTGCGCTTCGAGAACAGGGATGCGGCGATGGCGGCCGCCGTATTTCCTCGAAATGCCTCCGTTATCAGACGTTGTACTGGCGACCGCGGATCGTTCTCGGGCGCGAGGGCCGCGGTCCGGTCCCGGTATCGCGTATCCTCTTCAGACACCCCCGGGATGCGGGCCGCGGCTTCAGTGATGACCTGCGCCTTTTCCGGCTCGCCTATCTGGTTCAGGGCGGAAACGGTCCGCAGGAACATTCGAAAGCGCTGCCTCGGGTCCGGATATGCCGAAGACAAGTTGGCCGTCGCCCGCTCCGGGCCTTCCTCGACGGCGGATATCGCAGCCAGCAGGACGGTTTTCAGATCGCCCTCGCACTTTCCGGCCTCCTCTTTGGCGGACTTCCACTGCCGCAGCAGCAGCAGCGCCGTCGCCAGGTTCTGCTGCGCCAAACTGTTCTGCCAATTCTTCAGAACCTCCCGGTACAGGTCGACCGCCTCCTGCACACGCGCGCCCTTCCCGTAGCGCGTCCCTCTCTCGTCGCGCTCGAGGAGACTCGCGAGATCCATCTTCGCAGACGAGCTATCCGGATCCATCTCCACGGCCTTGCGGGCGCATCTCAAGTCTTCGGCAGAGTTCCAGTTGCCTTCCATCCGCCGCCCGAAAGTATCGTGCTCGTAGGCCCAGCCGAGCGCCTGCCAGGCGACGCTCAATTTCGGATCGAGCTCTGTCGCGATCTTCGCCTCGGCCACCGCCGCGCCGCCGAGCCCGGCCGAAAGCAGCACCAGACGGGATAGGCGGGCGTGGAGGATCGCGCTGCCCCCGCTCGTACCGAGGCGTTCGCGCAGCAGGCCGATCGCCTTGCTGGTCTGGCCCAGGGCGACGTATTCTCCGGTTTCACTGGCGAAGGTGAGGGTATCCGAGGTCGACGGCAAGCTCTGCTTGATCGCCGCCCGGAACGCTTCCACCTCGGCCGCGGTCCAGCGCCTCTTCCCGCTATCCACGCGGTAGGTAGCGTCGACGGTGCCGTCGGCGTTCTTGCTGAATTGGCGCGACAGCACCGCGCCGCCCAGTTTCGTTTCGGATGGCGTTAGGCTGCCGCCGATGCGGTACAGCGGCGGAGGCGTCACATGATACCGGTATTCGATCCGGAACGCCTGGGGCAGAATGAAATCGCGCTCGCGGGGTTTCTTGGATTCCGGGTCGTCGCCGTCCGGCGCGAAGAGTCCGGCGGGGAAAGACGTGAGCAGTTCGCCGTATCCGAGTTCGGCGGTTGCATCGTCGAGGTTGGTGGACGTCGTGGAGCAGTGCAAGCCTTCCGCCGTTATTTTGTACGGCCCGGACATGTCGTCGCGGGGCATGGCCTCAAAGCGGCCCAGGGATTTCGCCCCAAAAGACTGCTTCACCCACTTCTCGGCGGCCTCGCGCCCGGACTTCTCTCCGTCGGCGTAGACGGCCCTGAGCACGGCTTCCGACAGGGTGCCTGAGGCGTCGAGGCTGGCGGTCACCGTTCCCGGTCCGAAATCGCTCAGGCGCACCTCCACGGCATATCGCAGCGATGCGTCCTTGGATTGCGCCTCCGGTATCCTCACCAGTTCCGTGGTTTTCTCGTTGGCGATGAGCGCCAGCCGCCCTTGGTCTTGAGGCGGAAGGGAACCGGTGCGCGCGTCCGCCATTGTCGGGTCGATCCAGATGGGCGGGTTCGCCTCAACGTATACGATGGCGTGATTGAACACGCCCATGCCCGGCAGGCCGGGGTCCGAGTCGGCGCCGTCGCCGGCGGCCAGCAGCGCGACATCCGCCTTCAGCCCAGCCGCCCGCAGCATCGCGACCAGAAGAGACGCTTTGTCCTTGCAATCGCCGTAGCCGCGGCGCAGGATTTAATTCCAGCGCCGTATAGCGCACCTGTTTATGCATGCGAGCGGCGATGCGGGCCGCCACCTTCTGCCAGGACTCGCCGGTGGAAAACGATAACGCCGGAAGGGGCGATTCGTCGTAGGGCAGATTGGGCTCACCGCGCTTGCGGGTGGGCAGCGGTCCGAGTTCGCATTCCACTCGCGTTCCGTCGCGCCCCGTTTCGGTGTGAATGGCCGAATCTGGAATCAGGCGGGCGGCGGTTCTCAACAGGATGCCAGTTTCGGCGCAGATGACAACGTGAAATCGCTCCGTGGGAACCACGTCTACGATGACGATGGTGCGCGCGATTCCGGCTTCGAGCAGCGGCGTCTTGTCCCGGACGCGGAACTCGTACTCGATGACGGCTCCGGCCGACATCGAGGGCAGCGGGGCGCGGATCAGGTGCGCGTCGGAATAGATGTTGGCGTCAATCTGCCGCACGGGTGAATCGGAAATGGTCTTAACATCCAGCCAGTGGACCGTCCCATCGGGGGTGATCACTCGGGCCCGGAGCTCCGGTTTCTCCTGAAACCAGGGCTGGTACGGCCGGTTGACCGAGGAGAATGCCTCCGCCGACTGCTGCCGGTCCACGCGGTACACGACGCGCGAGGTTTCCTCCACTCGCCCATCTTTATGGGTTAGAAACTGATCGTCCTCGAGAAGCAGAACCACACCCAGCGAACCGGGGCGGTCTACCTTGCGCGCAGCC
This sequence comes from Acidobacteriota bacterium, assembly GCA_025353165.1. Taxonomy (GTDB): domain Bacteria; phylum Acidobacteriota; class Terriglobia; order Bryobacterales; family Bryobacteraceae; genus TMP-7. The sequence goes on along the minus strand of JANXRE010000115.1, from coordinate 6,735 downwards.
TCGGAAATGGCGCGATTGTCAGAGGCAAAGGGGGCGTCCCAGGGGGCCGGAGAACTGGCGGCCCACAGCACCGGCGCACAAGCCGCAACGGAGGCGAGGATGGCTAACCTTGACATGGAGTCCCAGTGTAGGGCATCACTCCAACGGGATTCCTGACGGCTGCAGCGCCCGCCAACCGCCGTCCAGCGAGATGGCGTGTGTGTAGCCCATCTTCTGAAGCGCGTCGGCCGCCAGCGCTGAGCGGAATCCGCCGCCGCAGTACAGCACCAGTGTCGCGTCCTTGTCAGGAACTCTCGACTCGATGTCGCGTTCGATGATTCCCTTGCTCAGGTGAACCGCGCCCGCGACGTGGCCGGCGGTCCACTCGTGGTCCTCGCGCGTGTCCACCAGAACGTGCGGCTCGGCGGCTGCGCGCATCCCCTTGTACCGCTCGATGTCAATCTGCTCGACGCGCGATTTCGCGTCGTTGACCAGAGCCAGAAAACCGGGTGAATGAGTCATAGGCCATTTCTAACGTGGCGCACGCGCTCGTGCGTGCCGTGTCGCGATTCCTCGCGACACAGTTTCTTCCGGCTCGCCATGCGTCGGCAAGAGTGCCGACGCGGCACGCACGGGTGCGTGCGCCACGTCACCAATATTAAGCCTCAGGTTACACGCTGGATACTCGCGCCGGCCTGCGCGAGTTTGGTCTCGATCTTCTCATAGCCGCGGTCGATATGGTACACGCGGTCGATCACCGTTTCCCCGCGGGCCACCAGCGCCGCCAGTACCAGCGACGCGCTGGCGCGAAGGTCCGACGCGATCACCGGCGAGCCGGTCAACTCGGTCCGCCCGGCGACCACCGCCTGCCGGCCTTCAATGCGAATGTTCGCACCCATTCGCATCAGCTCCTGCGCGTGCATGAAACGGTTCTCGAAGATGGTCTCGGTAATAAACGATATGCCCTCGGCCTGCGTCATCGCCGACATATACTGCGCCTGCAAATCCGTCGCGAAGCCGGGATACTCCTCGGTCGTCATATCGACGGCCCGCAGTTTCCCGCCGCGCACGCGCAAGGCGTCCGGCGGCTCTTCGGAGATATCGGCTCCGGCGTGCTGCAGCTTCCCGATCAGCGCGCGCAGGTGCTCCGGGATGCATCCGGTGATCAGTAAATCGCCGCCGGTCATCGCGCCCGCGCAGAGAAACGTGCCGGCCTCGATGCGGTCCGCGATGATGGTGTGGGTGGCTCCGTGCAGCCGGCCGACGCCCTGAACGCGAATCGTCGAGCTGCCCGCGCCTTCGATCTTCGCGCCCATCTTAGCCAGCAGGTCCGCGAGGTCGCCGACTTCCGGCTCGCGGGCCGCGTTCTCGATAATCGTGTCGCCCCGCGCCAGCACCGCCGCCATCAGCACGTCTTCGGTGCCGGTCACCGTGATCCGGTCGAAGGTAACCGTCGCGCCCCGCAGTCCGTCGGGCGCAACCGCCTCGACGTATCCGTGGGATTGCGTAACTTGCGCTCCCAGCAGTTCGAGCGCGGCGACATGCAAATTGATGGGACGCGAGCCGATGGCGCAGCCGCCCGGCATCGAAACTCGCGCCCGGCCGGTCCGGGCCACCAGCGGTCCCAGCACCAGGCTCGACGCCCGCATCGTTTTCACCAGATCGTACGGAGCCTCGGGGCGCGCGACCCGGCCGGAGGTCACCAGCACCTGCCCGCCCTGAATATCCACCTGCGCTCCGGTGTGGTTCAGCAGCTTCTCCATGGTGCGGATGTCGCGCACGCGGGGGATCCGCATCAGCTTCACCGGCTCCTCGGTCAGCAGGCACGCGGCCAGCGCCGGCAATGCCGAGTTCTTTGCGCCGCTGGTGGCAATCTGCCCCTCCAGCCGTGCGCCGCCCTGAATTACGAATTTATCCATGAAAAATAGGGTGTCAGCCTTTGAGCGCGCTCGAAATGCGCCCGTTGGCTTGCTCGAGAAGCCGCTCGCTTTCGACGCGGCCCACCTTGCGCCGGCCCATCACGATCGCCGTCTTGACGTTTTGGCCGGACTGCTCAAGCAGGCGCGCCGCTTCCGGGTAGTCCACCTCCGCCGCCGCGGCGACGATGCGCCGCGCCCGGTCGACCAGTTTCTCGTTCTTGGGCTGCACGTTCACCATCAGGTCGCCGTAGACGTGCCCCAGCCGGATCATCACCGCCGTGCTAAGCATGTTCAGCACCAGCTTCGTCGCCGTGCCGGCCCTCATTCTGGTGGACCCCGCGATCACTTCCGGACCGGGCTTCGGCTCGATGGGGATATGCACCGTTTGCGACAACTGCGAATCGGGCGTGCAACTGATCCCGGCCGTGACCGCGCCTAACTCCCGGGCCTTCCGGATCGCTCCCAGGACGTAGGGAGTCCGGCCGCTTGCCGCGATTCCCACCAGCACGTCCTGGGGCCCGAATCCGCGCTCCATTAAGTCCGCGGCCCCGGCGTCGGCGCTGTCTTCGCTGGATTCCGTGGACCGGGTCAACGCGGTCTCGCCTCCGGCGATGATGGCCTGCACGAGGGTCGCATCCACATTGAACGTGGGCGGGCATTCCGCCGCGTCCAGGACGCCGAGCCGTCCGCTGGTGCCGGCTCCGATGTAGAACAGCCGGCCTCCGCGGTGGATCGCCTCCACGATGGTGTCAACCGCCATCGTGATGCGGGGGATTTCCTTCATCACCGAGTCGGCCACCTGCCGGTCCTGCTCGTTCATGATGCGCAGTACCTGTTCCGTGGGCAATGCGTCAATGTTGCGGCTCGCCGGATTGCGTTGTTCGGTAAGGAGTCCTTCGAGCATCAATGCGTGTGACCATTATATTTCAGACGGGGAAGGAACTCGGGGCCTCTTGATGCATGTTCAGTAAGATTAATTACTATTACGTAAAATTTCTGTTTCACCTGGTACCCCCGAGGGCAATTTCTGCAAATTTCCTCTAGGCAAGCTGGCTCGGTCCATGTATACTTCCAGTAGTAGAGCATTAGAGGAGACTTCGGAGGCCTCCAAGTAATGAAAAAATTAGGAATGCTAGCACTGCTCGCGATTGCCGCGACAGCGTATGGGTACCCATCTTGCGGTACTTCGCAAATCAACGTGGGCTCGCTCGCCAACTGTACATCGGACGCCGTGAATTTCACGAATTGGTCATTCTCGGCGGCGGGATACACAGGAACAGCAACCATCCAGATCGAGGTTCCGGCTGCAGGTCAATACGGAACCGACCCGGAGATTGTCACGCTTAGGTTCTCGAAGCCGCAACTCGGCCCGATCAATTTCTCGCTCGGATACGACGTCACCCTGACCAACGGTTTTCAAGTCCATGGCGTCGTCCAGGAGATCCTCGCCGGTAACGTTCCAAACAACGCCACCTCGACCGGTTCGTATAACGCAATGTCGCTGATGACGAGCGGTTCGAGTTTTGCAACTGTGTTCAATCAGGGTATGTTGGCGCCTACAAACAGCGTCAATGTTGGGCTCTTAGGAATGGGCTCGCTCCCCGCTCCGCCCCCACCGTGCGGGCCCCCTGGACTCTGCGGTGGCGGTCCGATCCAGAAGATCGAAATGAACTTTTACCAGTCCGCGCCGTCCTCGGTGCCGGAGCCTGTTACGGCCGCGCTGGTTGGGCTGGGCTTGGTTGGGTTGGCCATCGTTCGCCGACGCCGGTAGACCCTGCGAAATCGCTTATTAACAACAAAAGGCCGGGCCCTGAAGCCCGGCCTTTACCTTTTCTATCGCCCGCTACTCACGCGCTAAACGAGCTGCCGCATCCGCAGGTGGATTTCACGTTCGGGTTGTTGAACTTGAAACCCGCTCCCTCCAGCGACTCGACGTAATCCACTTCCGCGCCATCCAGATATAGCATGCTCGCCTGGTCCACAAAAACACTCAGCCCATCAAAGCTGTACGTCTTGTCGAGCATTCCGGGGCTCGTTTCGAAGGCCATGGAATAGCTGAATCCGGAGCACCCACCGCCTACCACGGAGATGCGAAGCCCGGCGGGTTTCGGTTCCTGGCTGTCCAGGATCTCCCGGACTTTGCCGACTGCCGTTTCGGTTAATTGAATCATTTGCCCTTGCCTCTCTGCTTAAGATTACTGCTGTTGCCTCCATTGTACAACGCCCGGCATCCCCATTTGGATGACAAGGGCGCGCGCCGTGCTTCCCAAATCTGGTATGTTACATGAAGGGGGACAGACAGCCATTTCCGCCGCTGTAATCCGTCGATTCTGAATTCAAACTCTGGCGGAACAGGCTGTCTGTCCCTATTTTTCCCGGCGTAAACTCGCCGCAAGTGGTTGAAACCGCCGCTTTTCGAAGTACGTCTGTGAGGATGCATGAGTAGCGTACTAACAAGCGGCGTACTACCGTTTCCCCTTGCGGACGATCGGCTTCGGGCGAAGACGACCAGAGTGGATCACCGCAATTCTGAAGAAGCGGCGCTTGTAAAGCGCGTGCAGGCCAGGGATGAACTGGCTTTCCGCGAGATCGTGGAGCGCTACCAGTCGAAGGTGTTCTCCATCATCTACGGCATCCTTCGGAATCACAACGACGCCGAGGACATCTCCCAGCAGGTCTTCGCGAAGATCTACTTCTCCATCCGGAATTTCGATTTTCGCAGCTCGCTGCTCACCTGGATCTATAAGATCACGGTCAACGAGTGCTACGATTACCTGCGGAAGAAAAGAGTCCGAAAGCTGGTTTACGAGAGCGACTTCAGCGAGGAAGACGCGCTCCGCATGGAGAGTTCCGGCTCGGCCCGCGATGCGGCGCCGCTGGTGGACGAAACGCTGGCGAGACGCGATCTCGCCACGAAATTGCTATCCAAGATTTCCGCGGAGGATCGCAACCTGATCCTGCTGAAGGAAGTGGAAGGCCACTCCGTCGAGGAATTGTCGCAAATGACGGGGATGAACGGGAATACAATCAAGGTTAAGTTGTTCCGCGCGCGCCAGAAGTTGGTAAAAGCCGCAGGCCGGCTTTCCAGGACTCGCTCGGAATGAAACGTGTGGGTAGGAAACGTCCGCCCGTTGGGGCGGCACTGATTGAGGGAAGAGAATATGCATGAGCAAGTTCGAGCTCATCTTGAGGATTGTCTGGCCCGGCGGGGAAGCCTCCCCGAGGGTGTAACGGCTCACTTGGATTCCTGTTCCGATTGCCGCGCCGAGTGGGACGCCATGGAGTCGCAGGCGATGCTGTTGCGCTGCTTGCGCGCCGCGGAAGAGGCCGATCCCCGGCCCGGTTTCTATGCCAGGGTGCTGGAGAGGATCGACTCGCAGCGGCCCTTCTCCATCTGGAGCATATTCCTGGAGCCGGCGTTCGGCCCGCGTCTGGCGATCGCGTCGGCGGTGCTGGCTGTGATCATGGGTGTATTCCTAGTGTCCGGCGAGCCGATGAACCGGCCGGCGCCCATGCAGATGGAGCCGGCTTCCCTTGCGACCACGGTTGCAGACAACGAAGATGTGCCGAGCCCCGCGCTCTACGGCTCGGTCGATCAGCCGCAGGTCCGCAACGCCGTCTTCGTCAGTCTCGCGACCTATCGGTAATAGCCGATGATAGCCGACGGACGAGCTTCCTGGTCGAACCCCCGGGTCCTGACGATTCTCACACTCGTGTTCCTCGCCGGGGCGCTCACGGGCGCCGTCGGGATGAGCGTTGGTCTTCACGAGTTTTTGCACCCGGCGAGCGCCGGATTCGGCAAGGCCAATAAAGTCCAGCTGCTCACCAAATGCAAGAATGAGTTGAACCTGACTCCCGAGCAGTCCCGGCAGATAGCGGTTGTCGTCGACGACACGGCCATTTACTATCAGACGCTTCAGGACCAGTTGACGGAAGTCAAGTCCAGCGGCAAAGCGCGGATCATGGCCTTGCTCAATCGGGATCAGAAACAGAAATTCGAGCGGATGCTGGCGGGCATGCAGAAAGGGCAGTAGGGGATGGCCCGTCCGTTCCGGCCGCTTGCTAAAGCGCGCGGCTCAGAAGGCGTTTCCGAGCCGCGACCGTAAGGAAGCCGGAGGACAGCGGTCGATCGGTCGAAGACCACCGTCTTGTTTCCGTGACACAGAATCCGCGATTCCAGGTGCCAGCGCACCGCGCGCGACAAGACGATCTTCTCCAGATCCCGTCCCTTCTGCCGAAGCCCTTGCGCAGCGGCGGCGCCCTCCGGGACCGGAGCACCCCAGAACAGTACATCCGGTGCTTGGTCGGGACGGCCGAATGCGTGTCCAAGCGTCTGCTCTTGTTGAAGAAGCCTGAATACGGTCCAGGTTAGGTGATCCTCGGAACCCAGCGAATGAAATTGCGTTCGTTTCCGGGCCGCATGGGCCCGATTCAAACAGCTTCTCGGCGCTGCGTCGCTGCCGCTCGCGATTTAGGCCGGCAAGCCGTTTAAACGGACCCCGCAGGATTCGCATCGACGTAAGCAGCTCGCGTAGTCAGTTGCCCGAGCTGCGCCACCGGTCGCCTTGGCGGTAAAGGTTATCCACCGCGATCCGCGAGCCACTTCTGCAGGTGATTGCCGGTAGTACCATGAGGATCTCCTTCACTGGAACCCCCAATATCACGTGCACTGCGCATTCCGATGATGTCGATCAGTCGTTCCGAAGTGATGGCGATCAGTGCGGAGCGAAGCGACGCAGGACTTTCTCAGTGTGAATCAGTGATCGACATCATCGGAATGCGCAGTGCACGTGATATTGGGGGTTCCAGTGAAGGAGATCCTCATGGTACTACCGGC
>JANXRE010000114.1 GCA_025353165.1 Acidobacteriota bacterium | reverse complement strand
GGAGTCGGGAGCAAAGAAAACCAGTCAGACTCTTGACGGATGTCGATCACTGATTCACACTGAGAAAGTCCTGCGTCGCTTCGCTCCGCACTGATCGCCATCACTTCGGAACGACTGATCGACATCATCGGAATGCGCAGCTATGACTTCTTCGAAATGCCATTACCGCCGAAGAGTCAAAGGAAGAGTTGAGCGGAAGTCGCGAAAACTTGCCTTTGCGAAAACACAGTCCGGGCCGGGACAGATCTCAGCGCCCCTCTCCTGCGGGTGACACGGGAAATCAAGGGGTAACCGGGTCTGCCACGTGGTACTCGATCTTCGAGTTTGCGTCGGTCTTCTGGAACTCGCTGCTCTCCATCGACAGGGTAACGGTGCGCTTGTACCCCCACAACACATCGAGGCGGAACTCGGTCCCATAGGTGGCCGGAAACCAGACATTCCCGGCCACCCGCACGTAGGTGATCGAGAATCCAGTCCGGCGCAGATTCGTTCCCAGGAAAACCCGTACTCCCCACGGGATTTTGAACGCCAGGTCTGTCGTGATGCGGACGGGCTGCAATTCTTCGGCGTCGATCCACGCCTCGCCCTTCCAGGCTTCGTCGCAATCGCCCTCGGAATCGCTGCCTATCTCGACGCAGGTCTTCTTCGTGCGCGGTTCGAACGCGATCTGGTACGTTTTCCGGCCCTTGTACTCGGTCTCGCCCTTCCAGGCAAAGGAATATGCACCCACTTTCTTGGCGTTCAGCGGGAAAAGATGATGCGGAATCCCGTCCCGCGACTCCTTGTCGTTGACCAGATCGTCCGTGAGATCCCGGATCAGATCGCCGTCGATATCGATGCCCTTGTACTCGAACCCCGGCTCGGAGTAGTCGATCATCGCCTTGCCTTTGCGATACTGGCCGGCGAAGGAAACGAGTTTCTTCTCCGTATTCTTCTCGCCTGGAAAAACGTGGTACTCGCGCTTCTTCTTCCGCGTCGCCTGGCCGTTCGACTTAACCAGGCTGCTCCGGACGAGTTGCCGGTAGACGTACTGCCTGCGCGCGTCTGTCGCCTTCTCGACGTTTTCGGCGACCCTTGCCATGATCGCGCCGGCGTCCGGTTCAGACGCAAGAACGCTCGCCAACAGCGGCAGGAATGCCAGCATGGTGACCCTCTAATTGCTTATACGTCCGAACAGCTCGGGAGTATGCAAATTTTCCGCGGAGTCGTTCCATTCCGTCTCGGCGGCGGGACGGATGTAGCTCATCGCCCGTTCGGTCAGCGCGGTGATCGTCAGGCTCGGGTTCACGCCCAGATTGGACCCGCACACCGACCCGTCGCACACATACATATTCCGGTAGCCGAAGACGCGGTTCCGCCCATCCACCACGCCGCGCTCCGCCGAGTCGGCCATCGGGCAGCCGCCCATAATGTGCGCTGTCCCGGGGATGTCGAACAGAATTTCGGTCACCATGCTCATCGCGGTCCCGCCGATCAGGTCCGCCGCCTTCTTCGCGAACGCGTTGGCCTCCGGGATGTAGGTGGGAATCCGGTCTCCCTGGCTGGCGAGCACCTTCCGGAAAGGCCAGAACCAAGGCCGGCGCATGCGCATGTCGATGTGCCCGTCCAGCGTCTGCATGCACAGCAGGATTAGCGACTCCCGGGCCCATCCGAACGGGTGCAGCGCGCGGACCGTCCGGATCGGATGGCATGCGAGCGACACCGCCAGCATCTTCAGCCACGCCAGAATCCGAGTCCAGCCCGGCCGGCCGCTGGTCAGCACGGTACTGAGCAACGCCATCGCATCCGAGCCGGAGGGGTAGCGCACGGCCTCGATGTGCGTGTGCTCGTCAATATAAATGCCCGATCCAATCGCGATGCCCTTCGAGAAATCCTCACTCATGCCGGGAACCCGAACGCCGATGAGCGACTCGGCATTGGTGCGCACGCGGTCGCCGAGCGTGTCGCTGATGCGGGGCAGCGATTCTTTCTCCTTCAGCCGGAAGAGCAGGTCCATGGTGCCGAGCGCGGACGCCGAAAGCACCACGCCCCGGCAGGTGAACCGCGCCGGCTCACGGCGCAGCCACGCGGTCGATCTTTCCGTCCGGACCTCGTAGCCATCGCCGCCGTCCGCCTTCCCGTTCAGCGGCACGACGTCCACCACCCGCGTTTCCGGGTAGACCTGCGCTCCGTTCTTTTCCGCAAAATACAGGTAGTTCTTGTCCAGGGTGTTCTTCGCGTTAAACCGGCATCCCACCATGCATCCGCCGCATCCGTTGCAGGTGGTGCGCTCGGGGCCCTCGCCGCCGAAGTAGGGATCCGGGACCGTCTTGCCGCCAACTTCGCCCTCCGCTCCCTGGAACACAGCCACGCGCGTTCGATAGAACGTATGTCCGACGCCGGCGGCGTCGGCCGCGCGCTTCAGGAAGTGGTCGGCGGGGCCCAGGATGCGGTTCTCGGTGACGCCGAGCATCCGCGAGGCCTCCGCGTAATGCCGGGGCATCTCGGATTTCCAGTCGGCCAGCCCCGCCCACGAGCCTTTCTCCCAGATCCGGTCGTCGGGCACCAGCAGCGTATTCGCGTACGTGATGGAGCCGCCACCCACCGCGCAGCCATGCATGATCAGCGCGTGCCGGAAAATCCGCAGGTTGAAGAAACCCCGCAGCGCCAGCCCCGGCCGCCAGATCCAGCGCCAGATCTTCCAGTTGCTCTTCGGGAAATCCTCCGGCCGCCAGCGCTTGCCCATCTCCATGACCGCCACCCGGTACCCCTTCTCGGTCAACCGGTGCGCGGTGACGCTGCCTCCAAAGCCGGACCCAATCACGATAAAGTCGTAGTCCAGCCTGGAATCGGACATAAAAGTCTCTTTTGCCCTCCGCCCGTCATTGTAACCGGAGAACTTGTTGCGGGAAAGGAGGCACATCGGAAAACGTGCGGCGACTTGCCGCTACACCAGGCCGGCAGGAAAACGGCGGGCGCCGTGCCGGAACGCCAAGACGATCACGCCGGATTCGCGGCCGCGCCTCTTTCGAAAAGCGCAGCCGCGTACCGGGGCGCCCGCGCGATGAAGCTTGCCGCGCATTCCAGCATCTGCCATGCGGACTCTGTCCCCGTCACCCGTCGAGCCACCGGCGTATCCGGCTCTCAATTTCGTTTTGCTGAATCAGCTTGCCGTGCTCCGCTGCCGATCGCGCCCGCTCAACTCGTTCTCGAACATAGATCGAGTAATGAACGTCCTCGAGACTGGCGACGTCAGGAAGCGTTTCCAATAGAGGTCATACTTCTCTCTTGCCGTTGCCATCGTCGCTGCCTCCCTCAGCGTAAACTAATGTGCATGACTCTAAAGCTCCGTAGCTTCGCATTCGCGCTGGCATGCGCCCCATTTGTTTTCGCCGCCGACAAGCCGGCCCCCACCGTGGCCACGATCGTCGATGGTTCCCTTAGCGGAATCGAGCGCGAGATCGTCCCGCTCGTCGAGGCGATGCCCGAACAAGCCATGAACTTCGCGCCCACCGCCGGAGAGTTCAAAGGCGTGCGCACCTTCGCGCAACAGGCCAAGCATGTCGGAGCCGTGATTTACATGGTCTCGGCGGCGGCCCTCGGCGAAAAGGTCCCGAGCTCAGCGGGCGAAGGAGAGAACGGTCCGGCCAGCGTCACCACGAAGGCGGAGATCGCGAAATATCTGAAGGACGCGTTCGCGTATGCACACCGCGCTGCCAAGTCGCTAACCGCGCAGAACGCGACTGAGCTTATGGCCAGCCCGTTCGGCGACGGCAAAATGTCCAAGCTCGGCGCCATCGACATCGCTGTCTGGCATTCCTTCGACCACTACGGACAGATGGTTGTTTACGCCCGCATGAACGGCATTGTGCCGCCGGCCAGCCGTCAGTAACCGGTTGGAGGACCACCCATGACTCTACATCCGCTTGATTGGATCATCGCGATCGTATCGATCCTCGTCTGCTTCGTACCCGCGCTCTTTTTCGCGAAGCGTTCCGGGAAAAGCACGGCAGAGTTTTTTGCCTCGGGACGGTCTGTGCCGTGGTGGCTGGCCGGCATCTCCATGGTCGCGACAACGTTCTCCAGCGACACGCCGAACCTCGTCGCGAACTTCGTGCGAACCCAGGGAGTCGCCGGCAACTGGCAGTGGTGGGCCTTCACGCTGACCGGCGTGTCGACCGTTTTTTTCTACGCGCGGCTCTGGCGCCGCTCCGGCGTTCTGACCGATCTCGAGTTCTACGAAGTCCGGTATTCCGGCACGGCGGCCAAGGCCGTCCGCGGATTCCGCGCCATCTACCTCGGTCTGCTCTTCAACTGCATCATCATGGCGACGGTCAACCTGGCGGCGTGCAAGATCGCGAATGTGCTGTTTGGGATGACGCGCTGGCAAACGCTGCTGGCAGTCGGCCTGCTCAACGTGATCTTCGCCGCGTATTCCGGGCTCTGGGGAGTTCTGGTCATCGACATGGTCCAGTTCTTCATCAAGATGACCGCCGTCATTGCAGCCGCCTATTTCGCGGTCACGCTGCCGCAGGTCGGCGGCCTCGCCGGAATGGTCGACAAGCTCTCCCGCATGAAAGGTCCGAATGGGCTGAACTACCTGAACATGCTCCCGGACTTCAGCAGTAACTGGGATCTTGCCATGGCGATATTCGTCATTCCACTGACGGTGCAGTGGTGGGCGGTCTGGTATCCGGGCGCGGAACCCGGCGGCGGCAGTTACATCGCGCAACGCATGCTGGCGTCTAAGACCGAAAAGGACGCGCTTGGCGGCACGCTCTTCTTCAACCTCGCGCATTACATCCTGCGGCCTTGGCCGTGGATCCTCGTCGCCCTAGCTTCCCTGATCGTCTATCCCGAGCTGTCCGATATCCGAAAAGCGTTCCCGCACGTCGATCCTTCGCTGGTCGGGCACGACATGGGTTTTCCTGCGATGTTGAAATTCCTGCCCACGGGCTTCATCGGGCTGATGGTCGGCGGACTCGTGGCGGCGAACTCCTCCACCATCCTCACCCACCTGAACTGGGGAGCCTCGTACCTCGTTCACGATTTCTACCGCCGTTTCCTGCGGCAGAGCGAGAGCGAGAAACACTACGTCGCGGCCGGACGCATCGCGACAGTTATCCTGTTCGTGCTTTCATCTTCATTAGTGTTTGTTCTCCAAACGGCGCAGGACAGCTTCAATATTATCCTCCAGGTGGGTGCCGGGACTGGCTTACTGTACTTACTCCGGTGGTTCTGGTGGCGCATCACAGCGTGGTGCGAAATCGTAGCCATGATTACCTCGTTTGGCGGCTCGGTTTTCTTTCTCGTTTTACGAAGGAACGGAATTTCGATCGGCACTTACAAAGAGCTGCTGTTTACCATCGGGATTACTACTCTGTTCTGGGTGATCACCGCCTACATCGGACCGCGCACCGATCAGGCGACGCTGGTCGGTTTCTACAAGCGGGTGCATCCGCTCGGGCCCGGCTGGACAGCCATCCGCACCGCTGCCGGAGTGGACCGGGCTGAGGCGGCGCTGTACGCACGTCAGGACAACATCCCGCTCGCGCTGATCGGTTGGGTGACGGGCGTCTCCGTGATCTGGTCCGCCCTGTTCCTCGTGGGCAACGTGTTGTACGGCCGCATGAATTACTCGATCGCGTGTGCGGCCGTGCTCCTGGTCACCGGGACGGTTATGATCCGCGTGATCCGGCGGCTTTGGGTGTAACGTTCACGGCAGCGAGGTCCTCCGGACGCCCGACGTCCGTCCACTCGCCCTCGATCGGCGAGATTCGCAGTTCGAGTCCGTCCGCGAGCATCCTGTCGAAAACCGACGTGATCTCGTATTCGCCGCGCGGAGATAATTCGATGCGCTCCAGGTAGTCGAATACGGCCGGACGGAATGCATACAAGCCCGCGCTGGACCAGCGCGTCGTGGAAGCGCCCTGAGGCGGCTTCTCGATTACCCGCGCGATCACGCCGCTCTCCGCGTATACCGCTGCGGCGCGCCAGGGATCGTCCACATCCTTGACACCCAGGACACCTGCGGTCTTCGGATGTTCATCCAGCACTGTGCCGCAGCGCGCGTAAGCGGAGGGATCGCACAAAATATCGCCCAGCGCGAGCAGAAACGGATCCTGCCCGGCGAACTCGCGCCCCAATCGCGCCGCCGCGCCCGTCCCGTCGACCGGATCCTGAACGCGAAACTCGACAGGCAGCCGCCAGTTGCGAAAATGCTCGATGACCGCCTCGCGGCGGTAGCCGACAATCATGAGGAATTGCTGGACGCCCCCCAGAGCGATCGCGTCGAGGATATGCTCGAGCAGCGGCCTGCCCCGAACCGGCAGCATGGCCTTCGGCGTTTCCGTGGTGATGCCGCCCATGCGGGTTCCCCGTCCCGCGGCGAGCACAACAGCCTTTCGAATCGATGTTTTAGAGATCACGCAAAGTAGCCTCATTCGTGGCGCACGCACTCCTGCGTGCCGCGTCGGCAATCATGCCGACGCCCGGTGTTTCCGGGCGAAGAGGCGTCGCCAGGAGTGGCGACGCGGCACGCATCAGTGCGTGCGCCACGGTGTTATTCAATCAACGCTCCCGCCGACGGCTCGGCGTCAATCAGGTGGATGTCGGGATCGAAACCGTTGCGCCGCGAATAGAAACTATCCATAAGTCGCGCCCGGATTGCGGGGCGCTCCGTTTCGCGGCAGAACACAACCGCGCATCCGCCGAAGCCCGCGCCGGTAAGTCGCGCTCCGAGCGCGCCGGCATTCCGCGCTGCCTCGACCAGTTCATCCAGCGCCGGGCAACTAATACGCAGCAGATCGCGCGCGCTTTCGTGCGACGTGTTCAACAACCTCCCGAATTCTTCCGCGTCGCCGTTTCGCATAGCCTGCACCGCTTCAAGCACGCGGGCCGCCTCTCCGGTTACGTGCAGAAACGGCCCGAGTTCCGGATCTTGCAGCCGCTTGCGCGCCATCGCCTGCAACTCCTGGAACGGATGCTGTTCCACCGCGGCCCGATACGAGGCCAGCCCGAGGGTCGCGAGCGCGCGCGTACCCGCCGTCCGGCGGAAGTTGTATTCGGCCCGGATTTCGCCCGATTTCTCCGCCGTCGTGAGGCTGTGAGCGATCAGAAAAGACCAGCCAGCGGGAATGCGCACGTCCTCCACCGACATCGGAGCAAAACGCACGAGCAGCGCGCAACCCGGCGCCGACGCCAGCACCGCGGCGTGATCCATTCCACCGCCGCGCGTCCCGACGAAATGCTCGGCCTCCGGCAGCACTTCCATCAGTTGGGCGAAAGTCGTGACGACGCCGTTTGCGCGTAACAGCGCCAGTGTCAACCCGGTAAGCAGCGCGGACGACGAAGACAGACCCGCGGCCGCGGGCAAGTCCGATGCTACCGCGGCGTCAATGCCCTTTCGCAATCCCCACCGGTCCCCGACGGCCTGCGCCGCGGCCTTCGCGTAGTTGATCCAGTCTCCGGCCGCGGCCGGTTCCAGGCGCGGCGTCCATTCGAATTCGCGGTCGCCGTATTCGCCGGAACTGGTCACGCGAATCAAACGGTCCGCGCGAGGATGAACCGCTATGCGAATCCGGCGCTGGATCGCCATCGGAAAAACGGGGAGGTTGTGGTAGTCGATATGCTCGCCGATCAGATTTACGCGTCCGGGAACCGACACCATCACAGTCCAATATTACCTGGAAGATCTATTGACACGGGCCGCAGGTCGGATACAATTTGAAAAGCCTCGGTGGTAAACTCAAAAAACGCGAGCGGCACAACATGTTAAAAACAAAAAAGAGCCGTCCTGAAGGTAGTCCCCCTTCCAAGAATTACACGAGTAGTGAAGTATCAGACATTGCGACAGTCAGCCTCCGGCAATTGCAGTGGTGGGATGAGCGCAAAGTGGTTTCACCGCGCCATGAAGGCCACAAGCGCATCTACACGCCGGAAGAAGTGGTAGAGATCACGGTTATCGCCGAGCTTCGGCGCAAGGGCTTCTCGCTGCAGAAGATCCGCCGCGTTCTCCGTTTCCTTCAGCGCGAGATGGACCGCCGCCTGAGCGAAGTCCTGGAGGCGAACTCCGACCTGCACCTGGTCACCGACGGAAAATCGATCTACCTGGAAGATCACCAGGACAAGATTATCGACATCCTGAAGAATGCCCGCCAGCCGATGTTTCTGGTGTGCGTTTCCGATCAGGTGCGCCGCCTGAGTGAATCGGGCCGCAAGCCGGCCAAGGCGGAAGGGACCGTCGTCGCCCGGCGCACGCGCGTCGGATAGTACTAGAATTTCCAGCCGGAAGCGATCAAGTAAACCGGTTCTTCCCGCATGGGCAGGTTGATCGCTTCCTTGACCTCGGCATCGGAGAACGCGCCCAGGCCGATGACCCCTAAACCGAGCGCGGCAGCTTCCAGGCACACGTTCTGGGCGATGTGGCCCGCTTCAATGTGGACCAGGCGCTCTGCGCGGGCGCCGTACTCGCGCGCCACGCGTCCGTAATTCGCCGCCAGCAGCAGAATGAACGCGGCCTGCTCGACGCACAACTGGCCGCCCGCCGCCTCCCTCAGTTGTCTGCGGAAGTCTCCCGTGGATGCCAGCAGCAGTTCGTGGCCCTCGGCGTCAAAGCGGTAGATGCCAGGCGCAAGTCCGGCGATGTTGCCGGCGATCAAATACGGCCGGATCGCATACAGCGCTCCCGGCGAAGGCGCGGTGCGAAGTCCGCCGAGCCCGGTGATCCCCTGCGCCGCCCACAGCAATTGGGACGCGTCCCTCAACGGCATCGGAACGTTGCGGAAGTCGCGGCAGGAGCGCCGGTTGCGAAGGCACCGCTCGAGCGAGCTCGAGCTGTCGAGGGTGGGATCGGGCAAACGGATCGGCGGCGCGACCGCGCGCAGCATCGCGGGCCTAACGGCCACGGGATCCGGCAATGACATTACTTTGCGGCCCATCGATTAGAGAGTAACAGGTCTAAAACGCATTTGCTCGGTCTGTCTCTACAATGAAGGGAAAATCATGCGCGGCCAATGCTGGGCTGCTCTCCTGTTTGTGCTGGTCTTGCCGGCGCGAGCGGAGTCGGCCATCGTCATCGGGTTCCTCGGCGCATTCGAGCGGTGGGACGACGAACATCGCGGAGTGCGCCGCGTTGCGCTGGATTTGCGGGCGCGCAACCTGCCGGGTGTTTTCGTCGAGACTTTCGGGAATCATCACCGGCGGGCGGCTATGCGCCTGTTGCGCCGGAAGCTGGACGCAAACGGCGCGTCCACGCGAGTCATCCTCTATGGCCAGAGTTGGGGCGGCGCGGCCGTTGTGAAAACCGCCCGCGAGCTGGAGCGCTGGGGAGTGCCGGTGTTATTGACGGTGCAAGTGGACAGCGTCGGGACCGGCGATGCCATGCTCCCGGCCAACGTTCAGGCGGCCGTAAATCTGTACCAGCACGATCCCTTTACCATTCAGGGCAGGTCCGAAATCCGGGCCGCCGATCCGAGCCGGACGCAGATTCTCGGCAACTTCCAGTACACGTACCCGATCCAGGCAGTGGAAGGCTCGTGGGCTCGCCGCCATCTCGGCGGGAGCCACACGAAAATGGAACTCGACCCCGCCGTTTGGGCGCGTGTGGAACACTTAATGCTCGATGCGATATTGAGGAAGCCATGAAATTACTCCTGCTCGCCGTTGCGATTTGCCTTTGCGCCGCCGCGCAGACCCGCGAGATTGAGGTGAGCGCATCCACGGTGTGGAACGACACCGGCATCGACGTGAAGCCCGGCGACACCCTGAAGTTCTCCGCCACCGGCACGCTGCAATACGCGAACTCGAAACCGTGCGGTCCGGAAGGACTCCCGCGCGCGTGGACGGATCTGATCCGCCAGTTGCCGGTGAACGACTACGGCCGGGGAACGTTGGTAGGCCGCATCGGAGACAGCGACGCCGCGCGCGCTTTCTTAGTCGGCCCGCAAGCCATCCATCACGTCGTGATTGCCGGCCGGTTGTTTTTCGGGATCAACCAGGGCGCGAATGACCGCGCGGACGGCTCGTTCAAAGTGAAGGTGGAGCAGACCGCCGGAGCCGCCGTGCCGGCTTCCACGAAGCCCGCGCACGTTCCACCGTTCCCGCAAAAGCTAATGGACACCGTGCCGACGCGGGTGGTGGACGCCCAAGGGAATCTGGGAGATCGCGTCAACTTCTTCCTCATCGGCTCGGAGGACAAAGTACAGGCCGCGTTTCGCGCGGCGGGATGGGTGACGGTCGACCGGGACGACAAAGAGGCAGTGCTCCGAGGGCTATTCGCGAGCCTCTCCAAGGAAGCGTACGTGACGATGCCGATGAGCACGCTCACGCTGTTCGGCCGCCCGCAGGACTACGGATACGCGCAGGGGGATCCGCTGCGCGTGGTGGCGACGCGCCATCACTTCCGCATCTGGAAAGCGCCCTTCCAGCTGGAAGGGCAGACCGTGTGGGCCGGCGCGGGAACGCACGACATCGGCTTTGATCGCGACAAGCGCAACAACCACATCACCCACAAGATCGATCCCGACACCGACCAGGAGCGCGAGTATATTCCGGCCAGCCTACAACAGACCGGGATGGTGGTGAAGGTGGATTACATGACCTTCGCGAATCCGGTAAAAGAGGCCAAGACCGCGCATGGCGAGGCGTTCCACTCCGACGGCCGCACCGTGATCGTCTACCTGCAAGGCGGAGAGACCAACTTTGGGCGGCAGTTCGCCGACGTGTTCTGTTCGGTGCTGAAGCAGAACAATCCCGATGGCGGCGAGTGGGGCGGGTGCGAGCAGTATATCGATGGCGGCGGCAAGACCGACTTAAAGCTCGGGCCAGTGCCGACCAAGTACCGCGTCGAGATCGTGCCCGGGTTGATGAGTTCCTGTTTCGCGGACTCGCCCGCGTTTGGTGAAGGCCAGACCGCTCTGCACGACAAGTACGGCGTTACGGCCGAACTAATCGCGGTGCCGAACGATTCCAGCGAGGATAACGCGAAGCTGATCGCGCAAGTTCTGCGGGACAAGTGGAAGGCGGACCAGCGGAAGTTCATCGTTCTCGGGTACAGCAAGGGCGCGCCGGATCTCCAGGTCGCGCTGGCGACGCAGGACGGACTGGCCTCGATGGTGGCCGCGGCAGTGTCCGTCGCGGGCGCGGTGGGAGGATCGCCGATCGCCGACTCTCTTCCGGCGGCGGCGGACCGTTGGCTGAACCAGTACTCGCTGCCGGGCTGCAAAGGCGCGCTGCCAAACGGATTCAAAAGCCTGCAGCGCTCGGCCCGGCAGGCGTTCCTCGCCAGTTATCCGAGCCTCGGCGTTCCGGCCTATTCCATCGTCGCCAAGGCCGACCGTCAACACATATCCAAGTCGCTGCTGGAGACGTGGGAACTCATGGGTGCGTTCGGTTCCGTTCAGGACGGGCAACTGCTCTGCGAAGACGCCCTGTATCCCGACGCCAAGGATCTCGGCGCGGCGCTGGCGGACCACTTCGCGATCGCGCTGCCCTTCAATAAGTCAAAGGACAGCGCGATCAAGGCCGGGATGGATAAGAACACCTACCCCCGCTCGGCGCTGCTCGAAGCGATTGTGCGATTCGTCGCGCAGGATCTCGACGCTAAGCCGATTTGATCTCGGTCCACAGGCGGTCGCGCAGGCGCTGCGAAGCAGGCGTGAGAGTCTCCAGCCACTGGCCGCGCGCGAGCAGATTGGGCCCGGGATAGAGCGTCGAATTATTCCGGACCGGCTCGGGCAGCAGCCTCATGGCCGCCGCATTCGCCGTGGAGGATCCGCACGCCAGCGCGATTGCCGACGAGACTTCCGGGCGAAGCAGGTAGTTCACGAATTCGTGCGCAAGGCGCGCCCGCCGGCTCTCGCGAAGAACCACCGCCGCGTCGCCATACAATGCGAAGCCCTCCGAAGGGTAGACGAAGCGCAGCGCGGGGCTGGCATTGATGGACCGCTGCGCATCCGCGGACCACATCTGCGCGGCCAGCATGTCGCCCGCAATCAACTGGTCGCGCACCTCGGCATTCACGTAGGCCCGCAGGCGCGGCTTGATGGAAATGGCTTCGTTTCGCGCTTGCCGGAGTTGAACGGCGTCGCCTGAATTCAGCGGATAGCCCAGCTTCAGCAGCGCCGCGCCGATCACCTCCACGGGGTCGTCCAGCATGGTCGCGCGGCGCTCAAATCGGTCCTGCCAAAAATCCGCCCAGGAGCCGGGTGCGGCGTGCACGACGTTGGAGTTGTAAACGATGCCAGTCGCGCCGTGCATGTAGGGGACGCTCCATTCGAGCCTTGGATCCCAGCTTGGCGACTGGTAGACCGGCTCGAGGTTGCCGAGGTTGGGCAGCCATTCGTGACGCACCGGCGCGAGAAGCTTCTGGTCACGCATGGGCGGAATGTAGGTGTTCGAGGGAAAGACGACGTCCCAGCCGGAGTTCCCGCTCCAGACTTTCGCGACCAGTTCCTCCGCGCTCTCGTAAGTCGAATAGCGGACCCGCACACCGAACTCGCGCTCGAAATTGGAGATGGTGTCCGGCGCGACGTACTCCGACCAGTTGTACACGTTCAGGCGCGGACGCGAGGACATCGTGCAGCCGGCGAGGCCCGGCAACGAGAGGAGGAAGATGCGCCGGTTCATCGCCGTTGCAGCCGCTCCGAGGCGAGGATCAACAGGCCGAGGCCGGCCACAACGATCGTGGAGATGGCGTTCATCACCGGGCTGACTCCGCGCCGCGCCATCGAATAGATGACCATCGGGAGCGTTTCCGAATCGACTCCGGCCACCAGGCTGGTGATGACGTAATCGTCGATCGATACGGTGAACGCGAGCAGGGCCGCCGCAATTACGCCCGGCAGAATGACCGGCAGCGTGACCCGGCGAAACGCTTGCCACTCGTTCGCGCCGAGATCGAGGGCGGCCTCTTCGAGAGAAGCGTCGAAGGTGCGCAGGCGAGCCATGACCACGATTACGACGAAGGCAATCGAGAACGCGAGGTGCGCGAGAATCACCGTGTGCATGCCAAGCCGCACGCCGATATAACGGAACATCCACTGGAAGAACGCGAGCAGCGACACGCCGGTGACGATCTCCGGAGTGACGAGGGAGAGGTACAGAGAGTTCGAGAGCGTGAAGGAGTTGCGCTTCCACAGGCCGTAGGCGCACAGCGTTCCGATCACCGTGGACGCGGCGGTCGCGATCGCCGCAATCAAGAGGCTGTTGGCCGCGGCTTCCACAAGACGAGTGTCCGCGATCGCGGCGGAGTACCAGCCGAGAGAGAATCCCTGCCACACGGTGAAGCGCGATGCATTGAAGCTCCAAAGCGCCAGCACAAGCAGGGGCAAATGCAGGAACGCATACGCGCCGAGTGCGTAGAGGGCCAGGCCGCGTTTCATAGCAACGCGGCCCCCTTGCGCCGGACGACAGCCGCGAGCAGCAGCATCACGACGGCCATCAACGCCAGCGATAGAGCCGCGCCGAAGGGCCAATCGCGCGCCGTCGTGAACTGGTTCTGGACGACGTTGCCGATCATGATCGACTTTCCTCCGCCGAGCAAATCGGGCGTGAGGAAAGCGCCGAGGCACGGGATGAATACCAGGATGGAACCCGCCAGAATGCCGGGCATGGAGAGCGGGACGGTCACGCGAGTGAGCTCGGCCCACGGTTTCGCGCCGAGGTCCGCGGCCGCTTCCAGAACGGACTTGTCGAGCCGCTCGAGCGTCGCGTAGAGAGGCAGAACCATGAAGGGCAGGTTCGCGTACACCAGCCCCAGAATGACCGCGCCGTCGTTGTACAGAAGCGGGAGCGGCTGGTGGATGACTCCGAGCGCGAGTAACGCGGTGTTGATCAGGCCTGTGTCCCGCAGAAGGAACATCCATGCGTACGTGCGAATGAGGAAGCTGGTCCAGAACGGCAGAATGACGAGATTCAGGTAAACGTTCTTGCGTGAGCCGGACCTCGAGATGAAGAGCGCGAGAGGAAAGCCGAGCACCAGGCAGAGCAGCGTAGAAACCGCCGAGATCGCGACGGTGCGCAGAAGAATGACGCCATAGATCGGGTCCGCGAGGCGCGCCCAATTCTCCAGCGTCCACGGAGTTGAGAGCCCGCCATAGGCTCCGCGCGTGAGCAGGCTGTAGGCGGCAACGATCGCCAGCGGCGCCAGAAAAAGCGCGCCCATCACAAGCGCGGCGGGCGCGAGGAAAATGGCGCGCAAGCGTGTCATGGGCTTTCGTGCGGAAAGAGCAGTTCATCGGCGGCTTGCCACCACACGTGGACCTCGTCTCCGGGATGGAAGACTTCGCCCGAGCGCAGGACTTCCGACAGAATCGTCTCGCCGCCCGCCAGGCGCGTTTCGATGTGAAAGCAGTTTCCCAGAAAGACCGCGCTGCACACGATCGCGGGGAGCGAGCGCGCTCCATTGTCCGGTGCTTCGCGGCTGATGCGCGTGGACTCCGGACGAATTCCCGCGCCGTTGTACCAGTTCATTGCGCCGAGGAAACCAGCAACGAAGCGCGTGCTCGGGCGCAGGTAAATCTCCTGTGGCGAGCCGGTCTGTTCGATCCTCCCGCGATTCATGACAGCCATCCGATCCGAAAGCGACAGCGCTTCTTCCTGGTCGTGGGTGACGAACAGGAAGGTCACTCCGACGCGGCGTTGCAGCGATTTCAGCTCGGAGCGCATCTGTTTGCGGAGGTTCGGATCCAGCGCCGACAGCGGCTCATCAAGCAGCAGAACATCCGGCGCCAGCACGAGAGAACGCGCCAGCGCAACACGCTGCCGCTCGCCGCCGGAGATCTCGGCGGGCATACGCGATTCCTTGCCGGTTAACTGCACGAGTTCGAGAACGTCGCGCACCAGGCTGTCTATTTCGGCTGCGTGCTTGCGCCTCAGGCCGAACTCGACGTTGCCGCGCACGGTGAGATGCGGGAACAATGCATAATTCTGGAACACCGTAGAGACATTGCGGTGATACGGCCGCAGTTCGTTGATGCGGCGGCCGTTGAGGAGCACATCGCCGGAATCGGCCTGCTCGAAACCGGCAACCAGCCGGAGCGTGGTTGTCTTGCCGCAGCCCGATGGGCCGAGGAGTGAGAAGAACGTGCCCTTCTCGATTGCCAGCGAGACGCCGTCCACAGCAGGGTGGCCCGGAAAGCGTTTCGTGACATTCCGGAGTTCGAGGATCACGGCCCCTCGGTGTGGATGTTTGCAATCCAATAAGCGAACGTCTCGGGCCGGACGTGAACCGTGGCCGTGATCTTCTGTCCAACCTGAAGTTTCGCGAACTCGGCCGGATCCTTGACCGGGAACTCCATGGTCATCGCTTCCATCCAGTCGCCGATCTTCTCGTGCCGGATCGTGGCGGTTTTGATTTGCGGATTCAGGCCGACAATCACGCCCCTCAACGCGTACGTCTTCTCCGGCGGGTTTGTCCTAGCGCACCCCGCGGCGAGGAGGACGATGCACACCAGCGCTGTTCGATATACTCCAGTCGAGATTTTGACCAAAGCGATTGCCTCCCTGCTTTCCATCATCTTAACGGCGGCGATTGCCTGCGCGGGCGACACCACATCGTGGTCCCGCCTTCGGGAACTCTCATCCGGCAAACTAATCGAAGTGATGACGACCAACGGGAAGACGTTGGAGGAGTCGATCCGTATTCAAACGAAACAACAGGAAATGGTGGTCCCTCGCGCGGACGTCGCGAGGGTGCGCAACCGCCCAGGGTCAAGAGCCACCTGGATCGGGGCAGCCGGGGGCGCGGGAGCGAGCGCTGGAATCGGGTACGCGACCGGGCACTTCATCGGTGGCCGGCACACCACGATCTATCGGTCTAAGTAGTAACCCAGGCGCCCTTTTCGCTCGATTCCTTGACCTTTTCGAGCAGCCTCATGCCCCAAAGACCGTCGGCGAACGTCGGGTAGTCGATGGCAGCGGACGGATCGGCGACCTTCTTGTAGAAACGCTTGTAGACCTGCTTGTGAGCATCGTCGTAGCCTTCGCTGTGGCCGCCCGGCAGGTCGGCGAAACCGGCTGCGTGGGGGTAGAACAACGAGCCGTCCTTCACGATGATGCCGTTCGAGGCATTGCGCTGGCCGATCCATAGCTCGTCGGGCCGCTCCTGATTCCAGGCCACTCCGCACTTGGTTCCGAAAATTTCGAACTGGAAGCGGTTCTTGCAGCCCGCCGACATCTGGCTGACGGCGAAGTTGCCGCGCGCGCGGTCCCCGAGGCGAATGAGAACCGAGCCGAAGTCGTCGGTGTCAATCGGGATCTCGGTGTAATCGTTCGGGCTGAGCTTCTTGCCGGTGAAAGTTTCAACCGCGCCCTTCGGTTTCTTGCGGGTCTTGTGGAACGTCTGAAGGTCGGCGCAGAGGGCGGTGATCTTGAGACCGGTGAGGTGCTGGATCATGTCCATCCAGTGAGAGCCGATGTCGCCCATGGCGCGCAGGTCTCCGTTGTCCTTGCGTTCGACGCGCCAGTTGTAGTCGGTGTCGTACAGCAGCCAGTCCTGGAAATACGAGCCGTTGACGATCAGAATTTCGCCGAGATCGCCGTGGGCGATCATGTCGCGGATTTGCTGGACCGACGGGTAATAGCGGAGGTTATGGTTGACGCAGTTGGGGAGGTTTTTCTCCGCCGCGATGGCCACCAGTTCCTCGGCCTCCTTCACGTTGAGCGTAAGCGGCTTTTCGCAGAGCACGGCCTTGCCGGCCAGCAGAGCGTCTTTCGACATCGGCGCGTGCAGGTTGTTCGGTGTGCAGACGTGAACGGCTTCGATGGACGGGTCGGCGAGGAGTTCCTTGTAGTTGGCGGTGGTGCGTTCCACTCCGATGGCGTTGCCGAAATTGCGCGCCTCCTCCTCACTGACGGCGGCGACGCCCGCGATTTCCACGAACCCGAGGCGGCGGATGGCCTCGCTATGGACCTTGCCCATAAACCCAGCGCCGAAAACGGCGGTTTTGATCTTTCTCATAGTTGCAGATTAGTCCTTTTCAGAGGTGAACTTCACACTCTATCGTAAAGCGCGAAGGCGCGGTGCGGAGGCCCTGCGGCCTATGGAGCTTGGAAGTCGAGCGCGTAGATTTCCTGCTCTCCCGTTCTCCTCTCCACCAGTGGTGAATCGTTAGGGTCCAACCCGATCCAGAGGAGTAACCAGTGCTCATCCCGGAGGGGAAGCACCTTTTTCAGCGTTCGAGCGCTAATTCGCAGCCGGTAGGGCGGCGATGGGCAATTCCAATTCCTCGGCGCCGCTCCCGGTTAAACACGACGCCGGTGCGGATCGGAGGGTACGACTTTGGGCCATACCATCACCCGTGGGTGGGAGATACCACGCGATCGTGCCCCCGCCGCACTAAACCGAGCGAGTACAGGGCAAACTCATGCATTCCAGCGAAGGCCGGAGGGACACCGCGCACGGTGCCGGATGGCGCCCTTCCCGTCACTCGCGGTTGGTGTGCATCGAGCACCGGTTCAGATTGACGCTCCGACGTTGTTGGTTGGCGTTGGGCCAACGCCGCGAGATCCGGATTCATGGCTTGCGGCGTGATCACCTGACTGCACGGAATACCGGAGTTCAGCGCGGCGACCTGCGCGGGAGCCAAGCTTCCGGAGAACGTGATCGGCTGCCCGTTTAGCGACTCGCCGAGCGCGTTATTCAACCTCGCCGGCACGGTGTTGCCCGCCGCATACTGCGTCCAGGCTTCATCGATGCCCGGGATTTGCTGTTCGCAGACGGTCATCAAGACGTTAAAATCGAGGTTGTCGTGAACGCTGGCCAGGCTTCGAATCCCGTCATCCAAACTTGGGGCGTGGAAGAAGCTGTTTAGGACGGGTGCGGTGGGAGAAGAAATCATTCTGCTTCACTCTGTCGCATTTTTGTTTCCATTTGGTAGCCCATTTGGTAGCCATTGATAAGACGTGCTTCACGCGCATCACGAGCGCCAGATTCCTGTCAGAGCGACGTCTTTTTGGCGCCGGCGTCCGCTACGTCCAGTAGTTCCGGTCCAAACTGCGATACTGCACCGCCTCGGCCAGATGCTTGGCCGAAACATGCGGAGCGCCCGCATCCAGATCGGCGATCGTGCGGGCCACTTTCAGAATGCGGTCGTGCGCGCGAGCGGAAAGCCCCATGCGCCGCACGGCCATCTCGAGCGTGCGCTCTCCCGATTCGTCCAGGTCGCAGTACTTGCGAATATCCCTCGACGGGATCAGCGCGTTGTAGTATCCGCGAGACTGCTGGGTGGCGCGGGCCCGGGCGACGCGCTCGCGCATGTCGGCCGAGGTCGTCCCCCCATTGCGGCTGCGCATTTCCTTGAAAGGGACGGCGGGAACCTCGATGTGCAGATCGATGCGATCGAGCAGCGGCCCGCTGATCTTCGAAAGGTAGCGCTGGATCTCCGCTCCCGTGCAACGGCACTCATGCGTCGAGTCGCCAAAGAATCCGCACCGGCAGGGATTCATCGCAGCGACGAGCATGAAATTCGCGGGAAACTCGAGCGTCATGTTGCTGCGCGCGATGGTCACCGAGCGCTCCTCGAGAGGCTGCCGCAGAAGTTCGAGTACGTTGCGGGGAAACTCCGGGAATTCGTCGAGGAAGAGGATGCCGTTGTGCGCCAGGCTGACCTCGCCTGGGCGCGGCGTTCCGGAGCCTCCCCCGATCAGGCCCGCATCGGAAATTTTGTGGTGCGGAGAGCGGAGCGGGCACCGGGTCAACAAGCCGGTCCCAGGCGGTATCATCCCGGCCACGCTGTGAACTTGAGTGGTGGTCAGCGCTTCGGCGAACGTCAACCGCGGAAGTATCCCGGCGAGCCGTCTCGCCAGCATGGTTTTCCCGGACCCGGGAGGCCCGATCATGAGTACGTTATGATTCCCGGCGGCTGCGACTTCCAGCGCTCGCTTCGCCATGGTCTGCCCGCGAACATCACGGAAATCGGGGCCATCTTCGCCGGTCGAATCCGTAAAACTGTCCTGCGGCTGAACCGGAGTGAAAAGTTCGGGGTTCGCAAGAAACCGGACCACCTCAGCCAGATGGCTCATCCCGAAAACGTTTACGCCCTCGGCGACGGCAGCCTCCGCTGCGTTCTCCTTCGGAACCAGCAAATTGGTAATCCCCTGCTTTCGCGCGCAAGCCGCCACCGACAGCGCTCCGCGGACCGGCCGGAGCGCGCCGTTCAGAGAAAGCTCGCCGACGAACAGGTGCTTGTCGGCGCCGGTAACAATTCCCATCGCGCCGAGAATCCCGAGCGCCATCGGCAGGTCGAAACCGGCCCCCTCCTTGCGAACATTGGCCGGGGCCAGATTGATCGTCACCGATTTGTTCGGATATCCGAAGCCGGAATTGAGCAGCGCCGATTTGATGCGCTCCCGGCTCTCGCGCACCGCCGTGTCGGGCATCCCGACCGTAATGAAGTCGCGGCCCGATCCGGGGTACATATCGACCTCGACGTCGATCAGGTGCGCGTCGATTCCATAAACTGCCGCGGTGCGTGTTCGAAACAGCGCCATGTGAGGTAGTGGCGGCGCGCGGGATTCCTCTCGGGGTAGCATGGAATCCTGATGTTCCGGCTGGCGCACGCTGAGAAACAACATGCACGAGAACCGGGAGACCTCCGCTGTGCCTGAGCGAGTCAGGCCGGTCTGGGAAGGCGCAGCGCCGAAGCCGGATGCTTAGTTTTGCTAAGCTCAGTTAGTTTAGTTTAGGTCCGGAGGGAATTGTGCACACAACGATCAAGTGAGGTGGGGTACTGCTTCTTTGCTTCGCGGCGGCGTGGGGTCAGAAGAGCCCGCTGGAGAGCGGTGCGACCGCCAGCGCCCTGCTCGGCCGGTCTGGGGCTGCGTTGACTGGGGGAAAACCAGTACAAGATGCCAGGCTGGAGGGAACGGCAAACTACACCGCAGGCTCGGATGAGGAGACTGGCGCGTCGATCCTGGAAGCCGCGGGCAACCTGCAGGGCAGGGTGTTCTCAGCCTAACTGGCGGCCAGCGGCAGGAGATCCAGAACGGGCAGGGGGCGGTCTCCACCAGGGCTGACGGCAGCGTCGCCCCAGTTCCGCTGCACAACGCGCTCGGCCCGTCCGCGTGGTTCTTCCCGGCGCTGCTTGTGCAAGGGCTCCTGCAGGACCACGCGTACTCGGTCACATACCTGGGGGCCGAAGATCACAGCGGCGTTTCCGTGCACCATTTTGCTGCGGTCCGAACTCCGCAGGGAGAGGGCGATTCGGGAACGATAACGCTGCTGCTTCAGCTCTCGCGCATGGATATCTATGTGGACGCCGCCAGCCTTCTCCCGGTATCGCTGGCGTTCAGCATCCATCCGGACAACAACGCGCTCCAGGACATTCCCGTCTCCATTGAATTCTCCGGATATCGGAATGTGTCCGGGGTCATGACACCGTTCAGGGTCCAGAAGTTCCTTCAGCGCAGTTTACTCCTCGACATCTCGATTGCCAGGGCGGCCGTTAACCCCGGCTTGCCGGCTAACGAATTTGAAATCCAGTAACGGGAGACGACATGCACCGGAAAGCCATCCTTCTCGCCGTGTTTGCTTCGATGCTGGCCGTGGTTCCCGCGCTATTGGGCCAGCCCGCGACGGGACTTCCGCCTTTCGGCAGCTTCAGCGGCGGACCGTTCGACGTGGTGAACAACGGCAACTTGAATGTTCATTTCGAGATTCCGATGGTGAACAAGGCCGGGCGCGGTTTGCCGTTCACTTACAAGCTGGTCTACGACAGCGCTGTCTGGTGCCCGTCCGGAGCCTGGACGCCGGCGGCGAACTGGGGTTGGAGCGCGGTGAGCGCGGTGGCGACCACAGGCTATCTCACCTACACGGCGACCCCCAGCAACTGCACGTACCAGGGCCAACAGTACAACTGGACGGTCTTTGCCGGCTTCACCTACCACGACTGGCTGGGAGTCGCGCACTACCTCCAGCTTTCGAGCGGGACCACCCAGCTATCGAGCTTGTGGAGTTCGCAGCCGGCGTGCGTGACGAACCCGCCGCCTTCCACGGGCTCGGGAACCGCCGTGGACGGCTCCGGCTACTATGTCGGTACCTTCAACGTGGCCAACAATCCCCCGAGCGCAACGGCTGTCGGCGGGCCCAACGGCACGCAGTACAACGCCCCGATGTACAGCTACGTCCCCACGCCCCAGGTGACCGATCGCAACGGGAACTACATCAGCGCCACCACCGGCTCGACTCCGACGTTCACGGATACGCTCGGCCAGACGGCGCTCACGGTCTCCGGCATCGCACCCAGCCCCGTTAACCTCACGTACACGGGCCCCTCCGGCAGCGCGAAGTACATCATAAACTACACCGCCAAGACCGTCCAGACGGCTTTTGGCTGCTCCGGCGTTACCGAGTATGGGGCCAGCTCTCAGAACCTGATTACGAGCATCGCGCTTCCGGACGGTAGCTCCTACTCGTTCACCTATGAGCCCACGCCCGGGAACCCGAGCAACGTCACGGGCCGCCTGGCCTCGGCGACGCTGCCCACGGGCGGTACGATCAGTTACACCTACACGGGAGGCTCGAACGGGACCACCTGCGCCGACGGCACGACGGCGACTCTGCACCGCACTACGCCGGACAGCGCCGCGGCGTGGGTATACGCACACAGCGAATCGGGATGCAGCTCCGGATCGAGCTGGTGCACGACCGTCACGGATCCATCCGGCAACCAGACGGTGTTGAGCATTCAGCCGGCGGCGCCCTCGGGAGGGCTGGTGAATGGCTATGAGGTACAGCGAAAGGTGAACCAAGGAGCCAGTACACTGCTCCAAACGGTGGATACTTGCTACAACGGCACGGCGCCGCCCTGCCTTACGGCGGCGATTGGCAGTTTCCCGTTCTCGCAGATCACCACGCGCACTACCCCCGGGGGGTCTTCGCTGCAAGCGTATCGGACGACCAAGTACAACAGCAACGGCCTGCCGACGGAATTGGATGAATACGATTACGGCAATTCGGGTCAGGGCAGCCTGCTCCGGAAGACCACGATTTCGTACGCCGCGTTGAATAACAACATCTTGGACATGCCCAGCGATGTGTCCGTCTACAACGGCGGCGGGGGGTTGATTGCGGAGACCAAGTACTCCTACGACGAGACGAGCCTATCCGGCACGACAGATACGCCCCAGCACACAAACCCCAGCGGATCGCGCGGCAACGCCACAACGATTCATTATCTGACTTCCACGGGCACCTACCTGAAGGCGACCTATAGCTATTACGACACAGGCGAGCCCTACGTCTTCACCGACGTGAACAACGGCCAGACGACCTATCAATACGCGACCGGGGCAGCATCTTGCTATAACTCGTTCTCCACGACCATTAACGAGGCGGTAACGGGTCTCTCGCGATCCTATTCCTGGAACTGCCCGGGCGGGGTGATGACCTCGGCCACGGACGAGAACAGCCAGACCACGACCACCACCTACAGCGACGCGAACCTCTGGCGGCCCACGGCGGTGCAGGATCCCACGCTGGCCAGCACCTCCATCGCCTACTCCGGCGCGACGGCGGCCGAAAGCACCCTGAACTTCAACGGCACAACGTCTACCGCCGATAGGCGCATCACCGTGGACGGCCTCGGTCGGAGCTCGGTCACGCAGCGGCGGCAGGGGCAGGGATCGGTCAATTACGATTCGGTGCAGAACAAGTACGACGCCAACGGGCGGCCCTCTCAGACCAGCGTGCCGTATTCGGGAACTGCTGGACAGGCGAACGGCTCCGTTTGGACCACCACCAGCTTCGACGCGCTGAACCGGCCGGTGCAGGTGACCGACGGTGGGGGCGGGTGGACCAAGCACACTTACAACCAAAACGATGTATACGTGGAAGTGGGGCCGCTGGCTGCGGGTGACTCCAACACCCAGCGGCGGCAACTGGAATACGACGCTTTGGGGCGGCTGAGTTCGGTATGCGAGATCACGGCCGGGACCGGATCGGGAACTTGCGGCCAGAACGTGGCGCAAACCGGGTTCTGGACCAATGTACACTTATGATGCGCTGGATAATTTGCTGAACGTCACGCAGAACGCGCAATCGGGCAGCACGCAGACGCGGACGTTTACTTATGACGGGCTGGGGCGGCTGAAGACCGAAGCGACTCCGGAAACGAACGGGGTAGCTTACAGCTACACGTTTGATACGGATGCGACGTGCGGGACCTCAAACGGAGATCTGGTGAAGCGCAGCGATCCGGCCGGCGGCGTCACTTGCTACACCTACGACAGCCTGCACCGGGCAAAGGACATAACCTACAGCGGCGGCTATGCATCGGCAACGGATCAGAAGCACTTCGTATACGATTCGGCCACGGTGAACGGGACGGCGATGACGAACGCAAAGGCGCGCGTGGCCGAGGCTTACACGGGAACCAGCGGGGCGAAGATCACGGACCTGGGCTTCAGTTACTCGTTGCGCGGCGAGGTGACCGACGTCCATGAGTCCACGCCGCATTCCGGCGGGTACTACCACGTGACCGGCAGCTACTGGGCCAATGGCCTGCTAAACGCGCTCAATACGCGCTTTACGGGACTGCCGGGCTGGACGTTTACGCCGGACGGCGAAGGACGGGCCACTTCGGTGAGCGCTACGAGCGGGCAGAACCCGGTGACCGCGACAACTTACAACGTGTTCAGCCTGCCCACCGGAGTGACCTATGGCTCGGCCGATTCCGATGCGTTCGGCATCGATAGCAACACCGGCCGGATGACGCAGTACAAATCGACGGTGAACAGCTCGGCGGCCTACGGAACCTTGACCTGGAATGCCAACGGCTCGCTCGGCCAGCTTGCCATTACCGATCCGTTCAATGCGGCCAACAACGCGCAGACTTGCGGCTATATTCATGACGACCTGGCGCGCATTGGGCACGTGGATTGCGGCTCGGGCAAGTGGGGCCAGAGTTTCGCCTATGATCCGTTTGGCAACATCAGCAAGTCGGTGCTGGCCGGGCGCACGGGGACCAGTTTCCTGCCGCTGTATTCGAGCTCGACCAACCGCTATGCGCAGATCGGCAGCAGCACGCCAACTTATGACGCCAACGGCAATCCCACCTGGGACACTTTCCATTACTATGCCTGGGACTCGGAAGGCAAGCTGAAGCAGGTTGACTCGGGCGCAGCGGTTTTGACGTACGATGCGCTGGGCAGGCGGGTGGAGCAGAACAAGAGCTCGGTATACACGCAGATCGTGTACGGGCCGGACGGGAGCAAGCTGGCTCTGATGAGCGGGCAGACGGTCTCGAAGGTGTTCGTACCGCTGCCGGGGAGTGGGACGGCGGTGTACAATTCCTCGGGGCTGAGTTACTACCGGCACTCAGACTGGTTGGGGAGCTCGCGGCTGGCATCCACATCCACGCGGACGGTGTATTACGATACGGCGTACAATCCCTTCGGTGAGCCGTATGCCGAGACTGGTGCGACGGACCGCGACTTCACGGGGCAGAATCAGGATCTGACGACGGACGAGTACGATTTCCTGTACCGGGAGTACCACGCGGCGCAGGGGAGATGGGTGAGTGAGTCCGGACCCGGCGGGGATGGCGGCGGTAGATCCGGCAGTGCCGCAGAGTTGGAATCGATATGGGTATGCTGCCAACAATCCACTCGCGAGCATAGATCCGCTGGGGTTGTGCGATCCGAACGATTCTATTAGCTGCTTCAGCGCCACGGCCACAGCTTGCAAGTGGTGGCAGTTTTGGTGATGGTCTAACGGTTCATCGTCCGCAGAATCGGGCACCTACGCCTGGTGGATGAACGGCGGTTGGCGAGGATCACACGATACATCAAGTCAGGGTGGAGGTGGCGGAGGTGGAGGGGGATCGAATGGCAACGGGGTTGCGGCAAAGAATGGATCTAAGCAAACCTTCTCACAATGCATAACGGCGCATGCTGATGATGCCAGTCTTGTCGGCGGAGTTGATCGCGTCTTCGGAACGTCTTTCAGGAGCACTTTCTTCGGTGGAGTCCTAGGAGGCAACTCCATCTCCGGGCTCCTGTACGGTTCAGCTGGAGACAACGCTGAGACGGTGATTGGGTACACGCCAGAAGTTCTGACTCAGGCGATGGGCAGTGTCACTACGTACGGTAGGCGTACGTCCACGATCATGGGTCTGAACCTAGCGGGGAAAGGGGGTCTGCCGATTGCACTGGGTCGATCGGCGACTGCCGTAAAGGGGGCCCTCGGCGCGACAGGAGAGGTTTTGGGTCTTGGCCTTTCCTTTGAGATGCGTCTTGGAATTGATGCTGCCCTGACAGCGGCCGAAGCTGCATATTGTGGAAGTCAACCATGACATCCGGTCATGGCGAGTGGCCTTGGCTAGCGAAGAGATTTACCGTTCTTGGCTCTATTCTGTTGTTTTTTGCTTGTCTTGGAATGGGCGGGGCAGCCCTGATTCGAGTACAGCGCGGTGAGATCGTGACCGGGTGGGCCATCGCAGCCGGTGCGGTTGCGGGAGCTTTCTCGACGGCAGGCTATTGGCGAAGCGTTCTCCCCGGAATCTTCGGCATTGCGGCGCTGAACTCCTTTGTGGCTCTGCTCTCCGGCCATCAGTTAACTCGAGGGACGGTTCCGGTTCCCCGAGCAGTGTCAGGGATCTGCGTCGTTCTGTTTCTTACCGCCGCTGTCCTATCAAAGAGATTCGTGAAATCTAAGATAACCGTCGCTGACCGATTCTTCATGTTGGGAGCAATTACTTCGCTGTTCGTCGGTCTTACGAACGACACTCTTGCTATACCAGCCGCTTCTGCGATGCTTTGCTTCGTCGGTGCCTCGTGGATGTTTGCTCGTTTGGGGATTTTATCCCAACAGCGTAATTAGTACCTTTTGTACCCCTATATGTGAAATCCAAGAAATCCAAGAGGGTGGCCTTCTATAACACCGATGGACTGCCGACCGAGTTGGACGAGTACGACTACGGCAGCGGCGCTCCAGGCAGCCTGGCGCGGAAAATGGTCACCGCCTACAACACCTCGCTGGGCAATGGAATCGTGGACCGGCCCTCCAGCGTCACTGTCTACAACGGAGGCGGTACGATCATTGCCCAGACAACGTATGGCTACGATCAAACTTCAGTAGTGGCAACGTCCGGGACTCCCCAGCACGGCTCTATTTCCGGTTCGCGCGGGAATCCGACGACAGTGAGCAGGCTGGTGGCCGGAGCGACGACGCTCAGTCAGACCGCCACGTATTTCGACACCGGCACCGTCCAGACGGTTACCGACGCCAACTCGGCCCAGACCACCTACGCATACGGCTATTGCGGCAACTCCTTCGTCAGCGCGGTCACGCTGCCCCTGTTGCTGTCGCGGTCGTACGTCTGGAACTGCACGGGCGGGGTGATGACGTCGGCTACTGACGAAAACAGCCAGCCCACGTCCACCACCTACAACGACGCGAACTTCTGGCGGACCACGGCGGTGCAGGACCCCACGCTGGCGGGCACCTCCATCGCCTACTCGGGCGCGACGGCGGCCGAAAGCACCCTGAACTTCAATGGCGCAACTTCCACCGCCGATGCGCGCGTCACCCTGGACGGGCTGGGGAGGACTTCGGTCACGCAGCGGAAGCAGTCGCAGACAGCGACGACCTACGATTCGGTGCAGACCAAGTACGACGTCAACGGGCGGCCGTCTCAGACCAGCGTTCCGTATTCGGGAACCGCTGGACAGGGGAACGGCGCAGTGTGGACCACCACCGGCTACGACGCGCTGAACCGGCCCACGCAGGTGCAGGCCGGCGGCGACGGGCGAGAATACCAAGCGGCGGCAGTTGGAGTACGACGCCTTGGGGCGGCTGACCTCGGTGTGCGAGATCACCACGGCCACTGGCTCGGGCACGTGCGGGCAGAACGTGACGCAGACCGGCTATTGGAGCAAGTACACCTACGACGCGCTCGACAACCTGCTGACGGTGACGCAGAACGCGCAGGGGACCGCGCAGACGCGCACCTTTACCTACGACGGGCTGGGCCGGCTGACCTCGGAGAAAACTCCGGAGACCAACCAAGCGGCCTACAGCTACACGTTCGACACCGACGCGACCTGCGGGACGTCCAAAGGCGACCTGGTGAAGCGGGTCGATCCGGTGGGCACGACGGCCTGCTACGCCTACGACAGCCTGCACCGGCTGACGGCGGTGACCTACAGTGGCGGCTACGCGACGGACCAGAAACACTTCGTCTACGACGCGGCCACGGTGGGCGGGTCGGCCATGAGTTACGCCAAGGGGCGGCTGGCGGAGGCTTACACGGGCGCGGCGAAGACCACCGACCTGGGCTTCAGTTACTCCAAGCGCGGCGAGGTGACGGACGTGTATGAGTCCACGCCGCACTCGGGCGGCTACTACCACGTGAACGCCAGTTATTGCGAGAACGGGCTGGCGAAAGTTCTGACGCCGAACCCCACCGGCATGCCCAATTGGACCTACACGCCGGACGGGGATGGGCGGGCGGCGACGGTCTCGGCCACCAGCGGGCAGAACCCGGTGACGGCAACCACCTACAACCTGTTCAGTCTGCCGACGGCGGTGACGTACGGCTCGGCCGACGCCGACGCATTCAGCTTCGACGCCAACACCAAGCGGATGACGCAGTACAAGGCCAGCGTGAACGGCTCGGCCGCTTATGGTTCGCTGACGTGGAACGCGAACGGGTCGCTATCGCAGAACGCCATCACCGATCCGTTCAACGCCGCGAATGCGCAGACCTGCGCGTACGCGCACGACGACCTGGCGCGGGTGGCGACG
>JANXRE010000024.1 GCA_025353165.1 Acidobacteriota bacterium | reverse complement strand
GGCCTGAGTTCCTGTGGCTACGCCCTCCGTCGTGTCCGCATGGCCTTCCGCTGTACCTGCTCAAGGAAGGAGACTGCCGTACTCTGGCCGCGAGCGTCTCCTGCGGTCAAGACATCGCGGGGGACGGGGCCTTCAGCCTTGGGATGATCGCCGAATACATGGACAGCCTGGTTGCCTATGGCGCCAGCTTCTACCGAAATCTCTTCTGGGAGGCCGGTCTGGTGGGTCAGGTGCTGTACCTCGAGGCGGAAGAGGCGGGCATTCGCGCGACCGGGATCGGCTGCTACTTCGACGATCCGGTTCACGAGGTCTTCGGCATCTCTTCGCGCGATTGGCAGAGCTTCTACCATTTCACGGTGGGTGGCCCAGTCGAGGACAGACGCCTTACCACGTTGCCTGCGTACAACTTAGAGGAAGCAGGATGAGCACCCCGACATTCGTCTTGGCAGCTCGAACCGGCGAACTGGCCGGCCAGACTCGAAAGGACGACCATGGCACTGAGCGAATCTTTGTGCCACGCCATTCCCAGTGATCGGCGCGGTCGTCATCAGACCGTAGTCATCGTACGGCAGCCGGCGCGTCTCCGGCTTGCCGTAGCCTTGCGCCACCAGAAAGTCCCAGGTGTTCTTGAAAGGCGTCCCGATGTTCTGCGCAATCCCCATCTTCTCCAACACGTTCCATATCGTACCGCCATCGGTCGAGTACTTCATGACGTATGCCGACTGGCCATCGCTGGTCCGCTGCTGCAGGTAGGCATAGACGCACCGGATCGACGCCGCGTTCTGCACCTGCAACGAGATCGCGACGTTGTCCCGCGCAGCGAGCGAACCTGGGATTTGAAATTCCGGAGGTCTGGCGGGCGACCGCACCTGGTCCGGCGGTGCGTACACATTCCCGGTTCGTCTTGATGCGGTCCTTCTGAAACGGAACCAGGACGCCTGCGGAGCCGAAGTTGTTTGCTTGAAGTGTCGTCACATCGACTAGCGCCAAAGCTGAGTACGACATGATATACATAAATGCCCTGGTCTTCTTTCCGACCTCGGGATCTTGCGCCGCTTCTCTCCACAGGATGGTTTCGGCATCATTTGCTGCGCGTCGGATTCGGTCGAGCTCCTCGGGTGTAAAGGTCCTAATCGGTGACGCAACCTGGCGATCCCGCTTACTACCGATCATCACCAGCTTGTGAGCCGCATTTCACGGCGTCAGCTCCGACACCCAGCAGTACAGCCAGAATTCGTTCACCATCTCACGGGCGCGGGTTTGTGTGCTGATCGCCCCGGTCCACGTACCGACGAACGCATCGAGATCCGGCTTCTTAACCTGATCGACAAGGCCCTTGCTCCTTGCCTCCGGAAACGCCGACCTGGATCCCAGAATCCTCCCCAACTTGCGCTGCCGGTCTGTACTCACAGACTTCTTTGTGCTGAGAAACGTCTGAACGGTTTCGGAGATCTTTGTAGGCTCGACGGAATCCGGCTCAAGGATAAAGCTCTTTTCGATATCGCCCAGCTTCACCTTGGCCAGCTGGTGATCCGCGGTATCAAGGCACCTCTTGTACCGCTTGCCCGGAAGGGTGGGGCGAGGATTGGGCCCAATAACCGTGAACGGGCATTTGCACTTAAAGTACTTCGAGGAGGTCTCGATACCACTTTTGGACCCGTATCAGATCCATCTCTTTAGATTGCAGATAAACGTCTAATTGTAAATGAGTTATTTGGCGGAAAGGGTGGGATTCGAACCCACGGTACCTGTCAGGGTACGGCGGTTTTCAAGACCGCTGCCTTCAACCACTCGGCCACCTTTCCTCGCTTCGATTGTAGCAAGCGCCTCCGCCCATCCCATAAGCTGGATTTATCGATGGGCACTGGCTTTGTATTCCACGATCCGAGCGGAAAGCGCTGGACGCGCCTGCGCGGCGGCGCGCGCGTGCTGGCGGTTTTCGCCTGCATGCTGATCGCGCTGCTAACGCTGGCTGTTTTCACGGCGCCCCAAATCCCGGCCCTGGGTCTCAGTTCCGTCGCGCACGTAGCAAATGCGGAGGAGGTGCGGAGCATTATCGCGGGCGAGCATCCCGCGAAGAACGTACCCTTCTCCGCGCTCCGCGAGCGGAGTTTTGTAAGGTCGCCCTCGCCCGTTATTCATGCGCGGATCGCCGCGCGCGTTCGCGACGACCAGCCGATCGTATTCGGCTACTACGTCAACTGGGATCCCGCTAGCATGGTCTCGCTCCGGCTGAATCTGAACCGGCTGACTCACCTGGTTCCCGAATGGCTGGTCCTCGCCAACGCAAGAGGAGACGTAACCGATGAGACCGACCAGACGGTGGTGCGCATCGCCGCCGACGCGCACTTGCCGATCCTCGCGATGATCACCAATTACCGCGATGGCTGGCAGGCCAACGATCTGCATACGGTGCTCACGAACGCGGGGGCGCGCACGGATCTCATCGATAACATCGAGCGCACCCTGGTGGAGCATAAGTTCGCCGGGGTGTCGATCGACTTCGAGCAGCTCACGGAGAAGGATCGCGGCGCGATGGTTCGTTTCGTTGAGGAACTCCGGGCGCGCCTGAGTCCGCGCGGGCTTCTCGTCGCCCAAAGTGTTCCCGTGGAAGATGCGGCATACGACCTGGCCCGCCTGGCGGCGATTGACGATTACCTCGTTCCAATGGTCTACGACGAGCACTATCAATCGGGGGAACCCGGCCCGGTGGCGAGCGAGGACTGGTTCGAGAAGAAACTCGAGGCGCTGGCAAAGGTCCTGCCGCTCAACAAAACCGTAATCGGTTTCGGCAACTACGGGTACGACTGGATCATCGGCGGGCGCGGTTCCGCCGAGGCCGGATACGACGACGTAATCGCGGCCGCCCAGCAGAACAACGCTTCGATCGCGTGGGACGATATCACGCAGAATCCCGTGCTGCGTTATTCGTCGGAGAACCAAAAACACGAAGTCTGGTTTCTCGACGCAGTCACCGCGCTGAACCAGATGCAAGCCATCGGAGACGCCGGATTCCGCGGCGTCGCGCTCTGGCGCATGGGGGCCGAAGATCCCGAACTGTGGACCCTGCTGGCCTCGAATCAGTGGCCTGGCGAAACGTTTCAGCCCTACCGTCTGTTCCCACTGACAGCGCAGAAGACTGTCAGTCAGTATGGCGGCGGCGAGGTGCTGCGGATCACGTCCACGCCCCGCGATGGGAAACGGAATGTGTGGCGCATCAATAGCGGAGATTACGCCGAGCAGTACCAATTTCTACCGTCCTACTTCGTCGTGGAGGCAAGCGGCGAGCCGGCGGGCAAGTCCAAGACGGTGGCGCTCAGCTTCGACGACGGCCCCGATCCCCATTTCACTCCCGCTGTCCTGGAGATCTTGAGGCGGAAGAACGTATCCGCGACCTTCTTCGTGGTCGGTATCAACGCCGAGGAGAATCCGGGCCTGATCCGGCGCGAGTACGCGGACGGCCACGTGATCGGCAATCACACCTACAGTCACCCCAACGTCGCAACAATTTCAGAGGACGCGACCAAACGCGAGCTCAGCGCGACCCAGCGGCTGATCGAGAACGCGACCGGCCACGCGACGACCCTGTTCCGGCCGCCGTACAACGCGGACAGCGAACCTCGAACGCCCGAAGAGATCGTGCCCATCCTCCGCGCGCAGAAACTGGGCTATGTCACGGTCGGCGAACGAATCGATCCGCAGGACTGGCGCAAGGCGATTACGCCCGACGAAATCGTGAACGAGGTGCTGTTGGAAGCGAAGGACGGCGGGCAGCTGATTCTGCTGCACGACGCCGGCGGCGACCGCACGGCCACGGTCCAGGCGCTTCCGCGTCTCATCGACAGTTTGCGCGCACATGGGTACCGGCTCATTTCGTTGCCCGAGTTGCTCGGAAAGTCCCGCGATCAACTGATGCCGGTCCCGCCTGCGTCGGAACTGCGCTGGGCCCGGATTGAAGGAAAGGCGCTCGACGCCAAGGGCAGTTTCAAAGCGTTCGTCGGCTTGTTGTTCCTGGTTGCCATCTACTTGACCCTGGCGCGGTCGCTGGTTTACGGGGCTCTCGCGGTGATCCAGAAAGTGCGCGCCCGCCGGAGAGTTTACGACTCGTCCTTCCGCCCTCCGGTGTCCGTGTTGATCGCCGCCTACAACGAGGAGACGGTGATCGCCCGCACGGTGCAATCGATCCTGGATAACGGTTACGGCGATGTCGATGTGGTGGTCGTCGACGACGGATCGAAAGATGCAACGCTGCGGGTTCTCGAAGACGCTTACGGGTCCGAGCCCCGAGTGCGGATTCTAGCGCAGCCGAACGGCGGAAAATCGTCCGCGTTGAATCGGGCCATCGCTCACGCGCGCAACAACATCCTGGTCGCGGTGGACGCGGACACGATCTTCCGCAAAGGGGCGATCGCGCTTCTGGCGCGGCACTTCTGGGACCCGAAAGTCGGAGCCGTGTCGGGCAATGCGCGGGTCGGCAACCGCCACAACTGGATCACGCGCTTTCAATCGATCGAATATATCTGCGGGTTCAACCTCGACCGCCGCGCGTTGGACCTGCTGAACGCGATCACGGTGGTGCCGGGGGCGGTGGGCGCTTGGCGCAAGGACCTCGTCGAGGCGCTGGGCGGATTCGGGGACGACACGCTGGCCGAGGACACCGACCTGACGCTCGCCATCCGGCGATCCGGCTACAAGATTCGCTACGAGGAGAATGCGGTTGCGTACACCGAAGCGCCGGAGACGACCCAGGCCCTGGCGAAGCAGCGATTCCGCTGGGCATTCGGCACGTTGCAGGCGGCCTGGAAGCACCGCGATGTCACGCTTAATCCGCGTTACGGATTTCTGGGAATGGTCGCGATGCCGAGCATCTGGGTCTTTCAGGTGGCGCTGGCCGCCATCTCGCCGTTTGCGGAAATCGCCATGTTGATCGCGTTGTACGCGGGCAACTGGCGCATCGTGCTGCTGTTCTATCTGGCGTTTTTCGTTTTGGAATTGCTGACGGCGCTGCTGGCTTACGGCCTGGAAGGCGAGAACCCGAAAGACCTGGTGCTGCTGTTCTTTCAGCGGATCTATTTCCGCGGCCTGATGCAATACGTGCTGGCGAAATCAATTGTGTACGCCTTGCGGGGACGTTTGGTAGGATGGGGCAAACTGGAGCGCAGCGCGCGCGTTTTGGAGGCTTGATGCCTGAATCAGACCGGCAGTTTCTCCTGGGCAAACTTCAGCAGGGCCGCACCGCGCTCCTGGACGCAGTCGCGGGAGTTACGGACGGCCAGGCGGCGCTCCGGCCGGCGCCGGAGAAGTGGTCGATCCTAAATTGCGTCGAGCACGTGGCCGCAGCCGAGGCGTTTCTGCCCCGCGGAATCATGCAAGCTACACCCATCGAACCGTCCGAGCCGAGCGAGATGGGGCAATCCTGGCCAATGGAGCAAACCGGTCCCGCAAGTTCCAGGCTCCGGAAGGCGCGGGGCCAAAGGGACGATTCGCGTCGCTGGGAGAGGCGGTCGCCGGATTCGAGAGCGCCCGCGACCGCACCTTGCGTTATGTCGAGAGCTATGACGGCGACCTGCGCGCGTGCACCATGCAGCACCCGGTTCGCGGCAGCGTCACCGGCTACGGGTGCCTTTTGCTGCTGGTGATGCATCCGATCCGTCACGCGGCTCAGATCGAAGAGATCAAGGCCGCAATTTAAGCGCGCCGAACCAACGTCACTGTATCCGGTGCCCAGGCGATCAGGCCGGGGACGAACGGCGTCACCAGATCGGGATGGTACGGCAGCACGCGCAGCGTGTACCCATGCAGTCCGCTGGCGGAGGCATGGGCGGCGGGCGTCTCGAACACGAACACATCGCCGTGCCGGTCGCCGGTGGGCTTCATCTGGAATGCGATTGCCTCCCGCATCTCATCGTTGGCGCCCACGCGGCCGACGAATAGTTCCACGTGCACATCGTCCGGTGTGAGCGCCCCCAGAAATATCCTCGACCGCACGGTCACCAGGCTGTTCACGGTGAGTTCGGAGATGCCGTTCTCGATGGCTTCGATTCGGATTCCGCCCCATGCCGCGCAAACGCGGTCCAACCACGCGGCGGCCGCGCGCGCCCGCGCGCCGTTGTCCGACGACATTGCCGCGCATCGCTGATGCGCCTTCAGGTAGATCTCCTCGGTGTACTGGCGCACCGCCCGGTTCATGTTGTATTGCGGCGCCAGGGTGCGCAGCGAATCCCGCATCCGGGCTACCCACCGGCGCGGGACTCCGTCGGGCCCTCGATCGTAGAAAGCCGGAACCACGTCGTGCTCCAGCAGGTCGTACAGCGCCTGCGATTCCACCTGGTCCTGGTATTCCCCATTGTCGTAATCCTCTCCGGCTCCGATCGCCCAACCCGGGTGGTTCCCAGTTTTTTCCGCGTCGCGCCAGGCCTCGTCCCACCACCCGTCAAGAATGCTCAAGTTCAGGCAACCGTTGGCCATCGCCTTCATTCCGCTGGTGCCACTTGCTTCCTCCGGCCGCCGCGGAGTGTTCAGCCAGATGTCCGCCCCCTGCACCAGCGATCGCGCCACGGCCATATCGTAGTTTTCGAGAAAAACGATCCGCCGCCGGAATTCGGGCTTGCGGGCGAGATCGACGATAGAGCGGATGAAATGCTTGCCGGCATCGTCGCGCGGGTGCGCTTTTCCGGCGAAGACGATCTGCACCGGCCGCTGCGGGTCGTTCAGGATTCGGGCTAGACGCTCCGGGTCTTGCAGCAGCAGGGTGGCCCGCTTATACGTTGCGAACCGCCGCGCGAAACCGATGGTCAGCGCGTCCGACACCAACGACTCCTTCGCGATATCCTGCTCGGATTTCGGAGCCCCCCGGTGCCGCAGTTGCTCTTGGAGTTGGCGGCGCGTTGACGACACCAGGCGTTCGCGGCGGCGTTCATGCGTGCGCCACAGTTCTTCCGCCGGGATCGTATCGACACGCTTCCAGAGTTCCGGGTCGGAGTTCTCCTCCCGCCACCGAGGACCGAGGTAACGGTCATACAACTGATTCATCTCGCCCGACACCCAGGACCGAAAGTGCACTCCGTTGGTGACGTGCCCGATCGGGATTTCTTCCAGCGGAACGCCGGGCCAGAGCGAACTCCACATCTTGCGCGAGACTTCTCCGTGGAGCGCGCTGACGCCATTGCTAAATGAGGCCATCCGCAGGGCTAGCACCGTCATGCAGAACGACTCGCCTTCGTCATACGGATGGACGCGGCCGAGCCCCAGGAAATCGCGCCACGAAATGCCCAAACGGGCCGCGTACCCTCCGAAGTATCTCTCCATCATGCGAGGATCGAAGCGGTCGTGGCCGGCGGGAACCGGAGTGTGCGTGGTGAAGACCAGGGCCGACATCGCCACCATGCGCGCTTGGTTGAATGAGAGGCGTCTCGATTCCATGAGCTGGCGGATATGTTCCAGCGCCAAAAACGCCGAGTGCCCCTCGTTCGCATGAAACACCGTAGGGCGCAGGCCCAGTGTTGCCACCGCGCGATAGCCGCCGATGCCCAGCAGGATCTCCTGCTTGAGGCGCATCTCGTTATCGCCGCCGTAGAGTTGGTCGGTGATGTCCCTATGGGCGGGAGTATTTTCGGGAATGTTCGCATCCAACAGGTAAAGGGAAACACGGCCCACATCCGCCTTCCAGACCTGGGCCGTCACCGGCCCGTCGGGAAGATCCACGGCGACTTTCACGCCCTGGACGAGGGTCAGCGGCAGATTGTGGAAATCGTTGTCCTCGTACGACTCCTGTTGCCACCCCGAGGCGTTGAGATACTGCTTGAAGTACCCCTGTTGATAGAGCAGCCCGACCCCGACCAAGGGGATGCCGAGATCGCTGGAGGCCTTCAGATGATCGCCGGCCAGAATGCCGAGACCGCCGGCGAAGATGGACAGGCACTCGGTCGCGCCGAACTCCAGGGAGAAGTAGGCCGCCAGCAGTCCGTCGCCCACCCCGCTGTGCTTGCGCTTGAACCAGGCGGATTTCTCGTCGAGGTAACGACCCAGTTCCTGCGTGACACGTTCCATGTGCGCCAGGAAGCCATCGTCACCAGCCGCCTCCTCCAGTTTTGCCTGATCGACGGAACCAAGCATCCTTATGGGGTTGTGATTCGTCGACTTCCAGAGGTCGTCGTCGATGCGGCGGAACAGTTCGATGGAGTCGTGATCCCACGCCCACCGCAGATTGCGGGCGATCGCGAGCAGCGGAGCCAGGCGGTCCGGAACAGAGGGGAGAACGTTGAAGGTGTGAATAGGTCGCATCATAGCTCCGTCAGTGAGACTATCGACAAGACGATCTGAAATCAATAGAGGCCGCGTACGCTAAACTACTGGTCATGACGCGCCGCGAATTGCTGGGTTTGGCCGCTACCGTTCCTATCGTCGCCAGCAGGCCCCTGTTCTCGAAAGAGGCCCCGGCCGCGC
Source organism: Acidobacteriota bacterium (assembly GCA_025353165.1). GTDB lineage: Bacteria > Acidobacteriota > Terriglobia > Bryobacterales > Bryobacteraceae > TMP-7. Next base: position 79,667 of record JANXRE010000024.1, on the reverse strand, counting down.
CTGTTTCGGTGGCCAGGCTCGCCAGCTACTCCAACAACGACGAGATCCTCTCCACCGTCCTGACCATGTTCGATCAAATCGGCGGCCTCGAGCGGCTGGTAAAGAACAAGACGGTCACGGTCAAAATGAACCTCACCGGCAGCCCGGCGGCGAGGCTGCAGGGCCGGCCTCTCGGGAGCACGCACTACACACACCCGAAAACCGCGATGGCTTTTGTGTTCCTGCTCGACCGCGCGGGCGCGAAACGAATCCGGTTGGTGGAAGGCTGCTTTGCGACGAACGCTCCGCTGGAGGAATTTCTGCTCGATTCGGGCTGGAATGTCCGGTCTTTCCAGGCCCTGTCCAAGAACCTGGAGTTCGAGAATACGAATATCGCGGGCAAGCGCAAGGGCTACGCCCGGTTCAAGGTGCCGGGCAGCTCCATGATTTTCCCGGCGTACGATCTCAGCAAGGCATACGAGGAAACCGACGTGCTCGTTTCGATGGCCAAGCTGAAGGACCACGTCACCTGCGGCGTCACGCTGTCGATGAAGAACATGTTCGGCTGTACGCCCATCTCCATTTATGGCGACGACGCGGGCCGGGACGAGCCGAATGAGGATCCCAAGAGCGGCCGCGGCGCGGTCTGCCACGAAGGCAAGCGCGGGCCGTCGAAGAGCGCTCCGCAGGAGATCGATCGGAAATCGAGCCGGCACCCGGGATACCGGATGCCGCGCATCGTGGCGGAACTTGCGGTGGCGCGGCCCGTCGATATCGCGTTCATCGATGGCGTTGAGACCATGGCCGGTGGCGAGGGGCCGTGGGCGGGTAAGGGCAGATGCATCAAGCCCGGCGTCATGGCGCTGGGAACGAATGCCATATGCACCGACGCGGTGGGAACGGCCCTGATGGGCTACGATCCGAAAGCCCCTCGCGGGAAGGCTCCGTTCGACGACTGCGACAACAGCCTGTGGCTGGCCGAGCAGCTGGGCGCGGGCACGTGCGATTTGAGCCGGATCGAAGTCGTGGGCACGCCGATCAAGGACGCTGTGTTCAAGTACCGGGCCTGACCAAACACCAGCGATCACCGGCGTTCACCCACGCTCACGGGCGGTCCAAAGAATTCTTCCGCACCTTTCAAGGGCGGCGCCACCGCCGGCGATTGGTGTTTCAGGAGGTTTCCAGCCGACGGGCGGGTGGGGGCGGGTGGCTCTTGCGCTTTTTGCGAAACGAAGCCATTTTCGGTTGAGGCCGCAGCGGATGCTTTTGGTTTCAACGACTTGTCGCGCTTGAACTGGTTCACGGCGGCCAAGGCGCGGTAGTAGGACTTCTCGATTTGGCCGTAGTAGCGGAAGAAATTGCGCATTTGGCGGTCGGGGGTCTGGATGAGGGCTTCGGCGACGCCTGCGTCGCCCCGGTTGTAGCTGCCGCCCAGGTTCTCCCAATACCTGGTCTCGACGCGGTGCAGGCGCATCAGACGCCAGTAGGCGTTGGCCAGCTCTTCGACGAGGGCTGTCTCGGCGGCGTTTTCGGGGGCGTGGGATTGGATCAGGCCGGCTCGGAGCTGGTCGTAGTCCTTCGCGTTCTCGTGCGGGAGGACGGCCTGTTCGGAGGTGAGGCCGTGGCGGAGGGCGTTCCTTTTGGCACGGGCTTTGCCTTCGTCCGACTTAGGTCCGGTGGACTTGTTTGCGTTGCGGCGGTTGGCCTCGATTTGCTTTTCGGTGGACATAGATCACCTTTGAGAGGGTCTCTATCCAACTCATATCACATGGCCGGAAAATTTCAGGGGGTCATTTTTTGGAAGTGGCTGATTTTATTAGTCGATTTCCGGAAAAGAGGTGCGTGAACGTATAAGTTTTCACAGGCGGAGCGGGGGCGAAAAATTGGAGAAATACCAAGCCGCCCGGGCCCGCTCCGGCGTGCTCGAGGCCACGCGCTGGATGCAATACGGCCTGTTGCGGGGCAGTTTCACTCCGGCGCGGCCGATTCGCGAGTTGCGCACCTGACCCGAACGCACGCCGGCTTGTTGGCTTCCCACAAGGGGACTTCAGGCCAACTACTCGCCACAAACAGGAATTCCGGCCCAGTTTCCGAGAGGGGCGTGATCCGGGAGCAAGCCGGCGTCCGATTGGTCGTTTTGACCCATCGTCCAGCAGTCATGCAATGCATATACAATGGAAGTGGGATGTTCGACTGGGACACAAACAATCTGCGCAAGATTCGGGCGCACCGGATCAAGGCTAAAGAAGTCGAGGAAACGATGTCGAACGCCCCGATCCCGATCTACGAGCAAGACGTGGAGGGCGAAGTACGCTACGTCTATTACGGCGAGACAGACTCTGGGCGGCGGCTGGCCGTTGTACTGGTTGAGCGCGGCGAAATGATCCGAGTCGTTACCGCGTACGACCTGGATGCCGGGCAGAAGAAGGATTACCTAGCCCGGCGCTTGCGAGGGGAGTGAAGATGATGAAAAAGAAACTGATCGTCATGCCCAAGTTCGTCAACGAAGCACAGGAGGCGGACTGGTGGGCTAGCCGCGAAGGCCGCGAGTTCGTAAAGCAGAAGGCGGCCGGAACCGGAAAGAAAGGAGGTGCGCCGAGGGGCTCGGGCCTAGTCGGTCAATTGAACAAGGTCGCAAGCGTCCAAATTGCGTTGCGATTGCCCGAACTCGATGTAGCCAAGGCCCGAGAACTCGCAACGCGAAAGGGCATCGGATACCAGACACTCCTCAAGATGCTGGTGCATGAAGGGCTTCGCCGCGAAGCGCGCCGGGCGTGAAGGTTTGCTATGGCCGGCCACTCGGAGATTGACCCGAAACGGAGTTGTGGGAAATAGGTCTTCCCCAGTCGCGTAGCGTTTATGCTTTGCGCCGATCGTCCGGCGCTCAAGAGCGATGCCGATCACGTAGCGAAGGGCATTGAAGTTGTAACTCGCGTCGATAATCAGATCGAGGTCTTGCCCCTCTCCTCGATTGACGACGGAATTCGCATCGCCACGGATCGCACTATTTTCGGCAAACCTGGCCGGGACCGTTATGCCATGCAAGCTGTCCCCCCGATTCACATTATCGTTGCTAACGGTAAGGTGACGCTCGAGGTGGTAGTTGCCACTGAAAGCGACAAGGACCAGGCTGGGATTTACGCCAAGACGGTGAGCGGCGTGTTCTCGGTGACGAACAATCTTCGCGTGGACAGCGACCGGAAGTAGTTTTTCGAGGAAGGTTGTTACCACGCGCGAGGTCGTCCGAGACCGTTCTTGTGGAGCGGATGAAGTTGAAAATCTTCTAGTAATTGGCGAGTGGTTCGCCTGCCCAGTCCTTGGAGATTTCTGAGAAGAGGCGATGCTTAATGGGGTTCCATTTTGGAAGCACCCGTCCATATGGCGTCGCATACGAAGACCCCGGCGGAGATTACTTTGACCGTCGCGATCCAGAGCGCGTAACTAAACGGTGGGCGCGCCGATTTGGAACGACTTGGCTATCAGATGGTACGCCGACCAGGGTTGCCGATCTCACCTTGAGGAGGTGGGCGGGTGCGCCCGCTGCGCCAAGTGGGGTGTGCCGTTGCATCCACGCCCGGGCAGACCTAAGCACGTTTTCGAAGATCCGGGGTTCGGGGAGAAGGGCGGATTTGGGCGGCGCCGAACCCCCAGGACGCATTTCGCGGGGGTGTCCGGCCGGAGGCCGTTCAGCGGTATAGCGACTTCTCGCTCATGTGGATTGCCTCCAGTGCGCAGCCAACTCCACCTCGTTGTGTATTACAATCTTACCGTTGAGCTCGGCGAGTTTGCTGCATGGAGGTTGCCTATGCGACGCCCAATAAACGAGTATCTGCGCGGCGTGATCCGGGATTTTGTAGCTCGCGGTGCCGAGACGACGTCACCGGAAACCGAGGACCCAGCATTCACTCGTGTATGGTCCGAGGTACAACACTTTCATCGCCAGACTGAGGCGCTGAGCAATCGTGGGCTGCAGCAATTCGTTGCGGTCTTCTATGACGAGGATGACAAGGAGAGGAGGGAGGAACTGGGGGTTCCCATTCAGGCGCCGAATTTGAATGACGTTGCGACTTCTTACGCCGAGATGGTCGAACTGGCGGGACAAGCGGGCCTGCGACTGCGAAACGTCTCTGATCGGCAAGCACTGCAGACGATCTTCACGGAGCGATTATCTGAACACATGGCGCAAATGTTTGTTAGCCGAGCCCTTACCGCAGGTGGAGGCAGCGTATTTAGTGCAGGTGGAGGCAGCGTATTTAGTAGGGCTAACACCGTAGTCGAATCTAATCGCTCAAATGACACGGTGCTTTACGCCAAAGGGTTCTTCTTTGCCAGTACTGGTCAGGCCTTCGGAACGTCTACCCCAGCTGAAGCGTATGTCTTCCCTGGTCGCTACAGTTTCGGAATCTTGGAATCTGGAAATCCACGCTTTGAGCCTGTTATATGGTCGTGCCCAAGGCGCGTACGATTGAGTCTGCCATGAGCAAATATGGGGTGTTCAGCCAGTTAGTAATGGTAGCCGCGTCACTGGCCTCGGCTGTAGGTGCGCTCCGGCTTGCATTTATGAAGCGCTCGAAATGGCAGCCGCCCGAGGAGGCATTACCAGCAGTGGCCTCCAGGTTCGCCAGTTTGTTGGCGATCGTGGTTACCGCGCTACTTTACGTGTTTGGGCCACAAATCGGCCAAATAGCTCTTGGCGCGCTGACGTTCGCACTCTTTCTGGTCGCCGTCGTGTGTCTCGCGATCGCCATAAGGACCAACATCCAATACTCGTTCTACTACCCGAAGGGCGGACAAGAGAAGGATCGGAAACTCGGCGGGAGCGTGCTAACGCCAGAGGCTGCGAAAATCGAACGGGAGCATAAGCAGACGGAACAACAAATGTTTGAGGACGCGCAGGGAGATAAGGACTTAGTTTGGACCAAGTCATCACAAGCCGTTGTCAACCTGCGAAGCACACTCTCATTCATGGGGCTGATCGGCCTTGGAACCTGTACCGTTGCGGCTGCGGCAATGATGGTCGTAGTTTCAATGTCCCACTGAATCGCTGACACGAGGCGTTCCAAATGGGCGATGAGCCAGTTCAACTCGATTCCGACGGCCTGACTGGCCATCCGGAATTGTGCTGATACAACGTCACCTGGGTTCCGTTTCCCGGCGGCCGATCTCGCTGGAGGAGGCGAGCGGGTGTTGCCGCTGCGCCAAGTGGGGCGTGCCGTGCATTCACGCAAAAAACCACAAACGGGGCACTCACCCGGATGTATCTAACTCACAACATTTGGGTTGACCCGACCAGGTTTTCGAAGGATCGTAGGTGCCGGGGAAGGCGGATTTAACCATTCCGGAGCCGGGCGAGCCCGTCCAAGCAGTTGGCCGTCGAATGTCGCACGACGGGCTGCTTGCCTAACGCACGCGAATGGTAGTGGTCAGCAGCGTGGGCTGGCCATTCTGCCCCAAAGGTCCGTAGGTGCTCTGGATGTTCTGGTAGAAGAACCCTACCTTCACGTCGCCCGGCGGCGCGTGCGGCGGGACCACCACGTTCATCGCGAACACGCCTGGCAGGCTGGGCGCTAAACCGAAATACAGCACCGTGGCTTGCTCGGCGCCGATGTAAACCGTCGGCGACGTAGGCGCGGGCGTCGCGGTTGTCGCGCCCTGGCCGTCGGGAGGAGCGCCGCTCACAGGTCCGAGCCCCGTTCCGTAAATTTGAATGATGTCGCCAACCGAGATGGGATTCGCCGTTCCGTTGACAAAAGAAGATAGGGGATACGGCGTGCCGTCCGCGTGATAATTCAGAGCCGCCACCTGATGCGCCCCCGACGCATCGCGGGTGTAGATGGCGGGCGCCGCGACGTTCATCGGCAGGCTGGCGGCAGCGAGAACCTGGCCGGTCGAGGGGCGAGTGATCACAAAATCCGCGAACCCGGAACTCGGCGCGGCAGAGGGCACCTGGACGCTCAGCGAGCTATAGGTGCTGTCGATGTAATAAATCGGCGCCGGCGTGCCGTTCACGGTCACTTCCAAATCCTGCGAGGTGCCGGGCCAAGGCGTGGTGGGCGCGGTCCAACTGGAGGAGACGAAGGACGGTCCCAGTCTCCCGACCAGCGCCAGCATGCCGGGAGTGAGGTACAGGCTGTTGTAGCTCGCCGTGTTCTTGAAAATTGCCGCGGGGAAGAAAAACACGATCCGGTTGTAGGAATCCGCAATGATCGGGTTGTCAAACGGATCCAGCTTCACGGCGAAAGGTACAGGCTCCGGCAGAACCGACACGCTCACGCCCGGATTCTGCGCCAGTTGCTCGTACACTGGGTAGCGCACGACGCGGCCCGGAATCGTCTGGCCGTTGACCGAGATCGAAGTGAGGTCGGTCACCCATATTTCCCCGGTGTTCAAGCTGACGGCCACGTCGTGCGGCGAAGCGGCGGGAATGCTCAGCGTCGCGGTCGGGTTGCCGGCCGAGAAGACCTGGACGCGGTTGTTTCCGCCGTCCGCGACATACAGCCGGCCCAAGGAATCCAGAGCCAAACCGCGAGGACTGCTCAAGCCGGTTGGGGTGCTCCCCGCCCCGGAACTGACGAAATCCGTTTGGCCGATCACGGAATCGGCCGGCTGCGTGTTCACGAAATCGCCGCCGGCCGGCCGGTTGAATACGAGCACGCGGTTATGAAACCGATCCGACACGACCACGCCCGCCGAATTGACCGCGATACCATGGGGCGCGCGCATGGTCGACTTTGTCGCATCGCTCTGGTCTGCGTTCTTGGTGGTGAAACCTGACTTGCCGAGCACTACATTGGCAGCGATCGTACCCTGTTGGTTGAAGGGCTGGGGGAAGCGCAGCACGCGTCCGTTCCCGAAGTCAGCCACCCACAGGTCCCCGTTGGAATCCACGACCACTCCCTCGGGCGAAAACAGGCTGGAGGCGGTGGGCGTATTCGCGTCGGCTCCGAAGGCGTTCGGAGTCGAATGACGCAGATCCCGCTGGCCGATCACGATGTCGGCCTTCAGCGGACCGGGCTGAACCTGGCGGTAGTCGGAGAATCCAAGAATGCGGTGGTTCTCGGAATCCGCGATGTAGAGGTGGTTGGTCTGAAAGTCCACGGCGATCCCCGCGCCGCCGGACACGACGCCCCCGCTGAGTCCCGCGAAGGTGAACAACTCGCGTCCCTCGATCAGGTCCGGCGCGCTCATCGTGAAGTCGTACTGGCCCAGGACCCGCGCCGCGCTCGTCGCCACGCCCGGGAACACCAACGCTCGGTTGTTGGCGCTATCGGCCACCCACAAGTCGCTGCCCGCCGCTGCCACTCCGGCAGGACCGGAAACGGTGCTGGCCGACGGTTCCCTCTGGCCATTGTTCGGCTTCACGGCCTCGCCACTGTTAGCCTGGCCCAGGTATGCGATCGGGGTCGGAGAGAATTGAAGCCCCGCCCCGCAATCCACGGCGGGATTATAAGGACACTCGACCTGCCACTTGTCCGGCGTGTCGTATTTCACCACGCGATTGTTAAACGTGTCGGCAACGAAGAGATTGTTGCCAACCGCGGCAACCCCGTAGGCGGGAGCAATTCCAGAGGCTGCCTGCGCGCCGAGAGTGACCTCGCAGATCTGGGGCGGCGTCGCGGGGCAACCGTTTAAGCCGGGCGGGTTGGGCTTGCTCTTGGTCGGCGTCACAACCCCGAGGATGCGCGTGGCCCCAGTTCCGCTCGCGCTGACGGGAGCGTGAAAATAGAGTACCCGGCCGCCCCGGTCCGAAATGTAAATATCGCCCGAAGAGGCTACGGCGATGCCGAACGGCTGCCAGAGAATTTTCTTGTTGACCCTCAGGGGAACCGTGCTCGAGGGAAGCGAGTTCGTTACGAAGTCGGCTTGTCCCAGCACCAGGTCCGCGGCAACCGTCCCGCCGCCCGACAGCGCCGATGCGTTGTATCTCAAAACCCGGTTGTTCCCGGAGTCGGTTGCCCACAGATTTCCCGGCCCGTCAAAGGCCAGCCCGGAATTGAAGATGCTTCCGCCCGATCCGGAAAGGTATAGCGTCGATGCGGTCGGCGCGCCTAGACCCTGATTCGGCGCCTGGCCCACGCCCACCGATGCCTGCCCGATCACCAGGTCCGCCAGAACGGGCGTTGAGTGTTGGCCGAAAGGAGCGGGATAACGGACAATTCGATTGTTCCCCGCGTCCGATACATATAAATTGCCCTTCCCATCGACGGCAACGGCTACCGGCAGGAACAAACCGGAGGACAGCGTAGTGCCTGGGCCGCCGCGCGAAGTGGAGTAAAGGTCCGTCTGGCCGATCACCAGATCCGCCAGGTCTCCATTGTTGAATGCGGCCGAATTCTTCCAGGCCAGAACGCGATCGTTATAGGTGTCCGCGACGTACACGATGGGCGGCGAGGCGGAGGTGTCCAGCGCCACGCCGAGCGGCGAGTAGAATTCGCGGCCTTCCACCAGGTTCGGGTTCGAGCTTGAGACCGGGGTGAGCCGCGGCTGGCCGAACGAACGCGTGGGATTGATGTTGAATACCGTTTGGCTAAGAACCGGCCAAGCCACCACACAAGCCGTCCATAACAGGGCTTTCACAATCCACACGCTCCTCAACCAGTCTATCGGCTTTCCGCAGGGCCGGCTGTACCCTCCCCACCCAAATAGTGCCGCTCCGCCAGACCCCGAAGACTCTCCGCCGCCGACTCAGGCGTGATATCCCGCTGGGGCATCGCCAACATCTCATACCCGACCATGAACTTCCTGACCGAAGCCGACCTCAACAGCGGGGGATAGAAATGCCCGTGGAAATGCCACTCCGGATACTCCGGGCCATCGGTCGGCCGCTGGTGGAATCCCATCGTATAAGGAAACGATGTCTGGAAGAGATTGTCGTACCGGATCGCGAGACGGCTCAACGCCTCCGCCAGGCCCTGCCTCTCATGCGAGGTGATCTGGTCCAACCCGGACCAGTGCCGTTTCGCGATCAGCAGCGTCTCAAACGGCCAAACCGCCCAGAACGGGACCACCACCGCGAAAGACTCGTTCTCGAACACCACCCGCTCCCGCAAGGCGGTCTCCGTCTTCAGATAATCGCAGAGCAGACACGATCCGCGGCGGTTTCGATAATCGCGCTGAGACGCCAGCTCCTTCACGTGTTCGGTCGGCAGGCTGGCGCCGGACCAGATCTGGCAATGCGGGTGCGGGTTGCTGCATCCCATCGTTTCGCCCCGGTTCTCGAAGATTTGCACGTAGCGGATCGCCGGATCCGACGCCAGCGCGGAGTACTGTTCGGCCCACGTATCCACCACCGGAAGAATGGAGGCCGCATCCAAGCGCGCCAGCGTCAGGTCGTGTCGCGGGGAAAAACAAACCACGCGGCAAGCGCCCGCCTCAGATTCGGCGACGAGCAGATCGTCCTGGCGCATTTCGCCCGCGGGCGTGCCGGGCCTCAGGGCGGCGAAATCGTTGTCGAACACGAATGTCGAGGCGTACGCGGGATTCCGAGCCCCGCCCGCGCGCGAGTTTCCGGGACAGAGATAACACTGGGGGTCGTAGGCGGGCTGCTGACTGGCGGCCTGCCGCTCCACCTGTCCTTGCCAGGGACGCTCGGTGCGATGCGGCGACACCAGCACCCACTCCTGGGTGAGCGGGTTGAGCCGGCGGTGAGGCTGCTTTTTGAGATCGAGCAATACGCGGTCTCCTGATTGAGCGATCAGCGTTCAGCAATCAGCGTTCAGGCCGACGTGGCGCACGCACTCGTGCGTGCCGTGTCGAGACTCTTCTCGACACCTCTTAGCGCGGAAAACAAGCGTCGCCAAGAGTGGCGACGCGGCACGCATGGGTGCGTGCGCCACGGAAATCCTGCCAAATTGGTCATGTTGTTTCTTGACAGACACTAAGTCTCCAGTTTACGGAAAGTTTCCGACGTAGCGCGCGGGAGAAGCATTAGAACCGCCACCAGCAGGATGGCGATCAGAGGGTCGGTGATGTCCGCGGTACGGCCGGGCAGATAGCGCTGTAACCACTCGAGCGCCGCCAGCGCCGACGACACGCCAATCGCAACCGGCATAAGCCGCCGCGGCGCGCCCAGCAGGTACACGATCGCGGCGTACACAAACGCTTTGTGAGAGACGATGACGACGGCAAAAAACCAGTCGGCCGAGAGGATCGCTTCGAAAGGCCGGAGGTGGAACGGCGCCGCGGCGCTGGCCAAATGGTACGGCGCAAGCTCGCGCACCAGCAGAAGGATTGCCATCCCCGCCCCGATGAAGCGGCGCGCCGGCATCAGCCGCCCAGCGCCGGCGAGCGACACCGCCCCTGCAACCGCCCACGCCACCCACTCCATTTGCGACGAACGCATGCCGGTCAGAAGCGGCCTCAACGGCAGAATCAAGGCCGCGCACAGAACCGCCGTCCTCGGGCGGCGAGGGAACGCGACCACCGCCAGGGTGAAGGCAACCAGCCAGTCCACCGCGGCTTCGGCGAACTCCGTGGGAGCGGCGCGAGTGAAGGAAGTGGCGTCATAAGCTCCGTAGGCGGCATGGCGGACGAACGGATATAGTTCGTGAAGCCCCCAGATCGCGAGCACCGCAAGCGGTTGGGAGGGCAGCCGGGATCGGGCCAGAACGGCGGCGAGAGTCCCGGCCACGGCTCCCGCCGCGTTGGCTATCACGTCCAGGGCCCGGGCGTCGCGCGCGAAGAAGGGCTGAATTGCTTCGATCGTCGCCGAAAGCAGGAATCCGCCGGCGATCGACAGCGCCGCGTTGCGCGTAGCTCCGAACAGGAAGAAGCCCACCGGGATATACAGCAGGATATTCAGGATCAATTCGTGCCGGAGGTGACGCGGATCCCAGAACAATCGCCAAGCTCCGGGACCGGGCTGAATCAGCCGCCAGGGATAGAGCGAGCCATACAGCACGAGGGCCACCGCAAACGCCAGCAGAATTGCCGTCCGCGCGCGGGTGTTCACGCGACCAGGGTATCAGGGTCGACCATTCAACCCCGTCTGTCCGATGCGATAAGATGCGTGCATGACGAGACGAACCCTCTTCGGTGCAGCCGCGCTGGCGGCGGCGGAACGTACTTTCGCGAATCCAACCTCGGCCGGACGGCTAAAACAAAGCGTGTGCCGCTGGTGCTACTCGAAGATGACCCTGGACGACCTGTGCGCCAATTCGGCCCGCATCGGCTTGCAGGGGATCGATCTCGTGAATCACGACGAATGGCCGGTTGTCCGCAAGCACGGGCTCACGCCGTCGATGACGCCGGGCGCCGGGACAATTGGCGACGGCTGGAACCGCAAAGAGGCCCACGCCAAACTCGAAAAAGAGATGAGGGCGAATATCGAGTTGGCCGCCGCGGCCAAGGTTCCCAACGTGATCACCTTCTCGGGCAACCGCCGCGGCATGAACGACGAAGAGGGCAAGGAGAACACCATCGCCGGCCTGAACCGCGTCAAGAAAATGGCCGAGGACAATAACGTGACGATCAATCTGGAGCTGCTGAACAGCAAGGTCGATCATCACGACTACATGTGCGACCACACTGCCTGGGGCGTGGACGTTTGCAAGCGCGTCGATTCCCCGAGGGTGAAACTGCTGTACGACATTTACCACATGCAGATCATGGAAGGCGACGTGATCCGGACGGTGCGCGACAACATCCGCTACATCGGCCACTTCCATACCGGCGGCGTGCCCGGCCGGCATGAGCTGGACGGCACCCAGGAGTTGAACTGGCACACCGTGGCGCTGGCCATCGCGGATCTCAAGTTCGACGGCTTCGTCGCGCACGAATTTATCCCCACGCGCGATCCGATGGAGTCGCTTGCGCAGGCGTACGAGTTATTCAAGGTTTAGTTTGTCAGGAGTTTAAGGTCTGAATAACCTTAAATCTATTCGCAAAAAGGTATATCCTTTATGCTTGGAGCGTTGGAAGGACAGTGGACAAGATCTGGCTTCGGCACTATCGCGCCGGAGTTCCGGCGGAAATCGACCTGAACGAATATGCGTCGGTCAACGACATGTTCGCTCGCAGCTGCCGCAAATTCTCGCAACTGCCCGCATACCGGAACATGGGCGCCACTCTCACGTACGGCCAACTCGACCGTTTAACCCGCGATTTCGCGGCCTGGCTGCAAAGCCTGCCGGGAATGGGGCCAGGCTCGCGAGTCGCGCTGATGATGCCGAACGTGCTGCAATACCCCATCGCGCTGTTTGGTATCCTGCGCGCCGGGATGATTGTCGTCAACGTCAATCCGCTCTACACGGCGCGTGAACTTCAGCATCAACTCGCCGACTCGGGCGCCGAAGCGATCGTGGTTCTCGAGAACTTCGCCCACGTCCTCGAAAAGGCGCTGCCGCACACTCCGGTGAAGCATGTGGTCGTCACGCAGGTGGGCGATCTGTTCGAAACCCACCGCCGCTGGATCGTGAATTTCGCGATCAAGCGGGTTAAGAAGATGGTGAAACCGTGGCGCATGAAAGGCGCGCTGCGGCTCCGGACCGCGCTGCGACGCGGCGCAGCTTCGAAGCTGAAGGAAGCCCAGCCCTCCCACGACGACCTCGCGTTTCTGCAATACACCGGCGGCACTACGGGAGTATCCAAAGGGGCCATGCTCACCCATGGCAACCTGATCGCCAACCTGCTGCAAGCCAGAGCGTGGATTCAATGCGGCCTCGAAGAAGGGCGGGAACGCATGGTGACGGCGCTGCCGCTGTATCACGTGTTTTCGTTAACCGCGAACTGCCTGCTGGGCATCCAATTGGGCGTGCAAAATTTCCTGATTACCAATCCGCGCGACATCGCGGGCCTGGTCCGGGAGCTGAAGCAGTCGCGCTTCACGCTGATGACGGGCGTCAACACGCTCTATAACGCCCTGGCCAACGCCGAAGGCTTCGCGGGCATCGATTTCAGCGGCCTCAAACTCGCGCTCGCCGGCGGCGCCGCCGTGCAGCGGGCCGTAGCCGAGCGATGGCACGCCATCACGAACGTGCCGATCGTGGAGGGTTACGGGCTCACCGAAACCTCCCCGGTCGTCACCTCGAACCTGCTGGAGTCGGGATTCACCGGCTCCATTGGCATGCCGCTGCCATCCACGGAAGTAAGCATCCGCGACGACGAAGGCCGCGAACTTCCACTGGGCGGCGAAGGCGAGATCTGGGTCCGGGGTCCGCAGGTCATGAAGGGATATTGGCGCAAGCCGGAGGAGACCAAGAACGTGATCACGCCCGACGGATGGCTTCGCACCGGCGATATCGCGCGCATGGACGAGCACGGTTTCATCCGCATCACCGACCGCAAGAAGGACATGATTCTCGTCTCGGGCTTCAACGTCTATCCCAACGAAATTGAGAGCGTGCTGGCCAGCCATCCGGGCGTGCTCGAATGCGCTGTAATCGGAGTCCGGGACCCTGTTACCGGCGAAGCCGTGAAGGCGTTCGTCGTGTCCAAGGACAAGGCGCTCACCGCGGAGGCGCTCATCCGGTATTGCCGCGAGAGCCTGACCAGTTACAAAGTGCCGAAGATCGTCGAGTTTCGCACCGACCTGCCGAAGACCCCGATCGGCAAGATTCTCCGCCGCGAGCTGCGGCCGGTTTCGCACAAGGAAGGCAACGCCACTCGCCTTACGGAACGTACTGCGACAGGTATCGCTTCGACATCACGAAGCCCACCTTGTACTCTTCACTGAAGTTCGGACCCGGATTGTTGTCCGCCCCGTACAGCGGATCCTCGTGCTCGACGCTCATCGCCCCGGCGTATCCCGCGTCCTGCAGAATGCTGAAGAACTCGGCCCAATTAATCGAGCCCATGCCGGGAATTCGATACCGCCACCAGGACGCCTTGTTTACCGGATTGATCCCGCCCGCCCTCAATACCGGCCACAGGATCTCGGTATCTTTTAAATGCACGTCGTAGATCTTGTCCACGTAATCGCGCGCCGTCCGGATGGGATCCATGAACTGACGCACCAGGTGCGACGGGTCGTACTGCAGGCCGACGTAAGGGGAATTCCCGAAGCCCTTGAACAGAGCATCGTAGCCGGCGGGACTGGTGGCTAGATTCGGTCCTTCAGGCCACGGTTCCCACAGGATCCGCACCTTGCTCCGCTCGCAGGCCGGGAAATAGCTCTCGTTGTACACCCGCACGATGTCGTCCACCTGCTGCCGGAATCGCTTGGCGGGATCGTGCCCCGAAGCCGTACCGATGTAAGGCACCCCGAGCTTCCCGGCCAGCTCGATCGCTTTCACGAAATACCCGTTTTCCTTGGCCCGCTGCCCGGCATCGGCCGAGATGTGATTCTGGGTTACTTGCAGGGCCGAAACGTGCATGTTCGCCTGGCGAAGCGTGGTCCGGATATTGTCGATTTCGGAGTCCGTTAACTTGTCGGCGCGCAGCCCGTCCAGGATCATGTTCGTGAAACCCTGGACGCGCGCAAATTCGACGTTGGCGGCGGTGAATGGTCCCAGGATCCCGAGCTGGGGCTTCCACTCCACGCGCCGCCGCTCGGCTAGGGCGACAACCGGCACTGCGATGGAACCGAACAGAGTTCGTCGTGTCATAAACGACGAGTCTACGTTAAAAGAGGTCCGGAAAAGGAAAACATCGGCAGACGTGCATCTAAGCCCGGGCGCGCCTGCGGGCGATCGCGATCCCGGCCAGCCCCGCGAAAAGCAGCGCCAGGGTCGCCGGTTCCGGAACCTCGGCGATATCCGACCGGAAGAAAGCCTTGTATCCAGCCGCCTGCAAACGAGGATCGAGGAATCTCGTCGCATCGACCGGAGCGTTGATTTCGTTGACGAAGACAGGGGTCCCAGTGCCGAAAGTAATCGGCGGTATGCCGGTATTACTGTCCGATTTGAACCCCAGGAAAAACTCCTGGCCCACTTTCACCACTCCCACGACGTCGCTGACCGTCGTGAAGCCAGGCGGCTCCAGCATGACTGTGGGATGGCCATACGCGGTCGGATCGATAAGACCGGTCACGTCGATGTAATAGATCTGGTTGCCGATTTCAAAATATTCCTGGATGGGTCGACCGTAGACTTGATTCCCTGCCCCATCAATCACCCATAGCCGGTCGCTCAGGCACCCGTTCGCGATAGTGCAAGTGCCGGCGAGCAGCGGAACCGCGGTCAGCGAAAGACCGAGCAAAACAACAATTCCAAGTGTTCTGTGCATGACCCCCCAAGAGGTAATTAGGTCATAGTATACGACACCAAAATGCAAACGACAACAAAAAAGCGCTTCAATAAAGTAATATTTCTCGTATTATATCGGTCTCATTCCGAATTCTGATATCTTCGGGTGTACACCCCTGTTTTTTGCTCAATTTCTTTTTACTCAATTCCTGTGTCCGCTGGCCATCTCCCTGGCGCTCGCCTGCCTGTCGGCTGAGCCTCCGTCGCCGATTCGTCCCCCGGCCACGTTCTTGATCGTCCATGATCCGTACTTCAGCATCTGGTCCTTCCACGACCGCCTGACGGATGGCCCGGCGCGGCATTCGATTTCGGTCATGGGCGCCATGGCCCAATCGTCGACAATCAGCATCTTGACGCGCCCGAACCGGTCCAGAGCAGTTTGGGATGGCTGCCGTCGGCGCGTGCGGTGACAAACTCGTGAAACAGTTCGCGGCTTTCAGGAACCGCGCCGTGTAGCCGTCGCGGCACGCCTTCTGCGCGAAGGCCCGGGCCAGCCAGGTCTTGCCGATACCCGTTGGCCCCACCAGGAACAGATGCTGGTGTTCCCGCACCCAGCCCGATTGGCGGTCAGCGATCGCACCATTTGCCGGTCCAAGCCCCGCGCTGTGCGGTAGTCAATATCTTCGACGCAAGCCGGGCCTTGCAGCCGGCCATTCCGCGCAGCCCCGGGGCGCCCCCCGAGAGGGAGCCACCGCCTGCCACAATCGGTCGTCGTCCCAAATCGGCGACGTCCGCCCATTCCAACCCCGCCGTTTCGGCGGCTTTCAGGTAATCCGAAACCGTCGCCTGACCGCCCGCACAACTCGATCTGGCGCTGGGACAGCCCCAGAGCCTGCAGTCTCAGAACTTCCTTGCTCTTGCGCACGGGCAATTCTTAATCTTGCGGCAACCGGTATCCTCCACCTCTCAGTGGAGACCAGCCTGCCGCTGGTTTGCCCAGCGCACTTCATGAAGACGGCTTAATAAATAGATTGCGACGATGGCGATCACCATTCCGGGAACCGCCGAAAAGTGATCGGCTTCCCGTCGGAACGGGGATCGCCATCACTTCGGAATCGCGATCGCTGATCTGCGGCCGTGGCGCGTGCGGAGTCAACAGCACAAGTAAGGATATGCTGTGACGCCAGCGTGATCGAGTAGTTCGAATCCGTGACCAATGTTGGAATCCAATGTCTTTGTGGACGAACCGTCCGTGGTTTACACCGTGTACGAAGCTCCGGACGGCAATCCAAGTCAATAAGTTGACCGGCAGCGAAAAGTGACGCTACCAGGAGCGATGTTGGTCATGACGAATCCGACACTGCCGTCGCTGGCGCGCCGAGCGCTTTCCTGAATGCTCGGGTACCCGGCGCTAAGTCCCGCTCAGCCACAGGCACTTCAGAATTCCAGCCGCCCACCAATGATCAGCGTTCGTGTCGAGTTTGGGCGAATGCCGAAGATCTTTCCGAAGTTGGCGGTATCATCCGCGTACATGTATGGATCGCCAAAGTTCGGGTGGTTGAGCACGTCCTTGGCTTGGGCCAGGAGCGCCAAACGCCAGCGTTCGTGAATGGAAAGGTTCCGGCGGAGCGACAGGTCGAGGTCGAAATAACCGGGTCCGATGACGTTGCCCATCGGCGAGTTGCCGATCCGTCCTAGGAAATTCGTATTGCCTCCGGTATGAAACGCCGTCGTGGTGAATGCGGCAGTGTTGAACCACTGCTCGGCTGTATGGGGGCCGGAGTTGGGATCCTGGCCCGATACGAGATCGGCGCGGTTCGGCGGCGGGCTCTCGATACCGCTAGTGTTCCAGAAACTGAATGGCGTCAAGTGATGGCCGGAGGACACGCTCAAGATGGTGAACAATTCCCACCCGCCGGCGAGAGCCCGCACGGGGCGCGGCGCGCTGCCTCCCCACCGGCCGCCGGCACTGAAGGGCGAGGAATAGTCGAACGTCGTCACCCAGCGCTGGGTGGGGATTCCGAGTTGATGCCCACGGTCCAGATTGATGTGGAAGCGGTCTGAAGGCGTATCGCCGATCTCCGAAGTGAAGTTGTAATCGCCGACCGGCCCTTCTGCATTGGTCATGGCTCGAGCCAGGACATAGGTCGAACTCAGCGTCAGATCCTTGGAAGTGGCTTTGAATTGGAGCGAGAGGTCATGATAGTCGTTCGTGCCGCCGTTGTCGCGCGAGCTGACGTAATCCCAGCTCTGGAAGGGTCGATTGGCCGGAGGCCCGGACGCGCCGGCTCCGGTCGAGTTGAACGGGATCTGGTTCAGGTTGGGATTGTAGCCCAACCGTGTGGCGTGCTGGCCGCTGTAGCTCGCGCGCACGCTCATCGCCGGCGTGAACTGGTGTTCAAAGGTGAGACTCCATTGCTGGGTCAGCGGCTCGAGGAAATGCGGATCATTCGCCGTGTAGAAGCTCTGGAGTGGCGCCGCGCCGACATTCAGTGAATTGTCGGTGGTGTTCGGCCAAACAATGCTCGGGGTGTGCGTTTGTGTATCCACTACCGGGAAAAAGTTGACGGCGCTCGCCGTGTGGATCGCGGTGAGCGAATTGAAGACCGCGCCCAGCGTCCGAATCGTGTACATGCCGTACCCGCCGCGAATGACGGTGTTGGTCGAATTGGCAACAGGTAGCCAGGCGAAGCCGAGCCGCGGGCCGAAGTCCTTCTTGTCGGAATAACGCAGCGACCTCGGAAATCCGGCCTGCACCGCCGTGAGCAGCTTGGCGCCATTGAGAGACTGCACGAATGTCGGCGCTGCCAGCGCCAACGATTTCTCGTCGGGGACTATAGCGTTGCCGGTGGCTCGGTCGAAGTTTGTGACGTTGCCAAAATCCTCATGGAACGGCGGATGGTACTCCCAGCGGAGGCCATAGCTCAGCGTCAGACGCGAGGAAACCTTCCAGGTGTCCTGCGCGAAAAGGCCGTACTGCCGGGCAACGCCTTGCCAGTCCGGACCGGCGCTGTCCTGATCGAGAAACGAGGGCAGGCCCAGATAGAAGTTGGCCACCGAGTAACCCGTGCCGCCGTCGACCGCCGGGTCTTGCTTGCTGGGAATGAAATTGTGGAAAAAGAACTCACCGAGGCCGTCGGCCCCATTGAAGGTCGCCTGCTCGTTGACCTTGAACTGGTGCATGACGCCGCCGAACTTCAGCGTGTGCCGCCCGTGCGTCCAGGTGAAATTGTCCCCGTACTCGATGTTCCGCTCCTTGAGGTCCTCCTCGCGCTGGTAGTTGATCGGATCGTAACCATCGACGATAAAATGCGGAAAACCGGCGCCTTTCGGGAACGTGGTGGCCAGCAGCTTGAGTCCCAGATCTTGAACCGCCTGCTGGTGATCGATGCCGATCGGCTTGATTAACTGGTTGGACTGCGACCAGCCGAAGCGAAACTCATTCAGAGTCGACGGCGTGATGACAAAGTTGTACGACAGAACGAGATCGTGCGGGCGGTTTTCCACCGACCCATTCCCGAGCGCGGGGAACTGGACAGGGAAGGTCGGCGTCAAGTACTTGGAGGTCCACCGGCCGAATATTCGCTGGCGGTCGGAGATGTTGTGGTCGATGCGAATGTCGTATTGATCGGAAGGCGTGCTGGCGGGACTGGCGAATTGAAACCGGTCCAGACTGGCATTCGGCGCGGGAAAGTACTTGTCGATCAGCGTCTTCGAGACCGGATTCGCCGGCTCGCTAATGATGTTGCCCGGATAGGGCTGACCGGTAAACGGGTCCTTCAGTTGAATGGGGGTCGCTCCTTGGAGCAGCGAGCTGAAGTCGCCGTGGCGGAAGGCGTCGGGGAAGACATGGGCGCCCTGCGCGGCGAATTGCCGGATGCGCAACCCCTCGTAGGTGGCAAAGAAGAACGTCTTGTTCCGTAAAATCGGCCCGCCGGCGCTGCCGCCGAAATTGTTGTTCACCGAGCGCGATGCGACGCCGGTATTGACCTGGTTATAGGCGACAAAGGGGTTCGCGTTCAAGGCGTTGCCGTTGTAGTTGTAGAAACCGGATCCGTGGAACTGGTTGGTGCCGCCCTTGGAGATGAATGAGACATCGGCCACTTGTGCGAACTCGGCGTTGTTGCCAATGGCATTGACCCGCATTTCTGAGACGGTTTCGGCGGAAGGGAACGAGTCCAGGATTGCGCCGCCGCGGCGCGCGCTGCCCACGTAGATGCCATCCACCGAAACGTCGGTCCAGTTCCATGACGATCCCTGAATGTTGAACTCGCTGGCGGTAGAGCCATTGGGTCCGGCGACGCTGGCCACCACTTCGGGCATCACGTACAAGGCCTGGAACGGAGAGGTGTTGAACGTACGGTAATTGAGGGGCGCGTTGATGAGATCGCGGTTGCTGGTGGCATCGCTCACGCTGCTACTTTCCGTGTTGATGATCGGCGGCGCGGCCGTCACGTCGACTTTAGTCACCTGGCTGGCGATGGCGAGCGACACATCGGCACGCTGTTCCTGACGGGCCGCGAGATCGAATTCCGCGGTTCGAGTTTCGCTGAACCCGGCCTTGGACACGACAACAACGTAGCGGCCCGGAAGAAGGTTGAGCAACCGAAAGATCCCGTCATTTGCGGTGAGGGTTCGTTGCACTACGTTGGTTTGCACCTCGGTGAGCCTTACGTCGGCTCCAGGCACGGCCGCTCCCGAGCTATCCCGCACGGTTCCGCTCAGGCTGGCAAAAGTGGATTGTGCGCAGACTTGCGCCGCCGGCAGAACGGCAAATATAAGCACGCCCAGCCACCTGGCTGGTAGATTCAGTCTCGATTCCATTGGAAGGGCCTCCTGGCCATTTGTAGTTCAGCCCGGTCGGGCAGCCCATCCGGGTGGATGTTTTGTTGCGGTCTTTGCAAAGCGTTGCGCTATCCAGTAAACTTTCAATCTCTCAACCCGCAGCGTATTTTGTCAAGAGATGTCGGCCGGATATTGCAAAATATCTTCATCCGTTACAAAATTGTTGCAGTGATTGCAAGAAACACTTTGCGCGACATAGGCCTCAAGGCGGGTGTTTCCGCCAGCACGGTCTCACGGGTTCTGAATGGAGTGGCGGGCGTCAACGAAGGTACGCGGCGGAGGGTATTGTCGGCCGTTCATCAGATGGACTACCGGCCGGGCGAGGCACGCGGCGATGCCGGACGGAGCCGCTTAATCGGCTTTCTCATGCCCGCCGCAGCCGAACAATGGGGCATGCGGACGAACTTCACCCAACAGGGCTTGAGTGCCATCGGCGATGTCGCCGCGCGGTTCAACTATGCCGCCATGGTCGGTTCCTACAATCCGCAACTCGGTGACAAAGCGGAAGACGTGATGATCGCTCGTCAGGAATTCGCGGGCGCCCTGCTGTTCCGCACGCGGGACGAGGTGCGGGACTCGGAGCCATTCCGCAAGCACGATATCCCGTTTCTGATCGTGAACCGCCTGCTTCCGGGGACCGCGCTCAATTACATCGGCGCCGACCACCTAAAGGTGGGATTCATGGCGGCCGAGCACTTGCTGAAATACCGGTATCGCCGCATCGGGCTGTTGTCCGGCAACACGCGCTATGTCAGCAACAGGCTCTATCAGCAAGGCTTCGAGCAGGCCCATGCGGCGGCCGGGCTGGCTGTCGAGCCAGCGTTGGTGACGGAGATCGAGTTGAATCTGGAAGGAGGGTACGAAGGCGCGCGGCGGCTGATGCAACTTCCCGCTCCTCCCGACGCGCTGGTGGTGAGTAGTGATCGCGCTGCCCTGGGCTGCTTGAAGGCGCTCCACGATCTGAACATCAACGCGCCGCGAGACATCGGTGTTGTGGCGATGGACGGGACACGCGAAACGGCATTCACGCGTCCCGCGCTCACGGCAGTGGAGATTCCTTGGTACGACATGCTCGCCCTCGGTGCGCAACTGCTCATCGAAATGATTGAGCGGCGCCCACCGATCGAACAGATCGGCGTCTGCTACTCAACTCGACTGGTGGTCCGCGAGTCCACGCGGCTGCAAGAGCACGCGGATTGAGTGAATCGGCACGTAGGAGAAAGCCCGCCTGAGGAAGCCGTAGAGTTCGGTATAGGGCGAGGCGTGCTTGTCGTTTTGGTCCCGGAACATTTCTACTCTCATTCATACGATGCATCCCCGTCGATATTATCGCGGTGGGGATTCAGAAAATTTTACGGGGATAGATTACCGACATCCCGTCGGTTGCAATGGAAACAACTTAAAGAACGACGGCGGTTGGCCGATGGAAAGGCTAATCGCCGTCAGCAAATTGACCACGCCCATCGCGATTCCCGTTGTTCCGGTAGGACGGATGATTGAGCCTGGCGGGAGCTTGCGGCTCAGAAAATGGGAACGGCTCCGGCATGATCAGGTTAGTTTGGAAATCCTCGCCACCAAACGGTGGAGAATTAAGGTTGGGAGAAGTCACCGATATTCCTGTGACCGGATCCACTGCTGTCAGGGGAGGGGCGTTGCACGCCTTATCCGGCCAGGTTTGAAAGTGCATTGTCTCGGCGGGGCCGATACTGATCAAGATTCGGAGCACCTCCACACTGGCCTCGGCGGCCTGCGCGATGTCCAGTGGATTCCGCTCGGTGTGGGACCGTTCTTTTATTATTTTCCGTGGCTACTGGTCAGTGTTGTGTATCGTTCGTTGCACGTCGCAGGTCAGTCTTCCGATGCTGCCGGCACATCGGCTGCACAGTGAGCGGCTCCTGCCAGTTCGAATCTATTTCCCGGAAGCCCTTCCCCGCCCCATCCGGTAGTCAGCTAGAGCCTACGACGCACAACTGTAAAACGCCAGAAACAAGGCAGCCCCACGGTACCTATTTCCCGGTATTGTGCCAGTCTTATTCCGAATGTTGATATCTTCATGCATACACCATGTCTTCTCCTCAATTCCTATGTCCGGGGCTGGCCATCTCCCTGGCGCTCGCCTGCCTGTCGGCCGAGCCTCCGTCGCCGATTCGTCCCCCGGCCACGCCCTTGATCGTCCATGATCCGTACTTCAGCATCTGGTCCTTCCACGACCGCCTAACGGATGGCCCGGCGCGGCACTGGACTGGAGCCCCGCAACCCCTGGCCGGCCTGATCCGCGTGGACGGAGCCGCGTACAGATTCGCAGGAGACCGCCCGCGCGGCACTCCGGCCATGGCGCAGACCGGCTTTGAGCTGACACCCACACGTTCCATTTACCATTTCGAGGGCGGCGGCCTGCATCTGGATTTCACGTTCTTCACCCCCGCCTTTCCTTCCGACCTGGACATTTTGTCGCGCCCGGCGACCTACCTGATCTGGGACGTCCGATCCACGGACGGGCGCACTCACGCCGTTTCCGTATACTTCGACGCCAGCGCGCGCATCGCGGTCAACACGCCGGAGCAACGCGTCGCCTGCTCGCGATTGCGCGCGGGCGAAATGGAGGCGATTCGCGCCGGTTCCACGGATCAATCCGTGCTGGCGAAATCCGGCGACGACCTGCGGATTGACTGGGGCTACCTGTACCTCACCGCGCCGGCGGGCGAGTTGCGCACCTCTTCCCCTCGGGCCGCGCAGCGCTTCGTCGAAACCGGACTCTTGCCCGAAAACGACGAACTCGATCAGACCGATCCCTATCGGGACGATCCGCCGGTGCTGGCGGCGAAGCTCGATTTTGGCCGGGTATCGGGCGCGGCGGTATCCCGATATGCCCTGCTCGCCTACGACGACATATTCTCCATCGAGTATTTCCAGCGCCGCCTTCGTCCCTACTGGCGCCGCAACGGCATGGATGCCGCCGGACTTCTCCGCGCGGCGGTGGCCGATTATCCCGCGCTGCTCCAACGGGCGAAGAAGTTCGACGAAGAACTGGCCGCGGACCTCGTGCACGCTGGCGGTCCGAAATATGCCGCCCTGGCCATCGCGGCATACCGCCAGACTCTCGCGGCCCACAAATTGGTAGCCGACGTGGATGGCCGGCCGCTCTATTTTTCCAAGGAGAATTTCAGCAACGGCTCCATCGACACGGTCGATGTTACATATCCTTCCTCGCCGTTCTTCCTCCTGCTGAACCCCAGCCTGTTGGAAGCGCAACTGGTCCCCGTCCTGGAATACGCCGCCATGTCGCGATGGCGCTGGCCGTACGCGCCGCACGACTTGGGGCGGTACCCGCTGGCCGATGGCCAGGGCTACGGCGGCGGCGAAACCAGCGAGGAGAACCAGATGCCCGTCGAGGAGAGCGGAAACATGCTCATTATGATCGCCGCCCTCGCGAAGGCCGAGGGCAATGCGAGCCTCGCGGAAAAATACTGGCCGATTCTTTCGAGATGGGCCGGGTATTTGGGCGAAAAAGGGCTGGATCCGGAAAATCAGCTCTGTACCGACGATTTCGCGGGACACCTCGCGCACAATACGAACCTGTCGTTGAAAGCGATCCTCGCCCTGCGGAGTTACTCGGAACTTGCCGCCGCGCTTGGGAAGACTCCCGAAGCGGAACGATACCTGGCCTTGTCGCGCAACATGGCAGCGAACTGGACGGGAATGGCTGCCGATGGCGGCCACTACCGCCTGGCCTTCGACAAGCCGGGGACGTGGAGCCAGAAGTACAACCTTGTGTGGGACAACCTCCTCGGCTACCATCTCTTCCCTGCCTCGATCGCGCGGGATGAAACCGCGTTCTACCAAACCAAGCGCAACGAGTTCGGGCTCCCGCTCGACAATCGCGAGGCCTACACGAAACTCGACTGGCTCATCTGGGCGGCCACGCTGGCCGGCGATTTGCGAGGCTTCGAATCCATCGCCGATGCGGGTTACCGTTTCGCCAACGAGACTCCAACGCGCGTCCCTTTGAGCGACTGGTACTCCACCACCACCGGAAAACAGGTGGGCTTTCAGGCGCGCTCGGTAGTCGGAGGAGTGTTCATCAAGATGCTGGACGATCCAGCCACCTGGAAGAAATGGTCCAGCCGCTAAGCTTGCGTGGCGCACGCACTCTTGCGTGCCGCATCGCCACTCTTGGCGACGCCTGTCTTACCTCAACAACGGCTCGACCACCCGCATCACGTTCGCGGCCACCCGCCGGTTTCCCTCGGCCGTGGGATGCAAACCATCCCGCTGCATCAACTCGGCGTGTCCTCCGACGCCTTTCAGTAGAAAAGGGATCATCGTCAAACGGTATTTCCTGGCCAGGTCGCGATAGGCAGTCTCAAAACCAGAGATGTACTCCGGCCCGTAATTCGGAGGCAGCGTCATTGCGGCGAGAACAACCTTAGCTCCCGCCGTCTGAAATTCGGCGATCGTCCGATCGAGATTGTCGCGCATGCGCTCAATCGGTATCCCGCGCAGTCCGTCGTTGCCGCCCAATTCGAGGATGACGATGCCCGGTCTCAGCGCGATCGCCTCGCCCACCCGGGCCAGTCCGTCCGTCGAAGTATCGCCGCTCACACCGAGATTTGCGACGCGCCATCGATACCCTTTCCGATCGATCTCCTGCTGCAGGAAATCGGGGTAACTCTTGCCTGGCTCCGCGCCGTATCCCGCGGTCAACGAATCCCCGAAGGCGGCCAACACACGCCGGTCATCCGATTGTGCCGGCTTGGCGGCCGTGGTTTCTTCCGGCGCTGGATCGGGCTTGTGCGTGCCACAGGCCGTAAGCAAAAGCGCCGCGATAAGGAGAAGACGGTTCACTACAGACATCATCCTATGCCCGCCGGTTCATAATGGAGTTTGATCCAGGTTCGGGGGCTTACAAAAACAATTTCGACCGGCACGCACCGCGTCGAGATTCTGCGCGGAATAGATCTCGACATTCCGAAAGGACAAGTGGCGGCGATCCTGGGCCCTTCGGGCAGCGGAAAAACTACGCTGCTCGGCCTGCTCGCCGGGCTGGATTCGCCCACCTCGGGCAGCATTCTGCTCGACGGCGAGGAGATAGCCGGCCTGCCGGAAGACCGCATGGCCGAACTGCGCGGGCGCAAGATCGGATTCGTGTTTCAGTCTTACCACCTCATCCCGACGCTGACTGCGGAAGAAAACGTGCTGCTCCCCTATGAGTTGACCGGCGGCGGCCCCGACGGCGCTTCACGCGCCCGCGAGTTGCTCGCCAGCGTCGGACTCGCGGAGCGCGGCGAGCATTACCCCGTTCAGCTCTCCGGCGGCGAGCAGCAGCGCGTGGCCCTGGCGCGCGCTTTCATCACCCGCCCGCCCATCCTGTTTGCCGACGAGCCAACGGGCAATCTCGACAGTGAGAACGGAAGCCGCATTCTCGACCTGCTGTTCGACATGAACCGGCGCGGAGGCTCCACGCTCGTGCTCGTGACTCACGATCAGGAACTGGCGCTCCGGGCCGACCGCCGCATCACATTAAGAGACGGTCGCGTTGTGGCTGACGAGCCATGAGGTTCGGCTGGCGGACAGCGGCGAAGATCGCGTGGAGGGAAGCGCGGCCCTCCGCTCTGAAATTCACTTTTGTGATCCTGGCGGTCGCGGCCGGTGTCGGCGCGCTCACCGGCGTGCGCGGATTCAGCCGCGCGTTCCACAACATGCTGATGCGCGAGGCCCGCACGCTCCTTGCGGCGGACCTTTCGGTGCGAACCTTCGCGCTGCCAACGCCAGAGCAGATCGCTCGGATGGACGCGCTCGCGCAGCGCGGAGTCGTGCGGACCTGGATCACCGAGACCATTTCGATGGCCGGCGCTGGAGAGGGAAAGCCCCCCATCCTGGTGTCGATCAAGGCGGTGGATCTAACGCGTTACCCCTTCTTCGGCAAGCTGCGGCTCGAACCGGACTTCGACCCGCGGACCGCCCTGACGGCTGAAACCGTCGCGGTCTCCGACGATTTCCTGTTACGGTCCGGCAAGAACGTCGGCGACGAGATCGGCGTCGGCGGCGAGAAGTATCGGATCGCCGGAGTGGTCCGGAACGAACCCGACCGTATGGCAGGCAGTCTCAACATCGGGCCGCGCATGCTCATGACGCGCGCAGCGTTGGACCGCGCGAAACTGATGCAGTTGGGCAGCCGCGCCGCCGAGCGCTTCCTTTTCAAGATCCCCGCCGGAATCAAGATCGAGGCGATCCGGGCAGACCTGAAGACGGCATTCCCGGAAAGCATGATCGCCGACGCCACCGAAACACACCCGATCATTTCCAAAGGTCTCGAAGAGGCGACCACGTTCCTCAGTCTCGTCAGTCTGATCAGCTTGATCGTGGGGGCGCTCGGCGTGGCGACGGCCATGAGCGCCCACTTGCAGCAGCGCCTGGACACCATCGCGGTGATGAAATGCCTGGGCGCGCGGTCTTCGCAGGTGATGAGGATCTACCTCATCCAGACCGTGGGCTTGGGTCTGGCCGGAGGACTGTTGGGGATCCTTCTTGGTCTCGCTGTGCAAGGTGTGTTCCCCATCCTGATCGCGAAGTACTTCCCTCAATCGCCCGGCATCTCTCTCGACATCGTGCCCGCGGCCCAGGGACTCGCCATCGGCTTGCTGACCACTTTGCTATTCACCGTGCCGACGCTGTTGCGGGTGAGGCGCATCCGGCCGGTTCTGATTTTCCGCCGCGAGATGCAGGAGTCCAAGCCGCCCTGGCGCGTGCGCATCTTCCAGAGCCGCGATTCGCTGCTGGCGGGCGCGGCCTTGATCCTCGGCTTGGCCGCGATCGCCGGATCGCTGACCAGCGGAACCTGGCGCGATGCCGCCCGCCTCGGAGCCTATTTCACGGGAGCTTTGCTCGTCAGCCTGCTGGCCCTGGGAGCCATCGCGTGGTGCCTGTTGCGCGGATTGAAATTGCTGTTGCGCCGCGCCCCGTGGCGCTGGCCCGTGGCGGCGCGTCACGGCATGGCGAACCTGTACCGCCCGGGCAATCACGCCCAGGCCGCGCTGGTCGCCATGGGGATCGGAGTGATGTTCACCCTGACGGTGTACCTGATCCAGCATGGAGTGCTGGCGGAGATGAACACGACCGCTCCGCCGGAAATGCCGAACGTTTTCCTGCTGGACGTATCGGCTAAGGATGCGCCCGCCGTGCTGCAACTGCTGAACCGGCAGAAGGGTATCGAGAAGGCCCCGGAGCTGATGGGGACCGTCGGGGCCAAGATCGTCCGCATCAACGGTCAAGGGCTGGAGAAACGGGATCTGAAGGGATTCGGCCGCCGCTTCCGGTCCACCCGGCAGGTGACCGCGGTAGCGGAGAAACCCGCTTATGCGGAAGTCCTGCAGGGCGCATTCTGGCGGCAGAAACCAAACCAGCCGGAGATCTGCGCTTCGGAAGACGCTTCGAAGACTCTGCTCCTCAAAGTGGGCGACCGGATCGACTGGAAGATCGCCGGCCGCGACGTTTCCACCTCCGTGGCCTGCATCAGCCGGATCGATCCCGTTCACCTCGCCGGGCGTCTGGAGTTTCTGTTCAGCCCCGGCGCGTTGGAACAAGCTCCGGTGATTTTCTACGGCAGCGTGCGCGTGAAACCGGACGCTGTCGGCCTCCTGCAGGTGGCGCTCTACCGCAAATTCCCGACCATAACGGTAGTGAACCTGGCCGACGTGCTGGCCATCGTCCAGCAGGTAGTCGAGCAGATCTCGGTGGTGATCCGGTTCATCTCCGCGTTCGCGATTCTGGCCGGCGCCATCATCCTGGCCTCGAGCATCGCCGGAACGAGGTGGCGCAGAATTCGCGAAGTGGTCACGCTGAAGACCCTCGGCGCGACGCGCCGCCGCATCGCCGCAATTTTTTCGGTGGAGTTCCTCATCCTCGGAACGGTTGCGGGCGTAATGGGAAGCATCCTGGCAACGGCGTTCTCGGTGCTGGTCCTGAAGCGTCTTCTGAAAACCGAGCTGCCGCTGGCGTGGTGGCCGCACCTGCTGTCGATCGCGGCAACAGCCCTCATCGCCAACGTGGCCGGATGGATGGCTTCGTTTCGCATCCTGGGACAGAAGCCCCTGCAGATTTTGCGCGACGAATGAACCTCAAGCGCGACTCGCCTTTGCTGATCGCGGCGGCCTTCGCGATGCTCTGGGTGATCGCGCGGGCCTGCGTCCAATCCATCACGTTCGACGAAGCTTTCTCCTACCTGACGTTCGCCGCGCCCGCATGGCCGGCGCAGTGGACTCCCAGTTCCAGTAATCACGTGCTCCACACGGCGCTGGTCCGGCTGGTCACGTCGGTATTCGGCCTTTCGCATCTGACGGTTCGGATCCCGGCGCTGCTCGGGGCGGCTATCTATATCGGCGTGTGCCTTCGGCTTTCACGGCTGCTTGCGCCGGGTCCGCTGTTCCAGCTATCGCTATTCATCTGCCTGACCTGCAATCCGTTCGTCCAGGATTACCTGGTTGCTTCTCGCGGCTATAGTTTGGCTCTGGCGTTTTTCACCGCGGTTCTCGCTATCGTGATAAGGGTCTGCTTGAAACGCGAGGCTACACTGAGAACGATCGCAATCGCCTCCATTTGCGCCGGGTTGTCGTTCTGCGCGAACTTCTCGTTCGCCTTCGCCGATGCGGTCGCGATTCTCGCCCTGATCTGGTGCTGCTGGCCGCGCAAGCGACTGCTCGCCGCCGCCCTCCTTCCAGGCATAGTGGTGACGCTTTGCATTTGCGGTGAAACGCTCCTGCACTGGCAGAAAGGCCACCTGTACTACGGCGCGGCGTCCGTCTCGCAGATGTTGACGGAGTTCATCCGCTCCTGTCTGGTTACACCCAATCCGCACCTGAGTGTATTCAAGCAAATTGGGCAGGCGCTCCCGATTCTGTTTTCGATTCTGCTCGCCGTCCAACTCGTTCTCGCGGCACTTCGCAAGGCCGTGCTGCCGCCCCTGCTCTTCGCCGTGTTTCTGGCCACGTTCGCCATCCACTGGCTCGCTTTTAGGCTGTTTGGTCTGCCGCTGCCGCTGGACCGCACAGGCCTGTTCTTCGTGCCGCTGCTCTTGGTGCTTCTCGCGGCAACCGTCCCCCGCAGAAGCGCGGCGACGGTGGCATGGTTCGTATTTGCGGCCATCTACTTCGCGGGATGCCTCCGCCTTTCCTGGTTCAAGGAATGGAGATACGACGCCGACACCAGGGCAATCTATTTCGTCCTGAACAACCTGGCCCGCCGCCAACCGATAAACAATGCGTACGTAGATTGGAAATACACCGCGTGCGTGAACTTTTACAGCCAATCGTTCGGCGGCGCATTGCCACATTTCGAGGATTTGCACGTACCTCCGCTGGACCGGCCCGTGTATGTACTGTATGAACCGGAGCAACGCTCGTTCATCGAGAGCCAGCACCTGCATGTAATCTACAAGGGAGCGATCAGCGAGGCCGTTGTCGCGACGCGGTGAACGCGAACCTCAGTAGAATTGTGATCAAGATGATCTGGGTACAACTCCGTCAATCGTTTCGCGCGCTGGGGCGCGAACCTGGGTTTACCGCATTCGCCATACTCACTCTGGCGCTCGGCATCGGCGCGAGCACCGCCATGTTCAGCGTCTTTCACGCCGTTCTGCTCGCCCCGGTCCCGTTTGCCGACCCGCAGCGGGTGGTCGCCATCAACACTCGTTGGACCGACACCGGCCGGGTGACCATCCGGGTCAGCGGCGGCGATTACATCGACCTCGTGCAAGCCCACGACATTTTCGACGCCGTGGGGCGCTTCCACGGCGGCGAAGTCGGCGTGCAACTCCGCGACCGGGCCGAGTGGGCCGATTCCTATTGGGTCTCGCCGGACTTCTTCCGCGTTTTTGAGGCCGCGCCGCTGGCCGGCCGCATGTTCACCGCGGCGGAGGCGGAGAGGTCCGTAGTGGTCAGCCCCTCCTTTGCGCGCCGCGCACTAAGCGGCGTCGACAAAGCGATCGGCCAGATCGTTCACATCGACACCCATCCGTACGAAGTGGTCGGCGTGATGCCCGAGGGCTTCGCTTTCCCCGCGAAAGCCGAGATCTGGGCCGCCTCGCCGCAGATGCCCGACAACCGTAACCGGACGGCATTCAACTATCAAGCGGTCGCGCGCTTGATAGCCGGAGTGACTCCCGCCCAAGCAACCACACGGCTCGAAACGCTGGGCGTGCAATTGGCGAAGGCTTACCCCGCGGAAAACAAGGCCAAGCTATTTGCGGCGATTCCCGTCCGCGACAACGTCGTGCGGAAGGTTCGTTCCACCGTCGTGCTGCTGATGGCGGCGGTTCTGTTGGTGCTCCTGATCTCCTGCGCGAATGTCGCCCACTTGTTGCTCGCGCGGGCGGCAACCCGGACTCGCGAGTTCGCCGTTCGCGCCGCGCTCGGAGCGGGCGGCGCGCGAATTGTCGCGCAGATGTTGATGGAGAGCCTCGCCCTTGGCCTGGCCGGCGGCATCGCGGGAATCGCGGCGGCATACGGCGGAGTGCGCGCGGTTCAATGGCTTGCGCCCGAGAATCTCCCGCGCATGGGGGATGTGCGCGTCGATTGGACGGTGCTCGCTTTTGGCATCGCGGTGTCGGTGTTGTCGAGCGTTCTCTTCGGCCTCGCGCCGGCCTCGCAGGCACTGCGAAACGACGTGCAGGACGGATTGCGGGCGTCGTCCGGGCGCGGCGTGGTAGGCGGCCGCTCCGCGCGCTTGCGGAATACGCTGGTCGCTTGCGAGATCGCCCTATCGTTCGCGCTCGCCGTCGGAGCGGGACTGCTGGTCCGCAGCTTCGTCGAACTCAACGCGGCGCCGCTCGGCTTCCGCACGGAAAACATTCTCGTGACTTACGCGCATTCGCCGGCCAACACGATGCCGAAGATGCTGGCCAGCACTCGATTTTTCGAACAGGCGCTGGGCGAGATCGAGCATCTCCCCGGAGTGAAATCCGCCTCCGCCGCAATGGGTCTTCCGGCCGGCCGCTACGGCTCGAA
Source organism: Acidobacteriota bacterium (assembly GCA_025353165.1). Classification (GTDB taxonomy): domain Bacteria; phylum Acidobacteriota; class Terriglobia; order Bryobacterales; family Bryobacteraceae; genus TMP-7. The sequence goes on along the minus strand of JANXRE010000024.1, from coordinate 48,721 downwards.
CGGATATTACGGAATCGACGGCTTGAACGTGCAGCGCGAGGCGGGCTTCCGCCTGGCGAGCCCGCGGTACTTTGACACGATGGGCATCCCGCTGCTGCGAGGCCGCGATTTCACCGTAGCCGATCAGTATGACCAGCCGTTCGTCGCGATCGTGAGCGATTCGCTGGCGAAGAAGAGTTTCCCCAATCAAGATCCCATCGGCCACAAGATCATCTGCGGGCTGGATTCCGACAAATGGATGACGATTGTCGGAGTCGTCGGCGAAGTGCGATCGGACGGTCCGGGCCAGGCGCCGGGACCGGAACTATATATGCCCTTCCAACAGCATCCGATCATGGCCAACGAGCTGCAAATCGCGGTGCGCACCACGTCTGCGCCAGAGGCCATGACGAACGCAGTGGAACGGAAGATCCGGTCGCTGAATCCGGAAATCGCCCTCAAGACCACCACCCTGAGCGCCATGATCTCGGACTCCATCGCCACGCCGCGTTTCCGCACGTTCCTCGTCGCCGTGTTCGCCGGGGTTGCGCTGCTGCTGGCGATGGCCGGAGTGTACGGCGTGATGGCGTATCTGGTGACGCAGCGGACGGCGGAACTGGGGCTGCGCATGGCACTCGGCTCTGCGCCCTCGCGCGTGGTTGCGCTGGTCCTCGCTCGCGCGGGAACACTCGCCGCAACCGGCCTGGCAGGCGGAATCGCGCTGGCGGCGGCCGGTTCGCACTTGATCGAGAGCATGCTGTTCGGCGTGCAAGCGACCGACGCGTTCGGATATGCCATCGCGGCCTGTGCGATCGCGCTGATCACAATCGCGGCCGCGGCCATCCCCGCATGGCGCGCCGCCCGCATCGACCCGGCTGTCGCGCTCCGGCAGGATTAACCGCGGCCGATTCGAATCATCCGCAGGATCGTCCCGCCGAGCGGAGTCCGCATGGTCTCGATAACTTCCTCGAGATGGCCGATAACCGCGGGCCGAATGATTAGCATCGCAGCGACGTAAACGGCGGCGCCGATCAAGACGGTCGACAGGAGACGTGCCAAGACATTCGATACGCCCAGCGATGAAAGAGCCATCAACCAACCGGCGCAGACGGCAGCCATGCCCAACGTGATCGCGATCTGCGGCAAGAGGTGACGCATGAACTCGCCAACCGTCAGGCCGATCAGTTTGAAGGGAAATCGCAACCCGGGATAAAGGACGAAAACGAAGTAAGCAATGGCATACGCCGACGCGACGCCACGCATACCCCATCGGACGCCCACCAGAAAGGAGGCGACGTACATCACCGACGCGTACAGTCCCAAACGGAACATCCAGTCCGTCCGCCCCTTGCCGATGAAGATTTGCCCGACCGTCCCATGAACCGACTGGAAAATCCCGACTGGGACGAGGATCTGAAGAACGGGGATCACCGGAATCCACTTCGCGCCCAGCAGCGTTCGAATGAACGGGTCCGCCACCACGCCCAGGCCGGCCATCACCGGGAATGAGATCAGCGCGATCAACATGCTGCCTCGGATGTAGGCGGATCGGAAACGCGCATCCTCGTTCTGGATCCGGGAAAAAGCTGGGTTCAAAACCTGACCGATGAGGGAACTGATGTTCTGAATCGGAAGCAGAAACAGGGTATAGGCCATCTGGTAATACCCGAGTTGCACGGACCCGAGCGCCCGGCCGACCACCACATTATCCGCGTTCCGAGCGAAGTAGTTGACCATTCCAAAGCCCGCCAGATTCAGGCTGAACCCGGTCACCGACCGGATCTCGGCAGGATCGAATTCCAACGACGGACGCCAACCGCACAACGCCATGTAGAGAACGGTCGCACACGTGAAGGTAGCGAGGCTGCCAGCCACCAGGCTCCAAACGCCAAGGCCCGCGAATGCGCAAGGTATCGACAGGGAGTAGCCGATCAACACCGACACGCAGTCGGCGATCGCGATCTTGTCGAACGCCATCTTGCGCACGAGCACTGAATTGGGGACCGCTCCGATGGTCGTGACGCAGAAAGAGAGCGAGATCCACCGCAGCAGCGGAACCAGTTTCGGTTCGTGGAAGAACGCGGCCGCCGGAACGGCGGCGAAGAACCCGGCACCGGCAAGCACCACTCCCAGGCCGCAATTCACCCAGAAGAGACTCGAAAGCAGCCGCTTCGAAACCTGGGGGCGCTGGATGATCGCCGTCGCCGTTCCAAGATCGCGGAAATTGGCGAGGAAGGAGAGGACGAGCGTCGCCATTCCCATCAAGCCGTATACCGACGGGCCAAGCAGGCGGGCCAGCACCGCAACCGATCCGAACGAAAACGCCTGCCGGATAATGTTCGAGAGCGCCGACCAACTGGTCCCCACCAGGGCCTTGCGAGTCAAGGTTTCAGGAGCCGCCGCGTTCGCTTCCATTACCGCGGCCGCGCGGCCGGGACGCGCCCCGCACGGAGCACCGGGATACCGAATTCGTGCTCGGCAACCTGCGCCATCACCATGGCGATGCCGGTCATTGCCGGGAGGTGGAAATGATACGCGAAGGACAGGAAGAACACGGCGCTGCCGAAGCCGATGAACGAAGCCAGCATACAAAGAGCGGACAAATTCAGCTTCTTGAGCTCTTCCGACTCTCCTACGCGGCGTTTCGTCCCCGCATAGATCCTGGACAGCAATCGAAGAGTCGATAACAGGGCAGCCGCGAAGAAGAAAAAGGCAGGTAAGCCGCATTCGGCGGAAACCTGGAGGTAGGTGTTGTGGGTTTGGAACCACAAACCGGGGTTGCCGCCTTCCGTATGCCGCGTCTGCGAACCCGTGAAGTCTCCGAACTGGCCCGGCCCAACGCCGAAAACCGGATGCGTGATGGTGTCCATGACGGCGAATCTGAACAACTGGCTGCGTATCTGCGCCGACTCGCTGGCGCCGCCGTCCGCGTTGGAAAACACCGTTGTCAGGCGAGTCACTATCGTGTCCGACGTCACGCTCACCAGAAACAGCCCCCCCACCGTGAATCCCGCGAGGGCCATAATCCGCGCGCGCATCGACAGTTTGACCAGGACAAACAGCCCGGCTGCGATAACCCCAACCAGCCCTCCCCGCGAACCGGTAGCCAGGATCAGATAGCCGCCATACAATAATGTGAAGAGTGCGCCCGCCCGCCACAGCACGTTTCGCCTGGGCGTGAACATCACCAGGGCAAGGAAGGGAACCATCAGGATGAGCAGGGCCGCATAATCGTTAGCGTTCGCGTACGTGCCGGCCGTGAGTTCAATGCGCGAGTTAGCGGACGTGGTCACAAAGAACTTGCCCGTGCCAACCGCGACCACCCCGGCCACCGCGAGCATGTTAATCAATATCCAGCATTCCCGCCATGTCATCACCAGTCCGGCGATCAGGAAGAACGTGAGCCATTGAGTCCGTACGTACGAGAGCACGACCCCAAAGGACCCACCCGGCCAAAAGCTGAACGGAATGCACATCACCAGCCACACCAGATACCCCAGCCAGTACCATCCGCACTTCATGCTGAACGCCCGGCGCACGCCGCCCGAGAGAATCAAACCGATAATCGCTGGAATTCCAAATATATACAGGGGGAAGGTGTTAATGCCGAGCACCATATTCAAAAGTTGGTGCGCCTCGCTGAACCGAAAAAACATGAAGCCCAGCGACGCATAAAAACCTATTTTCCGGATCGGGTTGGAAACCTCCGTAAAGCGTTTAATCTGCTTGGGCGGTCCGGCAGCCGCGGTGTTCAGTAGCGGAGCGGAGGTCAGTTGAACCTGAGGAGTAAACGGAAGTTGACGCACGGTAGTGCATCTTGAGTATACATCAGGCCATGCGGCGCAATTCGCGCAGAATCACTACGTGCGCGGGTTCCGTCTTCACTGGCAAGATTCCGGTGGTTTGATCGGTCAGCATGCGCGGCAGCCGCGGGGCATGAATCCGCCAGGCAGGGAACCGGTGCTCCAGTTGACGGCAAATCTCTTCTCCCGCCGCCTTGGCGGCGCAATATTCGGCCATGTTCGGAACGGGATGATCGAGGAATACAGTCGACGGATAGAACACATGGATGGCTTCCTCGCTCCGGGCAAAGCGGAGCAGCGTCTTGGCAAAGCCATCCACGAAGAATTCGCAGAACAAAGCAAAGCGCTCGGTCGAAAAGACTTCGGACTTATCGGCCGTAATTCGCGGAGAGGCGAAATAGTAGAGGTGCGTGGGAACCGCGGCCGCGCGAATCGCGGAGGGCCGGTTTGAGTCAAATTCAGCGACCCCACAGTGGCCACCCGCCGCGTTGATCTCAGCGCTGACACTTTCGGCATCCGCGCGCCCGCGATGATAAGTCACCTGTACCTGGGCGCCGCCGGCGGCCAATAGCTTCGCGGTTACTTCACCGAGCCCGCGAGAACCGCCGACGACAACCGCTCTCTGTCCCGCAAACTCTCCTTTTTCAACCGACGTGGCCAGCTCCGCAAAAGAGGCCTGCCGTTGCGGCGGTGGGCGCAGGAAGGTTCCGAGCTTTCCGGTGAATCCGGGCCCGCTGACGGCTAGACGGAGCAACCTGAAGCGCGCATCGGAACGATCTGCACGGAAGGCCATCTCAGGCGGACCCGCGGCCGCTGAATCGAATTGCAGGGCCAGTTCCGAATAGAGCGAGTGCAGACCGGGACAGTGCATGCCGACCAGCCGCGTGGTCGCCAGCAAAGCCGCCACTTGGTACGCCGGCAATACTGCGCTGAGGGTTGGGAACAGCCGGGCGGCAGCGTCAGCCTGCCAGGCCATGGGGAGAATTCCATGAGCCTCCGCGGCGGTTGCGAAGTCGAGTTCGCGGCACGGCATCGCCTCCAGTGCCGGCAGTTTCTCCGAATACCCGGCGGGCTCGCCAAGCCGGCCCTGGATGATCGTCATGCACGCCTCGCCCTGGCAGACATTCAAGTTGAACTCGTCGCCGCCGGTGACGACTACGGCTTGGACGCCGGCCCCGACCAGAACGCCTTTCTTGAAAGCTGCCGACACTGTCGTCAGTGCGGCCGGACCACTGGCGCCAGTCCGAAACCAGCTATCCAGAGCCCAGAGCGATAGATGCACGCCGTGAACCACCGGCGCTCCGAAGACCGTCCGGCGCGCGGCGACGGGGTCCAGATGCATGGGGTTGGCATCCCCGGAGAGTTCCGCGAAAGCATGCTGGTCGGCGGCGGTGAAGGTGCGTTCGTCGAGGATCAAGTGACAGTTCTATCACGCGGCGCGGCCCAGCGCGGGCATATGCTGATTGAAGTCATGAGAAAGCTCCTTCTCTTCGCCGCCTTCCTGCCGTTGTTGCTGTCGGCGCAGGAGACTGTCGATCAAGACACGAACTGGCGAATCCGCCGCGAGGCGGCCGAACACTCGCACGTGATGCGAACGCTTCATATGCTGACCGACCGCTACGGGCCGCGCCTGACCGGATCTCCCCAGCATGAAGCGGCCGCCAAATGGTCTGCGGCTACACTCACGGAATGGGGGCTCAAGAACGTACGTCTCGAACCCTGGAAGTGGGGTCACCCGGGATGGTCGAATGAGCGCGCCTCGGGCTTCCTCATTACGCCCGTGCAGGATACGCTGACCTTCGAAGTCTGGGCGTGGACGCCGTCCACCGACGGACCAGTCACGGGCCGGGCTGTCGAGTTGGTTCCTCCTGAAACTCCCACGAAGGAAGAACTGACGGCGTGGCTCGACGCCAACCGGGCAAAGGTACAGGGCAGGATGATCCTGCTTGGCAAAGCCGCGGTGGTTCGCGTCGCTTTTAATCCGCAAAACAAGCGCGTCGAGGATTCCGAACTGCGCTCGCGCTTCGACCCGATCCATCCCTCGCCACCCAACTTCCCGCAGCGGCCGCAGCCCGTGGCCGGAAAACTCACCGCGAATCAGATCGACGAGATGATCGATCCCTGGCTGGCCGCGAACGGCGCGCTGCTTCGTATCCGCGACGCGGGCCGCGAGCACGGACAAATCCGCGCGTTCGCCAATAAATCTTATGACATCGCGAAGGCTGTGCCTACCGTGGTTCTACGCAACGAAGACTACGGCCGGATTGAGCGGTTGCTCGGCGACGGCGAGGATGTGCAGTTGAAGTTCGATATCGTCAACCACACCTATCCCGCCGGCGAGACCAGTTACAACGTGGTCGCCGAGATTCCCGGCACGGACAAGTCTTCCGAGATTGTCATGCTGGGCGGCCATCTCGACTCCTGGCACGCGGCGACGGGCGCAACCGACAACGCCATCGGCGTGTCGATGATGATGGAAGCAGTGCGGACGATGCAGGCTCTCGGCCTCAAGCCGCGCCGGACCATCCGCATCGCACTGTGGTCCGGCGAGGAGCAGGGGCTGCTCGGTTCGCAGGCGTACGTCAAGGAGCACTTCGGCAAGTTCGAAGAACCGAAACCCGAATTCTCAAACCTGGTCGCGTATTTCAATATCGATTCGGGCACCGGGCGCGTGCGTGGCGCGAGCGTGTTCGGACCGCCGGAGGCTGCGGCCGCCGTGCGAACCGCGCTGGCTCCCTTCGAGGACCTCGGCATAGTTGGGGCGGCGGAGTCGAAATCCCGCAACATCGGCGGGACGGATAGCACTTCGTTCAGCAACGCGGGACTGACAGGCATCGGCATGTCGCAGGACCCCATCGAATACGGCTCGCATACCTGGCACACCAACCTGGATACCTACGAGCGCATTGTTCCGGACGATGCAATGAAAGCATCGACGGTGATCGCGGCCGCGGTCTGGCATGTCGCGAATCGCGAGCAGCCTCTCGCGAGATTCTCGAAGGAGCAGATGCCGCCTCCTCCGAAGCCAGAGACTGAGGCGGCGAAGCCCGCAACGAAATAGCCGCGCGTCGCCAGGAGTGGCGACGCGGCACTCACGAGTGCGTGCGCCACGTCATCCATTTCATAATTGCATCCGGTATTGGGGATTTGGGGCTAAGGGCGAGAAACAGGACAGGCGCATACCGGTGAGCGAGCCCGGCAGCTTTCCGACTTCGCGCTCCACGATTTCGCGCACCGGTTCCGGCTTCGCCGAGGCTCGCAGATTTAGCAGGAGGTCGTGACGCGACGTTGGAGAGGCGTCGAGCGCTCCTTCGATGGCCGGTTCCTGGCCGTTGGCGCAGAGCGCCGCTTTCAGGAAACCCGACGACGAATCGTCGGTGGCTTTCAGGTGTACGATTCCAACTCCTGCCCGCGTCAGCTCCCGGTCGAGCGAATCGAGAAACGGGCCGAGCACCATCGCCGGAGACTGCGCGGGATGGCATTCGAGAGTCGCCTCGAAGTTCAGCCAGGCGAGCGAAGCTTCGGCTTGCGCATAGCGCTCGTAGTCGATGTCCAAAACGCGGGAGCCTGCCTGTAGAGTTCCCGAGAGAACTTCGTCGAGCCACGCCGCGACTCCCTGCCCCGTTTTCGCGCTAACCTGCCGAAGATGCGGCGGCGAGGGGTGTAGATCCGCCTTGGTCATCAGAACCAGATCGGCTTCCTCGATCTGGTTACGATAGAGAAACTCCAATTCCGGATTCGTAGGAGCTCCCGCCGGATCCACCAGTACCGTCAAAGGCGCCAGGCGGTATCGATCGAGGTACATCGTCCGAATCGGCTGGATAGTGGTCGCCGACAGGTCGGTGCAACTCCCGACCGGCTCGGCGAAGATCACGTCGGGCGAGTGTTCGCGGAGACGGTCCGCGACGTCCATCAATTCGGTGAAGTTGCAGCAGAAGCAGCCGCCCGTGACTTCCCCGGCGGGCAGGCCACTGGAGCGGACGGTCTGGGTATCCACCAGCGCGTCGCCTTGATCGTTCAGAATCGCGGCGCTGCGCAGGCCGCGTTTCTCTAGTTCCCGGGCGGCCGCAAGGATCAGAGTTGTCTTCCCTGCCCCGAGAAAACCGCCGACCAGCACGAGGTATGGCCGGGCGGTCACGCTTTTACTTCCAAGTGCAGTTCCGCGTCCTGCTCTAAAATCACCGGCTCGGTGAGCCGGAACACCGTGCGCTCCCCGGCGCGCTCCACGTTGTGGGGCACGCTATGGCCGTTGAGCCGGACCGAGCTCGCGCCGGGACCGGCTTTGATCTCGCAGGAGCCGCAGGGCAGCTTTCCCGAGAGCACCCGCATGGTGAACCGCACGCCGGTCCCATCGGCGACACGGGTGAAAGTTCCCCAACCCGTGGCCGACGACCAGAACGACCGGAAGTTGTCCTGATTGACGCGGGGTAGCGCGATCACGGCGGCTTGCGGCCCGTTGTAAAGGAATCCGCTGAGGGCCAGCACGCCGGACCAGGCCGACATCGCGCGCGCGTAATGGTGGCCGCACTCGGCTTCGTCCCACGGGTTGCGCTTGAATCCGTCGTAGCGCGCGCGAATGCTGCTGACGCATTCGACGCCTTCGCGCACCATTCCGGCGTACATCATGTGGGTGGCGGCCACGTATTCGAGTCCCGTAAACACCTCCGCGTAGTATGGGAACGGGATGTGCGGCCGCTTAGCCTTGCCGTAATCGCAGACGACGATGGCGGCTTCGTCGTTCAATGCGAACGTTCTTTGCACGTTGTCGTGGGTAGCCATCGAGCGCTTGTAGTTGTACCGGTAGATCGCCTCGAGCGTTGTGCGGAGGTTCTTCGGCGAGACGAGCGCCCCGAGCCCGGAGACCTCCGACATGTACTGCCCGACGAGCTGATCGACGAGGCAGCCTTCTCCGGCCTGGTATTCCGGTTTCTCAGTGTCGTCCGAACCCATGTCGCTGCGCAGGTTGGGAGCGATCTGATCTTTAGTGAACCCGCGAATCTTCTGAATGTAGAATTCGCCGTTGAACAGATTCTCGTCGATCCAACGGCTGCCGTGCTCAAAAAGACGCCTATATTCGGCGGCGGAAGTCTGGTCGCCGACGGCGCGCGCCATCTCCTCGCCGGCGCGCAGCGCACCGAGGTAGTAGATGCCGCACATCGGATTCGGCCCGTAAAACTCCACGTCGTAGGTGTTGTGCTGCACGCCTTCGAGGACGCCGTCGCGATCGCTGTCCCATCCACCCTTTACCCATGCGAATTCGAGGCCCTTCTTCACGCGCGGCCAGATCCCGGCCAGCCAGTCCGCATCGCCCGACAATCGCCAGTCCAGGTAGGCGTGCATCACTTGCCCCATCTGGCCGTCCGTCGCGGCGTAACCCGAGCGCAATTTTCCGTCGGGCAGGGACTGGCGGAAATGCATGGCGCCGGCATCGTCCATCGAATAGCCGAAGGCCGCCTTGCGCAGCGAACGCGCCAGCGACGGGAACAGGTGCGCGGTGGAGGTCTCGTAGTTCCACACATGCGTGCAGTTTCCGTGGCAGCAGCCCTCCTTGTCGTTGACGCCTTCGAATCCGTGGAACTCGCCATCCGCGGTGCGGAAGGTGGTGGTAGATGCGAGCGTCGAAAGATTGGCCGACGCCGCTTCTTTCACCGCCGCCGGCAGCGTGCTCTCACGGAAGGCGCTCGCAAACATGCGCGTGCGCTTCTCGAGTTCCGGCAGGTTATCCGCGACGTGCCGGGCTGCGTCCCACGCGCTCGCGAACCGCACCGAGTAGTGGTTGCCGATAATGGTCTTGCCTTCGCCCTTGGGCGCGGCCCAACCGCACCAGTCCGGAGTACGGTTGGGAAAACGCCAGGCGAGCAGGAACGTGTATTCGGCCGACTTCCCGGCGGGGATGGTCCGCTTGACCGAGATCGCGCCAACGACACCGTGCGGGTCCGGTTCCGCGCCGAGTTCGCCGTCGTCCGAGAAATCGTCCCAGAAAAGCATGGGCGCATTCCACCATCGGCTCTCCGGCCACCCGCGCCAGTGGGTCACTCGCGCATCCCCGGAGTTCGCGGCGCAGATCGCGAATTCTCCGCGCATGGGCTCCTCGGCGCCCAGCGCGGGATTGCTCATGACGATTCCCGCGAGACCTTCCTCGGAGCGGTATGAATTCTCTCGCGAGTCCTTGTGGAGATCCGCCGCGCCACCCTGGTCGCGGCTTACCTTGACAGGATTGTCGACGGAGAACGCGATGGCCACCTTGGCCTCGACGCGGCCGGGGTTCGTCACGCGATAGCGCAGAATCGCCACCGGCAGTCCCGACTCTTCGGCGTCGTGCGGAATGAACGGGGAGAAGGCGTCGAGCGAGACCCGCACCGGGAGGTCGCGGTCCTGAAAATCGATGCGCGCAAGCGGGTACTCGCCCGTGAACTTCGCGGATGCGAGTCGGCTAAGGCCGGGAACGTTGTTCGAACCGAGCCCGTCCGCGCCCTCGTAAGGCGGCAGAAAGCGCGCTTCGAGAACACGCGCCACGGGCTTCGCTGTACCGGCCTGGGCCCAGATGGAGGGAAAGCCGTAGGATGGCGCGTAGCCCTTGTTCGGCCGGTTGAAAATCTCCCAGTCGCGCAGTTGTCCCCGGCCGCCGAGGCTGAGGCTGCCGGCTCCGACACCGCCCAAAGGGAAGGCGATCATCGCGAGTTGGCGGCCGGTGAAGACTCTGGGATAGCCGATTGCCGAGGGGGCGGCGGGCTTGCCGGCCGGCGGGGATTGTCCCGGCGCATTTGTGGCGGCCCCGATGCCGAGCGCGACGTTGCGGAGGAAATCCCGCCGGGGTGTTCCCGAGTTTTGGCTCATAAAATACTACTCTACGTTTGTCGGTGGCCGGTTGCTAGAGCCTCAACGCTCCGGGACACACTCGTCCCTCTAAGCGATTGATAATAATATGAACCATGCGACTGGATATGAGACTCTTCACAGCGACTCTCTTTCTTACCTGCGCGTTCGGCGCCGTGAAACAGATCTCGCCTCCGGGCATAAAGCTGATTGGCCCTTACAGCCCGGGCATCCTGACCGATGATTTCCTCTATGTTTCCGGCCAGGGAGCAAAGGATGCGGCCGGCCAGATTCCGCCGGATACCGAAGGCCAATTCCGCAACGTTCTTGAGAACATCAGGACCATCGTCGAGGCCGCCGGACTCACGATGGAACACGTCGTCTACACGCAGGCATACATGACCGGCGGCGTCGATGAAGCGCCGCTCGATCGCCTCTACCGGAGTTACTTCCCCAAGGCGCCGCCGGCCCGGTCGACCATCGGCGTCGTCAGGCTGCCCGCCACGCCCGTCGAGATCAGCGCGGTGGCGGTGCGCGATCTGTCACGGAAAAAAGTGGTGACCCCGCCGGGCTATCACCCGGGCGCTCCCTTCAGCGCCGCCGTGCTCGCGGGCGACCGGCTGTACCTTTCCGGCTTCTTCGGACGGGATCCCCAGACGGGCCGGATTCCCGAGGATCCCGCCGAACAGGTACGACTGGCGCTTGCCGGCATGGAGCAAACCCTGAAGGCGGCCGGCGCCGGCTTCCCCAACATGGTCTTCGTGAATCCCTACCTTACCGGCAAGATCCCGATGAGTGTCATGAACGAGGTCTATGCCGGGCACTTCGAATTCGGCAATACCCCGGCGCGCGCCACTATTCAGGCGGCCGCATTGCCAGGGGGCGCTAACATCGAATTCGCGGGCATTGCCGTCGTGGATCCGGCCCGGCGCCGCGCCGTCCGGCCCAAGAACATGGAACCCAGCCCCACCGCCAGCCCTTGCGTTTTTGCGGGAGACACATTATTTTGCTCGGCCAAGTCGGGTTTCATTCCCGGACCTCACGGCGGCATCTATGCGTCCACCGTCGAGACGCAACTCCGCCAGACCATGCGCAATCTGCTCGACGGTTTGGAGGAAGCCGGCCTCACCTTCTCCAACGTCGTGGCCAGCAACGTCTACCTCGACGATCTCGACGATTTCACGCGAATGAACGGAGTCTACGCCGAGTACTTCGGCCTAGTGCACCCGGCCCGCACTACCCTTCAGCAACTGCCCCCGGCCGGGCGCGCTCCCAGCGAGAAGGGCATCTACCTTACGCTCGAACAGATCTCGATCGTCGCCGTGCGCTAGATACGGCCGCCGGTCGTTTCGCGGCCGTCGGGAACGCGAGTAGTTCCGGCCGGGCGCCCCGATCCGGCGCCTCCCTTCGGCATGAATGAATACGTCAGTTTCACGGACAGACGCTGCTCGCGAAGTTGCATCGGATTGGCGGCGGCCAGGCTGGCGAATTGTGTTCCGACGTTGTACACCACGTACAAATCGCTGTCGGGGCGGTAGTTGTATCGCAGCCGGATATTGGCGCTCACCGCCCGCGTGTTGGCCGTATCCATCTGGACGAAGGCGCTGGTGGTTAGTGCGCGCGAGAACGAATAGTTGGCCTGCAAACCAGCCAGCACCACCGAGAAATCTCCCTGCGCGAGCGTAAAACGATTCCACTGGGTGCTCGCGGAAACGGAGAAGCGCGGCGCGGGCCGGTAGTTGGCGCGGAAGTTCGATTCGTTCAGGCGACCGGTGTAGTAGGTCCCGAAGCGTTCGAATAGATTGAACGTCAGCCTGCGATCCTGGCCCGAGCCAAACGTGAGCTGGTGGCGGGCGAAGTGGTAAATGCCCGCCGGAATGTAGAAGTTCTTGTAAACCTTGAAGGGCTGCGTGATGCGCTGGGTGAAGACATCATACAGATCGTCGTCGGTGTACGCGCCGTTATGGAAGAGCGCCCGAAAAGTAGCTTGCCACTCCTGGGTCTGGACAACACCGTGAGTGTCAGGAGCGTTAAAGAAGAATCCCTCGAAGCTCAATTCGCGAACGCCCGGGATTCTTGGGCGGGGCGTCAGGGTCAGATCCACCCAGTCCTGTTTGGCGTCGGTGCGCTCAATGAACCCCACCTCGGGGTTGAAGTTGGGGCCGATCTTGTTGTGCCGGGCGTTGAAGTCCAGCCAGTTCGTCTTGTAGGCAATGTCGCCGCCAAAGTCAGTGTTGCCGCTGTGAATGCCCGGAGAGCCGGTTTTCGTTGCATAGCCATGCAGCACCAGATTCTTGAAGAAGACCAGCCTCGTGTCCACTCCGCCCGTCCGGTTGTAGCGGTCCAAAACATTTCCGGACTCCTTGTCGATGGCAATGAAGCCGATGTAGGAGTCCCCGAATAACGACCGCTTGACGCGCACCACGCTGTAATTGGCGGACGGGTTTAGGCCGTCCGCCCGCGTCTTCACGTCCATGACGCCAAGTTGAAAGCCTCCCAAAGAGCCGGTGATCTTGCCCCCGGCATCGATGGGCACGATTTGCCCAGAGTTTGGGTCGATTCCGATTTGCCGGCTGAAAAAGAGCAGGTCGTTGAACCCGGTCGAGAAATCGAAGATGCCGGCATTCTCGAGGAAGAACTGGCGCTTTTCCGGGAAGAACAGCTTGTACGGCGTCAGGTTGAATCGCTGCCGGTCGACGTCGGTATCGGCGAAATCGGTGTTCAACGTGAGGTTGGCGATCAGGTTCGATCGCAAGCCATACTTGATGTCCACTCCGCCGGTATGCAGCGCGCGAGTACCGCTGCCGGAGAGCGAGCTGAATCCTCCAAGCGCGTACGGCTTTACGATGAACAGCCTGCCGCTGCCGATTTCGTTGATGCCGCGCAGCTCCCCGGCCTCAGAAACTTTCACGAGGCCGAATACCCGGCTATAAGCGGACCAGAGGTCTTCTTCATTCTTGCGGCGTATGAACCGCTTGAAATTCAGACCCCAGACCACGTCCTGAGCCTGCGTGAAGTTCAGCGTCGAGAAAGGAATGCCGACCGTGGCGGTCCAGCCTGTAGCCGTGACCGTGGCGGAGGAGGTCCACACGCCGTCCCAGCCGGGATCGAAGTCCTGGTTCTCGGCGCGGCCCTCTTCCGTGATCAGGCCGTCGACCTGGGCGCCCAGCGGATTGATCTGGAAGACGTATGCGTTTCGCCGGTCGTGTGTGGAATCGATCAGGATCTCAAAGGAATCGTCCAGTGTCTGGGGCAAATCGCGGCGCAGTTCGGTGGCGACAATGCTCTTCGGGTCGGAATCATAACAGGCGATTCCGAAGTAGACTTCGTGGCGCGTGTAGAGCACGCGGACTTCGGTGCGTTCGGTGGCTGGCCGCCCTTCATAGGGTTCGCGCTGCCGGAAATCCGTAATGGGCTCCGCGCCTTGCCACAGCGGATCGTTCAGAGTGCCATCGAGCTTGGGCGCCCGCTCCACGCGAATGGCGCGCGCAACCCGGGATTCGGGCGCCTGGCCGCGACTCGGGACAAGCCCGATGCCCGTCCAGAGCGCGGCGCCGGCGAGGCAGCGCCATCGAAGTGGACAGGTCATGTGCCACGCCGCACGTACAGCAGAGTGCCGAGCGCACCCAGGGCGGCGGCCGCGGCAAAGTTCGCTTCCGGCGAAATTTTCCAGAGAGCCGCTCCCAGGAACGATCCCGTGGTGACAATCGTGTCGCGAATCAGGTAATAGGCGCCGATGGTCTGGCCCCGCGTCTCGGGCGGCGAGTAACTGATGATGAGACCCTTCCGCGCAGGTTCGCCGAACTCCTTCAATCCGCGAACGGCGAAGGCCACCGCCAACCACTTGAAACTCCCCGCCAGCAGCAGCGATACCGGAAACAGGGTGAACATCGCGAAAGTGGCGAGGACGAACGGCTCTTTCCCGAACCGGTCCGCAAGGTACGCGGCCGGCACATAGCACGCGATCGCCGCCGCCATTTCGATGGCGATCAGCACTCCGGCCTTGGTCGCGGTCGCACCCCGCTGATCCATGGCGTAGATCACAACCCAGGCATAGGGAAGCCGCTCGCAAAAGCGAATGAGGATATCGCTGAAAAGCAGCCGCCGCAGCGCGGGATCGAACCCTCGGACTACGCCGGACAGATTCCAGCCGAGCGCCGGCGACGGCCTGTCCTCGGACCGCATCGCATTCTGCAGCCCGAGCGCACAGACCGCTAACACGATCGTAACGGCAACGCCCACGTGCACGCCGCGGACCAGGCCCAGGCGGTCGATCAGCAGGCCGCCCGCCACCGGTCCGGCCAGTATCGGGATGTGCTTGATCAACGATTGCACGCCGATTCCCATGGCGTGCTTCCGGGCGGGCAGAGTTCGTCCCACCAGCGAGAAGGTCGCGGGGAGAGAAAGATTGCTCCATGCCAGGAACAAGAACATCCCCGCCAGGACACCCGCGGCACTTCCGGCGCCCAGGACCACGGCGTAACCGGCAATCGAGAGGACGGTGAACGCAACAAAGGCACGCCGGTGTCCCCAACGGTCCACGATCAGCCCGCCCGGGAACGCATATAGCGCCCCCAACAGCGTCTTGATCGCGTCAAAGAGGCCAATTAGAAAGACACCGGCGCCCAGGCCTTCCAGGTACCTGGGAACGAACCGCATCCACAGCTCTTCCCCGGAACCGATCAGGATAATGCCGCACAGCAGCAGGACCACGTTCCGGTTGAGGCCGAAGAAGTCCGCGAGGCTGGAACGCCGCGTCATTCGTCGGCGGCGGTTCGCCGGCGGCACTCCGCGGAAAGCGCATCGTAGAGCGCAAATTCGCGCTCCAGAATCTGTTTAGCGCGCTCCCGCGTGATCCATTTCATGGTGCCCTTTGCCCGTTTCATTTAGGGCTGCCTTGAATCCGTTCGCAAGCTTTTCCGCGGGGCCCGTGCCCCAGTAGTGCAGAAAATAGACCGCCGGATCTCCGCCGGTCATATGGTTGTGAATCGCGACGACGCTCAGGCCGTTGGCCCGGAGCGCCTTCAGGACCGGCGTCACCTCGTGAGGCAGCATGGCCACGTCACCGGCGATCTCGGCGTTCGCGTCGGTTCCGAAGAAGGCCGCCCAGGTGTTGAGGCCCATGCGGGCGTTTATGACCGCGCCCGACTCGCGCAGGTCGATGTCCGGCCGTCCGATCGTAATCTTGTACACCGGTCCGGTCTGCTCGCCTTCGTGGCCAACCAGCTTGGCGATCCCGGCCGTATCGAGCTGGCCCGCGGAAACCTTCGAAGTGCCGCCTGACACGGAACTTTGATGTTGCGGCGACTTCTTGCCGATCAGGTCCAGAGCGGGCTTGGCCATTTTGGCGAGGCTGGCAGCATTTCCGTGACCGTGGACGTGCATGTAGAACATCCGGGGGCTCTCGAAGAAGAAATGGTTGTGAAGAGCGGTCACCTCCAAGCCGCTGTCGAGCAGCGCCGACATGGCCGGATTCACTTCGTCTTCCAACAGGACCAGATCGCCCATCATCACATCGGCGCCGCCGTTGCCCTTGGTCATGGCGAGCCAACCGCCAAAGCCGAATGGCGTGGGAGTCGCGATGCCGTCGATAATCACCGTCACGTCGCTTCGCGGGATCCCTACTTTAAGGACGTTGTCCTTGAAATCGCCGCGCTTTCCGAGGATTTTGAGGACCTCTTGATAGTCAGACGGGATGTCTTGGGCCACGGCGGAGAGGCCGGTGATGAATAGGAATCCGATGAGGCTGAGGTTTTTCATAAGCCGGAGCGCTTGCGGGTAAGCGCCTCTATTCCTTATACCTCAAGTCCTTATATCTCAAGGTCGCGCGCTCTCCTCCTCCCGGACGAGCTCCAGAAAATGATTGACGAGGCCGTCGAAGACGTCCGGGCCAAGCAGTACCGGAAGCGAGCCGAACGGCCCTGATGCGCCTTATCCTCGACACCAACATCCTGCTGTCCGCTCTTCTCTCGCCCCCGGGGCGCGCCAGCCAAGCTCCTCGACGCTTGGGAGCGCAAGACGTTCACGCTCGTCGCCTGCGATACGCTCATTGCGGAACTCCGCGACGTCGCCGGCCATCCGTTCTTCCGTGCGAGACTTCGCGCAAGTGTGGCCGAACTGCTCGCCGCGGGCATTCGGGACTTCTCTTTGTTCTGCCAGGACCTGTCCGCCGTCCCTTTCGCGCCGGACCCCAAGGACAGCTACCTGCTCGCGCTGGCTGAAGCCAGCCAATGTGAGTTTCTTGTGACCGGCTACAAAGAACTCCTTTCCCTGAAACAGCACAAATCCACCCGGATTGTCACTCCCGCCGCGATGATCGAGCTCCTGAACAAAGCCCGGAGCGGCGATTGCGGAGGCCAACCTGAAGGTTCGCCGGCGCAAGCCTGAATTTCCTGTCAGAAAATGTTAAGCACAATTCAGGCTCGTCCGCCCGTATCCGGCTCTATATTGATTGAAGGAGGACTTCCATGAAACTACTGCTTACGCTTCTCGTCCTGCCTGTCATCGCGGCGGCCGAGGTCATCAATTTCGATTCCGCGCAACCGGGCTCCGCGCCGCCCGGCTGGACGGTAGCCATGACCCACACGGGTGGCGCGCCAAAATGGGAGGTGCTGAAGGATCCCAGCGCACCCAGCAAACCGAATGTGCTGGCACAGACCTCAAGCGACCCTACCGATGGACGCTTCCCGCTGGCCATCCTGGATACAGCCAACTTCCAGAACGGCGAGCTCACCGTGAAAATCAAGGCGATCTCGGGCAAAGTCGATCAGGGCGCCGGTCTCGTCTGGCGGTACCGCGACCCCAATAATTACTACGTCGTTCGCGCCAATGCGCTGGAGGACAATGTCGTCCTCTACAAGGTGCAAAACGGACGTCGCAGTTCCATCGCCCCGAAGGGCACGCCGTCCGGTACGTATGGTATGAAGCGCAAGGTGCCGGCAAAGACCTGGAACACTCTTCGGGTCACTTTCAATGGTCCGCTGTTCACGGTCTATTTCAACGGCGAAAAACTGTTCGATGTCGAGGATTCCACCTTCCGCGAATCCGGGAAGGCCGGTCTCTGGACGAAGGCGGACAGCGTCATCTACTTCGACGACTTCGAGCTGAGGGAAAGGTGAGATTCGGGAAAACCTCATGAAATACGCCATTACCGCATTATTCACCCTGGCCGCGATCGCCAGCGGTCAGGACTCGCTTGGCCTGTCGCTGAAAAGCCGCATCGATCTTCCGCATGTGAACAACCGGATCGACCATTTCAGCGTGGACTTGAAAGGGCGGCGGATCTTCGTCTCGGCCCTCGGTAACCATACCGTTGAAGTACTCGACCTACGGACCGGAAAGCATCTCCGGACGATTTCAGATCTGGCGGAACCGCAAGGGGTGTTCTACGAGCCGGCCACGAATCGTCTCTTCGTCGCCTGCGCGCAGGACGGCGCCACGAAGATCTTTGATGGCAGCACCTTCCAGCTCGTCACGACGGTCAAGTTCTCAGGCGATGCGGATAACATCCGGTATGACTCGCGCAGCCACGGGATTATTGTGGGCTACGGAGACGGCGCGCTCGGCTTCCTGGACTCGAACGGGAAGAAGACCGGCGAGATTGCCCTCGACGCGCACCCGGAGTCCTTCCAGCTTGAGAAGACCGGAACTCGCGTGTTCGTGAATGTGCCGGACCGGAAAGAGATACAGGTCGCCGATCTGGCGAAGAACACCCTGCTTGCCAAGTGGCCCGTCACGTCCGCACTGAAGAACTACCCCATGGCGCTCGATGAGGCTCACCACCGCTTGTTTACCGGATGCCGTGCGCCGACTCGGATGCTGGTGATCGATATAGAGACGGGGAAGCAGACCGCATCGGTGGAGATCGCCGGTGACACGGACGATCTCTTTTACGACGCAGCCCGAAGCCGGGTCTACGTGATTGGCGGCGCCGGCTTCGTCGATGTTTTCGAGCAAAAGGACGCCGATCGTTACAACCGCATTGGACACTACGCGACCGCCGCGGGCGCGCGGACCGGACTGTTTGTTCCGGAGTGGGGAGAACTGTTGGTTGCCGTCCCTCATCGGGGTGAACAGCCCGCTGGGATTCTTGTCTACGAGACTAGGTAGGCTCCGGATTTTGAAGTATCCTGGGAGCATTCCCTCGGACCAAGCGCTGCCGACGCAATGCGGAAATATCTTGCCATTCACCTCCTCCTGGCGGGCACGGCGTGTCTGGCCCAAGTGTTTCAGGGAGAACTCCGGCTGCTGGTGGTCGATGCCTCCGGCTCTCCCGTCGAGGCAACTGTCGAACTGAGTAGCCGGAGTTCGCAAACTCTTCAAACCCTGAACACCGATCTCTCCGGGAGGCAGATGTTCAAAGGCCTTCCGTTCGGGCGCTACCGAGTCCAGGTACAACGCAGCGGTTTCGCGCCGGCATCCCGACTGGTGACCATCGAGTCGCAATTCCCCCGCGAGGAGAAGTTCACGCTGTCCCTCGCCGCCATGTCATCCAGCGTCGACGTTTCCGCAACGCTGACGGACCCGCGCGAGCCGGGTTCACGGAACTACATCGGGGCCGATGAACTGCAGAAGCGGCCGATCTCGTTCCCCGGTAGAACGGTGCTCGACCTGGTCCTACAGCAGCCGGGATGGGTCCAGGAGGGCAGTGGCGTGGTGCACCCTCGAGGCGTGGACGGCGGCACTCAGTACCTGATCGACGGATTCCCGATCACCGACGTTCGCAGCCCGGCCTTCGCCCCGGAACTGAATGTCGAGAATTTCGCGTCGATGAACATCCTCACTTCCGGGTTCCCGGCGGAGTACGGACGCCGCCTCGGCGGCATCGTCGAAGTGGACACCAAACGGGACTTCGCGGCCGGTTGGCACGGGGAAGGGGCGGCCGAGGGCGGGAGTTTCGATACGGGCGGCGGATACCTGGCCACCAATTACGCGCGGGGCGCAACATCGTTCGGCCTCAGCGGGCGGTACAGTGCGACGGATCGTTACCTGGACCCCCCGGTCGAAGAGAACTACACGAATCACGGGGCGGAAACCGGCGAGACGGTGCAGCTCGAACATGACTTCACGGAGCGCGATCGCTTGCGGGTCGGCTTCTCGCGAAGCCGCACGCAGTTTCTGGCGCCAAACGAACTGGTCCAGCAGGAGGCGGGCCAGCGGCAGGACCGGGGCGCACAGGAGACGATGGGACAGATCTCATACCAGCGAATTATTTCGCCGAGCCTACTGGCCGATATCCGCGCGATGGTTCGAGATCTCTCGGCGGGACTGCAGTCGAACCCTCTGTCAACGCCCGTCACGGCGAATCAGGACCGCGGCTTCCGCGAGACATACCTGAAGGGCGCCGTGACGGCGCACCATGGCCGGCACGAGTTTAAGACCGGAGCGGAAGCCGTGTTCACGGTGGTTCGGGAGCAATTCGGTTACGCGATCATGGACCCGGGTTACTTCGATCCGTCCGTTCCCCGCGCGTTCCTGTTTAGCGACCGGCGGCAAAGCCGCGAGCAATCGTTTTTCGTGCAGGATCTTTACCGGCTGAAGAACCTGACGGTGAGCCTCGGCATGCGCTACGACCACTACCGGCTGCTGGTGGACGAGCAGGCCTGGAGCCCGCGAGCCGGCCTTTCGTTCTACTGGCCGTTCGCGAAGTTGATGTTGCGCGGGTCGTACGACAGGGTTTTCCAACCGCCTCCGATACAGAATCTGCTGGTCTCGAGCTCCGCCGCCGCGCTGGGCCTCACGCGGGGCACAACCGGCTTGCCGGTGCCCGCCGCTCGCGGGAATTTCTGGGAGGGAGGGTTCTCGCGGACACTCGCCTCGCGCATGCGCATAGATGCCGCCTATTTCCGGCGCGACCTCCGAAACTGGCCGGACGATAGCTTCCTTCTGAACACCGGGATCAGCTTCCCGACGTCGAACTATAGCGCCGAGATCAAGGGCTTCGAGACCAAAATCGAAGTCCCAGGCTGGGGGCCCATCTCGGGATTTGCGTCTTATACCAACCAGGTGGGAACGGGGCTTTTTCCGATCACCGGCGGCCTGATTCTGGAAAACGCCGCACTGGCGCTTACGTCCAGGGAACGCTTCGACCTATCCACTGTGCAAAGGAACACGATTTCGGCGGCCTTGCGATCGAAGGTGGCAAAGCGGTATTGGATCGGACTGCGAAGCTGGTATGGGAGCGGGCTTCCAGTGGACCTGGGAGGGGACGCTCCCGCGGATCTCATTACGCAATACGGCGAGCGCGTGGTGTCACGGATCAATTTTGATCGCAGCCGGCTCCGCCCCAGCTATTCCGTGGACCTGTCGGGAGGCGGAATATTCCGGACCGGGGAGTCCAGTTCGATCCGTGTGCAAGGCGAGATTCTCAACCTGACGGATCGTCTGAACGTGCTGAATTTCGCGGGTCTGTTCTCGGGGAGCGCCATCGCGGCGCCGCGCAGTTATCACATCCGGCTGGGCTTCAGTTTCTGACGAACCGAATATCGGTGATGTACCAGCCTTTCGGCGTTTGCAGAATGCTGATGGTCTGCGGGATCGGCCTTCCGGGAGACGTCCCGATCTTCCTGCCTGTTCTCACGTCGAACCGGGTTTGGGACCACACTTCGATGGTGTCGACCTTGATCGTGGACGTGTTCGGGAAATAGCGGATTCTGTCCACGCGGCCGCTATCCAGCCGGGAAACGATCCCGCCGTTCCAGCGGCCCCTGAAATTGTTGCGCCTGCTCTCCAGGATTTGGCCGGCGTAGAAATTCTCTAAATCTCGCGGATCGCCGGTGGCTCGGGCGAGACCCCCTCACTGGCCCGCTGAACGGACAGATTCAGGTTCGATGGAGAACCCGGCGTCAATGTCACTTTATGGCTTCCACTGTCCCTGTCGCCGCCAAGCCGCGCGGAAATGAAGTACTCGCCCGGAGTATCCATGAAGCGGTAACTTCCGTCGGCCAGCGTCATTCGCGCTTGCGGTTGGGTATACGCAATGGAAGAGGCGGTAAGCGATACCACCGCGCCCGCTACCGGATTCCCGCGCTCGTCCAAGACCATCCCGGATACTGTTGCCAGGACGGGAGCAATCGACATTGGCACCGCCGCTTGCTGCCATGTCACACGTCGCGGTGCTTGGGTATCCACAGCGGGCGGCGCGGTCAGCACCCTGCCGGGCGGAAAATTGAGGATACCGGTGTTTCCCGGTTGGTAAGGCTTCAGCAACTCGCCGACGGAGAGAAGAGAACCGCTCCCGAGAAATTTATCCATGTCGGACCGAGTTCCCAAGATCGCCAGCGATAAAAATCCCTGGGGAGGTTGTACGGACGCGGGCGCGCGGCAGAAGACAAGGTCCGTAACCTCCTTTGGCGCGCTGTTGCTTAAGGTAATAGGCGGCGAGCTCGGAGGCCAATGTGTAAGCCATTCCGATTGCGTCGATCCGGGGACTCTCCTGGATGGAGGCCAAAATCGCG
This sequence comes from Acidobacteriota bacterium, assembly GCA_025353165.1. Lineage (GTDB taxonomy): Bacteria > Acidobacteriota > Terriglobia > Bryobacterales > Bryobacteraceae > TMP-7. The sequence continues at coordinate 26,667 of JANXRE010000024.1, read as the reverse complement.
AGGCCGTCTCCGATCCATATTGTATTCCGCGAGAAACACCATCACCTGCTCGGTGGCACTCTTCGAATTCGACAGGGGCAGGGTTGAGCAGTTTTGCTGAGCGATGCCTGGAACCGTGGCCGCGAACAGCAACAGAATCAGCAGCCTCCGAACACGCCTTGGCGTTTCGATTCCCACACGCGCCCTCCGGCAACGCTATGATCTTACGAGAGGTTCTAAGAGTATGCTACGTTTCACAGCGTTCGTTATCGGGCTGCTAGCTATTTCCTTGCCGCTGCCCGCGCAATTTACTACGGCGAGCCTCAGCGGCAGTGTCGGGGATACGTCCGGCGCATCCGTTCCGGAGGCCCAGGTCACCATCGCCAACCTGGACACCGGCTTTACCCGGACAGTGATGTCCGGCTCGGCGGGTGAGTATCTGTTCCCTCGCCTGCCCATCGGCAAGTACCGCCTGACGGTGGAGAAGGGCGGGTTTACTACGTATGTGCAATCGGGAATTCAGCTGACCGTGAACCAGGCGGCCACGCAGCCGGTGACGCTCACCGTCGGCGCGATCTCGCAGCAGGTCGCCGTCACCGGCGACGCGTCGCTGGTGACAACCGAGTCGGCGACCGTGAGCCAAGTGGTCACCGAAAGGCAGATCGTCGATCTGCCGCTGGACGGGCGGCAGGTGCAGCAGCTCGTGTTTCTATCGGCCGGCGTGACGGACGCCAGCTCGCACTACTGCGGCGCGAACTGCGAGGGCGGAACCTATCCCGGCGAACAATACGCCAAGACCAACGGGACATTCTCGGAAAGCATCAATTACCAACTGGACGGCGTAGCGTACAACGATACTTACATCAACGCCAATCTTCCCTTCCCGAACCCGGATGCTATTCAGGAATTCAGCGTGCAAGGCACGAACATGAGCGCCGAGTATGGGAACGCGGTGGGCGGCGTGGTGAACGTGGTGAGTAAGTCGGGAACGAACCATATCCATGGCGATGTGTTCGAATTCCTGCGCAACGGCGACTTGAATGCCCGGAATTTCTTCGCGCCCGAGCACGACCAGATCAAGCGGAATCAGTTCGGCGGCGCGGTGGGCGGGCCCATCCTGAAAGACCACCTGTTTTACTTCGGGACGTACCAGGGCACGCGGTACGCGAATGCGCCGCAGGGGAACATCGCCTTTGTTCCTACCTCGGCAGAACGCACCGGAGACTTCTCGGACCTCTTGCCCGGCGTGCAATTGACCGACCCGCTCAATAACAACGTTCCCTTCGCCGGTAACGTGATTCCGGGCAACCGGATGAATGCAGCATCGCAGTTTCTGTTGAAGACGATTCCCCTCCCCAACGGTCCGGGCCAGCAGATCACGTATCTCGGTCCGAGCCAGACCTGGCACGACGATCAGTTCATGGTGAAGGGCGACTACGTCCGCGGAAAGCATCAGCTCTCGGTGCGCTACTTCTTCACCAATTTCAACCAGCAGCCTTTCCTTGCGAAGACCAACCTGCTACAGGCCGACAGCTCGGGCAACCAGGTACGTGTGCAGAACGTGGCTGTAACTCACACTTACACGGCGGGTCCGCACCTGTTGTTCAATTCCTGGTTCGGCTGGAATCAGCAGAATGGCGGATCGTTGTCGGGCGCTCCGTTTTGCTTTCCGGAAGCGGGCGTGAACATTGCCACCACGAAGCCTTGCGAGCTTTCGGTCGGCGTGAGTGGCGGTTTTTCGATCCAGACCAACCACTACGGCGCGTTCAACCGGGGCGATCAGACTTACCGCGAGGACGTAACTTACATCGCGGGCGCGCACGAGTTGCACTTCGGAGGCGAGGCCCTGCGCATCCGCGCGCCGATGGCCAACACCTATGAGCAGAACGGAGTGTTCGGGTTCAGCAATAACCTTTCGGGAAATAACATGGCCGATTTCGCGTTGGGGCAGGTGTCGCAGTTCATTCAGGGTGGCGGCCTCTACCTGAATTTCACGGGCATTAAATGGAGCGCGTTCGTGCAGGATAACTGGCGCGCCTCACACAAGCTCACGATCAACATGGGGCTGCGATGGGATCCCTGGTTCCCTTATCAGGACAGCCAGGGACGCGTCGCCTGCTTTGAGCCTGGAAAGCAATCGACGAGGTTTCCCAACGCGCCGCTGGGACTTCTGTTTGGCGGAAGCAATCACGACGCGGGCTGTCCGGCTGCCTCCATCGCAAGCAAGCCTGGGAACTTTGCGCCTCGCCTTGGCTTCGCATACCGGTTGACCAACGACGGCAAGACCAGCATCCGCGGCGGCGTCGGGTTGTATTACGCGATCCCGAATACCGTCGCCTTCCAGGATGTGGTCGGCGTGCCGCCGTTCGCGCCCATCATCTCCCTGACCGATGTGAATTTTCAAGACCCGTACGGCAGCGCCGGCGTGGCCAATCCCTTTCCCTCCAGCTTTGGCGGCATTAGCAAGTCCACTCCCGCGAACTCGGCATTCCCGCAGGGCCCTCTCGCGTTTACGCAGATTTTCGCCCAGAACTTTCAGTTGCCGGTGATCTATCTTTGGAACCTGACCCTGGAACGTGAATTCGCGAAAGGTGTCCTGGTGCGCGCAGGCTATGTGGGGAACAAGGGCACGCACCTCTACGGGACAGCGGATCAGGAGTCGGGTCTCTTCGAAGCGAATCCCGCCATTTACACCCCCGGCAACAACCCGAACGGCACTCCGATATCCACCGCTGCCAACGAGCAGGCGCGGCGTTTGTACCCGAGTTACGGCTTTGTGAATGTCGTCGACTCGGCCATTAACTCCAATTACAACGCCTTTCAGCTTACCGTGGAAAAGCGCTTCAGCGCGGGGCTATCGATACTGTCGAATTACTCCTGGGCGAAAGAGCTTAACGATTTCGCCCCGATCGGCAGTTATAATTCGAGCACCAATCCGTTTGACCGGCATTTCGACTACGGACCGTCGGACGAGGATGTGCGGCACGTGTTCAAGTTCTCCGGCACCTACCAGTTCCCTCGCCTCGGAGTCACTGGGCTGGCGGACAAAGCGATCAACGGGTGGGCACTCAGCAGCATCGTGAGCTGGCAAGGCGGATCTCCATTCACGGTGTACAGCGGCGTGGATAATTCGTTAAGCGGGGTTTTCGAGGACCGGGCGGACTTCACGGGCACGAACACTCGCCAGGCGCAGCTCAGCTCCAGCCGGTCGCACGGGGACATGGTGCAACAGTGGTTCAACGCCTCGTTGTTCCGGCCGAATGCGCTCGGAACGTTTGGAAACACCGGGAAGAATATCCTACGCGGCCCGCGCATGTTCAACAACAACATCTCGCTCATCAAGAATACGAAGGTGGGCGAGCGGCTCAGCGTGCAGTTCCGCGCCGAAGGATTTAATGTGTTCAACAACGTCAACTTCCAGCTCTACACCGGCAACGGCAACACCGGCCTCGATCGCACGCAAGCGGACCAGACGTTCGGGCAGATATTCAGCGCCGCGCCTCCGCGGATACTGCAAGTGGCGCTGAAGGTGATGTTCTAGTGTTCGGAAGCACTCCCTCACGGTCGTGGCTCAGAAGCAACTCTTCCGAGCCGCGCGCGTTAGCAAGCGGTGTTACCCGACGAGAGCTGTTCGCGGCCGCGCTGGCACCGTTTCCGGGCGCGCATTTCCGCCAGTATTCGCGCTGCCTACCCGACTACCTTCGGCACCTGGCGAAACAGGCAGTGGAGAAGCGGAACTCCGAGATTGCGAAGCTGGTATCGCCGGCCGCGGTAGAGGCGCGGCAGAAGTGGGCGCGCGCCACTCTCTGGAAGCTGATCGGCGGGATGCCCGAGCGCACGCCGCTGAACGCGCGCACCACCGGGTCGTTCGATCGCTTAGGATACAAGGTCGAAAAGATCCTGTACGAGAGCCGGCCGGGGCTGTTCGTTTCCGCTAATCTATACATTCCCAAAAGCAGCGGGGGGCCGTTTCCAGCAGTCCTGTTTCAAAGCGGGCACTACGAGGAAGGCAAGTCGTTTGCGAATTACCAGCGCTGCTGCCAAGGGCTGGCGCAACTGGGGTTTGTCGTACTGGCGTTCGATCCCATCGGGCAGGGCGAGCGCGTCGCGTATCTTCGGGCGTCGGGCAACCGATCGCGTCTGTCGGACGTGGATTCAGAACATACAACTCCCGGCAAACAGATGCTGTTGTATGGCGACACCGCGACGCGATTTCAACTGTGGGACGCCATCCGCAGTCTGGATTATCTGACATCGCTGCCCATGGTGGATGCCAGGCGCGTGGGGGCGACTGGCCATTCCGGCGGCGGGACCCTGAGCATGCTGCTGGCCGCCGCCGACGACCGGCTGGCCGCGGCGGCTCCGTGCATGGGCAACATCGAGAACTTCGCGGCACTGCCGTTTGTGCCGCCTGGCTCAACCGACGACGCGGAGCAGAATTTGGTGTACTCCGGTCCGCTTGGTTTCGACCGTTGGGATCTTTTCTATCCCTTTGCGCCGAAACCGATGCTGATCTGGCCGAGCGATCGCGATTTTTACGCGACTTACTCATCGCAGTATGTCGCTAACGCGTGGCAGGAGTATCAGAAGTTACAGGCCACTTACTCGGTGTTAAAGCGGCCGGATCATTTGAAGTGGGCAGATACTCCACTGCCGCATTCGCTTGCCTTGGACAGCCGGCTTCTGATTTATAACTGGTTCACGCGCTGGCTCAAGAACGATGGGACGCCGGTCCGCAATGAGCCTTCCGTGAATCCCGAGCCGGAAAACCTGCTTTGGGCAACAGCATCCGGAAGCGTGGTTCGATCCGTCGGGAGCGCCACTCCGTTTGTATTGAATCGGAGAAAGGTGGAGAGAACCCGGATGCCGCTGGATGTACTGATCGGGGCCTCGCGTCCCGCCACCTCGGGCTCGGCCCGGATCGTGGCGCGCTCGCAATCGGGGAAGGTGCGGGTGGAAGCGCTGGAGGTTGCCTCCGATCCGGGCGTATGGCTTCCGGGGTGGATCCTGACGGCGGAAAACGCGCCCAGGAACAAACCCGTGTTACTTGTTTTGGATCCTTTAGAGGCCGAGCGTCTATGGTTCCAGCCGGATGCCGACTCGGTGCTTGGCCCGGGGAGTCCGGTGGTGTGCGCCGCCGATGTCCGCGGCGTGGGAGCGCTGCGGCCGGAGTACAGTCCCGGAGCCCCGGGGTACGCGGCGTGGCACGCGCAAGAGGAGAATTATGCGTGGGGATCGCTGATTCTGGGCAAGCCACTGGTGGGTCAGCGCGTCACCGATATTCTGGCTATCGCGGCCGCTTTGCGCAAAAGGACGGGAAGTCCAATCCGGATTGCGGCGTCGGAAAAACTAACGGTCCCGGCGTTATTCGCCGCCGCGCTCGACCCGGGTATCGAAGCGGTCTACCTCTCCGGCTGCCTTGTTTCCTTCGAAGACATCGTAAACACGGAGCGGTACGACCACCCCTTCGCAAACTTCGTGCCGGGACTATTGAATCACACGGATCTGCCGGCCGTGGCGGCTTCGATTGCTCCGCGCCGCATTGTGCTGGCGGGCCCGGTGAGCGGTAAGGGCACGGCTATTTCCCCCGACGATGCGCGGGCGATTTACGGGGCAGTCGAAAATGTGACGCTGGAAGCGAAGTCCGATTGGTCGGCGGCGCGGCTGTTGAGGTTTGGGGTGGCGTAGGTCCAGGCGTTCCCCGGAACGGTCCAGACATCATAAATCATCCCGATAAGAAATTCCGATTGCCCTTCCCGGCTGGATGCCATACCCTCGAATATGGCCTCAGTTATGATGGAACCCCCGTCTTCTCAGGTTGCGCTCCTGCACCGCATTTCCAACATCGTCACGTCCGATCTGTCCCTGGACGAGATGTTGGGCGAGATCGTGGGCCTCACCGTCCAGGTGACGCAATGCGACGCGTGCCTGGTTTATCTCCTGGAGCGCGATTTGGGCGAGATCGTGCTGCGCGCATCCCAGGTGCCGCACGCCGCCGACCTCGGACAGATTCGCCTGAAAATGGGCGAGGGCGTCACGGGTTGGGTCGCGGAACATAAGGCCGTGGTCGTGTTGTCGAGCAACGCTTCCTTGGATCCGCGATTCAAACGGATGAAGGCCCTGGTGGAGGACACGTATCAGGCGTTCGCCTCGGTCCCGCTGCTCTCCAAGGGCGAGGTGCTGGGCGTCGTCAACGTTCACCATCGCGACCAGCACCAGTACACCGCGGATGAAGTCGCGATGCTCACCTTCACAGGCGAGCAGATGGGCTCGGCCATTGCCAAGGAATTTCTCGAAGACGAGAATGAGCGGTTAGTTTCAGAGAAGGAAGACCTGAAGCGGCAGCTCGAGACGCGGAAGCTGGTGGAGCGGGCCAAGGGACTGATCCAGGCGCGGCACAACCTGACCGAGGAAGAGGCGTACTTGCGGCTGCGGAACGAAAGCCGCCGGCTGCGGCGTCCCATGCGGGAGTTGGCCGAGGCGATCATCCTGGCGGAGAATTTGTCCCGGAAAACCGAAGCTTCCATGAATTCTGAGCCGCGACCGTAAGGGCCGTCAGCGATTAGACGTTGCAGTGCGACGTGGCGCACGCACCCGTGCGTGCCGTGTGGCGACTCTTCGCGACACCATTTTCCGCCCGGCCCGCCAAGCGTCGGCACGAGTGCCGACGCGGCGGGGGCTATGAAAACGGATCGGTCACTGAGCCGACACCGCGCACAATTACGAAACGAACCCACGGAGGGGTTAACCCAAAAGAAATCAGCAGCTTACTCAATACCAACCGCAACCCCGGACGGAGCCGCCTGCAATAGCTCCAAAAACGCCTCCGCTACCCGGTTAAACCGTTTCCGCCGACGGTGGATGATCCCCAGCGGCCGGTACAAAGCCGCGCCCTCGAACGGCATCGCCGCCAGCCGCCCCTGCGCCAGTTCCGCATACATCACCCGCGCCGGCAAAATCGCCACCCCCGCGCGCTGCTCCACCGCTTCCTTGATCATCTGCAGGTTGTCGAAATGAAAAGCCCGCCGGACCTCGACGCCGTGCTCCGCCAGAAACCGGTCAATTTCCCGCTGGATCGGCAGGTCCTCGTCAAAGGAAATGAAATCGGCTCCCGCCAGGTCGCTCGGCCGGATCGCCCGGCGCGCCGCCAGCGGGTGGTACGGCGAGGCCGCCACCAGCATCTCCTCCTGCCGCCACGGGATCACCGTAATTTCGCGGGTCGACTCCGGGTAGCTCACCAGCCCGATGTCCGCTCCGTCATCCAGGACCGCTTCGTACACTTTCTCCGGCCGGAGATACTCGACGCGAAGCTCGCCCTCCGGATACAGGCGCGAGAACGCCGCCTCCAGTTCCGCCATCTCGGACAATTGAACCGAATAAATCGCCGCCACCCGCACGCGCCCCTCGGTCCCCCGCCGGAATCCATCCAGCGCGGCGTCGAAATCCTCCTGCCGGCGAAGCACATCGCGGCAGAAATCCAGGTACATCCGGCCCGGCTCGGTAACGCTCAGCGGACGGGTGGAGCGATCGAGAAGAACCACTCCCAGCTGGCGTTCCAGCTCCTGAATGTGTTGACTGGCTGCCGATTGGCTGATCTGGTTGTGGGCCGCCCCCTTGCTGATACTTCGACTCAAAGCGATGTCTTTGAATAGCTTAAGGTTATCCGAGCTCAATGGGCTGAGTATATATCGAATTTACTAATATTGCAAGACGTTAAATTTAGTTTGACCAATACTACGAAAACTCGCTATACTGCCAGATACCTACCCTCCGGGAAGGGGCAGTATGAACGACCTCCAGCATACACACGGCCTGCCTGCACCCCAAGGGCTCTACCACCCTTCCCGCGAGCACGACGCGTGCGGCATCGGCTTCGTCGCTAACATCAACGGTCATAAATCGCACGACATCATCCAGAAGGGTCTGCAAATCCTCCTCAACCTGACCCACCGCGGCGCATGCGGCTGCGATCCGGAAACCGGCGACGGCGCGGGGCTCATCATCCAAATTCCGCACGAGTTCTTCGCCCGCGTGTGCGCCAACCTCGGCTTCACCCTCCCCGACCCCGGGCAGTACGGCGTTGGGATGTGCTTTCTCCCGGTCGAGCCCCAGCAGCGCCTCATTTGCGAGGGCATCATCGAGCGCATCGTGCGCTCCGAGGGCCTCAGCGTCCTCGGCTGGCGCGATACTCCGGTCAACTCCGACGCAATCGGCCGCCAGGCCCGCGCCACCCAACCCTACATCGAGCAGTTGTTCGTGCGCAGCGCTTCCAATCTGTCGCAGGACGAGTTCGAGCGCCGCCTCTACGTCGTTCGCCGCCGCGCCGAGAACGAAATCGGCTTGACCGACATCCGCGAGAAATCGTTCTTCTACATGCCGTCGTTTTCCTCGCGCACCATCATCTATAAAGGACTGTTGCTGGCCCAGCAGATCGCGAACTTTTACGGCGAGCTCGCCGACCCGGATTGCCGCAGCGCCCTTTGTCTCGTCCACCAGCGCTTCTCGACCAACACATTTCCCACCTGGCAACTCGCGCACCCGTTCCGCTACCTCTGCCACAACGGCGAGATCAATACCATTCGCGGCAACTCGAATTGGATGTATGCCCGCCAAAGCGTGCTCGCCTCGCCGCGCTTCAAGAACATGAAGGATCTCTTCCCGGTGATCCAGCCCGACGTCAGCGACTCCGCGGCGCTCGACAACGCCGTCGAGTTGTTGACGCTGGCGGGCCGCGAGCTCCCGCACGTTCTGGCCATGCTGATCCCCGAAGCGTGGGACGCCGACTCCACCATGAGCCCGGAGAAGAAGGCCTTCTACGAATACCATGCGTCCCTCATGGAGCCGTGGGACGGCCCGGCAGCCGTCGCGTTCACCGACGGCCGAGTTATCGGCGCGACGCTGGACCGCAACGGGCTCCGTCCCGCGCGCTATCTGGTAACGCACGACGGGCTGCTGGTCATGTCTTCGGAAACCGGAGTGCTGCCGGTCAAGCCCGAGGACATCAAGTACAAGGGCCGCCTCCAGCCCGGCAAGATGCTGCTCGCCGACCTCTCGGAAGGCCGCATCATCCCCGATGAAGAACTGAAAGCGAAGCTGGCGGCGCGCCAGCCCTACGCCGAGTGGCTGAAACAGAATCAGATCCACCTCGACGCCCTGCCTGAGCCTTCGCGAGTCATCGAGAGCGATCACGAAACGATAGTCTGCCGCCAGCGCGCGTTCGGATACACCGACGAAGATCTGCGCACGCTGATGCTTCCCATGGCCGTCGACGGTCAGGAGCCCGTCGGCTCCATGGGCACCGACACGCCGCTCGCCTGTCTCTCCGACAAGCCGCAGCCGCTGTTTCATTACTTCAAGCAGCTCTTCGCGCAGGTCACCAACCCGGCCATCGACCCGATTCGCGAAGAGCTCGTCATGTCGCTCACCAGCTACATCGGCACCGAGCGCAACATCCTCGAGGAGACTCCTCAGCACTGCCACACGCTGAAGATGCCCCATCCCATCCTCACCAATCGCGACCTCGAGAAACTCCGGCGCGTGAGCTGGGGCGAGTTTCTCGCCACCACTTTGCCGATGCTGTTCGCGGTCGAGGAAGGCGAGAAGGGCTTGGAGCGCGCGCTCGATGGCCTGTGCCGCCGCGCCTCCCTCGCAATCAAATCCGGGTACAGCCTGCTCATCTTGTCCGACCGCGGCGTCGACCAGGACTACGCGCCCATCCCCAGCCTGCTCGCGCTCACCGCAGTGCACAATCACCTGGTGCGCGAGGGAACGCGCACTCAGGTCGCGCTAATCATTGAATCCGGCGAACCCCGCGAGGTGATGCACTTCGCCCTGTTGATCGGCTACGGTGCCAGCGCCGTCAACCCATACCTCGCCATCGAAACACTCGAGGACATGGCCCGGCGCGGCACGTTACCCGACTTCGACACGGCGCTAAAGAACTACAAGAAGTCCATCAACAAAGGACTCCTCAAGGTCTTCTCGAAGATGGGCATCTCGACGTTGCAGAGTTACCGCGGCGCGCAGATCTTCGAAGCCGTCGGTCTGAACCGGAAGTTGGTGGATAAGTACTTCACCGGAACCCCGTCCAACATCGAAGGCATCGGCCTCGACGTCATCGCGCGGGAAGCGGCCATGAAGCACGCCTATGCGTTCCGCCCGCAACAGGACGTGGACACCGAGCTCGATGTCGGCGGCAACTACCAGTACCGCGTCCGCGGCGAGTATCACCGCTTCAACCCCGCGACGGTCGCGAAGCTGCAGCAGGCTGTGCGCCAGTCGAGTTTCGAAACGTTCCAGGAATACACCCGGCTGGTCGACGACGAGGCCAAGAATCTCTGTACCATCCGCGGACTCATCGACATCCGCACGGCCGCCGAGCCCCTCCCACTCGACGAAGTCGAGCCCGCCGCCGAAATCGTCAAGCGCTTCGCCACCGGCGCCATGTCCTTCGGGTCCATTTCCAAGGAAGCGCATGAGACGCTCGCCATCGCGATGAACCGCATCGGCGGCCGTTCCAACACTGGCGAGGGCGGCGAGGACGAAGCCCGTTACTACGACGAACGCCGCAGCGCGATCAAGCAGGTGGCTTCCGGGCGGTTTGGTGTCACCACTAATTACCTGGTCAACGCCGACGATCTGCAAATCAAGATCGCACAGGGAGCCAAGCCGGGTGAAGGCGGCCAGCTTCCCGGCCACAAGGTGGATGAAGTGATCGCGCGCGTGCGTCATTCCATCCCCGGCGTCGGCCTCATCTCGCCGCCGCCGCACCACGACATCTACTCCATCGAGGATCTCGCACAGCTTATCTACGATCTCAAGAACGTCAATCCGCGGGCGCGTATTTCGGTAAAGCTCGTCGCCGAAGTCGGAGTAGGTACGGTGGCCGCGGGCGTGGCCAAGGCGCACGCCGACGCGATCCTGATCAGCGGACACGACGGAGGCACCGGCGCCAGTCCGCTGACTTCCATCAAGCACGCCGGCATCCCGTGGGAACTCGGCCTAGCCGAGACCCAGCAGGTGCTGGTCCTCAACGACCTGCGCAGCCGCGTGCGAATACAAACGGACGGCAAACTGCAGAGCGGGCGCGACGTCGTCATCGCCGCGTTGCTCGGCGCGGAGGAGTTCGGGTTTGCGACGGCCCCGCTGGTTTCGATGGGCTGCATCATGATGCGCAAGTGCCACCTGAATACTTGTCCGGTGGGCATCGCGACGCAGGATCCCGCACTCCGCGCGAAATTCACGGGCACGCCCGAGAACGTCATCAACTTCTTCTTCTACATCGCCGAGGAAGTGCGGCAGTGGATGGCGCGCCTAGGCTTCCGCACCATGGACGAGATGGTCGGCCGCGTCGAAATGCTGGAGATGCGCAGCGCGGTGGACCACTGGAAAGCGCGCGGCATCGATCTAACCAATCTGCTGTACAGCCCGCAGGTCCCCGGCCGGGTCGGCCGCCGCTGCCTGATCTCGCAGGATCATGGTCTCGTTCAGGCGCTCGATTACAAACTAATCGATCATGCGCGCGAAGCCATCGAGAACAAAACGCCGGTCGATTTCAAGCTGCCGATCCGCAACGTCCATCGCACGGTGGGCGCGATGCTCTCCGGTGAAATTGCGCGCCGCCACGGTTCGCAAGGGCTGCCGGACGATACCATCCGCTTCCAGTTCAACGGCTCCGCGGGACAGAGCTTCGGCGCGTTCCTGGCCAACGGGGTCACGCTGACGCTGGAGGGCGACGCCAACGATTACGTGGGCAAGGGCCTGTCGGGAGGACGGCTCGTCGTCTACCCGCCGCGCACCTCCACCTTCCAGCCGGAAGAAAACATTATTGTCGGAAATGTCTGTTTGTACGGAGCCACCAGCGGGGAAGCTTTCTTCAACGGCATGGCCGGGGAACGCTTCGCCGTGCGCAACTCCGGCGCGACCGCGGTTGTTGAGGGAGTGGGCGATCACGGCTGCGAGTACATGACCAAGGGACTCGTCGTGGTGCTGGGCCGCGCGGGACGCAACTTCGGCGCGGGTATGAGCGGCGGCATCGCCTACGTTCTCGATGAGACAGGCGAGTTTGCGCATGTTTTATGCAACCAGGCAACAGTGGATCTCGAGCCGCTGGAGGAGGGCGGTGAGATCCAGCAGTTGCGCGACCTGATTGCCCGTCACGCCGATCTCACCGCCAGTCCGCGAGCGAAATGGGTGCTCGACAACTTTGACGGAATGCTTCCCAAATTCGTAAAAGTCTTCCCGCACGAATACAAGAGAGTCATGGGAGTGAAGCGGATCGATAAGACCGATACCGCCCCCGTCCTGGCCGGAACCGGAGCGAGCCATGGGTAAGGCAACCGGATTCCTCGAGTATCAGCGCGAGCTCCCAACGCGCCGCCCGGTCGCTGATCGTGTCAACGACTGGTTTGAGATTTACCAGGAGTTCCCCCTTGAGAAAGTGAGCAAGCAAGGCGCGCGCTGCATGGATTGCGGCGTGCCCTTCTGCCACACCGGCTGCCCGCTGAACAACATTATTCCCGATTGGAACGATCTCGCCTACCGCGGCCGGTGGCGTGAGGCGATCCGCGTCCTCCACTCGACCAACAACTTTCCCGAGTTCACGGGACGCCTCTGCCCCGCACCGTGCGAAGCCTCCTGTGTCCTCGGCATCAACGAGCCGCCGGTCGCCATCAAGGCGATTGAGAAGAACATCATCGATTACGCCTTCCAGCAAGGCTGGATTCAGCCGCGCCCGGCCCTAGTGAAGACGGGCAAGCGCGTCGCTGTCGTGGGTTCCGGTCCCGCCGGTCTCGCCGCCGCCCAGCAGCTCGCCCGCGCCGGTCATGCCGTGACTGTTTTCGAAAAGGCTGACCGCATCGGCGGCCTGCTTCGCTACGGCATCCCGGACTTCAAGATGGAGAAGCTGCACATCGACCGCCGTCTGGACCAGTTGATGGCGGAAGGCGTGCAGTTCAGACCGAACGCTCACGTCGGCGGCAACGTTCCCGTCGAGGATCTGCGTCGCGAATTCGATGCCATCCTTCTCGCCGGCGGCGCCGAACATCCCCGCGATCTGAACGTCCCCGGCCGGGAACTCGACGGCGTCCACTTCGCGATGGACTTCCTCCCGCAGCAGAACAAGCGCATAGCCGGCGACCAGGTTCCGCGCACGAACGAAATCCTTGCCACCGGCAAGCGTGTGGTGATCATCGGCGGGGGCGACACCGGGGCCGACTGTCTCGGAACCTCGCATCGCCAGCGCGCGGCTTCCGTTCACCAGTTCGAGATCATGCCCACGCCCCCGCCCGATCGGTCGGCGTCCACTCCATGGCCGCTGTGGCCGCTGCAACTCCGCACCGAATCCTCGCACGAAGAAGGCGGCATTCGCGATTGGGCTGTTGCGACCACGCGCTTCACCGGCGATGAGCGGGGCCGCGTCCAGCAACTGCATGGCATCCACGTCGGACCGCCGCCCAAGTTCGAGCCGGTTGCGGATACCGAGTTCACTCTCGACGTGGATCTGGTCCTGCTCGCGATGGGCTTCACCGGCCCCGCCCGCAACGGCATGATCGACCGGCTCGGCGTGGAACTCGACGCCCGCGGAAACGTCAAAACTACCGGCTACGCGACCTCCGTGCGCGGCGTGTACGCAGCGGGCGACATGCGCCGCGGCCAATCGTTAGTGGTATGGGCCATCGCCGAAGGCCGCAAAGCGGCGCGTGAAATCGACATCTTGCTGCAAGGCGATTCCCAACTGCCGGACTGATGCGTAGGTGTGCTATGTTGATCGCAGGTACGCGGGAGTAATTCAGTGGTAGAATGCCAGCTTCCCAAGCTGGACGTCGCGGGTTCGAGTCCCGTCTCCCGCTCCATCTCCTTTCCAAAGCTTACAGCGACCGAGTGGTTGCCCACAGCATATTTCCGTCTCTCGAAAGCATCGCGTAACGGAGTGAAAGGGAGTGCTGGACCACCCAAGGGTCTGATCTCATAAGGAGTTCGGGGGACTCAGATCTCTCAGGTCGGCAGAAAGTCCCGCGACATATCTCTGCTCCGCAAACGGTACAATTTGGCGAAGGCCAGCCCATGCCATTCTCTACCGCAGAACAGCTTCGATTGCTCGGTGCGCATTCCGATGATGTCGATCAGTGCGGAGCGAAGCGGCGCAGAGTCTCTCTTCGTGTGAAACAGTGATCGACATCCGTCAATCGGTTTTGCATGAACACGCCGTTACTCATGACGCTCGGGATCCACCTTGTGTGGAGGAGCCCGGCACACTAACGAACAATACTGGCCGTCGATTTACAATTTGCCGGAGACTCGCTCGGTTGTTCCAGCGGACCCGGTAATAGCCGTGCACCTTTCACAGCAGACGATCTTATAACGCGCAACAGTATTCGCGGCGGAGACGGCTGCTCTGGAGCGGGTCAAGGCGCAAAAGCATCTCGTAAGAATCTGGCGATCAACCAGCCTAGTTATCATTTACCCGCACGCTCAATCGCCTGCGCGCTGTACAGCAGGAAACGCGGCACGTGATACGCGCCTTTGTAATGGTTTCCCTTGCACTCGCTCGTCCGTCCGCCACGGCGGTCGCAGTACCCGAACCACTCTCCGTGCTCCGGGTCCGAGAAGTGCTCGAACGCGTAGCGGTCCAGCTTCTCGATCCATCCGAGCCAGCGATTCTCGCGTGTCAGCGTGTAGGCCAGGATCGTCGCGTAGATCGCTTCCGTATGCGGCCACCAGAGTTTCATCGGCGCTTCGAGCGCGAGCGGTGGCCGGCCGTCGATGTCCATGAAGTAATACAGCCCGCCGTGCTCGCGGTCCCATCCGAGTTCCAGGCTCGCTTCGAGAATGTCCAGCACCCGGGCCTGCCGCGCGGGATCCGGATCGAAACGCAGCAGATGCAGAAGGAACCACGCCACTTCAGCCGACGATCCCGGGCAGTACATGCGGCCGTTCGGCGTGTCGCGAAACGACGCGTCGCCGGGAGTGGCGTTCTCCAGCAGCACGTTGCGCGAAGGCTCCAGATGGTCCAGCGTCCGGTCGAAGCACTCGCACATCAGCGGAAGGTAGCGCGGGTCGTCGTGCACCGCCGCGAGTTCCATCAGCATCATCGCCAGCACCATCCAATCGGCTAGCTGGCTGACGCGCGCCTGGCCCGCAAACACGGGCCGGCCGAGAAGCGCGGGCTGCTCAATCCACTGCTTCACGCGCCAAAAAATGTCGATGGCTTCGTCCAGGTACGCGCGCTCGCCGGTCGCCTTGTAGTACTCGACGCAGCCGATCGCGACGAACGTTCCCGAGTACGGCTTGCGCTGGTAGAACGCCGGCTGGCCCTCCCGCGTGAGGCTGAAATAGAACCGGCCCTCGGCGTCGCGGCCGTTCCTGCGCGCGAAGTCGAGGATCGAGCCGGCCGCATCCAGCCACTCCTGGCGCCGCTCGACTTCGTTGTACAGCTTCGAAAAGGTCCACGCCGCGCGGCCGTGCAGCCAGACGTATTTCGTCGTGTCGTAAACCGCGCCTTGGCGATCGAGGCAGGTGAAATACCCGCCGAACTCGCGGTCCAGCGAATGCCGCATCCAGAACGGAACGACCGATTCGAGCAGTTCGCGGCGATAGCGCGCGGCGTAATCCTGGAGCATGAGTCCAGGATATAGGAGTCACCTCGCACGGGCGCGCCCCTTCCACATTCCTCCGCTCCCCGTATAATGCCGGATGGCGGACTCGATGGTGGCGGCGGTGTAGAAGAGCGCCACCAGCGGAAGCGCCGGCGCGTAGATCGCAGACAGCCGGTAGAAGCGGAGCATCGGAGCGTACAGCGCCGACATCAGAAACCACGCCGCGGCCGCGAGCCCCATCGCGAGACGGTCGCCGGAGAACAGAAGAGCGACCGGCGAGATGTAGATCAGGCCCATGCCGAGCACCGTTCCGGCGAGCAGCGGCAGCGAGTAGTTCAACTGCGTGAACGCGGTCCTCGCGATCATCCGCCGGATCTCGCCGAACGTCCTGTAGCCGCGCACGCTTTCGGTGGAACGCGTCAGCCCCATCCAAATGCGCCCGCCCGAATGCTTCACGCGCGCAGCGAGCGCGCAATCGTCGATGAGGTCTCCGCCAATCGCAGCGACGCCCCCGATGCGATCCAGCGCGGCGAGGCGAATCAGCAGGCAGCCGCCCGCCGCTCCCGCCGCCGCGCGTTTCGGATCGGCGATCCACGCGGGCGGATACAGCTTCAGGAAGAAGAACACGAACGCCGGGATGAGCAGGCGTTCCGGCAAGCAGCGGGCTTGCAGCAGCACCATGTGGGACGCGATGTCGAGCCCCTCCGCCCCGGCCCGCGCCACCAGACTGCGAACGCTGTCCGGCCCATGCACGACGTCGGCGTCGGTCAGCAGTATGTACTCGGGCTCGGTCTCGCGCGCCTCTTCCACTCCTTGCGCCACCGCCCACATCTTGCCGGTCCATTCGGGCGGCAGCCGCTCGCCGCGGAGCACCTTTGTCCCGGCCACCGCGCGAGCGATGTCGCCGGTATCGTCGGAGCTGCCGTCGTCCACAACGATAATGCCGAGCGGCCCCGCGTAGTTCTGAGCGGCGAGCGAACGCACCGCATCGCCGATGCTGGCGGCCTCGTTGCGTGCCGGGATCACAACCGCCACGGAATTCACCGGCGACCCCTCGGGCGGGGGTTCTTCGCGAACGCGCCAGAAACGGCCTCGCGCCGCGGCGAGGTAAATCCATGCGGCGAGCGCGACGGCTCCGGTTGCGGCGGCTGCGATCACTCTGATATTGTCGCGCTACCTGTATGTGGCAGCAGAACTACACCCCGGTCGGAGACAGTCTCGCGTGGTCGGCGTTGGTGGCGATGGCTCCGGTGTTCACGCTGCTGTTCCTGCTGGGGGTAAAGCGCAAGCCCGCGTGGGTCTCCGCGCTCTTCGGGCTCGGCGCGACGGTCCTGGTCGCGCTGTTCGCATACGGTATGCCAGTTGTGCAAGTGGCCGGCGCGGTCACTTACGGCGCGGCATTCGGCCTGTTCCCGATCGGCTGGATCGTCTACTGGGCCATTGTCCTGTATCGCATTACGGTGGAGACCGGACGCTTCGAGTTAATTAAGAACTCGGTGGCGAGCCTCACCGACGACCGGCGTTTGCAGGCACTGTTGATCGCCTTCGCGTTCGGCGCTTTCCTGGAGGGCGCGGCGGGATTCGGCACGCCCGTGGCCGTCGCGGCGGCTATGCTGGCCGGACTCGGGTTCTCGCCCTTCTTCGCGGCCGGCATCTGCCTGCTGGCCAACACAGCGCCGGTCGCGTTCGGAGCCATCGGTATTCCCACCGTCACGCTGGCCGGAATCACCGGCCTGCCCCTTCTTCGCTTGAGCGCGGGAATCGGACGCATCTGCGCGCCGGTGTCCCTGTTCATCCCCGGATACCTGATCGCCGTAATGGGCGGATGGCGCGCGGTTCGCGGCGTCCTTCCAGCCATCGCGGTGTGCGGTGTCTCGTTTGCCGCGGTGCAATTCGCGGTGTCGAATTTCGTCGGCCCGCAGCTTACGGATTTGTTGTCCTCGCTGACCGCCATGGCCTGTCTGGTCGCGCTGTTTCTCGTCTGGCGTCCGCGCGACCGCTTCCAACTGCCGGGCGAGCACGACGCCGGCAGCCGGCCCGCCTCCGCCTTCACCGCGCAATCGCTGCTGGCGTGGACGCCGTACGCTCTGTTGGTAGTCGTCGTCCTGTTGTGGGGATGGGAGCCGGTAGCGCGGCTGCTGAACTCCGTGACGCGAGTGGTTCCATGGCCGGGGCTGCACTACTTGATCGAGCGGATGCCGCCGGTGGTCAAGGCGCCGGCCCCGTATGCCGCCGCTTACAGCGTGAACTGGTTGTCGGCCTCGGGATCGGCCTGCGCCATCGCGTGCCTGCTGTCCGCCCTGGCTCTGCGCGTCCGGCCCGCATTGTTTTTAAACATCATGGCGGACACGCTACGGCAGCTCGCGTTTTCGCTGGTGACGATGGCGGCGGTACTGGGACTGGCATTTCTTATGAACTACTCGGGCGCGACCGCTACGCTCGGCCTAGCCTTCGCCGCTACCGGAAAACTGTTCCCGTTCTTCAGCGCGCTACTCGGCTGGCTGGGCGTCTTTCTGACGGGCTCGGACACATCGACGAACGCGCTGTTCGGAAACCTGCAGGTCGTCACCGCTTCGCGGCTCGGCTTGAATCCAGTCCTTATGGCGGCAGCGAATTCAAGCGGCGGCGTGATGGGAAAGATGATCAGCTTGCAGAGCATCGCCGTCGCGGCAGCGGCCAGCGGACTGACCTCCAACGAGGAGTCGAAGTTGTTCCGCTTCACGCTGAAACATAGCATTCTGCTGGCATCGGTGATCGGGCTGATCGTGGTGTTCTACGCTTACGTGGCTCCTGGCCTTGCACCGTAGAGTATTTTTAATCGCGCAGCCGCTCGGCGAAATTCTTGCGGAACTTCGCTACCTTCGGCGCCACCACGAACGAGCAGTACGACTGATTCGGGTTGTTGGCGAAATACTCCTGGTGGTAATCTTCGGCGCGATAGAACGGCTGTGCGGGCTCGACCGCGGTTACTACCGCGGTCGGAAAATCCAGCTCCCGGATAATCTCCTCCGCCACGCGCCGCTGCTCATCCGAGTGGTAGAAAACAACGGACCGGTACTGCGTTCCGACATCGTTGCCCTGCCGGTTGAGCGTGGTCGGATCGTGAATAGCGAAGAAGACCTCGAGGATCTCGCGATAGTTCGTGGCATCCGGGTCGAAGGCCACCTGGACCACTTCGACATGCCCGGTGGCTCCGGAACAGACCTGCTGGTAGGTCGGGTTCTCGCGCTGGCCGCCCATGTAGCCGGATTCGACCGAAAGCACGCCTTTGAGCCGGTCGTAAACGGCCTCCAGGCACCAGAAGCAGCCGCCGCCCAGAGTGGCGATTTCGGAGGGCATGCTTGCAGGATAGCACACGATTCTCGTGTACACTGAAATCGCATGAAGAACGTGACGCTAAGCGCTGAAGAGCACCTGATCGAGCAAGCGCGAGAGATTGCCCGTACCCAGCGCACCACCTTGAATGCCGCGTTTCGGGAGTGGTTGCGGCAATACACCACTCAGCCCGATGCCGGTCAGCGTTATGACGAAGTAATGAAGCGACTGTCGTACGTCAGGGCGGGCCGCAAATACACCCGGGATGAGATGAATGAGAGGTAGGTTCTTTCTCGACACGAACCTCTTCGTTTACGCATTTGACGATCTGGCGCCCGTCAAGCAAAGACGGGCGTCTGAACTAATTCGCGACGGGTTGGCCGAGCGGCGCGGAGTGATCAGTTTCCAAGTAGTCCAGGAGTTTTTCAGCGTGACTTTTCGGAAGTTTCCGGAGTCGATGAAAATACCGGATGCACAGGATTATCTCGCCAATGTCCTCCAGCCCCTACTGGTGGTCCACAGTTCGGAGGCCCTGTACAGCGAAGCAATCGGAATAAAGGGCCGGTATGGGATCGGCTGGTACGATTCGCTCATCGTAGCGGGCGCGCTGAGCGCGTCCTGTGAGACGCTGTTCACCGAGGATCTGCAGCACGGACTTCAAATCGGTAAGCTCACGATTCTAAACCCATTTGCCTGAACAACCGCTTATCCGGCGCGCTATACTTCCCGAGGATGCCATACACCGAGATTTTGTACGACGTAGCCGATCGCGTAGCGACGATCACGCTCAACCGGCCCGACAAGCTCAACGCGTGGACCGGCCAAATGAACGAGGAACTCGCGGACGCATTCGGCGCGGCGGAACGCGACCAGAGCGTTCGGGCAATCATACTCACCGGAGCGGGTCGCGGATTCTGCGCCGGCGCGGACATGGCGCTGCTCGGGCAGATCGCGGCCACCGGAACCGCGACCGGAGTTCGCTCGTCCCTGGGCCACACCGTCACCATGCCGCGCGCGATGACCAAGCCGGTGATCGCGGCCGTCAACGGTCCCGCGGTCGGATTCGGCTTGATCCTGGCGCTGTTCTGCGACCTCCGGTTCGCTTCGCCCGACGCGCGTTTTGGAACGGCATTCGCGCGCCGCGGGCTGATCGCGGAATACGGCGTCGCGTGGCTGCTGCCGCGTCTGGTCGGCCCGGCGCACGCCTTGGATCTGCTGATGACAGCCCGGATGATCGACGGCGAAGAGGCGGCGCGCATCGGTCTCGTGAACCGTACTTTCCCCGCGGACCAGCTCGCTGAAAAGGTGCGGGATTACGCGCGCATGCTCGCGAACGAATCTTCTCCGCGATCGGTCGGGATCGTCAAGAAACAAATCTACGCGGGCGCCGGACAAACGCTCGACGAGGCGATGGCGGCGGCGGAGCAGGAGATGTTGGCGTCTCTCCAGTGCGCCGATTTTCGCGAAGGCATAGCGAGCTGGATGGAAAAGCGCGCCGCGCAATTCACCGGGAGGTAGACATGGATTTCGGATTCTCGCAGAAAACCCGGGAGTACCAGAAGCGCGTCGCCGCGTTCATGGACGAGCACATCTACCCGAGCGAGAAGCGCTACTACCAGGAGACCGAGGCCGGCGAGTGGCGTCCGGTGCCGGTCATCGAGGAGCTGAAGCCGAAGGCGCGCGCGGCGGGCTTGTGGAACCTGTTCCTGCCGGAGCCGGAGTACGGCGCAGGCCTTTCGAACTTCGAGTATGCGCCGCTGTGCGAAATCATGGGCCGCAGCGTAATGGCGCCCGAGGTTTTCAACTGCTCGGCGCCGGACACGGGCAACATGGAAGTGCTCGTGCGGTACGGCAGCGAGCAGCAAAAACAGCGGTGGCTGAAGCCTCTGCTGGCGGGCGAGATCCGGTCGTGCTTCGCGATGACCGAGCCGGCGGTCGCGTCCTCCGATGCCACCAACATCTGCGCGCGCATCGAGCGCGACGGCGATGAGTACGTCATCAACGGGCGCAAATGGTGGTCCTCGGGCGCGGGAGATCCGCGTTGCAAGATCGCGATCTTCATGGGGAAAACCGACCCCGCCGCGCCGAAACATAAGCAGCAGTCGATGATTTTAGTGCCGATGGACGCCCAGGGCGTGCAGATCAAGCGCATGCTGACGGTGTTCGGCTACGACCACGCTCCGCACGGGCACGGCGAGGTGCTGTTTGAGAACGTGCGCGTGCCGGCGTCGAACCTGCTGCTGGGCGAAGGCCGCGGCTTCGAGATCGCGCAGGGCCGGCTCGGACCGGGGCGCATCCATCACTGCATGCGCCTGATCGGCGTTTCCGAGCGCGCGCTCGAAGCGATGTGCAAACGGGCGCTGTCGCGGACGGCTTTCGGCAAAACGCTGGCCGAGATGGGCACGCTGCGCGCCGATATCGCGAACTCGCGGATCGAGATCGAGCAGGCGCGATTGCTGACCCTCAAGGCCGCGTGGATGATGGACCAGGCGGGCAACAAAGAAGCCCGCGCCGAAATCGCGATGATCAAGGTGGTGGCGCCGAACATGGCGCTGGCCGTGATCGACCGCGCGATTCAGGCGCACGGCGGCGCGGGCGTTTGCCAGGATTTCGAGCTCGCGGCGGCCTGGGCGAACTCGCGCACGCTGCGCTTGGCCGACGGTCCCGATGAAGTGCATCGCGAATCGGTCGCCAAGCTCGAATTGAAGAAGCACGCCCGTTGAGCACTCTCACGCTGATCCGCCACGGACAGGTGGCGAATTTCGAAACGGACGGCGATCGTCTTTCGCCGAAGGGCGAGCAACAGGCCCGCGCGCTGGGCGAGTGGTGGATCCGCAATGGCGTCGAGTTCGACGAGGTCTACTCGGGCACGCTAGGGCGTCACATTGCGACGGAGCGGGTTGTCGCCGGCGTCTTCACGGAGCACGGCCGTCCCTGGCCACCGCCAGAGGCCCGGGCGGGCTGGAACGAATACGACGCTCACGGCGTGCTGCGAAACGCGCATCGTGAACGGGTACCTCGGGGCGACGCGCGCGCCTTCCAACGGATGTTCGAAATCGCGATGCTGGCTTGGCTGGAAGGCGAGACCGCCGAGGGCGTTGAACCCTGGCCCGCCTTCCGCGACCGCGTCCGCGAAGAACTCGCCCGCATCGTGGGAGCGGGCGGCGGCGGACGGCGAGTAGCCGTGTTCACCTCGGGCGGCCCCATCGGAGTCGCGGTGCAAACGGCCATGGCCGCCCCAGACCGGAGTTTCCTCGAATTGAACTGGCGCGTTCGGAACTGCTCGGTCACGGAATTCGTCTTCGGCGGCGGCCGAATCACCCTCGATTCGTTCAACAGCGTGGCCCACATGGGAAAGGGGCTGCACACTTGGCGCTGACGGGTCGTTGGACCCATTGACCGGCAGGTTGCTATCGAACCTGCCAACCGACAACCGTCACTCGCTGGTGAACCGGATGGATCAGGCCGTTTCGCGCTTGCCCCGTCGGCTGACACATACAGTTAAGATACAGTTGACCGTTCGATGAAAAACACTCGCCCGGCAAGACGACATTGCAGCATACTGGTGCCCGGCTGGTGAAGCAGACGCGGGCTCTGGTGGAGACCAACCTGCCGAGGAATATCCAGCCGGAAACTAATCCAAAGGATGAGCGGGGGCGTTGGCCGCAGGCTGGCGCCTCCATCGGATGGAAAGATTTCCAGATGCCTAAGAGAACTCATACAGAAAGCTGCCGCGCAGCGGCATCCTTTTGACTTCGTTCGAACCGAGCGGGCGGCATGTAGCCCAACGCGGAATGCAGTCGCTTCCCTTGCAGGTCTTTTCCAGAAACTCGCGGATGAAGGCGCGGGCGTTGCCGAGGTCGCGGTATTCGTTGCGCGGCACTTCTTATACTTCAGCGTTTTCATGAACGAACCTCTTCCATGCCATGGACATATAGGGGAATCTTCGTGGCATTGTGGCGCGAATCCGCGTTAAGTCTGCCGCCTGTTTGCGGCTTGACATCAAAACGAAGCGCGCCACGTCTCAGGCCGGAGATGGACGAAATTCTCCAGAGGCGGAGTAATCGTAAAAACATGGGGTTCCCTGGCGAAGAGATGAACCCGATAAATGCACCACTCTCCCGGCCTCTCCTGTGCGACACCGCGCTCATTCCGACTGAGATAAAACGGAGTTCGTGCCGACCCATTCGTGGTCTTCACTTCGATCAGCCGTGTGCAGCCGCGCGGATCGAAGGAGAGAATATCGTAGCCAGCGCCGTCTCCGTCCTCGGCGGCCACCCATCGAACTCTTCGCGCCAAATCGGCGCGGTCGACCTGAGCGAGCTGGCGCCGTTCGAGATCCACAACGAAAGATTCCCCAGCCTGGCCCAGGGAATGATTGCGGTAGTCGCGCTCGACCGGATCAAACTTCTGAACAAGTCTGTGCAGACGGTCGGGGATCGGCCTGTGTTCGGCAGCGAGGACGGGCGCATCGACAAACACAGTCGAGGGCGGGACAGCCAGCGTTGGAGCCGCCGGCACACGATCGAGAATCGCCGGGTGCAAGGTCAGATAACGGTCAATCGCGTCGAAGATGGCGTTCTGGTAGTTGCGTTTGGGAATGTAACCCGGTATCCAGGGCATTCCGAGTTCATCCAGGACGGCCGAGATGTTCTGATGTTTGAACTCGACCGACCGGTGGGTCCTGCCGATCTGCGCCATCAAAGCCTGACTGTGCCGGGACTTGACGTATGGCTGGCCAGACAAGTCGGCTTCGAGCATGTCGAAATAGTCGGCCACGATTGCGTCGAGCTCATCGTTCTGCCACTGCTTCCCTAGTTTCGCTTCGTCAGCCATGTTCTTGCTGCCGCCGTCGATAGGCGAAAACGAGTACCTGTCTGGCCCGGTCGACAGTGATCGTAGATGCCGTAGATTCTATGCGACTGCGTGCCAGCACAATTTTGACGGCGACGCGTTCAACGGAGTCGGACCTCATTTCGGGCGGCCTTGTAGACGGTATCCAAAACCCGAAAACAACTTTAAGATCGCTGTGGATCATCCGACGAATTGGGCGTTCCCCACACGTCCTGATTCCACTCGAGGTCCCGCACTCGGGGTTTGGTCAATCCTTTCCAGGAGCGATTTGATTTCTCCTTCGGCAAACGTCTGGCAATCAGAATAGAGCTTCGTCAACAGCGTCGGAAGTACTTCCATCAACGACGGCAATGCCTGCTCAAATTCGGGGAATCCGCTACGGAATGACCGAATCTTTTCCATGTTGTCGCTGAGCCGCTTCTTCCGCTCGGCCTCATTCTCCCAAACACCCATCCAATATCGGCAGGTCGGGCACGATGAACCGCACCGGCTTCCATCATGGGAGAGAAACGATGCCCAGCCAAAGGCAGCCAGCGTGAGGGCCTTAAGTGAATCATCGCGGCGCTTCTCACAGTTGCATTTTCGGCAGGCAACCAGGACGTTTCCAGGAACATGAAGGCCCACACGATAACGGTTCATCCCGTCAAGATGCTCGATCACGGAGTCCGGACCGACTAGAACACAAAGGCAATACGGACATCGGTTATCAAATTCCCGCCTCACAAGCTGCTCGTACTCCTCGCTATCGACTCTCAGCTTCCACTTATCAGCAATCTTTCGGCTCAATTCGTGAAGAAACATGCTGACAAGCTTGTTAGCGACGTCGGACTTGGCCCGCCTGGTCGCGGAGCGTAATTGGGAGGTGGCGTCCCTCACCTCTTGCCTCCCAGCAGCCAGTCGACCTGGACACGCAGGGCTTCTGCTATTGCCTTGAGCTCATAATCGAGAACGCGGCGATGATTGTTTTCGATCTTGGCGATTGCGGCCCGGTCAAGTTGCAGGCCCAATCGTGCGAGTTTTCCGGAGAGCGCATCCTGAGTTAATTGTGGCCTGCGGAAGCCCCGCGCCTCTGCGACGCGCTCACCGATGATGTTCTTCTCGCCAAGCCTCCTGATCACACCGTGAGCGTATCGCCTTGATAAGCAGAAAATGTTCTAGAATAGAACATTGAGTTGATACAGATCGTGATTCCGAATGCATCGTATACCGTCGCCGCGCGAGGGGGCTACCATGCCGCTCTCTTGCGAAGCGGCGTCCTGCGGATGGAGCATCGCAATAGACCGAAGAACGGCATGCCCGATGAGTTTCCGTCAAATGCAGACGGGGATAGTCAAACAAGCATAGCGATCGCCCGGGCCATCTTCGACCAGATCCAGACGGAGGCCACGCTGGGCGGCCGCCTGGCTGGACAAATATCGGGGAGCAAGTTCGAACAGATCACTCGTTCCTTCGTACAAGAGACGTTCACCACTTTGAAGGCTCTGCGCCCAGGAAAATGGGACTTTAACCCCAAAAAGCGGGCGATCTTCCGGTTTGAACAGTACCATCACTTGGCGGAACTCTCAGAGGTAGCCGCCAAGAACCCGGAGATTGCGGTCTTGCTCGGGAGCGACTACGTAATCACTCCGGACGTCCTGGTAGTGCGTGAAGCGGAGCCAGACGAGATCATCAATCCCGGTGAACTGATCGTGGATGACACGGTAGCTCTGCGCTCGAGTCTCAGGCAGCGGAACAACGCTCTGCCCATCCTGCACGCCAGCATCTCCTGCAAGTGGACATTGCGAAGTGATCGGGCTCAAAACGCCCGTTCCGAAGCATTGAATTTGATCCGGAACCGGAAGGGACGGCTGCCACATATCGCAGTCGTGACAGGAGAGCCGCTGCCGAGCCGCTTGGCTTCACTTGCCCTCGGCACCGGGGACCTGGACTGCGTATACCATTTCGCGCTGACGGAGTTGATTACTGGAGTTCAGAATCTCGGCATCGAGGATTCGGCCAATCTGGTGAAGATCATGGTCGACGGGAAACGCCTCAAGGACATTTCGGACCTTCCGCTGGATTTGGCAGTTTGACCGACAAGCTCACCCCGGAACGCCGCTCGGCGAACATGAGCCGGATCCGAAGCCGGGACACGTCGCCGGAAATGATCGTTCGCAGACTGGTCCATAGGGTGGGCTACAGGTATCGGCTGCACGTCGCAACGCTGCCGGGCGAGCCGGATATCGTACTTCCGCGTTTGAAAGCAATCATTGACGTCCGCGGCTGCTTCTGGCATCAGCACTCTGGCTGCATCGATTCGCATATACCCAAGTCGCGCGTCCAGTATTGGGGTCCAAAACTAGCCCGCAATCAGGGGCGCGATGAGGAGAACGGGAGGAAGCTCTGCGAACTTGGCTGGCGTGTGCATTTGGTTTGGGAATGTGAAACGAAGGCTACTGCGAAGCTCAGACGACGGCTCGCCAGGTTTCTTGAGAAGTGAGCGGGGGCGAGCGTCGGCCTCCGGCTATCATCATTTCGGACCTTCATGGGTCCTCCCGACGTTCGAACTCCCGCACCCTGTTCAACATGCCAGTTACAATAGAAGTTCTGGGGGTACTGTAACTTACATGCCAGCATTACCGCGCCGCCACTCGGTGGCCGTCAACGTCGGGGGCGTTAAGGTCGGGGGAAACAACCCCATCGTCGTCCAATCCATGACGAACACCGACACCGCCGACGTCATCGCCACGGTCAACCAAACCATCGCGCTCGCCAACGCCGGCTCCGAGATCGTCCGCGTCACCGTCAACAACGATGACGCTGCCAAGGCCGTCCCGAAAGTCGTCGAGACCCTGTACAAATTCGGCGTGCGCGTCCCCATCGTCGGCGACTTCCACTACAACGGCCACCTGCTCCTCAAGAAGTACCCCGACTGCGCCACCGC
>JANXRE010000023.1 GCA_025353165.1 Acidobacteriota bacterium | reverse complement strand
CCTCGGTTGGTGAATCTGAGGAAAGTCACAGCTACAAAATCATCTACAGAGAGTTTTAGAAGTTAGTCAAAGGTATAGTAAACCACTGATTCTATTGGTCGGGGCGGTGTGATTCGAACACACGACCCCCTGCGCCCAAGGCAGGTGCGCTACCAGGCTGCGCTACGCCCCGACGATCACCATTACATCGTAACATCCCGGCCTACGGGACCTCGGATCAATTCGTAATCGCCTGATAGGCCAGCGCGTGAAAAATGCTTTCCAACTCCAGGCCACCCGTCGGATGCAGCTGCGCCATGAAGACGGTGATCATGTCCTCTTTCGGATCGATCGTGAACGCTGTGTAGAAAAAGCCGCCCCAGTTGTACTCGCCCACCGATCCAAGTTCGTGCAGCGGACCGTCCACCCCCGCGACCCCGAAGCCCAGCCCGAAGGCGAAATCCGGGCTGATCTTTCCGAGCTGATCGTGAGTCATCAGTTCCACCGATTTCCTGCTCAGCAGCCGCTTGTCTCCCGCCCTGCCTCCATCCAGCATCATCTGGCAGAAACGGGCGTAATCCATCGCCGTGGAGGACAGGCCGCCGCCGCCGGAGTAAAGCTTTCCCGGCCCGCCGTACGAATAATTTGCGGAGTAAGAAAACGGCCCCTCAGCAATTGGCTTGTCCGGAAATGGCCTTAGGCCTTAGTTGTCGTACCAGGTGTATGCCGTCGCCAGGCGCTTTTCCTTCCCCTCGGGCAGGAAGAAATACGTGTCCTTCATGCCCAACGGTTCGAAGATGCGTTCCCGAAAGAATTCGGCGAGACTCTTGCCTGAGACGACCTCGACCAGATAGCCAAGTACGTCCACGCCCAAGCTGTACTCGAACCGCTCGCCAGGATTGAAGAGCAACGGCAGGGAGGCGAGCCGCTTCACGCTGTCGCCGATGGTTCCGTCGTAGCGCATCAATCCGTGCGCGACATTCGCATCTCGATATTGCTCGCCCAAGTCCGGGTTCCAGTGGTATGTCAGACCGGAAGTGTGGGTCAGCAAGTGCCGGATCGTGATCTCGTTCTTCGCGGGGATCGTGTAGTTCCCGCCGGCTGGGTTCTTGACCAGAACTTTAGGGTTCTTGAATTCCGGGATGAACTTTGAAATCGAGTCGTCCAACAGGAAGCGGCCCTCCTCGTAGAGCATCATGACGGCGACGCTGGTGAGCGGCTTTGTCATGGAACAGATCCGGAAGATGGCATCCGGGCTCATCGGATTTCCCGCTTCGCGGTCCGCCATACCCTGAGCTTTCAACCAGGCGATCTTGCCTTTTCGGGCGACCAGCGTCACCGCGCCGGCGATTCGCTTATCGTCTATGTTCTTCTGCACGACCTCGGCTATGCGGTCGAGCCGTTCAGCGGAAAGCCCGACCGATTCGGGCGTTGCGGGCACCAGCGCCTGGCCCGTGACGGGCAGGCCGGCGAGAGCGGACGCGAACAATATCAGCGCTGGGAGCTTGAGAACCATTCCTAACATTATATTGAACCCGGACGCCGCCTATCACGGTAATTATTCCTTACATAATGAACTGCCGGGTAGTGTCTGCGCATTCCGATGATGTCGATCAGTCGTTCCGAAGTGATGGCGATCAGTGCGGAGCGAAGCGACGCAGGACTTTCTCAGTGTGAATCAGTGATCGACATCCGTCAAGCGTCAGTCTTGTCTAATACAAGATGAGCCTGAAGCGGACATGCGTTTCCAACACAAGATGAGCCTGAAGGGACCGGGGGCGGGCATGCTGGGGGTTGATCATCAGCATGGAACAGGAAAGGCCGATGGGACTGGAGCAGATC
>JANXRE010000016.1 GCA_025353165.1 Acidobacteriota bacterium | reverse complement strand
GGAACCCCTTCGGGATGCGCTGAAAGAGCACCAACGTCGCGGCGAGAACGCCGAGGGAGGCGAGGACGGTGAGCTTCTTCCAGCGGAGGACGGCCTGGAGCGTGGCGTCGTAGAGGCGCAGGACGGCATCGAACCCGCGCTCGGTGAGCCGGTAGAAGCGGCCTTGCTCCCCGCCATGTCCTCCCTCGAGGAAGAGGCTCGCCATCATCGGCGTGAGCGTCAGGGACACGAAGCCCGAGACGAGGATGCAGACGGCAATCGTGACGGCGAATTCCTGGAACAGCCGTCCGAGGATGCCGCCCATGAACAGGAACGGCACGAAGACGGCGACGAGGGAGATCGTCATCGAGAGGATCGTGAAGCCAATCTCCTTCGATCCGTCGAGAGCGGCCTGAAACGGCGTCTTCCCCATCTCGATGTGGCGCACCACGTTCTCGAGCATGACGATCGCGTCGTCCACCACGAAGCCGACCGACAAAGTCAACGCCATCAGGGACAGGTTATTCAGGCTGTAGCCGAGCAGGTACATCGCCGCGAAGGCGCCGAGGACGGAGAGCGGAACGGCCGCTCCCGGGATGAGCGTGGCGGAGAGATTGCGCAGAAACAGAGAAATGACCAGAACCACCAGGCATACGGTCAGCACCAGCGTAAACTTCACATCGCCGATCGATTTCTCGATCGATCTCGATTCATCGAAGGCGATCCTCATCCGGATCGCGGGTGGGATCCGGCGCTCCAACTGCGGCAGCAGTTGCCGGACGCTGTTTGCGACATCGACTGTGTTCGTCCCCGGCTGTTTCTGGATGGCCAGAATGATGCCGCGCACTCCGTTGAACCAGCTCGCGACTTTGTTGTCCTCAACATCGTCGATCACGTGGCCGAGTTGTTCCAGGCGGACGGGCACGCCGTTGCGGTACGCGACGATCAGAGGCCGGTACGCCGCGCCGTCGATGAGCTGGCCGCTCGACATGATGGTGAAGGCCTGCCGTTCGCCGTGCAATTTTCCGGTCGGGAGATTCGTGTTGGCCTGCTCGATAGCGTGCTCCACATCGTCGATGCCCAGGCCGCGGGCCACCAGCCGGTCCGGATCTACCTGCACGCGCACCGCGTACTTCTGCGCGCCGTAGATCTGCACGCGCGACACTCCACTTACCATCGAGAGGCGCTGCGCAATCAGCGTCTCGGCGTATTCATCGATCTGGTAAAACGGAGCGGTCGAGGAAGTGAGCGAAACGTAGATGATGGGCTGCTCGGCGGGGTTCACCTTCTGGTATGAGGGAGGGCGCGGCATGCTGGGCGGCAGGCGGCCGCCGGCGCGGGAGATAGCCGCTTGGATGTCCTGAGCCGCTTCGTCGATCTTGCGGCTGAGGTCGAACTGAACCGTCACCGAGGTGGACCCCTGCGCGTTCGTGGAGCTCATCTGTTTGACGCCGGCGATGGTGGAGAACTCGCGCTCGAGCGGGGTGGCCACCGAGGACGCCATGGTCTCGGGGTCGGCGCCGGGCATGGCGGCGCTCACTTGAATGGTGGGGTAATCGACGCTGGGCAGCGCCGCGACGGGAAGCGCACGGTAACCGACGATGCCGAACAGCAGGATGGCGCACATCACGAGGGTCGTCATGATGGGGCGCTCGATGAAGATACGGGAGA
The DNA here is from genome assembly GCA_025353165.1 of Acidobacteriota bacterium. Lineage (GTDB taxonomy): Bacteria > Acidobacteriota > Terriglobia > Bryobacterales > Bryobacteraceae > TMP-7. The sequence goes on along the minus strand of JANXRE010000016.1, from coordinate 109,693 downwards.
AGTGCATGGCCGTTACCGCGGGGCGGCTACAACCGCAATGCGGGCGCCCGGGAAGAGCATCATCTGGCCGTCCGTCACCACCGTCTCGCCCGGCTGAATGCCCTTCTCGACGATGACCTTGGCGCCCAGCGTACGGCCCACGGACACAACGCGCGCCTCGACGGTTTTGTCAGGCTTCACGACGTATACGAACGGGCCTTGCTGGCCGGCTTGCACCGCCTCGGACGGAATCACGGTCGCGTTCTGCCCGCTGTCGAGGAGCAGGGACACGTCCACGAATTGGCCTGGCCACAGCGACCGGTTTGCGTTCCCGATGGTAGCTTTCAGGTGGATGGTGCCGGTTTGCCCATCCACGGTGTTGTCCACCACGCTCAGGTATCCGGCCACCTTCATTCCAGGGTCGTCGCGGGAGGTAATCTCGACCGGCAGCTTGCGCCCGGCGCTGAAGCGGCGGATCGCCTCCAGGTGTTTTTCCGGCGCGTTGAAGCTGACGAAGACGGGGGTGATCCGATGGATCACTACCAGCGGGACGTCGTTCACCTTGACCAGATTGCCGGGGTGCACCAGCAGGTTCCCTGCGCGGCCGGAAATGGGGGCGCGGATCTCGCAATAGCCCAGGTCGAGCTTGGCTTTGGCCACCGCCGACTGGTCCAGATTCTGGGTCGCGCGGGCGCTTTCGACGGCAGCCTGGTCCACGCGGATCGACTCCTTCAGCGTGTCGGCAGCCGTGCGGTATTGCAGGGTCTGCTGCTTGGAAGCGACGCGGTCGCGCTCCATGGTTTCGTAGCGGGCGGCGTCGGCTTCCGCGGATTTCTGCTGGACGATGTCCTTTTGCACCGCGAATTCCGACTGCCTGAGCAGGGCGCGGTCGCGTTCCACGCCTGCTTCCGCCTGCCGCAGCGCTTCGCGGTACGGCTGGGGATCGACGTCGAACAGCAGGTCACCCTGGTTGACGTTCTGGCCTTCGGTGAAGTGCACGCTCATGAGCTGGCCGGCGATTTGCGACTTGATCTCCACCTTCGCAGACGGCTCGACCGTGCCGACCACCCGGATCTCGAGCGGCGCAGCTCCGACCGAGGCGGCTCCCACCGTAACCGAAGCGGCAGGCGGCGGGCCGGCGACCGGCCCTTTCGGCGACTGGCAGCCCGCGAGCAGAAGCAGGAGTAACGGGGACAGAAGCCATTTCCGCATTTTTTTTATTGTAGGACGGCCAGCAGCTCGCGCTCTCGAACCGTTCCCTGCCCCGTGCCGCTTACCACTACGTCAATTAGGCGGTTCGCTTCGCGCTGCGCTGTCAGCTCCACCTTCAGGTAGTTACTCGACAGCGCTATCCGGCCGTCGTCGATTGTCACGGCGGAAAGGGTTCGCCCTACCATCGATGCCCGGAAAGCCAGGTTTTTGGCGGCTGCGATGTCTCGCAGAATCTTGTTCCGATCCCGGCGCAGGCGCACCGGCACTTGCAGCGCGGTTGCCGCCGGCGTGCCGGGGCGCTCGGAGTAGGTGAACACGTGGAGGTAGGTGAAGGGCAGCGATTCGATGAAACGGCGGCTGTCTTCGAATTCGGCCTCGGTCTCGCCCGGGAATCCCACCATCACGTCGGCGCCGATTCCCGCCTCCGGCATCCACTCGCGTGCCTTGCGGATGCGATCCTCGTAGTGGCGCGGGCGGTACTTGCGATGCATCCGGCGGAGCACCGCATCCGAGCCCGATTGCAGCGGCGCGTGCACGTGCTTGGCCAGGCGCGGCGAGGACGCTACCAGGTCGAGCAGTTCGTCGCTCCAGTCCATGGGCTCGACGGAGCTCAGGCGCAGGCGTTCCACGCTAGTTTCACCGAGGATCTGCTGCAGCAGGTGGACCAGCCGCAACGGGTCGTTCGAGAAGCCGTGCTCTCGCCCCCAGCGCCCGAGGTTGATGCCGGACAGCACGACCTCCCTGTATTTGGCTGCGAGAGTCCGGACCTGTTCGATGACCTGGGCCGCGGGCGAACTCCGGCTCCGACCGCGGACGAACGGAATGATACAGAAGGAGCAGCGGTTGTTGCAGCCGTCCTGGATCTTGAGGTTTGGCCGGGTGCGGTCGCCACTGGCGTCCTCGACCGGGGCGGACAAGAACTCGTGCTGGGAGAAGATGTCGCCGACGTGAATCTGGCCGTGATATGGCGTGTCGCTTCCGATCAGGTCCGGGATGCGAACCTTGTGGGAATTTCCAACAACCATCTCGACTCCCGGCAGGTTCGCGATCTCGGCGGGCGCCCTCTGGGCGTAGCAGCCGGTGACCACGATGCGCGCCTCGGGGTTTTCCCGGTGGATACGCCGCACGGCGTGCCGCAGGTCTTCGTCCGCGGCTGAGGTGACGGTGCAGGTGTTGAGAACCACCAGTTGGGCGTCGCGGGCCGCCGGGGCGGACTCCCACCCGCGGGCCTGGAGGCCGGTTTCGATGGCGGCGCCGTCCGCCTGCGAGGCGCGGCACCCAAAGCTATGAACGAAGAGCTTCGGCACTAACTTCAGTTTACCGAACGGTTGCGTTCAGGCTAAAGAAAACGCGGTGACCGCCCGATAGCTTCTCAGGAGGCTGTCGCGGAGACGCTCCCTTACGGTCGCGGCTCGGTAACACACTACATCTTGACGCCTGACAACCAACCATCCAAGGAAGAGATCGAGAGTATTTTCGCGAATTTGCGCGACGGGGCCACGGACGACGACCTGTCGCGCCGGGCCCAGCCGTACGATTTCCGCCGCCCGGACCGGATCGCCAAGGACCAGTTGCGGGCCATCCATCTTCTGCACGAGAATTTTGCGCGGACCCTGGCATCCAGCCTCTCCGCCTACCTGCGGGCCTACGCCACGGTGAACCTGGTCTCGGTGGAACAGCTTTCGTTTCTGGAATTTACACAGTGTCTGCAGTCTCCCACCTGCATGATCACGCTGAAGATGAAGCCGTTCGACGGCAATGCGGTTCTGGAGCTGAATCCGTCGCTGGTATTTCCGGTGCTCGAGATGCTGCTGGGCGGGAACGGGAAGGCCCCCACCCGGATTGCGCGGGAAATCACAGAGATCGAGCAATCGATACTCGAGGGGCTGTTCCGGATTGTTCTCAACGACCTCGGCAACGCCTGGCACCAGGTGACCGCGATGGAATTCGCCATTGACAGCCACGAGACCGAGCCGCAACTGCTCCAGATCCTGGCGCCGAGCGAAGCCGTAGTCGCGATCAGCGTCGAGGTCCGCTTGGGCGAGATTTCGGGGATGATGAATATCGGCATACCGTCGATCGTCGTCAAGATGCTGCGGCAGCGCTTCGACCAGCAGTGGTCGCTACGCCGCGGCGAGGCTAAGGAGACGGATCACGCGCGCGTGTTCCGCCTCATATCGGAGGGGAAGATCGATGTCGAAGCACGGCTGCAGGGGCCAACGGTGGACGTCGCCACTCTGCTCGACATCGAGGAAGGAAGCATCCTCGCGTTCGATTACCCCATTCAGCGGCAGGTCGATTTCCTCTTGAACGGGAAAACGAAATTTCAAGGCCACATCACCGGGTCGGGCCGCAAGCGGGCCTTCGAAATCGCCTCTTAAATATGATAATTGATACGATAATTGACATTGGCGGATAATTGTTATCAAACAGTATTTGATGGCATCCAGCAAGGCCGTGCAGGCGCATCTGGTCGCGGCGTTCCGCGACGAATGCCGCCGCCGCGGTTTAGCTTCGACGCACCAGCGGGAAGTAATTTACCGTGTCGCCGCGTCTAGGATCGACCATCCGACCCCGGAAGCCATTTACGACCTCGTCAAACGGGAAATCCCTTCCGTTTCGCTGGCGACAGTCTATAAGAACCTTAATATTTTCTTGGAAGCCGGCCTGCTTCGCGAAGTAACCATGCATCACGGTTCACTTCGGCTCGACCCGAATACGCACCCGCACCACCATCTGGTGTGCGAGCGCTGCAAGTCGATTGCGGACCTTCCCGGGGAAGGCGTCGAGCCGGTTCGAATCAGGAGTAAATTGCCAAAGGGTTTCCGTGTCGAGCGTTACAGCGTTGAGTTCACCGGCCTGTGCCCGAAATGCGCGCAGCGCCAGTAACTAATTTCACCAAGGAGGCTATTCATACATGCTTGGAGTTGGCGATAAATTTCCGCAGTTCGCCGTCAAGGCGACGGTAAGCACCGAAAAAGGTAAAGAGTTCCAGACCATCACGGACCAGGACTACGCCGCGAAGTGGAAGGTGTACTTCTTCTGGCCGAAGGATTTCACCTTCGTCTGCCCAACCGAAATTGCCGCGTTCGGCAAAAAGAACCGCGACTTCCGGGACCGCGACACCCAAGTGCTCGGCGGCAGCGTCGATAGCGAGTTCGTCCATCTCGCCTGGCGCAACAACCACGCCGACCTCAAGGATCTTCCCTTCCCCATGCTCGCGGATGTCAAACGTGAACTGTCGGAGAAGCTGGGCATCCTCGACCCGAACGAGGGTGTGGCGCAACGGGCGACCTTCATCGTCGATCCGGAAGGTGTCGTTCGCTTCGTCATGGTCACGGACCTCTCCGTCGGCCGTAGCGTGGACGAGATCGTACGCGTTCTCGACGCGCTTCAGAGTGACGAGCTATGTCCCTGCAATTGGCAGAAGGGCGAGCCGACGCTCAAGGTACAACCATGACGATTGAGGCGCTGTCGGAGCGAATCCCGTCCTATGCGAAGGATCTCCGGCTGAACCTGCAAAGCGTGCTCGGCCAGACGGAACTGACGGAGCAGCAGCTTTGGGGCGCGGCGGTGGCCAGCGCGATCGCGGCGCGAAACCGCGATCTGCTGGCGGCTGTATTGGAGGACGCGCGGCCGCATCTCAGCGAGCAAGCCCTGGAGGCCGCGCGGTCGGCGGCGGCCATCATGGGAATGAACAACGTCTACTACCGTTTTCTGCACCTCACGTCGAATGAGAAGTACTCAACCATCCCAGCCCGGCTCCGGATGAACGCGATCCGTATGCACGGCGTCGACCAGGTTGATTTCGAGCTCTGGTGCGTGGCCGTCTCGGCCATCAACAACTGCCAGGCCTGCGTCGCTTCGCACGAGAAGGTGGTACGCGAAAAGGGCCTGTCCGCGGAATCCGTGCTGGCGGCGGTTCGCGTCGCTGCGGTTATTCACGCGGTGGCCGCCGTCATGGACGCCGAATAACGTTCCGCAGATCGAGAAAGCGATAGACTGGTTCCTCCCGGAGATCCACCGGACAGAATCATCTAATGCGCTTAAGAACACTGCCCGTCTTTCTGGCCTTCATCGCAATGGGATTTGCCGACGCGGTGGGGCCGTTCGTAAGCCTCGCCAAGAATGAATTTCAACTGAGCAACACGGTTGCCTCGTTGATTCCGTTCGTCGGATTCAGCATGTTCGGGCTGCTTTCCGTGCCGGTCGGAGTTTTTCAAGACAAGCGGGGGAAGAAGTTCGTCCTTATGATGGGGCTGCTGGTTGCCCTGCTCGGATTGCTGAACGCCAGTTTCCTGCTCAACTCGTTCACCGGGTTCCTTTTGACAGTCCTGCTGGTGGGCGCGGGAGCGGCGATCCTGCAAGTGGCGGGCAACCCGATCATGCGCGACGTCTCCGACGAAGGAAAATACTCGCGCAACCTTTCTCTGGCTCAATTTGCCAAAGCGATTGGATCGCTGTCAGGTCCCATGATCCCGGTTATCGCAGCCAAGTATTTCGGCGCGAACTGGAAGGTTATTTTCCCGATCTACACGGTCGCCATGCTGATCGCGATCCTGGCGATCGCGCCGCTCCGTGTTCACGAAACCCAGAGCGAGCACAAAGCGGCCACGCTCCGTTCCTGCCTCGCACTCCTCCGCAATGGATACGTCCTGGCGATGGTGCTGGCCATTTTCTTCTACGTCGGCGCGGAGGTCAGTGTCAGCGCGGGCATACCGCTTTATCTCAAGGAACGTTTCGATCTCGACATCAACAAGGTGGGCCTTCTTGGGACCGGGCTCTTCTTCACCGCCCTGACGATCGGCCGGTTTTCCGGCGGCATTATTCTGAACTGGATGTCGCCGCGAAAGTTCTTCCTTGCCACCTGCGGCGTCTCGATCCTCGGGCTACTCGGTTTGTTTCTGCCGAATGAGACGGTAGCGGTTGCCAGTTTCTTTCTCGCCGGCATCGGATTCGCCAACATCTTTCCGCTGGTCTTTTCGATCGCGGTGGACTCCCTACCGCAACATACGAACGAACTCTCGGGACTCATGGTCACGGCGATCGTCGGGGGCGCTTTCGTTCCTCCCCTCATGGGAGCCGTCGCGGATCGTTCCTCGGTGCAACTCAGCTTTCTCGTACCGCTCGCGGCCATCCTCTATATCACGTGGACGGCGGTGATGAACCGCCGGGTGGAAGCGCATGCCTGATTACTCGAAAGACCAGCGGGTCGTTATGACCCTGGACGCTGGCGGCACCAACTTCGTCTATTCGGCCATGCAGGCCAACCGCCCGGTGGTAGAAAGCTTTTCGCTGCCGTCCAACGCCTCGGATCTGGAGCTTTCCCTCAGCACCTTGCTGGATGGCTTTCGCCGGGTCGAGTCGCAGTTGCCGGCACGGCCAGCCGCGATCAGCTTCGCGTTCCCTGCCCCCGCCGATTACTTCAACGGCATCATCGTCGGGCCGCGTAACCTGCCGGCCTATCGCGACGTGGCGGTCGGTCCGATGCTGGAGGACGCGTTTGGCCTTCCCACGTTCATCAACAACGACGGCGACCTGTTTGCGTACGGCGAGGCGACGGCTGGCTTTCTGCCCTACGTAAACGGGTTGCTGGAAAAAGCCGGCAGTCCGAAGCGGTACCGGAATCTATTCGGCGTGACTCTCGGCACCGGTCTCGGCGGCGGCATCGTTCGCGACGGGGAATTGTTCACGGGCGACAACTCGGTGGCGGGTGAGATCTGGATCATTCGCCACAAACTGGACCGAGACACCAACGCGGAGGAAGGCGCTTCGATCCGGGCGGTCCGCCGCGTGTACGCATCGGAGACGGGAACTCGCTCCGAAGATGCTCCCGAGCCGAAGGTGATCTTCGAGATTGCCGAAGGCCGGGCCAAGGGGAATCAGGCCGCGGCGAAAGAAGCGTTTCGGCGGATGGGTGAAATTGCGGGCGACGCAATCTCGGAAGCCCTGACTTTAATCGACGGATTGGTGGTCATCGGCGGCGGAATAGCGGGAGCGCACAGGCAGTTCCTGCCGGCGATTATCGACGAGATGAACGGCACCTACGCGGCTCCGAACGGCGAGCGTTTTCGCCGGCTGATCCCTCGTGCCTTCAACCTCGAAGATCCGGCGCAATTGCAGGAATTCCTGAAGGGACAGGCGAAAGAGCTGAAGGTTCCGCGGAGTTCCCGAACGGTCAAGTTCGACGCATTGCAGAGGACCGGCGTGGGAATCTCGCGCCTCGGTACTAGCGAAGCGACGGCGATCGGCGCTTATGCGTTCGCGCTCGCCCACCTGGAGAAATAGCCGAGATGAATCGACTGGTTTTCATGAGCTTGCTGGCCGTGGCAAGTTTGAACGCCCAGGAATACACGCGTGGAGTGGGTGTTTACCCGGGGGATCCGAAAGAGGACTTCGCGCCGTCGATGCGCGTGGATGCGACCACGTACCGGAACCTGGCGCTGCGCCGGCCGGCGTTCCACTCGAGCGCGTACGATTACAACCTCACGGCCCAACTGGTGACCGACGGAATCAAGGATACGAAGCTCCCCAGATGGGTATCGTCTTCCACCAGCAACGGGCCCTACCGCAAGTTCGAGCGCGAGTGGATGTTCGACAACAACCCGGTTACGAGCGCTACTCTGCGAGGCCCGAGCGCGTGGGTTCAAATCGAGATGGGCGGCGGCGATGAACCGCTGGAAGTCGACCGCATCGATGTCGATGTGCCGACGCAAAGGAAACAGGCGGCGTGGACCGTCGCCGTATCCGGCTCGGATGACGGCCAGACGTGGAACGAACTGGGCCGCGCCGGCGGGATCGACCGTCCTGGTGAGCTGAACGTATCTTCGTTCACCAGCGTTCCGTTCACCGCGCCGTCGCGCGCCCGGATGTACCGCGTTCAGTTTCAGGGCTCGCCATCGAACTTCTGGAACGCCGGCGGGGTCAGCCTGTTCAATCACAATCGGAAGCTCGGAGTCGGAGGCCCGTACGATTTCACCAGTGCCTGGAAGAGCGCCGGGCAGGGCGAGGAATGGGTGTACGTGGATCTCGGCGCGAGCTGCACGTTCGATCGCGTCGCGTTGTATTGGATCCGCCGCGCGGCTGAAGGAGCGATTCAGATCTCCGACGACGCCGCAGCGTGGACGACGATCCAGTCGCTGGGGGCGGCCGACGACATCCGGCTGGCGCAGCCCGCGCAGGGCCGATACGTGCGGCTTCTGATGACCCGCCCGGCGTCGGCCGACGGTTACATTCTCAGTGAACTGGAAGTTTACGGGCGCGGAGGTCCTGTTGCCGTACCGAAGCCGGCGGCCGAGGCGCGAGCCGATGGCTACCTGCATTTGGCGGGCGGAGCGTGGCGCGTGCAGCGCGATTCCCAGGTGCACGCGGACGGCGAGGCTCTCTCGACCCCGGGATTCAAGGACGGCGACTGGGTTGTCGCGACCGTGCCGGCGACCACACTCTCGAGTTTCTGGAATGCAGGAGCTCTGGCGGACCCCAACTACGGCGACAACCAGTTGATGATTTCGGACTCATTCTTCTACGCGGATTTCTGGTATCGCGACGAGTTCACCGCGCCGCCAATCCGTCCCGAACGGCATGTCTGGTTGAACTTCGATGGGATCAACTGGAAAGCGGACGTCTTCCTGAACGGCCGTAAGGTGGGGCGCGTCGAAGGCGGCTTCATGCGGGGGCGTTTTGACGTAACCAGCTATTTGCATCCGGGAACGTCGAACGCGCTCGCGGTGCGAGTGGAGAAGAACGCGCATCCCGGCAGCGTCAAAGAAAAGACGTTTCAGAATCCGGATAAGAACGGCGGCATTCTCGGAGCGGACAATCCGACTTATCACGCGACCATCGGCTGGGACTGGATTCCCACCATCCGCGGTCGCGATACCGGCATCTGGAACGACGTGTACCTGAGCACGACCGGCCCGGTGTCCATCGAGAATCCGTTTGTCAGCACCGCCCTTCCATTGCCCGATACCTCGCGCGCGGATGTGAGCGTCGAGGTTACGCTGCGCAACTACGACTCGCGGCCCTTCAGCGGGACTCTGCGCGGGCGGTTCGGCGACAACGCATTCAGCCGCTTGGTAAAGGTGGAGGCCGGATCCGCGAGCACCGTCAAGCTGGATCGCGTGGTGCAACTCAAGAATCCGAAGCTCTGGTGGCCGAATGGCTACGGCGAGCCGAACCTGTACAAGGTCGAGCTTTCCGTTGAAGCAGCAGATAAGTCCGTCTCAGACACGAAGACCTTCCAATCCGGAGTGCGCCAGTTCACCTACAGCGAGGAAGGCAGAGCGCTGCGAATGTGGATCAATGGCCGGCGGCTGATTCCGCGGGGCGGCAACTGGGGCTTCGGCGAATCGATGCTTCGCTACCGCGCTCGCGAATACGACGCGGCCGTCCGCTACCACCGCGAGATGAACTTCAACATGATCCGCAACTGGGTGGGGCAAATCGGCGACGACGCGTTCTACGAGGCGTGCGACCGCCACGGCATTGTCGTGTGGCAGGACTACTGGCTGGCGAACTCGTGGGACGGTCCCGATCCCGACGACAATGACCTATTCATGCGGAACGCGCGCGACACAACACTGCGCATCCGCAATCACCCGTCCATCGGCCTGTACGTCGGGCGCAATGAAGGCTATCCGCCGAAGCCGCTGGAAGACGGGTTGCGATCCATGCTGGCCGAGATTCACCCGGGAATGCATTACATCGGCAGTTCCGCCGACGATGTGGTGAGCGGGCATGGTCCCTATCAGGCCCAGTCGATCAAGGCCTATTTCGCCGAGCGCGCCACCCCGCAATTCCACAGCGAGATGGGCATGCCGAACATCGTCACGCTCGACAGCCTGCGCGCGTTCATGCCGGAATCGGCGATGTGGCCGATGGGCAACATGTGGGGCCTGCACGATTTCTCTCTCGAAGGGGCACAGGGCGGATCGTCGTTCATCAAGCGGATCGACACGAGCTATGGCGGCGCAAGCAGCGCGGCGGAGTGGGTCTCGCTTGCGCAGTTTGTAAATTACGAAGGCTACCGCGCGATGTACGAAGCGCAAAGCAAGAACCGGATGGGGCTGCTCATCTGGATGAGCCATCCCACGTGGCCCTCGTTCGTGTGGCAGACGTACGACTACTATCTGGAGCCGACAGCCGCGTATTTCGGCGCAAAGAAGGCAGCCGAGCCGCTGCACATTGAATGGAATCCGCTCACGGACATGGTGGAGGTGGTGAACTACAGCGGCGGCAATCGGCAGGGTTTGACGGCCCGCGTGGAGATCCTGAACCTGGACGGCTCGGTTAAGTGGGAGAAGTCCGCGACGGTCGATAGCGCGGAGGACAGCACGGCGTCGCCCATCAAAATGGAATACCCGGCGGATCTGACGGCGACGCATTTCGTCCGGCTGCAACTCACCCAGGGCCCTCTTCTCATTTCCGATAATTTCTACTGGCGCGGCACGGAGGAAGCCAACTATCGCGCCCTGCGCGAATTGCCCAAGGTACGCCTGGAAGTAGCGCCGCGCATCGAGCGGAAGGGCGACGTCTGGCGGATCGCAGCCTTTGTGCGTAATCCTTCGAAGTCGCCGGCCCTGATGGTCCGGTTGAAGCCCGTGCGCGAGAAGAGCGGCGACCGCATCCTGCCCGCCATCTTCAGCGACAACTTCATCTGCCTGATGCCGGGCGAGGCGCGCACCATCGACATCGAACTGCGGCATGCGGACACGCGGGGCGAGGCGCCGCGGATCGTGGTGGAAGGATTCAACGTGGCGGCGGCCGGCTCGCAATCGGACGAGAAAGAGGTGACTGCCGTCGTTCAGCGGCTGTTCGATGCCATCGCCGCGCAGGATGGCAACGCGGCGGCCGCGTCGATGATGCCCGACGCCCGCATCGTGTCCGTGCGCGACAACGGGTCGGTCTCCGGTACGTCCTCCGATGTATTCGCTTCCCGGTTGAAGACCATGGACAAGAAGATGCTGGAGCGAATGTGGGACGCGAAGACGCTCGTGCGGGGGCGCATCGCCGTGGTGTGGGCCGATTACGATTTCCACCTTGACGGCAAATTCAGCCACTGCGGCATCGATGCGGTGAACCTGGTGAAGACCACCGATGGTTGGAAGATCGCGTCTATCGTGTACTCGGCGGAAACCACGGGCTGCGCGCCAAGCCCGCTCGGCCCGCCTTAGGCGTGAATGTCCGTCAGGAAGGAAATATGACCTCTCGACACGTAGCCGGACCAAGAACAGGCGTCGCCAGGGGTGGCGACGCGGCACGCACGAGTGCGTGCGCCACGTCATGATGCGGCTGCGTCTGTCCCGTTATGGCGAAGCGTCTACCAGACCCTCGCCCGCCAACCGCATGATGTCCGAGTTTACGCACGACTTCCGCGAGGGCATCGATATCAACGTCGGCGTCGGCTACGTCAACGAGAAGACGATCCCGGTAGACGCGATCGCGGAGGCGATGCGAGCTGTCGTGGGCAACCCGGAAAAATACCGGCAGGCCTTCAACTACGGCGGCCCGGAGGGCTCGCCGAATCTGATTGCATCCCTTCGCCGGTTCCTGGGCGATACGCGCAACGGGCTCGCGATCGGGGCCTGCGGCGCAACCAGCGTACTCGACGCGCTCGCGGATTTGTTCGAACCCGGCATCGTGGTGACCTCCGACCCGACTTATTACATCTACACGAATGCGCTGGAGCGAAAAGGCTTCGAGGTGCTCGCGGTCCCGGAAGACGCCGAGGGCATCGACCTGAGCGCGCTCGAGCGGAAGCTGAAATCGCTTGGCGCCGCGGCGGAACGGATCGCGTTCCTCTACACCGTCACGGTCAACAATCCAACTTGCACCATTCTGTCGAACCGGCGCCGGCGCGCGTTGCTCGATGTCGCGCAGCGCCTCGCCGTCCCGATCTTCTACGACCTCGCGTATGAGCCGCTTTTGCACGATCCCGCGGCGGAGCCCTTCCAGTCCGTGCTCCCCGACGACGACATGGGAGTCGCCTATGAGATCGGCACGCTCTCAAAAGTGCTCGCGCCCGCGCTGCGAATCGGCTACATTCTCGGCCCTGGCGGACCGCTGCTGAACGCGCTAATTCAGAAGACCAGCGATGCCGGTTTCAGTGCGCCGCTCTTCGTTCAGGAGATGTCGAGCTGGCTGCTGGACAATCGCGCCGCGGAACAGTTGAAAGCCGTCAATGCGGGGTACCGCGCGAAGGCGGTGGCCGTGCGCGAAGGAATCGATCGCAGCCTCGGTCCGTTGCTGGAGGAATGCCGCGGCGGCAGCGCCGGCTTTTTTTTCTATCTCACCTTCAAAGACATCGAGACCCACCCCGAGTCTCCCTTCTTCCGTTTTTTGACCCGCGCCAGCGGCGATCCCCGCGTCATCTATATTCCCGGCGTGTACTGCGTCCATCCGAAGGGCGACCTTGCCGAGCGCGGCAGGCGGCAACTCCGGCTGAACTATGCGTTTGAGGATGTAAGCCAGATCCTGCGCGCTCTCGACCTGATGCGGGACGCGGCTTATGCCACATTGGTTTAGGAATGCAGAACGAAGCGCCCCGGCTGTACGTCATAGAGCCCAGCCGTTTAGGACTGGCCTGGTGGTTCTTACGCCGCTCCTGGGTGGCCGCTTACGAGGATAACTGCTTTGGCATAGCCAAGGGCGCGGCGTACTCCGCGCTGCTTTCCATTTTCCCGGTGCTCACCACGGTCACCGCCCTGCTGGTTCAGGCCAAAGCTCAAGCGGTTTCGCGCGTCCTGGCCCGCTGGATTTTCCAGGTTGCGCCTCCGGGCAGCGAGGACCTGCTGCGAAACTACCTCGTGATGCACGGCGAGCGCCCGGTGGCCTTGCTCGTCGTCGCCACGATTCTTGCGGTGTGGGCGGCTTCCGGAGTGATGCTCAGCCTGATGGAGGGCTTCCGGGCGGCCTATCGAATTCCTTCGGGCAGGCCGTTCTGGAATCAGCGTGGGGTCGCGGCAGGCCTGGTATTCTGCGCGGCGGTTCCGGTGGTTGCGGCTTCGGTTCTGATGCTGCTCGGCACCAGGGCGGAAGCGTCCGTGGTCTACTGGCTGGGCGTCGTGCCGCAGGGAGCGCAGTTCACGGGAACGGTCGCCGTCCTGGGTAAGATTGGCCGTTACCTGGTGGCCTTTTCGGCCATCGTGCTCGGCGCCGCTCTGCTGTATAAGCTGGGCCCGAACCGACCCATGCGGGTGGTGTGGCCGGGCGCCTTCGTGGCGACCACTCTCTGGCTGCTCGCGATGCTCGCATTCGGATGGTACGTGCGTCACATCGCGAATTACAACGTGCTCTACGGAAGTATCGGCGCGGTGATCGCGCTGGTCGTCTGGATGTACGTGCTGTCGGTCATCGCCCTGTTCGGGTGCGAATTCAACGCCCAACTGGAGCGTTGGGAGACGCTGCGGGCGGGCAGGCGATAATCGGTAGACGTGGCGCGTTACAACACATTCGTGCTCTCGCTGGTGAGCCTGTCCCTATGTGGCGCGAATCCTGCCGCGGATGTTCGCAACGTCGAGATTTACAGCTTCAAGACGCATTTCCGCCCGCAGAATTACGCTTCCCGCCGCGAGTGGGAAACCCATGGAACCCATTTGAGAGCGCAAATACTCTCAGCGGCGGGGCTTCTTCCGGCGCCCCGAAAATCGCCGCTCAACCCCAGAATCGTCCGGAGATTCGATTACGAAGATTATTCGATCGAGGTCGTGCTGCTGGAAACACTCCCGGGTTATTTCCTCGGCGGTAACCTGTACATACCCGCGGGCCGGAAGGAAACCCATCCCGCCGTTCTGATCCCGCATGGGCATTGGGAGAAAGGCAGGCTAGAGAATCTCCCGTCCTATTCCGTGCCGGCGCTGGGCGTGAACCTGGCCCGCCAGGGCTACGTCGCATTCGCGTACGACATGGCCGGGTTCAACGACACGCGGCAAACGTCCCATTCGTTTGCCAGCCCGTCTCTCGCGCTGTGGTCGTTCCACCCCATGGGGCTGCAGCTCTGGAACTCCATTCGCGCCTTGGATTTTCTCGAGTCGCTGCCTTATGTTGACCCACATCGCATGGCGGCGACCGGCGCCTCCGGCGGGGCCACGCAAACGATACTGCTCACCGCGGTGGACGATCGGATTGCGGTCGCAGCCCCCGTCAACATGGTGTCGGCTTATATGCAAGGTGGAGATCCCTGCGAGGAAGCGCCCAACCTCCGCATCGGCACGTCGAATGTCGAAATCGCCGCCCTCGCCGCTCCCAGACCGATGATCGTCGTCTCGAGCACGCGCGACTGGACCCGCCATACGCCGGTCGAGGAGTTTCCCTCGATCCGCCATATTTACAGCCTGTACGGTAAATCCGAGATGGTCGCAAATGTGCAAATCGACGCCGAGCATAACTATAACGAGCAGAGCCGGCAGGCAGTCTATCGCTTCTTCGCCGAACATCTGCACCCCAGCGCCCCGGAGTTTGACGAGCGTCCGTTTACGTTGCCGGCGGATCAGGATCTGCTCGCCCATGCGACAGGTAATCTTCCTCCCAGCGTTCCGGGATTCGATCAGGTGGTTCAGGCCTGGCGGCTGGCAGCGGAGGCGTCCATCGAAAACAGTTCGACCGATCAGCTTCGGGACGCCCTGCGCAACGTGCTTGGGGTCGAGTATTCGAGAACCGTGGATGGGCTGGCGGAAGGCGATCGCATCACTCTCACGAGGCCGGGGCGGAAGGACCGAGTGAGCGGACTGTGGAGACCGGGATCGGGAGACCCCGTCATTCTTGTCAATCCCGAGGGTGCGCCGGCCGCCAGGGCGAGCCAGTTGGGCCGGGAGTTGTTGAAGTCGGGGCGACCCGTACTGATGATCGACCTCTTCACCGCGAACGAGATCCGCCGGCGCCAGGCTGAGTACGACGATTACTTTCTCTCCTACAACCGCACGGAGCACGCTGAGCGCGTCCAGGATATCCTGACGGCGCTCTCGTTCGTCAAAGCCAACGCGAAGGGAACCCCGGAACTGATCGGCGTCGGGCGGGCCGGGCTGCCGGCGCTGTTCGCCGCCGCGGTCGCGCCCGTGCGAACCAGCGTGATCGCCGATCTGAATGGATTCGCCGGATTCGACGACGATTTCCTGACCCAGTTCTATGTGCCGGGCATACAGCGCGCCGGGGGACTGAAAGCCGCATTGAAGCTCGCCGCCGCTTCCCGGGTGTTGTTGCCGGCCTCGCGGGTGCGCGTGATACCTGCTGAGCGGCAACCCTAAGTGCGTGTTTTCCGCCCGCCCCGCCAAGCGTCGGCAGGAGTGCCGACGCGGCACGCACGAGTGCGTGCGCCACGTCAGCCAAGTGCCCACTGATATGCTGAATCTGGGGACATGACAGCCGCCTCTCCTACGACTCCGTACACCTTCAAAGCGTCACCGCACAGCAGCCACACTCTGATGCTGCGGCTATTGCCGGAACAGGGCGGCGGTCGCGCGCTTCTCGACCTGGGTTGTACCGGCGGATACCTGTCGTCCATCCTGGCGGAGAAAGGGTTCGAGGTAGTCGGCATCGACCTCCCGGGTTCCAACCGCGGCAACTTTCCGGCCAGTGCGCGATTTCTTGCGGCCGATCTCGACGCCGGGTTACCGGAGCTTTCTTCCCGCTTCGATTTCGTCCTTTGCGGCGACGTGCTGGAGCATCTGAAAGACCCCTTGCATATGCTGTTGCAGATCCGGTCCGTGCTCGCACCCGGCGGCATCGCGATCGCTTCCCTGCCAAACAGCGGCCACTGGTACTTCCGGCTGAACGTGCTGGCCGGCCGGTTTCCCGCGCACGATCGCGGCCTTTTCGATCGCACTCATCTTCATTTCTACACCTGGAGCGGGTGGACGGAGCTCTTCTCGCGCGCCGGATTCTCGATCTCCCGGGCGTGTCCCACCGCCACGCCGTTCAGCGAGGCGTTTCCTCGCGCGCCGGGCATGGGCCTGCTCGAATCCGCCAGTTGCCGGCTGGCGCGATTGTGGGGTAAATTATTCGCGTATCAATTTGTCGTTGTAGCGCAGGAGCCGCGGTGAAAGACGGCAATCCGAAAGTCGTGGTTGTAATGCCCGCCTATAACGCGGCGCGGACGCTTCGTATGACCTACGCCGATTTGCCTCACGACGCGGTGGATCTGGTCATTGTTGTGGACGACGGCAGCCAGGACGAAACGGTCAAGATCGCGCGCGAGCTGGGCTTGGAGATCTTCGTGCACAACGGCAATTACGGGTACGGCGCGAACCAGAAGACCTGCTATCGCGAGGCTCTCAAAGCCGGGGCCGACATCGTGGTGATGGTGCATCCGGATTACCAGTACGATCCGACGCTGCTGCCGGAAATGGTCCGCCCGATCCGCGAAGGAAACGCCGACGTTGTCTTCGGGTCGCGCCTGATGGGAACAAATCCCCGCAAGCAAGGCATGCCATGGTGGAAATACGTCGCGAACCGGTTTCTCACCGGACTGGAGAATGCGGTGTTCGATCTCCACCTTTACGAATTTCATACCGGATACCGCGCATTCCGCCGCGAGGTTTTGGAGTCGGTGAACCTGGACATGAACTCCGACAAGTTCGTATTCGATCAGGAGATCGTCGCCCAGATGGTTGCGATTAAGAGCCGATTTGTGGAAATACCGGTCCCGACGCGCTATATGCCCATTGCCTCTTCGGCGTCATTCGTCCAGAGCAGCATTTACGGCTTCTCGATCCTCTGGCTGCTGATGCGGTTCGCGTTGCACCGCGCGGGTGTTATCAGGATGCGACAGTTTGAAAGCTTGCAACGCAGATACTCGCCGGGAACGCCCATCCATGGAAACCGCTAACCTAAGCGGCCGTGGGGAAATCAACGTGTCAGTTTCGACGCCAAGCGTGGGCATGAGTGCCGACGCGGCACGCACGGGTGCGTGCGCCACGTTGGCCCGCTTGGCGATTATTTCGTGACAGGCCCTAAGCCCGAGCGCCACTCCGGCACGCGCCTCAGCTACGCGACCGATTTTGCGATCATTTTCTGCATCGCCGCCGCTCTGATCTTTCCCCTGTTCTCGCTGAGTTACTCGACGAACTGGCCATCCATCGAGAGCACATTTATTTCCGACGCGCGTTTCCTTGTGGACCATTGGCCGCACCCCAATTGGCAGCCGCTCTGGTATGGCGGAACGCGCTGGGATTATATTTACCCGCCGGCGATCCGGTACGGTACGGCGATCGTCGCGATGATCTTTTCGACCGATACCGTCACCGGCTACCACGGCTACACCGCTCTCCTGTATGCGCTCGGCATTGCCGGCGTGTACCTATTCGCGCGCGCGGGTAGCGGTTCGCGAATGGATGGATGGCTCAGCGCGATCGCGGCGGCGCTGATCTCACCGACGTACCTGTTCATGACCGAGATGCGTCACGACGCGCCGCATCTTCTTCCGCAGCGCCTTCGCGTGCTGGTGCAGTACGGCGAAGGCCCACACGTATCGTCGGTCGCGCTGCTCGGGTTTGCTCTGGCCGCGTGTTACCGCGCGCTGCGGAAATACCGGCCTGCCGCTCTCGCCGCCGCCGCCGTGTGTTGCGCCCTGGTGGTGTCGCACAACTTCTACGGCGCGACGTCGCTGGCCATGTTTTTTCCGCTGATGGTTTGGGCGATTTGGATCACTCATCAGGACCATTGGGTTTGGATTCGAGCCGCTGCGATCGGCGCGCTGGCGTACGGCCTTACGGCCTTTTGGCTGGTTCCCTCCTACTTCCAGATCACCAACGATAATCTGAAACTGGTCGCGCAACCGGGCAACTGGTGGTCTGTCATCGTCACGGTCCTGGCGCTGGCGCTGTTTCTCGCCGTCTCCTCACGGGCTGCGCGCGGGCAACCCGAGCGCGCGTACCTGGTATTCCTCTGGGGATCGCTCCTCTTCTTTTCACTCAACGTGGCGGGAAACTACCTGTTCGGCTTTCGCGTGACCGGCGAGCCGATGCGGCTTACCCCGGAACTGGATCTCGTGATCATCCTGACCGGCGCGATGGTGCTGCGCCAGATCTGGACGTCGACCAGACGACGACCGATGCGCTGGGCCGTCGCGCTGGCCATTGTCGCCGCGCTCGCGCCGGCGCGGCATTACTTGCGCCACGCATGGTCTTACTACATTCCGGAGGCTGCGTACCAGCAGCGCGTGGAGTATCGAATGTCGGACTGGATTCACCGGAACTCCCCGAACGCGCGGACATTCACCGCCGGCACCATCCGCTTCTGGTTCGACACCTGGCACGATCTGGCGGAGGTGGGCGGTGGATCCGAGCAGGGCCTTCTCAACCAGACTTCGATGCTCGCGAATTGGGAGGTCCGGGCCGCGCCGGACGCTCGCGCGTCCGTGCTTTGGCTGCAGGCGCTCGGAGCAGACCTGATCTATGTGACGCTTAAACAATCGCAAGAGCCGTATCACGACTATCCTTTCCCCGAAAAGTTCTCCGGCGTGCTGGGAGTGGCCTTCGACGACGGCAAGGGGAACCGCATCTACCGCGTGCCTCGGAGATATGCGGGAATCGCGCGCGTGGTCCGGCGGGCGGAGGTGTCGGGCTTGAAACCGCCGGCCAGCCCGAGCGATGTTCAGAATCTGCAACCCTACGTGGACGCGCTGGAGAGAGGTCCGGAGGCGCCCACTTACGTAGCGTGGGAGGGCACGGATGCCTTCCGCGTGCGCAGTAGTTTTCGAGCGGGCGACTCCCTTGTGCTGCAGATCGCTTACGATCCGAACTGGCGCGCTGAGGCCCATGGTAAGCCGCTCGCGATTCGAAAGGATGTGCTTGGCCAGATGCAGGTGGAAACCCCGCCGGGCGAGTACGAGATCCGGATGGCCTTTCCCATGCCGTTTGAGAACCGCGTTGGGTGGGTGGTCTCGTTGCTATCGGGGCTCGTGGTTCTGGTCCTGGCGATTCGTTCGGCTCGCCAAGCGTCAGCGCGGCACGCACGAGTGCGTCGCACGAATGCGTGCGCCACGCCGGGTCCTAGTAGTTGAGATACCAGCAAAGGCCAACAAAGGCGCCGTCGAGCGTTCCCCGAACATACTCCGACCGCTTCGGCGAGGTCTTGAAGTGGAAAGCCTTCCCGCCGGCAAATACTTCGAAGTGACCGCGCCGGTATGCGACGCGCGCGTCGGCGTCCCAGATGGTGGAATAATGCGGAACGGCGAAGCCCGACGCTTTCGCTTCGAAACGCAGATTCTTCGACAACAACTTCTCGGCGCCCACCCCGAACGAGGGATAGAAGAAAGAGTCCGACTTTTTCGCGCCTGCCGAGACGAGGTGTCCTGCAGCGTCCGTTTTCAGCGGGGCGTCCACGGAACTTTTGAGTGTGGTGTACTGAGCTTCCCACAGCGTCTTGATGCGCCACGTTGAACGCGACATCGGAAACGGCCACGTAAGGAAATCCCAGGAGGCTTTGAGGTTCTGGAGCGTGTATGCCACCGATAGGTAGTCGCCGGGGGCATAGGTGGTTCCGAACAACGTCAGATTCCCGTTCGCGGTGGTGTTCCCTTGTCCCTGCGTTCGAAAGTACGAAACCCTCACCGCGTTATGCGACCCGGCGGGGATGCTGACAACCACCGCGGGCGTCCCGGTATTCTTGCCCGGATAGTCGAGATCGGAGGGATAGGCTCCCGTGCTGGCGCGTCCGGTTCGCACGGATGGATGGATCGGACCAAGCCAGTAGTACAGGGCGACCGACACGCTGCTGTCCAGCATGTCCTGTTCAGTTGCGTTGTCGGGGTTACTTTTGGCCGGAGCCTTCGCCGGTGGCGCGGGCTGGGTGTCCTGCTGCTGGCCGAGGGCGCTCGTTGCATGCAAAACAAGGAGGATGAAACAACATGTGAAGGCGTTCATTCGTAACGGTATGTCAACGCGCGCCAGCGATCATAGAGTCAGGATAGCAAATCAGAGTGTCGACGACGGCTCGACGATCCCCCGGCACTCGCCGAAACCGATGCGGCGGAAACCCGGGCGCTCGCAATATCCGCGCAGGATTACCTCGTCGCCATCCTCCAGAAAGCTCCGCTGCTCGGACGAAGCGAGCTGCACCGGCTTTGTTCCCCGCTCGGTAAGTTCCATCAGGCAGCCGCGCGACTGTTCGCCAGGACCGGAAATGGTCCCGCTCCCGAGCAGGTCGCCCGAACGCAAATTGCAGCCGCCGCTCGCATGGTGCGCGATCATTTGCGCGGGACTCCAGAACATCGACTCGAAGTTTCCCCGCGACAACCGCTGGGCGGAGATCCCATCCGACCGCATGCGCGCGGTCCGCAGCCAAACCTCGATCGCGATCGAGAACGCCCCGGAGGCATCGTTCCAATCCGACTGCAAGTACGGAAGCTGCGCGGGATCGGCGGTGGTTCTTTCAAGAGGCGCACGGAACGGCGCCATTGCATCCGCCGTCACCACCCACGGCGAGATGCTGGTGGCGAAATTCTTGGCGAGAAACGGTCCGAGCGGTTGATATTCCCACGCTTGTATGTCGCGCGCCGACCAGTCGTTGAGAAGACAAAAACCAAACAGGTGCTCCTCGGCGCGCACGATCGGAACGGGCGTGCCGAGTGCATTGCCGCGGCCGATGAACATGCCCACTTCCGACTCGTAATCCAGCATGCGAGATGGCTCATAAACCGGCGCTTCTCCGCCAGCCTGAATCTGGCCGGACGGCCGCCGGACTGGCGCTCCGCCCGCAACCACCGAAGAGGCGCGCCCGTGGTAAGCCACCGGCAAGTATTTGTAATTCGGCAGTAGCGGATTATCCGGCCGGAACATGCGGCCGACATTGGCGGCGTGGTGGACCGAGGCATAGAAATCGGTGTAGTCGCCGATCTCCGCCGGCAGCAGCATCTCCGCGTCTTTCATCTTCACGAGCGCCGCTTCCGGGCGCAAGGCGGAATCCGCCCGCAACAGCTCGCTGATTCTGCGGCGCAGCGCGGCGGCAATCTCGCGTCCCGCCCCCATGAGATTGTTCAGAGACCAACCGGTGCACGAGAGCCTGGCCGCGGGCGGAAGGACGTCGAGCAATCCCATGTCAAAGCAGGCCCGCAAGTCGAAAATTTTATCGCCGATGGCGGCTCCGATGGCCGGCAGGCTCGTCGAGCCGCGGCGGCGGAAAACGCCGAGCGCGAGGTTTTGAACGGGGAAATCGGTATCCGACGCGTTCGCGGATTCGACCCAGCTTTCGAGCGCCGCGTGGTGGGTGCCGTCCACGGCCGGGAGATGCATGGCTACCGTTGTCAGGATCGCACAGCCGCGGTGCGGCCGCTCAAAACCTCGCAGATTTTTCGGACCAGCGCCTCCCGGGTGAAGGGCTTGGCGATAAACCGGTTCGCCCATTGCGGATGCGAGCCGTCTTCCGGCTCCAGGGGAGCAGCGTAACCGGAAACGAAGATGACGGGCAGATCCGGGTGGGTCCGCAAAAGCACCCGGGCCAGGTCAAACCCGCTCATTCCTGGCATCATCACGTCGGTGATCACCAGATCCACCGCTCCGTTGCTCCGATCCACGATCGACGCCGCGGACTCGCCGCCGGCGGCCTCGATCGCCTCGTATCCGAGTTCCCGAACAATCGAAACCAGCAAACGCCGCACGTCCTCCTGATCCTCGGAGATGACCACCGTTGCGGCCGGCGGCGGGGCTGGCTCCGCCCGCGGCTTGCCGACTTCCGACCGCTCCGCCTGGACAGCCGGGAAATATATCCGGAAGGTCGTCCCGATCCCTACCGCGCTGTCCACCGCTATCATTCCGCCGCTCTGCTTCACAATTCCGTACACCGTAGAAAGTCCCAAGCCCGTGCCCTTACCCGGCTCTTTCGTCGTAAAGAAAGGCTCGAACAAATGCGAGCGGACATCCGCCGTCATTCCGGTGCCGGTGTCCGCGAGTTTCAGCAGCACGTATGGGGAGAACTCCGAAACCGCTTCCGGAAGCTCGTCCGGCTGGCGGATGTTCTTCGTTTCGATCCGCAGAGCGCCGCCGTTCGGCATAGCGTCCCGCGCATTCACGGCGAGGTTCAGCAAAATCTGCTGAAGCTGAATCGGGTCGGCCATCACGGATACGAGCTCCGACGCCAGATCTGTCTCGAGCTGGACTTCGTCCCCGATCAATCGCCTCAACATGTTCTGCATGTCGAGTATCGTCGCGGTCAGGTCAACGGCCTTGGTTTGGAGCACCTGTTTCCGGCTGAACGCAAGAAGGTTCTTGGTGAGCTCCGCGGCTCGCTCGCCGGCGCCGAGGATCTCCGACAGACCCTTCCGGACGAAGGGATCCGCGCCGGCCTTTCTGAGGAGCACTTCGCAATATCCATTGATCACAGTCAGCAGATTGTTGAAATCGTGCGCGATGCCGCCAGCCAGCCGTCCGACAGTTTCGAGCTTCTGAGACTGCCAGAGCTGCTCTTCCAGAATCTTGTATTCAGTGATGTCCTGAATCGTGCCCGCGATCTGAACGGGACGCCCCGCGACGCTCGCCGTTGTTTCGAGGGATTGACGCAGGTGGCGCACTTTCCCGTCGGGACGAACGATCCGGTGGTCCCAGCGTTGAGGTTGCGTGGAGAGGGCCGCGATTCGGACCTGCCCGACACGGGCGCGGTCTTCCGGGTGCACAGTCGAGATATACGCATCCCACCCGGCTGTCACCTCGCCTTTGCGGAGGCCGAGGATTCGATAGGTTTCGTCGGACCACTCAGACAGTCCGGTGATCGCGTCGGCGCTCCAGGATCCCAGCGAAGCCATGCGATGCGCGCGCAACAGCGATGCCTGGCTCTGCTCCAATTCCGCGCGGGCGCGCTTCTGCTCAGTGATGTCCATAAGGACTGCCGCGATCGCCGTGACCTCGCCCGACACACCACGGATCGGCGCCGTCCAGAGGGAAACGTCCACCAGCGAGCCATCCTTCCGCTGGCGCACCACCTCGGCGCCGCGGATGGAATTGCCGGCGGCCAGTTGCGCAATGTTGAAGCGGAACTCGTCCATTTTCGCGGCCGGAACGAGCGGCACCAAGCACCCCAGGACCTCATCCTCGCGCCACCCGAAGATCTCCTCGGCGGCTGCGTTCCAGCGCAGAATCGTCCCCTCGAGATCGTTCAAGATCATCGCCAGCGGGCTTGCGTTGAACGTCGCGGTCAGCAGCTCGTTGGCGCGCAGGAGATCCTCGCTGGCCCGGAGACGTTCCGTCACGTCTTGAGCTATTCCCAGCACCTCGGACACCTTGCCGTCTTCGGATCGCGAGAACACCACCTCGCGGCTGCGCATATGGCGCCACACGCCATCCGCTCTCCGCGCTCGAAACTCAATCTCGGAGACTGACGATTCCGGTAGATGCTCCAAGGATTTCTGGCTGGCGGCCATACGCTCCAGATCGTCCAGGTTTATCAGCCGAGCCGGCACTTTGGACCCCGTCCGGTCCAGATCGGACCGCGAACATCCGAAGAACTCCTCGAACGCCTGGTTTACGAAGCTGTACCGGCGCCGCCGCACCTCGAAGATGTAGAGCAGGTTCGGCGTGTCCTGCACGATGCGGCTGACCAGGCGCTGGCTCTGCTCCAACTCGCGCAAGGCCTGCTTGTTCGCCGTGATGTCGCGGACGAATACAAAAACGCGCCGGTGCCCGGGAAGGAATTGGGCGCTGACATCCAGATCGTACAGCCTCCCATCCGGACGCCTGTACCATGTCTCCCAGCGGTCGGCGCCGTTCTCGCGGAGCCGGGCCGCGTGCTCGAGAAGGTCCGGCGGTCCTTGTGAGGGGTCCACGTCCGTCACATCGAAACCGATCAGTTCCGCCCTGGACCGGCCCGCCATCTCAAAATAAGGCTCGTTCGCGTCCAGCAGCCGCCCGTCGGAGTCCAACACGCAGAAACCGGCCGGCGACGTTTTCAGGATGGCCTGCCAATCCTCCTCGGCCTGTTTCCGTTCGGTGATATCGCGAACGATGGCCTGTGAGAACGCCCGGCCGTCCACCCAAATCGCGCGGGCGCTTATCTCGACGGGAAGCACTGTCCCGCGGGCGCGCTTCAATTCCGATTCGAAGATGGCTCCGTCCTGTTCCAGAGCCCGCTTCCACCCTTTGTCGAACGGCGCGAGCCACGAGTCGCTGACCAGTGAGCGGAATTTACATCCCGCCAGTTCAGCGCGCTGAATGCCGAGAGCGGACTCGCAGCGTTCGTTGGTCTCAATGATCACGCCCTTCTCGTCCGCCAGCACAATCAGGTCGTTCGAGTACCGGCTGAGGTATCCGTAGTGACCGGTCAGCGCCCGCCCCTTGACTTCCGCTAGGTAGAGGTCCCAATACAGCAAGGATGCGCGGTGACGCCAGTTGAACGCAGCGGTGAGTCCCGCCGCAACCAGCAGCAGCATGACGATCGCGGAAATCGCATTCTCGCGAGATTCGATGCGCCGCTGGAACTCTGCTGCGTCCACCTTCGTCAGGAGCCGCCACTTCGTTTCGGGAATCGGCATCGTGACGGCAAACACGTCTTGGTCCCGGAAGTCCCTGCCCTCGAGTGCGCCCTTGTGGACCCGCAGCGTGGGGTCCGAAGCTGTCGCTGGAATCGTTATCAGACGCGCTTTGCCCTGCAAGGCGGAGCTGAAGTACAGCGTGTTCGCCGCGTCATTTCGAACGATCGCGGTTTCGACCGACTGAAATGCGATGGGCCAAGCCGGAAGCAGCGCCGCCAAGCTCGTCTCCGCTTCGATGTAGAGAAGCAGCGCCCCGGCGAGCGTGCCCGCGCGGTTGTAAACGGGCACGATCAGATCGACATGCAGATCGCCTTTCCCGGGCGTCTCGTGGATCTCCGACAACGCCGGACGTCCGGTCGAGGTGGCTATCCGCAGGGCCTCCCGCACTTCCGTGGAGAACGTCACTGCTCGTTGAGGGTGCGGAAAGGCCATGTCGCCGTTGTTCCTCATGACAGCGACATCGTGGTAACGGGTGGAGGCGAACGATTCGAGCCAAGCCCGAACCGCCGGCGACGGGCTAAATCGCGCCACTCCCAAGCCGTTCCAATCGTCCCGGTATTGCCGCGCCTGCCGGGCGATGATAGTCGCATCGACCAGTCTTTCGTGCCGCCACTGGGCAACCGCCGCGACCTTGCCCGATGCAATGGCGGCCAGGCTGTTTCCCATCATCGCCGTCAAAGCCGATCTCTGTGCCGAGTAGTAGCGGTACCCGGCGACGCCGATGGTTGCCCCCAGCACCGCGAAGATGAGCGTCGATGAGAGCCACGCTCTTCGAACTGACTGCTTGTTCATTCCGCCGCCCGGTCAAACATAAAACCCGGCCCCCTGGCGGAAACCGGGCGAGTGCGACCAGAAGTTTTCGTCAAAGCTGTGATTATCTTATCGATTTCGACGCTATTCCGCTGCGTAATCGATTTGCATCCGGCGGACACGCCAGGCGGCGACCACTAAAACGGCGGCTGTTAAGACGCAAAGACCGAGCGCCGCGACGGGCGCCGGCGTCCGGTCCGACACAAACACCAGGATCTGCAAGGGAATCGCGCCCTTGGGTGGATCGGCCGGAACGGGGGCCAGGGACTGGAGATAGTGAATGATGGTGATTTTCTGTAGCGTGGCCGGAAGTATCGACGAAATGCCTTCCCAAATGAGGACCACCGCGGCGGGAATCAACGGATTGCGAAAGAACATTCCCATCGCGAGAAAGACGCTGCCGTATCCGAGGCAGGCAAATAGAGTGACCCCGAGGTACCCGATAATGTGCCCGAATCCGCCGGACTGGTAGAGGTACTGGGAGACGGTGGTCGAATCGAAATGCCCCAGCAAGGCCGCGATCTGAAGAAGGACGCTGGCGCCGAAGATGGTGACGGCGGCGAGTAGGCCGGCGAAGAATTTCCCCGCCAGCAAGACTTCGCGCCGCACTGGCGCGAGGAAATAGTAATGCAGGCTCTTCTGGAGAACCTCACCGCGGAAGAGGTTCATGAAAACGGCCACGCAGCCGAAGAAGATGAACAGCCGCACAAAGAAGAACTGGAAGATCATCGCGAACATGTGGGTGTCTTCGGCGAAATTGCACTGCCGTCCTCTCGCGCGCATCACAAA
This sequence comes from Acidobacteriota bacterium, assembly GCA_025353165.1. Taxonomy (GTDB): domain Bacteria; phylum Acidobacteriota; class Terriglobia; order Bryobacterales; family Bryobacteraceae; genus TMP-7. The sequence continues at coordinate 83,451 of JANXRE010000016.1, read as the reverse complement.
GATGTGGAGCACCCAGATGATTACCGGCATCAACGCCAGAAGGTAAATGACAACGCCCCGGCGGTTCAGAAAGCTCTTCCGAATTTCCAGGCGCATGATGGCCGCGATCTGCGCGCGCCACAGTTTCCAGTTCCCGTTCATCGGGTCGGCTCCTCTCCGCCGATCAGGTACTCGTAGACTGAGTTGGCGTCATCGTCGGCGGGAGCGACAGTCTCGATATTGATGCCGTTCAGCGCGATTGTGTTCAGCGCCAGATAGAAACGCTCCGGCGTTCGGGTCTTCACCAGCAGGCCGGCTCCGTCGGAGTGCAGCCGCGCCTCTACAACGTAATCGCTCTCGAAGAGTTTAGCGGCGAGCGACTGCGGCCGCGAGCACCGGATCAGGATCTGCATCGGGTGTTCCTGGATCTCGTCGCGAACCGCCTTAATCTGTCCCTCGGCAAGGATATATCCGCCGTTCAGAAGGATCACCTGGTCCGAGATCATATCTACCTCATGCAGGATGTGGGTGGAGACGATCACGTGACGGCCCTCGCGGGCGTACGAACGGAAAAGGGCGATCGTCTCGGCGCGGACTAGCGGATCGAGCCCGTTCAGCGGTTCGTCGAGCACGAGAATTTGCGGATCGTGCGCGATCGCCTGCGCCAGTTTGATGCGCTGCCGCATGCCCTTGCTGTAGCCGGCGATCTTGCGCGGCGCGGCCTCGGCCATGTTGACGCGTTCGAGAGCCGCCACAGTGCGCCGGTCCGCGTCGGCGTGAGTCATTCCGAACAGCCGCAAGTAAGAATAAATGAACTGATAACCGGTGAGTCCCTTTGGGAACGAATCGAATTGAGTACAGTACCCGGCTACCTGGAAAAGCTTCTCCGGTTCGTCCGGCCGGATGCCGCAGACATCGATGCTCCCGCGCGTCGGCTGGATCAAGCCGGTCATCAGGTTCATCAAGGTCGTTTTGCCGGAGCCGTTGGGGCCCACGAGACTGGTGATTCCCTGCGGTATCGCGAGGTTCACCCGGTTGACGCCAAGCACGTCGCCGTAAAATTTCGATACGTCGTTAAAGACGATCTCGCCGGTCATTTCACCACCTCGAACGCCCGCACCTTCCGATCCAGGAGAAGTACGCAGACCACGGCGACGGCTGCCAGCCCAATCCAGGCATCCAACTGGGTCATGGCAATCTGGGGTTCGGTCCCGAACAGGCCCGACCACACCCTGCCCGCCATTGAGCCGATATCGAAGTAATACCCCCGGTCCGTCCGCAGAACCGTGTTAATAGCCTGTGCGAATCCCGCGCCCAGGAAGAAGACACCGAGCATCAGCGCTCCCGCCGCCACCCTCCAGCGTACCCACGCCGAGAGCGCCAGAGCGAGCAACGCGAGGATCACGATCCACACGCAGGAGCCCGCGAACAGGCTCCAGGCAATCCAGAGATTGGCTCGCATCCATCCCGATTCGGCGAGCGCGCTCTGCACCAGGAACAGAATGAGTCCGGGAACCCAGGTGATGAAAGATAGCACTCCGGCAATCACCGAGAACTTGCCGAATATATACTCCACCCGGGAGAACGGCCGGCAGAAATAAAGCGGCAGAGCATTGTTCGAAAGATCCTTGGAAATGAGAGGAGGCCCCAGAAAAGTGGCAAGAAGAAAAGTAAAGAACGACTGAATCTTCACGAACCACCAGTAGAAGGCGCCGCCGATCTCGAGCCGCTGCACGCCGAACAGGTTGATCTTCTCCAACAGGCTGAAGTTATAGCGCAGATAGATCGCGCACAGGCACAACAGCGGGAAGAAAAACGAAGCGACTAGAAACGCGGTCATGAACTTCGACCGGAACGCGCCGCGCAGGCCATACCGCGGGATGATCGTCCAGCGCGACCACTCCCGTGTCAGCTCGCCCTGGTAAGCTTTGTAACTGCGTTTATAAACGGCCACTGACCACCTCCGGCCGTGGCTCCGGTTTCACAACCGGCACGGAATCCATGGCCTTCAGGAATATGTCTTCCAGCGAGTCCCGGCGATAACTGAGCCGGCGAATTTGGATTTCACGCTCGGCAGCTAGCCGGTAGATGTCCCGGACCTCTATGGAATCTGCGAGCACGATCTTGATCCTCCGGTCGCCGGTCATGGCGCATTCGCACCCCAGGCTCTCGATCGCTTCCACGAATTCCTCGTTCGCGCCGACCGCTTCCATCTCCAGGAAGCGCCGGTTGGATCGCCGCTCTTCTTCCAGATTGGAGTAGTTGACCAGTTCGCCGTTGCGCAGTATCACGACCTCTTCGCAGGAGTCCTCGACGTCCTTCAGCAGGTGCGAGCAAACCACCAGGTGCATCGCGAGACTATCGCGCATCTCTTTAATCAGACGGATCATTCGCTGACGGGCCGGCGGGTCGAGGGCGTTCGTCGGCTCGTCGAGTATCAGCAGTTTCGGCCCGTGCGCAATCGCCTGCGCCAGTTTCGCAAGCTGCTTCATCCCCTGCGAGTAAGTGCCAAGCTTGCGGTAGCGCGCCTCGCCCAATCCAACGTAGAACAGCGATTCATGAGCGCGTTCCAGCGCCGCCTCCGATGGCAGGCCCGACAACTCCGCCATCAGCCGGACGAACGCCACCGCGGTCATGTCGGAGATGAACGAATCGTTCTCCGGCATATACCCGACCAAAGTGCGAATCTGCCTCATCTGGGTTCGGATATCAAAACCGAAGACGCGCGCTGTGCCCGCGCAGGGGGGATAGAAACCAAGCAGCGTATTAATGAGAGTGGACTTCCCGGCCCCATTGGGGCCGAGAAGTCCGATAGTCCGTCCCTGCAGGGAGCAGGTCAGGTTTCGCAGAATATCCCGAGTACCGAAGCGTACTCCTAAGTTCTCCAACTCGATAACGGCACTCATTGTGTTTGCATGTCGGGAGTCTTAAGGTGCCCGAAGGCCTGCCCGAAAATCTGCGGGAAGAGCATTCCGCCGCCGTGTCCAGGGGCTCCCATCAACGTCCCGAGGCTCATCCCGAAAAAGCTGCCCGTGCTCGCCAGGGTGATTCGCTCCGGCTCGCCATAAGCGTAAATCAACGTGGGCGTCGAGTTCGCGACGAATGCGTCCAGCGATTTTCTTTCGGCTGGCGTGGCCGCGCCCTTCAACTGGCCCAGAATGGGGCCGATGGTCGAGGACGCGTTGTAGAAGATGACGCCGGAGAAATTCGCATAGCCGTCGCGGGGCAGCAGTGAGCGGAAAGCCTGCGATTTCGTAAGCGTATAGCCCGCCTGGCGGTTGCGAATCGCGGTGTCGATCAGGGCCGTGCTCGATCCCGCTACCAGATAGCTGTCGACGTACGTGTAATACGCGGTCATCCCGGCCTTGCTGCTGCTCAGCGCGTAATAAGTCTGCCCGTTAGCCTGCTGCGGCGTGAGCGTCAACCTACCGGCATCGGCGGAAGCGTTCTGGTTGAACGCGTCCACCAGCTTCCCGATCGAGAACTGTAGCCGGTCGGGATTGTACACCTCCGCAATCACCTTCCAACTGGGCGTCGGCAGCAAGGGACCGTCCACTGCCACGGTGATCTCGCTGCCCAGCGATGCCGCGATATCGCTCTCGACGTTCAGGCCCGTCTTCGATTGAAAATCTACGAGCGCCTGCGCCGCCTTCGAATCCCCGTTGGCCATGGCGAGGAAATCGTCCAGGATCGCTTTCGGGTTCTTGATGACGAACGAGGTCACGGCCGTGGCCTCCGGTGAGACGAAATCGAGCGAGCCCATCGGCCCGGGAGAGCCGAGCCAGGATGCCACTCTCTGACGTTCGTGCGCGAAGCTGATAGTGGCGCTGTTTTCGGTCTTGCCGCCATTGTCTTTGCGCTCGATGATAAGGTATTGGGCATCGCCGATTCCGAGCTTCTGCACTTCCCGATTACCTGATACGGAAGCGCGCGCCATTTGTTCCATGTTCACGCCGATGAGCCAGCTCGCCCCCGCCTGGTAAGCTTGCGCGATCCGTTGCCCAAAACCCGTGCGCAGGAAACCGCCCTGGCCCGAAAGCGCCTGCTGCACCGCCGCGGGAGTGGGACCCATCACGAACACCCGGTCGTCGGCGTACATGACCGGCGCGTTGCCGGACGGCCGCGCAGCCATGAGTTCGGCTGTAGAACCCGCGATCGGCGGATGATGCTCGCCGGCCGCCGTGGCCAGACGGTTTTCGAGGTACGCTTTGAGGCCCGGCCGCTTCACGTCGGCAAGAACGGTGGGGGACTTGGACCCGGTTTTCGGATCGCCGGAAACGCCGACCACAATCTCGTCGCCGACGTAATCGCCGAGCGTCTTCAGTTCATTGAGACTCTTCTCGAAGCCGTTCTGATCGCGCTTGGCCCACCACTCGCGCAAAATCTCGCTGTCGCGCGACTGCTCTTCAATCAGCCTCTCCGCCTCGGCCAGCGTCGTTCCGATGTTCGGGATAGCCACAAACACAGTCGTATCTTCCGGCAGCAGCGCGGCCAGATGCGTGTTGTACCGTAAACCGGGACCGGGCAGAGCTTCCAATTTCTTCTGCAATGTCGCGAGCTCCCCGAGCAGAGCGTAGTAGTGAGCGGAGTTGCGGCTCCAGGATACTTCATCCTTCACCGCCGTTTGCAGGAGGTTCGGATCCGTTGTGGTCTGATCGCCGCGGCGCAGCGTCTCGGTGCGGCCACCGGTAGCCACTTCCACAACCCCTTCCACTACCGAAACGCGCGAACCCTTCAAGCCGCGGCTGACCGCGAAAACGGTTCCCTTCACGGATACGGTCGCGTCACCGGCCGCCACGTACAGGCGGCCGTTCCTCTGCTTCGCCGCTTGAACTATGATGTTGCCCCGATCGAGCCGGATGGTGGAGCCGCGCCAGTTCCTCGAAAACGAAACCTGCGCGCGTTCGTTCATTTCCACCGTCGATCCATCCGCCATTTTCAGGACGGCATAGGCCGCTTTGGCCGTGCGGACTTGCTCGCCCTCGTTCAAAACCTTGCCGGCCGCGATGGGGACCACGCCCGCGCTGGTAACTTCGAACAGCGTCCCATCCACGGACGCAACGGTGGCGCGAGACCCGCCGGACGGAATCAGGTTTGGCAGCACCATGGCCGTGCCGACGCCAAGTCCGACCATCAGCATGGCCGCGATCGCCCAACGCACTTCGGGCCGCTCCCACGCCGACGGGCGGCGATCCATGCGCACCACCCTGCCGGCGGGCGCCTTCGCTTCGGCGAGCGCGTGCCGGCATTGCACGCACTCATGGCTGTGATCCTCCAGCAGAAGCCGGCGGGCCGGGCTGAGGCCCCCGGTCAGATACTCGGGGATCAGCGCCTGGTAATCGGCGCAGTTCCGGAGATGCACTCCGGCTGAAGCCGGCCCGCGGGCAAACAACTGCTGCCGTACACGGCTGGCTGCCGCATTCATCACGGTGTCGTCCACTTTCTCGTCGCGGATCTCGCGCACCACATCGTCAAAGTTGTTCATCACCGGCCTCCCATGTACGAACTGATATCGTTCTGAAGTTGTTTCCTGGCCCTGTGCAGCGTCACCGCTACCAGAACCTGGGATATTTTAAGACTCTTCGCGATCTGCGAATTCGAATAACCTTCGAAGTACCGCAGCGCGAACATCTCCGCCCATTTCGGCTTCAGCCGGGCCAGTGCCCGGCGCAGCGATTCCCGCATTTCCCGCAGCTCCGTGCAGGAGGAACTGGTTGCCGTGTCCTCGATCGGAACCGTCGGCATCGACTGGCGGGACCGGACGACGTCAAGCGAAGCATTGACGGCCGCGCGCCGCAGGTAGCCCTCTTCATTCTCAACGGTTGCGGCCGAGGAGCTCCGGCTCGCCAGCCGCAGGAAAACCGTCTGAAGTACGTCTTCGGCATCCGCCGCATTGCCGGTAATCCGGTAAGCGGTGCGGAACACCAGCCCGTGCCAGGTCTCGAATGTACGTCCGAGCGCCGGCTGGGTAAAGATTTCCGGCTCTTGCATGATTAGAACGGCTCCCAAGGGCACCTCCTTTTCCTTTCACCACTAAAGACGGGAGGTGGCCTCGATTATTACAACAGCGAAAAGTTCGGGCCGCCAGCGGGGGTTCCCAAGCCTTCCAGCGCCGCTTCCAACATGAGAACCGCGTTGCCGGATTCGCGGAAGGCGGCTTCCAACTGGCCCCGCGATTCCCGGTCGGTTGATCGGTCGAGGACCGCATGGGGATGCCAGTACCACTCCACCGGCGACTGCTGCTGCATGTTCGATTGCGTCAGGAAACCAAGGTAAGCCCGAAGAACCCGATCGCGCATCGGACCGGCAGGCGCAAACCGCAGCACAACCTCATACGCGAACGCCCGTTCGTGGAAGTAATCGGCTTCCGACCGTTCGTCGCCGGCACTCCAGTTGTCCAGGGTCGAAAGATAATCGGTGAGCTGACGCGCCCACTCCGGGGTAGCGCGCTGCGCGTCTGTCACCAACGTGCCTTCCGGCCGGAACCAAAGGGCCCTTCCCCTCTGGAACACTCGCTTGGCGGTCTCGGATTGCCAGAACGGGTCGCTCTTCGGTTTCCGATCTCCGCAACCGGGGCCCTTCTGCCTCGCGAGGTACTCGTTCACCGACGCCACCAGGGCATCGGATGGAATACCCAGTTGGCTGGCGCTAACCAGCATCGCCTTCAAGGACTGCTCGATCCGCATTGCGTGGGCTTCGAAGCCACGCGGGTCGGGGGGTAACGATGCGACCTTCGCCGCGAATGTGCCGTACAGGATGGTGGCTTCCGGCGGGGCGGCGACAATGCTCGTCAGCATATCGGCCGCGGAAAACACCTCCCCGGCCGACACGATGCCCGAGATAACTCCGCTAAGGAACTGCGTGCGCTCCGCAGGATCGCGGAAGGCGCGATGAGCGACCGCTCCTACGGCGGTGTAATATTCCCCCACCATCGGGGCCAGCGGCTCTTCGCACTGCGATGGTTCGAGCGACGGACGAGTTATGGACGACAGCAGCCGAACCGCGGTCTTCGGGTCGACGGATGCCATAGCCGCCACCGCGCGCGACTGAAGAGACAACGCGTCCAGCTTGAGTTGGAGCGCCGCCGCCATTAATCCCGGCCGGGTGTCGCCCGCCCCCGAGGACACGCGCTGATAAGGCTCGTGCGCGCGGGATCCGAGTTGGAATGCCTGCTCGATCAGACGCTGCTTCAGCGCGCGGCTTGAGATGGCCGGCGAAGCGGCAAGACGAAGCAGCGCATCGGACGCGAATTCCGCCGGCGCTGCAAGAGCCAGTTCGTAGATGGACTGAAGTTCCGGCGGCAGCGGCGGAGTCTTCGGTTTCTCCGCCGCCCTGAGCGCAGCGGCGCAAAGGATCGCCGCTAAAATGCGCGCCGCCCGCATTAAAAGTTGACGATCGCCGCAAACGACTTCGGATCGAGACTCGCGCCGCCGACCAGCGCGCCGTCGATCTCGGATTGCCCCATCAGGATCTTGGCATTGTCCGCCTTCACGCTGCCGCCGTACAGAATGCGGACAGCGGCCGCGGCGCTCTGGCCGAACTTCGCCGCTTGGGACCGGAGGAAGCGATGTGCGTCGTTGGCCATATCCGGCGTTGCGGTTTTGCCGGTACCGATGGCCCACACCGGTTCGTAGGCGATGACGATCTGCGCGAATTGATCCGCCGTCAGGGGCGTAATGCCGCCCGCGAACTGATCGCCAAGAACGCTCTCGGTTGCGCCGGATTCGCGCTGGCCGAGATTCTCGCCGACGCAAACGATCGGCTTCAGCCCGGCTTCCAGCGCCGCGACGGTGCGGCGGTATACGGTCTCATCGGTTTCGCCGAAATACTGCCGGCGCTCGCTGTGGCCGATGATGACCCACTTCGCTCCGACCGCGTGAATCATCGGGCCGGAAATCTCTCCGGTGTAAGCGCCCTCGCGCGCCCAATACAGGTTTTGCGCGCCGATTTCGACACGCGAATTCTGCGCCGCGCCAACGGCGGCCGGCAGGTTCACAAAAGGTGGACAAATGACGATCTCGCGATCGGCGGTATTTTGAACGAGAGGAAGAAATGCTTCGAAGAATGTGCGGGTTTCGGCTGGGTTCTTATACATCTTCCAGTTGCCCGCCATGACTGGTGTACGCATGGATCTCTTCTGAGGATATCAGCCTCCTCTTATGAGACGATCTGGTTGTTGGGCCGTCCCAGGATCTCGATGAGAACATTTGCGCTTTCGTTGTTGCTGGCCGGGGCCGCTTTGTTCGGCCAAGCCGCGCCGAAAATCTCGGAGACTCCGGCCGGTAAGGTGTTTGCCGCTGGCTCGACGTGTTCAACCGGGGGCAGCGCGCCGAATTGCAGGAGTTCCTCGCGACATACGTGCCGGATCGGTCGGTCGATGAAGAACTCGGTTTCCGCGAGCAGACCGGTGGATTCGATCTAAACAAGATTGACACCTCCACCGAAACAAAACTGATTGGAATCGTTAAGGAACGCGGCGGCAGCAACTTCGCCCGGTTCCTGTTCGAAGTCGAATCCGCGGAGGCGCATCGAATCGCGAACATCGGCTTGCAAGTATTTCCCCGCCCCGGCGACGCTGCAGCGCCTGAGCGAGCCGGATGCGATCGCAGCGTGAAAGGCCGAGTTAGAAAAGGCGGCTTCCAGCGGACGCTTCTCTGGCGCGGCACTGGTGGCGCACAACGGCAAAGCGATCTTCGCTCACGCGTACGGATTAGCGGATCGCGAGCGCAACATACCGAACCGTCTCGATACGCGATTTTGCATCGGGTCCATGAACAAGATATTTACCGCGACGGCGGTGCTCCAACTGGCGCAATCGGGGAAGATCACGCTTGATGACCCGCTGAGAAAATACCTGACCGGCTACCCAAATCGTGACGTCGCGACCAAAGTGACGATCCATCATCTGCCGACGCACACCGGCGGAACCGGCGATTTCTTTGGTCCGGAGTTCGAGCCGGCAGCAAGCACGTATACAGCAACTACGGCTTCCTGCTGCTGGGCGTCCTGATTGAGCGGGCCTCTGGCCAGAGCTACTACGACTACGTCCGCCAGCGCATCTTTCAACCGGCGGGAATGACGCGGACAGCTTTGCTGGCCGAAGGCGAACAGGTGGAAGTGCGGTCGATCGGGTACATGAAGAAGGGGGTGCCCAACACCGACACGCTGCCGTTCCGCGGCAGGTCGGCTGGCGGGGGGTACTCGACCGTCGAAGATCTGCTCGCGTTTGCGAACGCGCTCACGACCTACAAGCTGCTGGACGCGGAGCATACGACTCTCCTGATGACCGGCAAGGTGGACGCCATGCCCGGCATCCGCTACGCGTAGGGGTTCATGGATTTGAAGCGGGACGCGCACTGGTTCGGACACGGCGGGGGCGACGCGGGTGGCGGATTTTGTTGGGGAGCGGCTGCCGGCGAAATAGGCCGCGGGAGGGCGCGCTACAATTTCCGTAGTTGTATGCCGTCCGAATTGTAGATTCCCCGCCCCGTGACGTTTCGTGTCGATGATGTCGAGCGCGCTTAAAAGCCAATATGGACCGAAAGCCTGGCGGATGGGCTGAGCCACCGCTTCAAGCGGAACATCTTGTTATTGCCGGGTGCGGAGCGGCCGGTTACGAACACCAACTTCGATTCGCTTCGGGAGGGTTGGCCGGATGCCCGTCCGGCCAATGTCGTCAGCCGGTCTCATCCGTTCATCGATGCTGTCGGCACCGCCTTCAGCCAGCACCGCCCGCTGACGATCTCTCCCGATTGCATCTGGTTGGTGATCGCGCAAGGATTCAGTCATCACCTAAAGGAGAACGCCGAGGCGCTTCGGCACCGGCTCGTCCGTCACCGTGGATACGCCGACCTGAGCTCGAGGAAGCTGAGGGCGCCGCTAACGGCTGGTATCGATGCCGATCGCATAAACTCATTGCCCCGTTTGCGAAAGCTGCTGGGCGAGGTTCTTTTCCGCAAATATGATTACTCGGGAGCGCGCGCGCAATTCGAGGAGTACCTGAGCACCACGCCGAAGGCTCCGGACGCGGCCGAGGTGCAAGCTAAGGCGGAATCGTGCCGGAAGTTGGCGCGGATTCTGCAGCGCTAGTGCGTGATAGCAGCCAGGAAACTGGCGCCTGTCGCGATGGACGTACCGAAATTCTCCGCCACAGTCTGCCCTATGTCGGCCAGTGTCGCGCGCGTCCCAAGATTGACCCCCGCCTTTGCCTTCGGGCCGTAGGTCAGCAGCGGCGTGTACTCGCGGCTGTGATCCGTCGACGGCGTGGTCGGGTCGCAGCCGTGGTCGGCGGTGAGAATCACAAGGTCGCCTTCGTGCATCGCGCTTTCCAACTCCGGAAGCCAGCGGTCCGCTTCTTCGAGAGCGCGCGCATAGCCCTCAACGTCGTTGCGGTGCCCGTACAGCATGTCAAAGTCGACCAGGTTCGTGAAAATCAAGCCGCGCCCCGCCTCTTCCATTGCGGCCAGCGTCTTAGCCATTCCATCGGCGTTCGTTTTCGTCTTCTCGTAACGGCCAATGCCGCGGCCGAGGAAGACATCGATGATTTTGCCTACGCTGAAAACCGGAACCTTGCGTTCTTCGAGGCGGTCGAGAAGCATTCCTTTGGGCGGCGGAACCGCGTAATCGTGACGGTTGGCCGTACGCTCAAATGCCCCGGGCTGCCCGATGAACGGCCGCGCAATCACGCGCCCGACCTCGTGCGGCCCGCGCAGAATGCCGCGCGCGGTTTCGCACATGTTGTACAGCTCCCACAGCGGGATGATTTCTTCGTGCGCCGCCACTTGGAACACGCTGTCGGCCGAGGTGTAGACAATCGGCGAGCCGGTGTTCATGTGCTCTTCGCCGAGTTCCCCGATAATCTCGGTTCCCGACGCGGGCTTGTTGCCGAGCGTGTGCCGCCCGATGCGGCGCTCGAATTCCTCCATCACGGTGGGCGGGAATCCGTGCGGGTACAGGGGAAACGGCTCTTGGAGGAGGATGCCGGCCATCTCCCAATGGCCGGTGATCGTATCCTTACCGGGCGATGCAAGCGCGCAGCGCCCGAAAGATCCCTCTGGATTTGCGACCGGCGCAAGTCCCGCGATTGGGCGAATATTCGCCAGCCCGAGACGCCGCAGGTTGGGAAGGTTCAACGGCCGGAGCCGCGCGATGTTTCCCAATGTGTCCGATCCCGCATCGCCGTATTCGGCGGCGTCCGGCATCTCGCCAATGCCGACGCTGTCGAGCACGATCCAGATCACCCGGTCGAACGCCATCGGCCTACTGTAACGCCTCTTCGATGCGATCGCTCAACATGGAGACGAACTGCTCGGGATCGAACCCGTTCATCCGTCCCGAGATGTTGCCGCGCTTGTCCACGATGAGCGTAGTGGGGATCGAAGAGATGCGCAGCGCCTGGCCGAGGCCGTCGTCAAAGTAAGCGCTGGTCTTCCATTTCTGGGCATCGAGGAACGGCTTTACGATGTCCCGCTCCTCGTCCGTATCGATGGCCAGGAAAACCAGGTCGTCGCGCCCGGCGAACTTCTTCTTGACCTCCTCGTAAAGTGGTTGCTGCAAGCGGCATGGCCCGCACCAGGTTGCCCAAAAGTCCATCACGACCACCTTGCCGGCCAGCGAGGAGAGGCTCAGGCGGCCTCCGTTCACGCCGGAAATCGTGAACTCCATGGGATTCGTCAACCCCAGGTTCGGATCGAACTGCTTGAGCGCGAGCATTCGTTCCGTCACCTTGGCGAGGTTGCGATCGTAGGCCTGAAGAACGAGGTCGCCCAGGCCCGCTTCCGATCCCTTCCACTTGGTGTATACCTCACCGAGCCGCCGCCGGTACGTCGCGCGGTCGGTGTCGGTCGTTTTCGGATCGGGAACCGTGAAGGCGTCCGCATAGGCTTGCGACGCCTCGTCTAGCCGGCCGAGTTTCACCAGCCACCGGGCTCTCTCGCTGGCCGGAGGCGCTCCGGGAAAGACATCGTAGGCGCGCTTGGTGAGCGCGACGGCATCCTCGAGATTTCCGAGAGCGGCCTGCGCCTGCGCTTGCAGTAGCAGCGCGCGGCCCAGGCTGTTGTCCAGCGTGTCGCGGCGCTTTGCCTTCTCGGCGCCGCTCGCGTCTTTCTCGACGGTGACGCCCGCGATCGCCTGCTCGTACAGCCTCGCATACTTCAGTGCGCGTACCGCCGATTCCTTGTCGCCCGCGCGAACCAGCACGCGGCAGACGTGATCCAGCAGTTGAACATCGTCCGGCTGCTTCGCCAGAACCCGCTCGCCGTACAGAACGGTGCGCCGGTCGTCCTTCATCTCGATCGCAGCCTTGGCCAGGGCACGTTCGATCTCGTCGCGCTTCGGCGACATCGGGAATTTCTCAAGGTGCTGCTCGAGAGCGCGAGTGATGTCCTGGGGCGCGTTCGTCGCGTGTCCGAGGGCGGTTCGCAAGTGCTCCTGCTCGGCCTCGGAAAGCTCCGTTTGCGCAAACGCCGCCAAACCGGCGGCAAGATAGAAAACACAGATGCAGCGAATCATTCGGACTTCGGCTTCTGGCCGCGGAATGCATCCGCGAGAGACGCGGCGCGCTGGCGGGCGAGGTGGACGAAGGCGTCGTTGTTCACGATGCGATCCAACATGGGCAGGAACTGTTCGGGAGCGACCAGCCGTTTCTTATCAAAAGCGACGGCCAGGTCCATTACCGCCTGATTCACTCCGATACGATCGAAACGGACCGTCCGTTCGAGGTCGATCAGAAGGCGCTCGCTATCGACGATGCGCTCGAACACGTCCAGCAAAACGCGAGCGGTTTCATCGGTCGAGTAGTTGAATTTCTGCTCGCCCTTCTCCGTCCCGTTTTCATAGCGAAACGTTTTCTGACCCAAATTGGCCACTTTCAAACCGGATTCCAGGGGCCGCTTGAAGTTGTCAAGTTTCGAAGCCAGCGAAAAGACGGTGGAGACCTCAGTCTCAGTGAGCTTGAATTTGAGCGGCTGCTCGTCTTTCAGATCTTCCATGTAAACCGAGGACCCGTCTCTTTCTACAGTCACTTGCGAATAAGGTGGCGCGCTGCGTGGAAAACTTTTGGAATAAAAGATCCGCGGCGATTGAGCCGCCGCGCAGAGGCCGAATACCAGAGCCGCGGAAACGAGCTTCATCGAATCACTGCCCTGGCTGTCGAACAGGCGTGGCAGATCGCTACCGCCAGCGCATCGCTCGCGTCTTCGGATTCGATGGGCTCTTTCAGTCCCAGCAGGTTGCTCACCATGAGTTGCACCTGATGCTTCTCGGCGCGGCCGTAACCGACCACGCTCGTTTTGATCGCCATCGGCGAGTATTCTCCCAGCGGCAAACCCGCCTCGGCAATCGCCAGCAGCGCCACGCCGCGCACGTGCGCCAGTTTGAGCGCCGTCTTCACATTTATCGAAAAGAAAACTTCTTCCACCGCGGCCGCGCTCGGGGCGTTGCGGCTGATCACGTCGCGCAGGGCGGCGGCGATTTCGGCCAGTCTCCGCTCCAGCGGGTCTCGAGGGCTGGTGCGGATCACGCCGAAGTCGACGGTCCGGTGCGCCCGGCCATCGCTGTCCACGACACCGTATCCGGTGCGCTCAGTCCCGCAATCGATGCCAAGGACGCGCATGCGAAAAAGCAGCCCTACGCGAGCGCCTCCATCTCATCCTCGTCAATATCGTAATTCGAGTACACGTTCTGAACGTCTTCGTTCTCTTCAAGCGCCTCGCTCAACCGCAACATCCCAGCCGCCTGCTTTCCCTCGAGCTTCACCAGATTCTTGGGGATCATCGCGATCTGGGCGGACACCGTCTCCAACCCCGCCTTTTGAAACGCGTTGAGCACCTGCTCGTGCGAATTCGGATCGGACAGAATCTCCCAGAGCGCGCCATCCCCGCGAAGATCGTCGGCACCCGCGTCGAGCACGATGTTCATGAGCTGGTCCTCGGTGGCCCTCTCTTGTTCGATCAAAATCTGGCTCTTGCGCTCGAACATCCATCCGACGCTGTTCTGCTCGCCGAGGTTGCCGCCATGCTTTGAAAGGAGGTGGCGGATCTCGCTTACGGTGCGGTTGCGGTTGTCGGTGACGCAGTCCACCAGGACCGCGGCGCCGCCGGGGCCGTATCCTTCAAAGCGGATTTCTTCGATGGTCAGTCCTTCGAGTTCGCCGGTGCCCCGCATGATGGCGCGCTTGATGTTATCCGCGGGCATGCTGGCGGCCTTTGCAGCCGCGACCGCAGTTCGCAGGCGCGGGTTGGCGTCCTGATCGCCGCCGCCGCGCGCGGCAATCGTGATTTCCTTGATGATGCGGGTGAACACTGCCCCCCGCTTGGAGTCGAGAGCGGCTTTCTTGTGCTTGATTGTCGCCCACTTCGAATGACCTGACATGGTGAAACCTCTACTTGGAAGGAGGGATTGCGTTCGGCTGTAGCCCGATATTAAAGAATAACAGACGCTCGGCGCGAGCCTCAACTGAAAGCGTAACCTCAGCTACGTTACACTGGGCGCGTGAGCACCGAACCCTGGATGTGCGGACCCATTGAGGGCGTGCCCCCGCTGGTACAGCCTCTGTTGTTTTCGTTCCAGCAGGTGCGCGAGGATCTGGAAAAATGGACGGCCGGCCTTTCGGCCGGACAGATGTGGGCCGCGCCGTTCGACCTCGGACCGGTCGGCTTCCATGTCCGCCATATCGGGGGGAGCGTGGAGCGTCTGATGGTCTATCTGCAAGGCGGGCAGCTTTCGGAAGCGCAATTGGCAGACCTGAAATCCGAGAAGACTCCCGGCGCCTCGCGCGAAGATCTCCTGGCGCAATTGGATGCGCATCTACGGGAGGCTGAACAGGCCGCGCGCGGCATCGATCCGGCGTCCTGGACCGAGCCGCGCTATATCGGCCGCAAGCAATTGCCGACCACCGTCGGCGGGCTGGTCGCACACATCGCGGAACACGCACAGCGCCACGTCGGCGCAGCGATTGTCACCGCCAAAGTGGTGAGGGCAACGTCATGACATTTCTGCCTCTTGTGCTCTTGCTGGCATGGTCCGGACCCGTCGCGCCAACACCGCCAATGGGCTGGAACAGTTGGGATTGCTCGGCACTACGGTAACTGACGCCGAAGTGAAAGCCAACGCCGATTACATGGCGAAACACCTGAAGCAGCACGGGTGGCGTTACATCGTGGTGGACATCCAATGGTCCGAGCAACATCCGCAGTCGCACGGGTACCGCGAAGGCGCCGATGTCGCAATGGACCAATACGGCCGCCTGACCCCGGCAGTCAGCCGCTTTCCGTCGTCGGCGGGAGGAAAGGGTTTCAAGCCCCTCGCGGACTACGTTCATTCCCTGGGGCTCCGGTTCGGCATTCACATCATGCGCGGCATTCCGCGGAAGGCCCCGCGCGCGGCCGCGATCGCGAATGTTCACTCGCTTTGCCCGTGGAACAGCGATATGTACGGCGTCGATATGAGCCGCACGGGAGCGCAGGATTACTACGATTCGATCGTGAAAATGTACGCCGGATGGGGCGTGGACTTCATCAAGGCCGACGATATCGCACGCCCTGCGCACCGCGACGAGATTGCCGCCTTGCACCGGGCCATCCAGAAGACGGGCCGCCCGATCGTGCTCAGCCTTTCGCCCGGGCCGGCGATGGTAAACGTCGTTGCATTCCTACAGAACAACGCGAACATGTGGCGCATCTCCGACGACTTCTAGGGCGACTGGAAAGCGCTGCTCCTGAATTTTATCCTGATGTCGATCTGGAGCGGCATGGGCCGCCCCGGCGCGTGGCCGGACGCGGACATGCTGCCGCTGGGACGCATCGGTATTCGCGCCGAGCGAGGCAACCCTCGAATGACGCGTTTCACCCGCGACGAACAAAAAACATTGATGAGCCTTTGGTCCATCGCCCAGTCTCCGCTGATGTTCGGCGGCAACTTGCCGGACAACGACGAGTTCGCGCAGTCGCTCATTACCAATGACGAAGTGCTCGCCGTGAACCAGACAGGCGCCCACGGACGGGCCTTCGCGGAAGGCGGCGATAGCGTCGTCTGGGTAGCGGACGCGGCCGGATCGAGCGCGAAGTATGTCGCGGTATTCAACGTCGGCGACAAGCAAACGATACCGATACAGGTGGATTTTGGCGCGCTCGGATTGCCGACCAAGTGCTCGGTTCGAGATTTGTGGGAACACAAGGATCTGGGCGCGCTCCAAAACGGAACCACCTTCCACGTCGCGCCGCACGCCTCGGGTCTGTATAAGGTGAACCCGCTACCGTAGCGGACTAGGAAGCAACGCCAACAGCCAGAAGTGCAGTACTAGACTAGAGAGATACCTTCGTCGATGTAACTTACGGCACGAACGCCCAGCGTCTGTTCGGCCAAGTGCAGAATCAGAGACACCTTCGGAAATCGGAGAGTTCCCACGAACAACTCACGCTGGCGGGCAGCTCATGAGCTCGCAATTCAGGGGTGACACGGCGTGATTAGCCATTCGCTGTATTCCCTTCCCGGGCATGCCCGGCGCGTAAGCGCCACAAAGCGTACGCTGCCATCAGGAGAAAAATCCAATTGATCGGATACCGGTACCGCACTGAGCTCTGAAGAAGGTAGTACACCGGTGGGTACACGACGAACGTGACCAGGCTGAAGACAACGCCTGGCCGAGACGCCCGCCAGGATTGCGGGATGTCCAGGCATTACGTGGGCAGTCGGCCCAGTGGACACAGAATATGGACTGGCCAGGGTCTTCGTCCGCGCAAGATTGAGCGCCGCCGCCTCGACCTCATATCTTGAGGTGTTTTGGTATTGCCCGGCTGCCAGCACTAGGGAGAATCGTACGCCGAACGATACTAGGAATATCAGGACGACGCCGAGCCGGACCGCGCTTTTCCCAGGGCGTCGACCGCGCTGAATGTTGCGAGAGTTTCTGCTTTCCGCTTTCATCAACGTATCATATCGGACCTCAGAAACAGCGGTGGCATAGCCGAAGCCTGGTGCTCTCCAGTTTTCGTTCGACGGCGACCGCGCACTTCCGGGCCTTCACGATTTCAGAGCGATGGAACGCCGTTCGAGCGCTTTTCGAGCACGCGTCCGTAGATCAAGGACAAAAGCGTTTCGCACGAGAAATCAGGCCGGCGGGCGGCGCAGGCGCGCTCGCAATTCAGAAGTGACCCGGCGGTGACAAATCAGGCATAGCGTCCGCATGTTGTCGAGGGCACATTCGCCGCCACCTTCGGCTACGGGGACAATGTGGTCGGCGTCCCACAGGGATCGCCTCTGTCCCGGCCTCAGTCCCCACCGGGCCCAGCCTTCCACGCGGCGGGAACCGGAAAGGCGCTTTAGGCGGCGGATCTCGGATTCGCAATCGATAGCGCAGAGGGCGCAGACGCCGCGATCGCGGGCCAGCACCTTTTTCCGGAGATAACCAGGATCGGTGCGCAGTTTCCATTCGTGCACGCACCAATCGGAGCAAAACGTGAACCGGCCGGCGGGGACTTCGAGATTGCACCACCGGCACAGGGGCCGTCCGCTGGTGCCGGCGGGCATCGTCTCGCGGTCCACATAGCCGCCCGGCATGGAGCGTCCCGGCTTCACCACAACATTTTAGACTGGAATCATACCCGCTTCGTCTATCAACGATCTGTGGCCGCGGCTGAAGAATTGGTGGAGCCGGATCCGCCCGGACGCCGCACAACCGCCCGACGCTTCGCGTTACGCGCCAGTGATCGAAAGGATTCGCCGCCGTGAGGCCGAACTCGATCCCGAACCGGATGCGCGAATCACCGAACTCGCGCGGCAGTTGCGCGGGCAGGCGGAACCGCCCATCGAAGAATCGTTTGCTCTGGCTGCGCAGGCCGTTCGCCGCAGCCTGGGGGTGAGACCCTTCGACGTCCAGATCCTGGGCGCGCTGATCATGAACGGCGGCGCGATCGCCGAGATGCAGACGGGCGAAGGAAAAACGCTTACCGCGGTACTGACAGTATTCCATCAGGCCCTGGGCGGCGGCGTTCACGTGTGGACTGCGAACGATTATCTGGCGCGGCGCGACGCGGCTTGGATGGGGCGGGCGTATATCGCCTCCTCGGCCTGGATGCCCAGGCGATCACGCAAGCGTCGTCCGTGGGGGAACGCCGCTCGGCCTATCGCGCCGATGTCACATACGCAACAGCCAACGAGGTTGGTTTCGACTTCCTCCGGGATCAGCTTGCGCTGGAACCGCGGGACATGGTGCAGCGGCCATTCCGGTTCGCACTCATAGACGAATGCGATTCTATCCTGATCGACGAGGCACGGATCCCGCTCGTGATCGCGGGAGGGGTCCAGATTCCAGCAGATCTCGCGTACAAAATGGCAGCCGCGGTCCGAAGCATGCGCGTGGGCGGGGATTATTTCCGGGACGAGTACGGCCGCAACGCGCAGTTGACGGACCGGGGGATCGCGCGAATCGAAGCGGCGACCGGATGCTCGAACCTGTTCGATGCGGAGAACCTCGTTATTCTAACGGCGGCGCAGGACGCCCTGCACGCGCATGCGCTCCTCCGGCGCGACGTCGACTATGTAGTCAAGAACGATCGCATCGAACTCGTCGACGAGTTCAAGGGCCGCATCGCGCAAAATCGCCGCTGGCCCGCCGGCCTGCAGACAGCGCTGGAGGCGAAGGAAGGCGTTCCGCTCAAGCAGCAGGGACGGGTTCTGGGATCGATCACCCTTCAGAATCTGGTGAAGCAGTACCCGAGGATTTGCGGGATGACCGGCACCGCCGCCACACAGGCCCTTGAATTCCGCGAGGTGTACCAACTGGAGACCATCGCGATTCCGACCAACCGTCCCATGATCCGCATCGATGAGCCAGACACGATCTACGGCGACAAGCTGTCGAAAGAGCGCGCGATCGTCGACGAGATCGTTCGCGTAAACGCAACCGGACGCCCGATTCTGTTGGGGACGGCGAGCGTCGAGGAAAGTGAACGGCTCAGCCGGCGCGTCAAACAGTTCGGAGTTCCGCACCAGGTGCTGAACGCACGCAACGATGAGGCCGAGGCGGCCGTCATCGCGATAGCCGGCGGCCTGGGCGCTGTCACCATCTCGACGAACATGGCCGGCCGCGGAACCGACATTCCGCTGGACGGCGAGCGGGTTCGCGAACTCGGCGGCCTCTACGTCATCGGTACCAACCGCCACGAGGCCAGGCGGATCGATAACCAATTACGCGGGCGCGCGGGGCGGCAGGGCGATAATGGAGCGTCCCGGTTTATCGTCTCGCTCGAAGACGACCTGATGCTGCGGTACGGGATTCTCGAGACCCTCCGCGACCGGAGGGAGTGGATGCCCGGCCGCGAGATTCGCGCGCCCTGGGTCCGCGAGGGAATCGCGACGGTGCAGCGCATCGTCGAAGGGCAGAATCTGGAAATCCGGCGCACGCTCTGGAAATACGAAGGACTGCTGGAAACTCAGCGGCGGGATTTTCAGGCAAAACGGACGGAAGTGCTGTTCCGGCGCGCGCCGAGCCTCCTGGAACAGGCTGCGCCCGAGAGATTTGCGGAGTTGCGGGAACGCCTTGGCGAGGACACGCTGAGCGAGCTCGAACGCCTTTGGACGCTCTACCTGATGGACGATCTCTGGGCCGACTACCTGGCGGCGATTGGCGAACTCAGGGGCGGCATCCACTGGATCTCGTGGACCGGCAAGGATCCGGTACACGCGTTCCTGATGGAGGCAACCTTCATGTTCGAACGCCTCGAGGATCAACTGGAGCGGGAACTCGTCGAAGCTTTCGAACGCGAGGGTCTTACTTCCGACAGTGAGCCTCCGGCCGCGTTCGACCGGTCGTCCACGTGGACGTACCTAATCAACGACCAACCATGGGGCTCGATGCAGGAGCGATGGGCTAAGAAAGTACGGGAGTCGTTCCGAAGCTGGCTCGCCGCGGGAAATCGGACGGCGATATCCTGATCCTGATGACCTTTCCCGAACTGTTGGCATGCGCGCCCGTCGTCACCGACGGTGCCTGGGGCACCGAACTACAAGCGTTGGGCCTTCCGCCCGGAGCTCTGGCGGACGAGTGGAACCTAACCTATCCGGAGCGTGTGCTCGCGGTCGCCCGGAGCTACGTCGAGGCCGGCAGCCGGGTCATCCTCACCAATACCTTTCGCGCGAACTCGGTCTCCCTCGCGGGATACGGCTGCCGGGAGAGAGTGGCGGAGATCAACGGGGTAGGCGTCCGAATCTCGCGCGAAGCCGCCGGAGATCGCGCCGCCGTGTTCGCTTCCGTCGGCCCAACCGGGAAGCTCCTAATGTCGGGGGACATCTCCGAAGACGAGATGCGGGAGGCGTTCGGCGAACAGACCCGCGCGATGGCCGAGGCCGGCGCCGATGCGATCCTGCTCGAGACGTTTGCCGATCTCGTCGAGGCTCGCATTGCGCTCGAAGCCGCCAAGGCCGCCGGACTTCCGGTGGTCGTCTCCTTCGTGTTCGACTCCGGCCGGAAGAACGATCGCACGATGATGGGCGCGACTCCCGAGCAGGCCGCGCGCGAGATGGAATCGGCCGGCGCAAGCGCCGTGGGAGCGAACTGCGGCCGCGGGATTGCCGATTACATCGACATCTGCGCTCGCATCCGGGGCGCCACTTCCCTGCCCGTTTGGATGAAACCGAATGCCGGGCTTCCGGAGATGGTGGATGGGAAAGCGCTGTACAGCACCACGGCGGCCGATTTCGCCGCGCGTGTTCCCGAGCTGGTGCGGGCGGGCGCGTCGTTTGCCGGCGGCTGCTGCGGCTCCAACCCGGAATTCATCGCGGCCACGGTTCGGGCGCTGGCATGAACGGGCGAGAGCGCATCTTCGCAATGATCGACGGGCGGACGCAGGACCGCTTGCCCGCAATGCCGATCACCATGATGTTCGCGGCCGATACCGCGGGCGTGAACTACACGGAGTATGCCCGGGATCATCGCGTGTTAGTCGAAGCGCAACTCCGCACCGCCGAAACGTACAGCTTTGATTATGTATCGGTGATCTCGGACCCGGCGCGCGAGGCCAGCGATCTCGGGGGGACCGTCGAGTGGTTCGACAATCAGCCTCCGGCGATCGTCGAATCGCGCGCGCTCCTGTCCGATAAGAGTAAGCTTACCGGCCTGCGTCCGCCTGACCCGCTTACCGCGCCGCGCATGAGCGACCGCGTTGCAGGCGTGCGCCGTCTCAAGGAGCGGGCCGGAAGCGACCTGGCCGTCGAAGGCTGGGTGGAAGGCCCCATTGCGATGGCCGCGGATCTTCGGGGCCTCAACACGCTGATGCTCGACTTCGTGGATGACGCGGCGTTCGTGCGCGACCTGATGGACTTCGTGGTGGAAATGGAACTCAGCTTCGCCCGCGCTCAAATCGAAGCGGGGGCGGATCTCATCGGAGTCGGCGACGCCGCTGCTTCACTGGTCGGACCGCGGCGCTACGCGGAGTTTGACGTGCCCTGGTCACGCCGCCTGATCGATGGCATACACGCGGCGGGCGCGCGGGTGCGCCTGCACATCTGCGGCAACACGCGTCGAATCCTAAGCGACATGGGCACGTACGGCGCGGACATCGTCGATCTGGATTTCCTTTCCCCGCTCGACGAGGGCCGCGCCGCAATGGGCGCGAAACAGGTTTTGCTCGGCAACATCGATCCGGTCCGGGCGCTGCGCGACGGGACTCCGGAATCGGTGCATGCCTCCATCGCCCGATGCCATCGCCAGGCAGGACCGCGTTACATCGTGGGCGCGGGCTGCGAAGTGCCGCGCGGAACGCCATCCGAAAACGTGAGGGCCATGGTGAGTTACGCTATGATGAGCGCACCTTAGAGGAGATTTATGCAACCAGATCAAGCGTACGGATTAGCCCAATTTCTGCTGCCCAACGTCGAGCGGGAGCACAAGACGACACGCAAGGTGCTCGCTGCGGTTCCGGCGGACAAGGGCGACTACCAGCCCGATCCGAAATCGATGAGCGCCTTCGAACTCGCATGGCACCTGGCGTCCAGCGAGCATATGTTCGCGAGGATGGCTCTCGACGGAGTCGGGCCTCAACCCGGCCCGCGCCCGGAAGACGTCAAGACGCTCGCGGACGTGGTGCGGTATTACGATGAACTGGTCGCGCCGGTGAAGGAACAGTTGAAATCGACCACGGCGGAGACATTCGCGACACCGATCGATTTCCACGGCATGTTCACTGGGCCGGCAGTGATATTTCTGAACATCATGTTGCAGCACTCCGCGCATCATCGCGGACAGTTGTCCGTCTACCTGCGGCCGATGGGAGCGAAGGTGCCGTCCATTTACGGGCCGAGCGGGGACGAAGACATCCCTGGCCGCAAGTAACTATCGCTTCTTGAGCCGGTAGTCCTCGACCGCTGGCATCTTCACCACTTTGCACATCTCGTGCAGCCGCGAGCGCGCCCTTAGGCCGATCACTTCGGCGAGCGACTTCTTGTACACCACGGTCGTGCCGACCTTGTAATCCGGCACGCGGTCCTCGTCATGCAAGTTCGTCGTGGCGATCAATGGCTTTCGGTTATTACACCGGTAAGTGATGATGCTGTTGATCGTGTCCTCCACCCATTCTTTATAACGGTGGGCGCCAAGATCGTCGAGCAAAAGCACCTCCGCGTCCAACGCCTGCCGGTATGCCTCGCGGTTGCTGGTCCCCGATGTCTCGTCGTACCCGGAGCGGATGCGCTCAAACAATTCCTGGTAGTCGAAGAACAGAACGTCGAAGCCCTTCGCAATGAGCGCACGAGCCGCCGCCACCGCCAGGTGTGTCTTGCCCGTGCCGGGATCGCCGACCAGGAGCAGACCCGGCTTGGTTGTCAAAGGAAACTCGCGCGCGAACGTCTTCACCGTCGTCAGCACGTTGCCGAGTTCGCGGTTTGCCGTCGGGTTGTCTTGAGGCACCCGGAAGTTCTCGAACGAGGCATTGACGTATATGGGCGGGATCTGGGATTTTTCCTCGATCCGCTGTGCGCGCCCCGCGGCAATGCACTCGCACTGCCCCGCGGCCGAGATACCGTCGCGCTCGATAATCTTCCAGCCCGAGCCGCCGCACTTGGGGCAAACGCTCTGTTCGGCGGGGTTGGCGATTTCGGACATCTGATGGATAGGATCGCATAAGCTGAGAAACAGGGGATCGCAGAACTTTCCTGGCAGCTTGCTCCAATGGCATATGCGGCGAACGCGCCGGCGGCGGTCCCTTCCTCGAAACGCGCGCTGGAGCGAGGGTTCCTGAAAGCCGCCAACAGCAGCCGGATAAAGTTTTGTTTGATGTGGGCCAACCACGACTGGATCATCCAACCGGCCAAGCGAAACGGCGGGAACGCCGTGTTGTACCCCGGGGCGGTGACCGCGCGCACGTTCGACACGATGACGGACTACATCGTGAAACGCTACTTCCGCCATCCGGCTCACTGGACGATCGACGGGCGCTCCTACTTCTCGATCTACGAGCTATTCCGCCGGATCGAAGGAGACCGCCGGCCCGCCGCAACTTCTGGCGGCGCTGGGCTTGGACAGCACGACGTCTGATGTTTGGGTGCACCATTACCGCATGGAGCAATTCCCGGTGACGCCCTACCGGGATGCGGCCGCGTCGGCCCCGCAGTACTGGCCGAAAGCCGCGCGCGAGTTCGCTCTGCCGTATCATCCCAACGTGACGGTGGGTTGGGACTCAAGTCCGCGCACGGTCCAGTCCGACGTGTTCGCGAACAGCGGCTATCCCTACATTCCGGTCCTCGGCGACAACACGCCCGCCGCGTTCGAAGACTCACTGACCGCGGCCAAACGCTTCGTGGACAACCGGCCGGAGCAGCCGAACGTTCTAAACATCAACGCGCGGAACGAATGGACGGAAGGCGGCTACCTGGAGCCGGGCACGGAGCATGGGATGGAGTACTTGGAGGCCGTGAAGAGAGTCTTCGGCTAGACGCCCGATCACTCAATCGCCGCCAGCACTTCGCCCGCAGAAACCGTGTCGCCCTCCGACGGCTTGACGAAAAGCACCCGGCCGGCTTTCGGCGCTTTGATCTCGTTCTGCATCTTCATGGCCTCAACCACCAGCAAGCCGGCCCCGGACTGCACATTGTCGCCCTCACGCACGAGCACTCGCACGATCTTGCCGGGCATTGGCGCGGTGATGTTCACGCGACCGTCGCCCAACCCGGCCGGGCCCTTCCGGCTGACCGCGCGGGGGTCACGCACTTCCACCACGGAACGCTCGCCATTCAGATCCACGTAGAAGCCATCCGGCCCCGGAACCACTTTCACTTCGTGGCTTCGGCCATTCACCAGGACCGAGTAGATGCCGGGCTCCACTTCTAGCAACGAGGCGGCGCGCTCGACGCGTTCGCCCGTCTCGAGTTGATACGTGAACCGATAAGCATCCCCGTCGCGGTCCAGCATAAGTTCGCCGTTCCGGCCATCCAACGTTATCAGCAGCCTCATCCACCCATCCTGCCGCGGCCATCCACAAGCCAGCGGCTCGGGGAGGCCGCCGCTTTTGGCCCACCTGACTTGTGCCGCATCGAGAATACAGCCGCCACAAGAACCTGGACCGCTTCGCTCTCGGAGTCGGGTTGATCGGCGGCTCGCTGCCGGCAACGCCGCAGGTATTCGTCGATGAATCCGGTGTGCAAACGGCCGGCCACGAATTCCGGGTCTTCCAGAATCCGCTTGAAGAATGTGATGTTGGTCTTGATTCCGGCGACGTAGTACTCGCCCAACGTGCGTTTCATCCGCGCGATCGCGCCCTCGCGAGTCTCGGCCCAAGTCGAGATTTTCGCCAGCAGCGGGTCGTACTCCATGGGCACTTCCCATCCCGGATAGACGCCGCTGTCCAGGCGAACGCCGGGACCGCTGGGACGCTCGACCTGTGTGATCCGGCCGGGCGACGGCAGGAAGCCGCTGTTGGGATCCTCGGCATAGATGCGGCACTCGAGCGCCGATCCGCGCCAGGAAATGTCGCGCTGCGTGAACGGCAGCTTTTCGCCCGCGGCGATCCGGATCTGGAGCTGAACCAGATCGAGGCCCGTCACCAGTTCCGTAATCGGGTGCTCCACCTGAAGACGCGTGTTCATCTCCAGGAAGTAGAAACGGCTATTCCCGTCGACCAGAAATTCGATCGTGCCGGCGTTGTGGTAGCCGGCTGAGCGCGCGATGGACAAGGCGGCTTCGCCCATCGCGGCGCGCATCTCCGGATGCGCGGCAACCAGCGGCGAAGGGCACTCCTCGATCACTTTCTGGTGCCGCCGCTGGATCGAGCATTCGCGCTCCCCCAGGTGGACCATATTGCCGTGCCGATCGCCGATAATCTGTATTTCGATATGGCGGGCGCATTCCACCAGCTTCTCGATGTAGACCTCGCCGTTGTTGAACGCGCGTTCGGCTTCGCTGGATGCGTCGCGAAGGGCCGCTTCGAGATCCGCTTCGCAATCCACCCGGCGCATTCCTTTCCCTCCGCCTCCGGCCGCCGCCTTCAGGAAGACGGGATACCCGATTCCGTTTGCGATTGTCCGGGCATCCGCGGGGTCGGAAACCGGCGACTCGGTACCAGGCACGAGCGGCGCGCCGGCCACTTTCGCCAACGTCCGAGCCGCTGTCTTCGAACCCATCTGCCGGATGGATGCGGCCGAGGGGCCGATGAAAACGAGACCGGCGGATTCACAGGCTTCGGCGAATTCGGCGTTCTCGCTCAGAAAACCATAACCGGGATGGATTGCGTCCGCGCCGTGCTCCTTCGCAGCGGCGACAATCTTGTCGATCCGCAGATAGCTCTCAACAGAGGGCGATGGGCCGATGTGTGCGGCCTCGCCGGCCATTCGAACATGGAGCGCGGCGCGGTCGGCGTCGGAATAGACCGCGACGCTGCGGATGTCCATTTCGCCGAGCGCGCGGATGATGCGTACCGCGATCTCGCCTCGGTTCGCTACGAGCACTTTACGGAACATCAGGACGGCTCTTCGGAAACTCTCACCAGCAGCTTGCCGGTATTCGCGCCCTCGAACAGCCGGTTCAGCGCGGTAGGTGCGTTGCGCAACCCCTCGATCATGTCCACGCGATACTTCAGCTTCCCTTCGCTCAGCCAGCGAATGATCTCAGCCGCCGCCTCGTTGTATCGCGCCGCGTAATCGAAGACGATGAACCCCTTCACCAGCCCGCGCTTGGCGATCAGGTTCGCGAAATTGCGAGGGCCGCTCGGCACGGCCTGGTTGTATTGGGAGATCATGCCGCACAGAACAATCCGGCCGTGCAGGTTCAGATTCTGAATGACGGCCTCAAGAATGTTTCCGCCGACGTTTTCGAAATCGATGTCGATTCCGTTCGGGCAATGATGGTTCAGCGCGTCGAGAACATTTTCTTTCTTGTAGTTGATGGCCGCATCGAAGCCGAGTTCGCTGGTGATCCACTGGCACTTGTCGTCCGACCCGGCAATGCCGACGACACGGCAGCCCTTGATCTTTCCGATCTGGCCGGCGATCGATCCCACTGCGCCGGCGGCGGCGGATACTACCAGCGTCTCGCCCTCTTTCGGCTGGCCGATGTCGAGAAGTCCGAAGTAGGAAGTGAAACCGATGTGCCCCATCGCGCCGAAGAACGCGGTCAACGAGAGCCCTGGTATCCTCGGCAATTTGACAAGGCCGGCTCCGCTTTCGACGGAGTACTCCTGCCAGCCGCACAGACCCTGCACGATGTCTCCGGCCCGGAACTCCGGATGTCGCGATTCTTCGACCACCGCGATCGTCACTCCGCGCATAACCGCTCCCAGCGGCAGTTTCGGTAGATACGTGTCGGCGTCGTTCATCCACACGCGGTTGGTCGGATCGAGCGACAGGTAAACGTTCCGGACCAGGATCTGTCCGTCCTGGAGCGCGGGGACCGCTTCCTCACGCCACACGAAATCGGACTCTTTCACGAGTCCGTCGGGACGGGCGGCGATGCGCCACTGGCGATTCAGTCTGGAGGTTAGCTTAGGACTGGGGTTCATTAGGGGCTCCCGGATCAGGATACAACGCGCGGCCATTATTCGGAGAGACGCGATTGGTATTATCGCGATGGTCATACCACTCAAGGGCGGCGTGGAAGCGCGGCGAATACCGCCGATGAAAACGTAGGTCCTTCCCATGTGCCACCTTCTGCGGGCATCTGTAGAGGCCGTAGTGGGCTTGGCTGGGAACGGGAGGTTGGCAGCGGATTGTGGGGCGCGCATCGGCACGGATCTTCTCGCCGCACCCGGCTCACCTCCGCTCCGAACGCCGCCATCTCCTCCGTGAGCACGGTTCGCGGATACTCGCCGGAGTCGCACAGTTTGAACGATCCAAAATCCTTATACCAGTCCCCGTCGGGCGCATGCGGTTCTAAGTTGATCCAGTCCGGCAGCCGCGCGAGGTGCGTAAGCGAGATCTCCCGCTCCCGAACTTTTTCCGACAAATGGTGCCAAAGACCGCGGGGTAGGTTAGAGAATCGTATCTTCGGCAATCGCGTCCTTCCCAAAGATCGCGCGGACCAAATCCTTCCCGGCTTCGTTCTTGCGTTCGGGCTCCTGCTCGTCCATGAAGCGCTTGTAGGTGGTCTTCAGATTCTCTTTGGCGTCCAGCTCTGCACGGACGCCGCGCTCGGCCAGGGAGACCAGCGCCCGGCTCATGGTGAGGTGGCGATCTTTCGCCACGCGGCGTACTGCCACCACCAGGGACGCTGGGATCGTCACACTCTGGCGCACGGTCTTCACTCTGGACGTGCGTGGCGTCTTCGGTCGGGTGGGCATTGTTCTCATTGTGATGCCACTACACCAGTGTGATGCAATGTGGGTCAGTTGCGGAGCGCGCGACAGCGAGGACACGGTGTTACGATTTGGAGTATGACTCGTCGCAGTAGCGCTGAGGGGCACCCGGGCTCTTCCAATGCCGGACCGGAAGGGACTGCCGCGCTTCCCGACATGAAACATTCGTTGCGCGCGCGCGGCGTCCGCCTCACCCGCCAGCGGCAAATACTGCTCGACCTGATTGACAAATCCGGAAAGCACCTCGATGCCGAAAGCCTTTACCAAATGGCCCAGGCGCTCGACCCTAAACTGAATCGCGTCACCGTCTATCGCACGTTGAAGATGCTGAAAGCCGGCGGCCTCGTGGATGAGCTCGACCTCATGCACTACGGGGGCGACCAGCACTACTACGAGACGCGCCTGAAGCAGGAGCACGCGCACGTCGTCTGTCTGCGCTGCGGCAAGGTCGAGGAATTCTTCGGCGAGCCGCTGAGCCGATTGCGCCGGCAGGTCGAATCCCATTTCGGCTTTCAGATCCTGGTCGCTCGTACCGAGGTGGGCGGGTATTGTTCTCATTGCCAGGCGCTGCGGGCGAAGGAAGTCCGCGACGCTGCCACGCAAGCCGATTCCGAGCCTCCCAGAAAGAAGGCGGAGCGGAAGAGCTGATGCCGCCGTCGCCCGAGGCGCGGGCGGGCGAAGATCGGCGCCCGACGCTGGTCGTCGCCAACCCGTCGGGAAATCGCACCCGGGTGCCGCTGGATCCGCTGCCGTTCGCCATCGGACGGCACGCCGAGAACAATCTCGTTCTGCGCGATACACGGATCTCCCGGAATCACGCGCGCATCACCTTTCAGGACGGCCAGTACCTGATCGAAGACCTGAAGAGCCGCCACGGTGTCTACGTAAACGGCGATCGCATCCAAGACCGCCGGCCTCTGCGCAACTCCGACCGCATCGATTTCGGCTTTCAGGATTCCTACCGGATCACATTCAGCTTCGACGAAGGCGATCTCAGCCGCATCCTGGAACAACTCCAGGCGCCGGCGGCGACCGGCCCGGTCAAGGGCAATCTGGGCAAGCTTCGCGCACTGGTGGAAGTCGCCCGGGCGTTGCAGAGCTCGCTGTCCATCGACGATGTCCTGACAGCGGTGGTCGACGCGGCGCTCGCCGTCACCGGAACTGAGCGCGGCTTTCTCCTTTTGCGAGATGGCCAGGATCTCGTCGTGAAGGTGGCGCGCGAGCGCGGAGGCGCGCCACTGTCCAACACGGATTTAAAAGTCCCGACGAGTGTTATCCAGCGGGCGCTGAAGCAGCGGCGCGAACTGCTGTCGATGTCGTTCGACCCTCTGGAAGAGCAGGGAGTCCGCCCCAACACGACTGTCGCCGACCTGGAACTGCGGAGCGTCGTCTGCGTTCCGCTCGTTCGGGTGCGCACCGGTGGCACCGAAGACACGATGGTGACGTCGCTGGACGACACCGCGGGCCTCCTGTACATGGACTCGCGCGAGACCCACGCCGACCTGTCGGCGGGCAATCGCGAACTCCTCCAGACGCTGGCTCTGGAGGCGTCCACGATTCTGGAAAACGCCCGCCTGCTGGAAGAGGAGCGGGCCAAGCAGCGGATGGACGAGGAACTGGACGTCGCACGGCAGATCCAGAGCAGCCTGCTGCCGACCGAGCTTCCCACCTCCGGGTGGTTTCGCGCCGCCGGATCGAGCCTCTCGTCGCGGCAGGTAGGCGGCGATTACTTCGACGTGCGGCAGTTGGGTCCGGAGTCCTGGTCGATCGCTGTCGCCGACGTGTCGGGTAAAGGCGTCAGCTCGGCTTTGCTGGCGTCGTTTCTACAGGGAGCGTTCCTTCTGGCATCCGATTCGCCCGCGCAGATTGCGTCCATGATGGACCGGATCAACCGTTATCTGCTGGAACGTACGAAGGGTGAGAAATACGCTACCGTGTTCTACGGCATGATCGACCGGAGTGGAATCCTGCACTGGTCGAATGCCGGCCACTGTGGGCCGCTTGTGATCCACAACGACGGACGCCTGACGACGCTCGCCACGACCAGCCTGCCGATCGGGATGATCGAAGGAGCGAGTTTTCATGTCGAGCGGATACAACTCGCGCCCCTCGACAAGATCGTGATCTACAGCGACGGTCTGACAGAGGCGCAGAACCCGGAAGATAAATTCTTCGGCGTCGAGCGCCTGAGTAACCTGCTCAAGTCCAGGGTGAGCGCAACCTGCCCGGACCTCCACCGCGAGATTCTAGCCACTGTCGAGGCTTACGCCGAGGGCACGCTGCTCACCGATGACATCACCCTCGTGGTGGTCGAGTACGCTCCTGACAAGTCTACAAATCGATCTGCCTGACGCGATTCCGCTCGACGTACCAACACGGATTGTGTCCGAGCTGCGGAAAGAGCGAGTGCACGCACGTTTCGTTCTCCGGAGGGTTGAAGTAGTATTCGGTCTTCTTGCTTTTTTGTGTCACCGCGTACGAGGTGCGCGTCTGCACGGAGCCGAACTGGGCCCGGTTTCCCGGTATCCGGTACTTCAGCGAAAGGTAGTCGCCCGCGTAAAGCGTCAGCAGCAGAAGCAGGGCGATGAACAGCCACCTGCGAATCACGGGGTTTGCCCGCCGTGTTTGGCGCCGTGCAGGTGGCGATGGAAACCGAGGTCGTCCGCGGTCAGCATCTTCGTTGCGAACAGGATCTGGCCGGCGTGATGCGAGAAATGCTCGACGACATGATACACGGCCTGGAGCACTGTCACGTCGTAACCTTGCACGTTCTTCGTTTCCGCCAGCCTCTCGGGCGTCAGCGCCGCGATGACCGCGATGGCTTCGTTCACGGCGTTGCGCAGGAGCGGCCGTAGTTCGCCGCCGTCGCGGCGCGCCGCGAATTCAGAGTCGCGGTCGCGGACGTTCTCCCGGCCGGCGATTCCGTGCCCGATCCACTGGCGCACATTGCCCGCTAGATGCAGCACCAGGTTACCCATCGCATTCTCGTTTTCCGAGCCTCTGGCCCAAAGCTGCTCCGGCGTCAGTTTGTCGACGCACACCGAGATGCGATCGGTGTACTGTCCGAGTTTCTCGACCGAGTAGCTGAGAAAAGCCTCTTCGTTGCGCACTTCCGTATTTTGGCAAATTACACTGGTACTTGGTCTATTTCTGGATTGCACTTGGGAGCGCGCTCGGCGGCGTGGCACGGTACTCGATGCAAGGGTGGGCGGCGCGGAGTCTCGGGCCGACATTCCCCTGGGGCACTCTGTTTGTCAACATCATCGGCTGCACGTTCATCGGCTGGTTCGCCACGATGACCGCGCCGGAAGGGCGAATTTTAGTGGCCAGCACCACTCGCCAGTTCGTCATGGTCGGGATCTGCGGCGGCTTTACTACCTTCTCCTCGTTCAGCCTGGAGACACTCAATCTGGCGAGAGCGGGTGAGCCGGGACGCGCGATGGCCTACGTTCTCGCTTCGGTTCTGGTGTGCCTGTTGGGCGTGTGGCTCGGTTCCGTAGCCGCCCTGGAGATGAGCCGGTGAGACTGCCCCGCGACGCCACGCTGCTGCGCATCTTCTTCGGCGAGGACGACAAGTTCCGCGGCAAGCCGCTGTACGAATGCATCGTCCTCAAGGCGCGGGAGATGCATCTGGCCGGTGCCACAGTGCTTCGCGGACCGATGGGGTTCGGTCATTCCAGCCGGGTGCACACGACCAAGATTTTGCGGCTCTCCGAGGACTTGCCGATCGTCATCGAGATCGTGGACAGCCAGGAGAAGATCGAGGCGTTTCTGCCCATTCTCGACGAGATGATCGGCAGCGGCCTGATCACGATGGAAAAGGTGCAGGTATTGCAATACGGTCCGGCGCAGGGGGGCGGAGTCTAAGGCCGAACGCGCGGCGGCTCAAAAAAATCCACTTGGTCGAGCGCCACTAACTTCCACGTCTTCCCGTCCGGCTCGAACTTCAGGTTCAGCGTCGCACGGCGCGGCTCGATCCGCGACGCGTCGCCGTGCGGGGTGATCCGCATCTCCCACTCGACGGTGACTTCGTTGCCGTCCTCGACAATCTGATCCACGCCGGAGTGAACGTCGGCCTGACTGACCAGCGCCTCGACGTTCGCCTTCAGCCGCTCATAGCCAGGCATCTTGCTGTCCACATGCTCCAGGAATGCCTCGGCGTTGTCCTCGGCCAGGGCCGCCGACATGGCTGCAATGGTGTCGTTGAAACGGGACGTGATCTGGGCGAAACCAGCCACCGCTATGACAGCCGCGAAGCTAAGTGCGGTAGCTCGCATTGATCCGAATATAATCCTCGGTGAAATCGCAGGTCCAGAAGCGCGACTCGCCCGGACCGCGCCCGTGTATCGCGAACCGCACCGAAACCTCGTCGTCATCCAGTTTATTCTTGAGTTTCGACTCGGAGAACTCCGCGGCCAACCCGCCTTCACACACCAGCGTGTCCTGCAAAAAGATGTCCACCTGCTCCGGATCGAAGTCGGCGCCGGAATTCCCAGCCGCCGAGATAACGCGGCCCCAGTTGGGATCCGAACCTCCAATCGCCGTCTTGAACAACGGCGAATTGGCGATTGCGCGGCCAATCCTGGCGGCGTCGGCATTGTCTGCCGCGCCCTCCACATAGATGGTGATGAGCTTCCGGGCGCCCTCGCCGTCGCGCACAATCTGCACCGCCAGGCTCTGCAGCACTTCGTCGATCGCAGCTTGGAATTTCTTGAAATCGTGCTCGCCCGGGCGCACCCCCGATGCGCCGTTCGCGAGAATCGCCAGCGTGTCGTTGGTCGATGTGTCGCCGTCCACTGAGATGCGGTTGTAGCTGCGCTCCACCCCGGCGGCCAGAATCTCTTTTAAGTCGCCCGGGCTCACTTCGGCGTCCGTTACCACGAAGGCCAGAGTCGTGGCCATGTTCGGCATGATCATGCCCGATCCCTTCGTCATGCCCGCCACCCGCACCTGGCGATTGCGAATGGAGACGTCGGCCGCCGCGACTTTATGCACCGTGTCGGTAGTCATCATCGCGTGGGCCACGTCCTCGAATGCGTCGGGGACGAGGTTCTTAACCAGGCGCGGAAGCGTCCGGATGAGCTTTTGCCCGTCCATCTCGACGCCGATTACTCCCGTCGATGCGGGAATTACATGTTCCACCTTGCAGCCCAGTTCACCGGCGGCGGCGCGACACGTCGCCAGCGCGACCTGATCGCCAGTGCGCGTCGCGCAGTTCGCATTCCCCGCGTTCACCACGATGGCTTGCGCCAATCCACGCGAGATCTTGAGATGGCGCCGGGCCAGTCGAACCGGCGCGGCCTGGACGCGGTTCTTGGTGAACACCGCCGCCGCCGACGCGATCCTCTCGGAAACGATCAGCCCAACGTCGTCCTTACTCTTCTTGCGAATGCCCGCGTACGCCGAAGCGTAGCGGTATCCGAGGGGCAGTTTCATCCTAGTCGCTCTCCCGCCTTGACCTGGTATCCGTTTAAGAACGCCGCCGCGTCCACTCGCTTCCTGCCTTCCATCTGCACTTCGAGCAATTCCACCGAACCGTCGCCGGCTCCCGCGAGCAGACGCCTTCCGAAGTTCACCAGCATTCCTGGTTCTACGCTGTCGCCGGCAACCCGAGCCCGCCAGATGTTGAACTGCTGGCCCCGGTACCGCGTGTAGACTCCCGGCCACGGCACCAAACCGCGCGAACGATTCACGATTGCCCTGGCCGGCCAGTTCCAGTCGATCTGTCCATCTTCCTTCTTGATGATAGGGGCAAGAGTGGCTTCCGCGTGGTTCTGCGGGATGGGAGGGATCGTTCCGGCTTCGAGACCCTTCAGCGTCTCAATGAGAAGATCCGCTCCGGCCACCGACAGTCTCGCCGCGACATCGATGGCGGTCTCATCGGCGCCGATCCCGGTTTCCCGCTTCAGCAGCATGTCCCCGGTGTCCAGGCCCGCATCGATTCTCATCGTGGTCACGCCCGTGCTTGTCTCTCCCCGCGCGATAGCCCATTGAATGGGCGCCGCGCCCCTGTATTTCGGCAGCAGCGACGCGTGCACATTGACGATTCCCAGCGGCGGCAGGTCGATGATCGATTGGGGAATGATCTGCCCGTATCCGACCACCACCATGCAGCGGGCCTGCGCAGCCGCAAGCTGCTCGACGACTTCCGGGCGGCGGACGCGTTGCGGCTGCTGAACATCCAGCCCGAGCCGGAGCGCGGCTTCCTTCACCGGCGAGAGCGAAAGTTGTTGGCCACGGCCCTTGGGGCGGTCCGGCTGCGTGTAGACCGCGATAACTTCATGGCCCGCTGCGACGATTCGTTCGAGTGTGGGAACGGCGAATTGCGGGGTGCCCATGAAAACCAGCCGCATGGTCAGGCTAGCCCCATTCTCCGAGCTTCTGCATCTTCCGAATCTTCCGCCGGATCAGATCGCGCTTGAGGGGACTGACATGCATGATATACAGTGTGCCGTTCAGATGATCGGTCTCGTGCTGTAACGCGCGCGCCAGCAGGCCATCGCCCGTCATCTCGAACCACTCGCCCTTCGCGTTCTGCGCTTTGATCGTGACCTTGTTCGAGCGGGTGACCTGCTCGCGAAACCCCGGTATGGACAGGCAGCCTTCCTCTCCCGTCTGCGCCCCTTCCTTGCCGATGATCTCGGGGTTGATGAAGACGAGCTTCGCCGAGGGGTCTTCGCCGGTGGTGGTGTCGACGACAGCGATCCGCTTGCCGATGCCGATCTGCGTCGCCGCGAGGCCGACGCCTTTGGCCGCATACATCGAATCGAACATATCCGCTACCAGCTTGTGCAGCTCCGGATCGTCGAAATCCGTAATCGTCGCCGCGGGCGTTTCGAGTACCCGCTGGCCGTATTTCACTATCGGGTGAACCATCAAAAGTTCCTGACCTGGTCGAGATAGCCTTCAAAATTACGGCGTGTTTCGGTCATCGAGTCGCCGCCGAACTTTTCCAGGAAAGCCTGGGCGAGCACGATGGACACCATGGCCTCGCCAATCACGCCCGCGGCCGGGACCACGCAAATGTCGCTACGCTCGTAGGCCGCGAGCGCCGGCTCCCGCGTCGCTAAATCTACGGATTCAAGCGGGCGGCGCAGGGTCGAGATCGGCTTTAACAACCCGCGAACCAGGATATCCTGTCCGTTGGTGATGCCGCCCTCGAGACCGCCGGCGCGATTCGCGCCGCGCGTGAAACGGCGCGCGTTTTTGTCGTAGTGAATCGTGTCCTGCACTTTGGAGCCGAACGCCGCGGTCCCTTCCGAGGCCAGCCCCACTTCGACGCCCTTCACCGCCTGCATCGAAACGATCGCTTGCGCCAGGCGTCCGTCCAGACGCGTGTCCCACGCAATGTGCGAGCCGAGGCCGGGCGGAACATTGTGCGCGACCACTTCGAAAACGCCGCCCACCGTATCGCCCGTTCGGTACGCCTCGTCCACCACTTCCTTCATCCGTGCTTCGATCCCGGCGTCCACGCATCCCAGCAGCACCTGGTCTCGCTGGCTGAGCGCCGCGATTTCGTCCCAGGCCACGGCTCGCTCCAGCCAAATCGGACCGACCGAAACCACATGGCTGAGCACTCTGATTCCGAATTCGCCGAGCAGCGCCTTCGCCAGCGCGCCAACCGCGACGCGCGCCGCGGTCTCTCTCGCGCTAGCCCGCTCCAGGATGTAGCGCGCGTCCTGGAAATTGTATTTGATCGCGCCGGCGAGGTCTGCGTGCCCAGGCCTCGGCCGTGTCACGGGTTTCTTTTTGTCCTCGCCTCCGACCGCGTCCTCGACCGGCAACGCCTCGGTCCAGTTCTTCCAATCCGCGTTGCGGATGAGGATCGCGATCGGCGACCCGATGGTCTTCGAATGCCGCACCCCTGCGACAATCTCGGCCCGGTCCGTTTCAATCTTCATGCGGCCGCCGCGGCCGAAACCCTGCTGCCTGCGCCACAGCTCCCGGTTTACCGCGTCGATATCCACGGGCACGCCGGCCGGCAAGCCGGTCAAGGTCGCGACAAGACACTCGCCGTGGGACTCACCCGCCGTTTCGAATCGCAACATGTCGGTGTCAGGAAGCGGGCTGAGGTAGCGCGACGTCGCCCTCGAAACTCACGGGCGGATTGTGGTAGATCACGCGGCCGCAGCTCTCGCATTGAATTAGCTTGTCGCCGTGCTTCACATCCTCGAAAAGCTGGGGCCGCAGGACGATATGGCACGCGCTGCACCGTCCGTCCACGACCTCGGCCACTCCGATTCCATGCCCACGTTTGCGCTGACGCTCATACTGCTGCAGCGTGCTCGGCGGAAGCTGCCCGGCAGCCTGCTTGCGCTCGGATTGCAACTGCGCGAGTTCCGCACTGTCCCGTTCCGTTCTGTCGTGGACAGCTTTCTTCTCCGCCTCTACCTGCTTCTTTTCGGTGGCGAGCGCGGCCTCGGCTTTCTTCACGTTCGCGTCCAGCGGTTCGGCCTCGCCCATGAGGTCCAGAATGCGGTCTTCGTGTTTGCGGACTTCCTTCTCGAAGTGGGCGATCTCGTTTTGGAAGGCTTTGTATTGCTCGTTGGTCTTCGCCCCATTCATCTGATCCCGCAGTTTGGAGGTCTTCTGCTGCACCGACTGAATGTCGCCTTCGAGCTTCTTGCGCTCGTTGTGGTTGGCGGCCAGGGCGGCGTGGTTGGCCTCCAAATGCCGTGAGTGCGATTCAAGCGCTTTCTCGATCTGCGCTACGTGGCGCGGCAGAGCGGAAATTTCCTTCTGAAGCTCGTCGATCCGCGTATCCAGGCTTTGCAGCTTGGTTACCAGATGAATATCTGGATGCATTGAGGTTATCCTGATTTTATCACGCTGATGTCCAATCCCCTTCTTAGCCGTTTATTTTTGATTCCGTTCGATGAGGTCCGAGCGGAACATGTCGAGCCTGCCGTGGACCAATTGATCGGGCAGGCCCGCAATTGCCTCGAAGCGATTGCAGCGCCAGGGCCGCGAACGTACGAGAACACAATGAAGGCGTTCGATGAGTGCACCGAGCCGCTCGACAAGGCCATGCACGTCGTCGGCCACCTGGAGGCCGTCGCAACGTACCCGGCGTTGCGCGAGGCTTACAACAATGTGCAGCCGCGAGCCGCGGAGTTCTATTCGAGCATCGTGTTGAACGTGGAACTTTGGCAAGCCATCCAGGCGTTCGCGGAGACCGAAGAAGCTAAGTCCCTGGCCGGCGCGCGAAAACGCTTTCTCGAAAAAACTATGGCCGACTTTCGCCGGCACGGCGCGGACCTGGACGCCGATGGCAAGCGCAAGCTTCAGGAAATCGACATCGAGCTGACGCAGCTCACAACGAAGTTCTCGCAGAACGTCCTCGACTCCACCAATGCATACGAGATCGTTGTCCAGGACGAAGCGAGCCTGGCGGGATTGCCGGCAAGCGCGCGGGCGGCGGCGAGGCAGAGCGCGCAAGCCAAAGGAGTCGACGGTTGGCGATTCACCCTCCAGGCGCCGAGCTATATCCCGGTCATGACGTATCTGGATGACAGCTCAATTCGCGAGAATCTGTATCGCGCGTTCAACCAACGCGCCGCCTGCGGCGATCTCGACAACCGCGAGAACATCGTGCGCATCCTCGATCTCCGCCGGCGAAAAGCGAAGCTGCTGGGCTTCGGCGATTTCGCCGATTTCGTTCTCGAGGATCGCATGGCCCACAACGGCGAACGCGCCCAGCGCTTCCTTGAGGACCTGCGTGAGAAAACCGAAGCCGCGTTTCACCGCGAGAGCCAGCAGCTTGAGCGGTTTGCAGGCCGGGAGTTGAAGGCTTGGGATGCCGGCTACTGGGCCGAGAAAGAGCGTAGGGCTCTTTATGACTTCGACGAGGAGGAATTGCGCCCTTACTTTCCTGTTCAACAGGTCGTCGCCGGCATGTTCGACATCTTCCAGCGCGTGCTCGGCATCGGCGTCCGCGAGCAATCCGGCGCGCCGGTGTGGAATCCCGAAGTCAAGTATTACGTCATCGAGGACGACGCCGGGTGCCGGCTCGGAGCTTTCTACGCGGACTGGTATCCTCGCGAGAACAAGCGGGACGGCGCATGGATGGACACCCTGATTACCGGCATTCCCGCCGTCGATCCCGATCAGCCGCACCTGGGACTGATCTGCGGCAATCTCACGCCGCCCATCGGCGACAGGGCCGCGCTGCTCACGCACCGGGAAGTCGAGACCATCTTCCACGAATTCGGCCACCTGCTTCATCACTGCCTGAGCCGCGTGGAGGTCAAGAGCCTTGCGGGCACAAGCGTCCCGTGGGACTTCGTCGAGCTTCCGTCCCAAATCATGGAGAACTGGTGCTGGGAACGCCAGTCTCTCGACCTTTTCGCGAGGCATCACGAGACCGGCGAGCCGATTCCCGAAGAGCTATTCCAAAAAATGCTTCGCGCGCGCACTTTTCGATCGGCGAACGCGCAGATGCGGCAGCTCGGCCACGGGACGGTGGACCTGAAGCTGCATCGCGAGTACGACCCGGAACGCGACGGCAGCGTGATCGACTATTCCCGGCGCATCTTGCAGCAGTTCGCGGCAACGCCGCTACCCGAGGATTACGCCATGATCGCCGGTTTCACCCACCTGTTCGGCAGTCCCGTGGGCTACGGGGCCGGCTACTATTCGTATAAGTGGGCCGAGGTGCTGGACGCCGATGCGTTCACACGGTTCAAGCAAGCCGGAGTCTTCGATTCCGAAGTCGGGCGCGAATACCGCGACAAAATTCTCGCTCGCGGGAACAGTGAAGATCCGGCGGAGTTGTACCGCTCGTTTATGGGCCGGGATCCCGACCCGAATGCGCTGC
Source organism: Acidobacteriota bacterium (assembly GCA_025353165.1). Lineage (GTDB taxonomy): Bacteria > Acidobacteriota > Terriglobia > Bryobacterales > Bryobacteraceae > TMP-7. The sequence goes on along the minus strand of JANXRE010000016.1, from coordinate 44,883 downwards.
TGGAGCGCGCGGGGCTGCTGTCCGCCTGAAGACTCCTATTCCTGCGAGCCGTCGTCGAACACATCTGTTCGATTCTCAAATTTCGTGCACTCTTTCAGGAACACGAGATTGATGCGGCCGGTCGGGCCGTTGCGCTGTTTCGAGAGCAGCAGTTCCGCCTTGCCGCGAAGGCTTTCCTGATCGGGCTTGTAGACCTCTTCCCGGAAGATGAACGCCACCAGATCGGCGTCCTGCTCGATGGATCCCGATTCGCGAAGATCGGAAAGCTGCGGCCGGTGATCGCCGGGCCGGCTTTCCGGAGCGCGGCTTAGCTGGGACAGCACGACGAACGGCACTGCGAGGTCCTTCGAGAGCAGTTTCAAGCCGCGGGTAATGGCGCTGATCTCCTGGTTGCGGTTCTCGGAACGCCCCCGGCTGCTCATCAACTGGAGATAGTCGATGATCACCAGGCCCAGCCCATGCTCGCTGCGCATACGGCGAAGTTTCGCATGAATGTCCATGATGTTCGTGCCCGGCGTGTCGTCGATCTGCAGCGGCGATTCGATCAGCTCCTCCGCCGACTGATGCAGGCGCCGCCTCTCGTCCTGGTTGAGATAGCCGGCCCGGAACTTCTGCATATCCACCCGCGCGCCCGCGCAGATCATGCGGGTGAGCAGCGATTCCGCCGACATTTCCAGCGAAAACACCGCGACCGGCTTGCGCAGACTCGGGTGCGTCGCGACGTGCTGCGCGATGTTCAAGGCAAGCGCCGTCTTCCCCATCGAGGGGCGGGCCGCAAGTATGAACAGGTCTCCGGCGTGGAGCCCGCCGGTCATCTCATCGAACTTCACAAAGCCGGTGCTGATGCCCTTAATGCGCTGGCTCGGATCAAGGAACGCGTTGAACCCGCCCTGAAACTTCTCGATCACTTCGGAGGGGCTGCGCAGAGCGTCCTTCGCCCGAGCCTCCCCCAGCCGCAGCAGGGATTCCTCCGCGCCCGCCAGAATCTCGTCCGGCGATTCCTCCGCCAGGACGCAGCGGTCGATCAGCTTTTGCGACGTGTAGATGATGCGCCGGAGAGTCGATTTATCCTTGACGATCCGGACGTACCCGTCGATGTTCGGGATTCTCGGCAAACCCTCATCGAGCGTGGCAAGGTAGCTGAATCCGTCCACCGATTCCAGCTGATTCTTCTTCATCAGCTCTTCGGCGAGGGAAACCCGGTCGATGCGCTCGCCGCGTTCGTACAGGTCCGCCATGCGCTCGAAAATGCGCCGGTGTTTTTCCAGGCTGAAATCGCCGGCTTCGAGGACTGCCGCAACGGGCAGGTAGAGGGAGTCCTCAATTAGGATGGAGCCGAGCACCAGGCGTTCGGCGTCGATGTTGACCGGCAACCCCTTTTCGAGCGCGAGATCGGGATGTGCGTGCGGCGGCATCGGAAATGAAACTTAAGCGTAGCGGGAAGCCCAGAGTACGGCAAGTATCCGCGCTGTGACTTTCGCGGGATAGTTATTGACAGGGTAAGGCAAGCGTGTTCAGCGGGTTAGGTCGCTTATACACACGTTTTCCACAGACAATTCAGAACCTTAATGTTTTCAGTTCGGTGCGCAACACCGTCGCCAGCGTTCGCGAATCGTTATAGAATCCTGATTGACGCCCCATGACAACCCGACGCGAGATCCTGAAGAGCGCCATCGCGCCACTGATCGTCCCCAGTGTGGTGCTCGGCCAGCGAGCCGGGGCCGTTGCGCCTAGCGACCAAATTGTCTTTGGCGGCATCGGCATCGGCGCGCGCGGTGCACACGTCCTCAGTAAACTGCTCGGCTTCAGCCAGGCGAAATTTGTCGCGATCTGCGACGTCCGCAATGAACGGCGCGAAGAAGTCAAGTCGATGGTCGACCAGAAGTATGGCAACCGCGACTGCCAGATGTACGACGATCAGTATGCTCTGCTCGCCCGTCAGGACATCGATGCCGTGCTGATTGCGACGGGCGACCGCTGGCACACGCCTCTCGCGATTATCGCGGCGCAGCACGGCAAGGACGTCTATTGCGAGAAGCCGTGCTCCATGTCGATGGAGGAGAGTTGGGCGCTCGCCGATGCGTTCCGCCGGTACAACCGCATCTACCAGGCCGGCTGCCAGCGCCGCAATGGCGCTAACTTCGAGCTCTGTAAAGAGCTGCTCAAGTCCGGTGCCCTGGGCACACTGCAAACTCTCTACGCCAACGTCGGCCCCTCGGCCGATTGGCCGCCGATTCCCAGCCGCGACTGGCTCGAAGCCGAGAAATTGCCCCCCAAGCAGGTGCTCGACTGGGATCGCTGGCTGGGACCCGCGCCCTGGCGTCCCTACAACTCCGCGTATGTTCGCGGCGGCTGGCGCAACTATTACGATTTTCACGGGGGCGGCATTCTCGAGTGGGGCTCCCACACCGTGGACCTGTGCCATTGGGCGGCGGGGCTCGACGACACGCAGCCCGTGGAGTACGAGCCCGTCGGCACTAACGTCGGCCCCTACAAGGTGCTCTGCAAATACGCGAATGGCGTAAACCTTGTGATGCGCGACGATGGCTGGGAGGGCAGCTTAAAAACCGGCTCCTGCAGCTTCCGCATAGAAGGCGACCAGGGCTGGGTGGAAACCGGCGACGCTACCCGCATCGAGAGTTCCGCCAATATCAAGCCGCTGCTGCGGCCCACCGAGTCGGCCAGTCTGGCGCTTGTGAATCACGTGGCGGACCTGCTGCGCTGCATCAGGACGCGTCAGATGCCGCGCGCCAGCGCAGCCGCGGCGGCAAACTCGCACATCGCGTGCCACGCGGCTTTCATCGCTTACCAACGCGGCAGGAAACTGACGTGGGACCCCGAGAAGCGGGAGTTCGGAAATGACGACATCGCCAACCGGATGCGGTCCCGCGCGTTGCGCGAGCCGTGGCGAGTCTGAGCGAGGAGACGCACAATGCAGCAAACAGCACAGCCGGCACCCGCACCGCAGCCCGCAAAGGCGAAGCCGCCGGCGCCTCCGCCCGAATTTCAGGAGGGCGACATCGCCAGGATGGATGCGGCTGCTCTCATCCGCATCCTCACGGATTCCAGTTCGCCGGAATTCCAGAAGGCAAAGGCTTGCCAGCGGATCGGCGAGCTCGGGGCGAAAGAGGCAGTGCCGGCGCTGTCGGCTCTGCTCGGCAATGAGCATTTAAGCACGTACGCGCGTTACGGCCTCGAGCCGATCGCCGATCCGGCGGCCGATGACGCTCTGCGTGCCGGGTTGTCCAAGCTCAAGGGCAATCTCCTGATCGGCGTGATCAACTCGATCGGGAAGCGCAGGGATGCCAAGGCCGGTCCCGCTCTTGCGGCGATGATTTACGGCGTCGACGCCGATGTCGCCCGTGCGGCGGCCGCGGCGCTGGGCAAGATTGGCGGGGTGTCCTCCAAAAAGGAACTGCAGGCTGCCCTCGCAAAAACAAAGGGGATGACCAGGATGGCCGTGGCCGATGCCGCCCTCGTGTGCGCGGAGCGTCTCCTGGCGGAGGGTAAGCGCGATCAGGCTCTGGCACTCTACGCCTCCCTGAGCGCTGCCGACATGCCTAAGCCCGCGCGTTTGGCTGCGATGCACGGGATCATTCGCGAAGAAACGTCCGTCAGCCGGCCGCGCTGACGCTGCGCTATTTCACCGTTACGCCGTAGGTCTCCAGCGTCGTCCCCAGCGCCTGCTCCAACCGCGCCACCGCCCGGTTCCCATCCAATTGCGCGACCACCACCCGCCGCCGCGCGTCGAGATATTCGTTCTGCCGCGTCAACACGAAGAAGTTCGTCGACTCGCCCGTTTCGAACAGTCGCGTCTCACTGTCCAACTTTTCCTTGGCAGCCTGTTCCGACGCCTGCGCCGCCGCCACCCGCTGCCGCGCGGTCTGAATCGCCTGCAGCGCGTTCCGCACCTGCGCCTCGATCGTCTGTTCCGCCCGCGCCTGCTCCAGCTTAATCCGCCGCTCGGCAATCACCGTCTGCCCTAACTGCGCCTCGGCTGCGCGATTCCGAATGTTGAAATCGAAAGCGAGCCCCACCGATGCGCTCTGATACTTCCCTCCGAACAGCGATGACAGAGCCGTTCCGTAGCCGCCAAGCAGACTGCCGGGCACTCCGCCGAAGCCGCTGCCTATTGGCACCGGTTGAAGTCCCGCAATCGTAGATAGCTGGTTCAGGCGATCGTATATCGCGCCCTGAGATGCGGTGAACGGATTGCTGACGTTATTTACCGCCCCCGCGAGACCCATGTTCGTGTAGGAAGCCACCAGGTTCAATTCCGGCTTCGTCTGGTTCACCGCGAGTTCCTTCTGCGTAGCGGTCTGTTCCTTCTCAAGGCCGATGGTCCGCAGCTCGGGCCGCCGCTTCAACGCTTCCGAAACAGCGGCGCGGTAGTCGTCGTAGTCGGCGGCATTCGATGTCTTCAGTTCCGTCGGGACGATCTGGTCGCCCCAGATCGATGCCGTCCTGTCCGCCGCCAGCAAAACCTTCAGCGCATTCTCCGCTTCGGTCACCACGCCAACGGCCGCGTAGTACCCGTCCAGCCGCCGTTCGAGTTCCGCCCGCGAGGCGGATTCCTCGATCGGCGCCAGCGTGCCCGATGCGATCATCCGCCGGTTCTGCGCCAGTTGCAGCTTCGCAAGCTCGACCGCGTCCGAAGTCACCTGCACGTCCTGGCGCGCGGCTACTAGATTCCAATAGGCGCCCTCCACCCGCGCAATCACGTCGATGATGCGCACCTCGTAATCGGACTGCGCGATGTCAAACTGCTTCCGGCGAATCTTGATCTGCGTGCGGTCTGGGTCGGCGTCGCGGTTTCGAAGCAGCGGCTGCGTGAAGCTGATCAGCAGGCGCGACGTCAGGTACGGGTTCAAGCTGGTAAAGAGGTTGGTGGATGTGCTGCGCCCGTTCTCGAAATCCAGGCCCACGCGCGCGTTCTGCCACGGCAGCCGGTACCGGAAATACGCGTTTTGCGTCATGGCGCTTTCCGACAGCCTGCCATCCGCGCCCTGCAGCGCCGACGCTGTTGGAGTGTTGGTCGACTGGTATCCGGGCAGCCACCTCAAAGTCGGATCGAACGCGCCCAGTGCGCCCTTGATCGCCTGGCCCGCGTTCGCAATGTTCGTGCGCTCGATTTCGATGTCGAGGTTGTTCCGTAGCGCCTCCTGAATCGCTTCCTTCAACGTCAGTTGCCGCTCGGCCACGCTGACACCCACCCGCGGTGCCGCGACTAACTTCTCCGCGGCGGTCGTTTCCTGCGCGCGAACGGCCGGCATCCAGACCAATGCCAGCAGCAGCGGGAATAACCAGAGGTGCGCGCGAGCAGCCTTCACCAGCGGCCCCAGGCTAAACCGCCGGAAGAACGCCGGAACCATTACGGAGAGATCGTCGAATAACGAATAAGCGACCGGCGTGACCAGCAGCGTCAACAGCAGGCACATGGTCTGCCCGCCAATCACGACGATCGCCACCGTGCGCCGCGTCGCCGCTCCCGCCCCGCCCCCGACCGCCAGCGGAATCATTCCGGCCACCAGAGCCGCAGTCGTCATGAGAATAGGCCGAAGCCGGTCTTCGCAACCTTTCAGGATCGCGTCGAGCCGGGGCCTCCCCTCGCGCCGCAGACTCTTGATGTGATCGATCTGCAGGATCGAGTTCTTCTTGACGATGCCGAACAGCACCAGCACGCCCAGCGAAGTGTAAATGATCGAGTAGTTCTCGCGCGCGAGAAGCAGCGACAACAGGGCGAAAGGCACCGACAGCGGCAGCGCCAGGAGAATCGTAATCGGATCGACGAAACTCTCGAATTGCGCCGCCAGAATCATGTACATGAAAATGATCGACAGCAGAAGAGCGATCGCATAATTCACGGCCGCGCGGCCGAACTCCTTCGATCGCCCCACCAGCCCGCTGCGATAGTCCGGCGGCAGGTTCATCTCCGCAATCGTTTTGTAGGTGACGGCGATCACGTTGGACAGCGATTGACCCTGCGCCAGGTTCGCGCTGATCATGATTTGGCGCTGCCGCTGATAGCGCTCGATCTGCACCGGACCGCTGGCCTCTTCAAGGTACGCGACATTCGCAATCGGCACGTTCCCGAGCGTCGCCGACGGAACGTACAGCCGGTTCAGAGCGCTGGCCGAGTTGCGGAACTGCTCGTCCACCCGGAGTTGCACGTCGTAGCGGTCGTCGCCCTCGCGATAGCTGGTGGCCTGCTGGTCGCCCGCTACGAGAGTCCGCAGCGCGGTCGCAATGGAGGCTACGTTGACGTTCAGGTCGGCCGCCTTATCGCGATTGATGCGCACGCGAAGCTCGGGTCGCCCCGGCTCATACGAGCTTTCCAGGTCCACCAGCCCGGGGAGTTCCTGCAAACGCGCCATCAGTTTCGTCGTGTAATCATTCAGCTTGTTCAGGTCCGGACCTTGCAGGTAATACATGTACTCGCGATCCGTCCCGCCACTCTGAAACGGGTTCGGCGGCTGAACGCCCGTTGTGATCTCTTTGTACTTGGCGAGCTTCTCTCGGGCCATGCGCATGAGTGCGAGCTGGCCGTTCTTACGCTGGTCCAGCGGGGCGAGTTCAACAATCACCGATCCCCGATCCACCTGTTTTCGTACATCGGCGCCGATCGTCGTCAGCATGCTCCTGACGTCCGGCAGCGTCCGCATGTCGTCCTCGATCCGGCGCATCACGGCATCCGTCCCCTCCAGCGAGGAACCAGGCGGCGTGCGGACCGTCACCTCGAATTCGCCCTGATCTTCCTGCGGGAGAAAGTCCTTGCCGATGGCCATGAACAGCGGAACGGTCGACACGAACACCAGGAGAGCCAGGCACGCGATCACCCACCGGTGCGCCATCGACCAGCGCAGCAATCTTCGGTACGGTATCGCGAAGAACTTGAATACCAGCGTTTCCTTGGTCGAATCGGCTTGCCCGGCTACTTTCGGTTTCGCCTTCAGGAACCGCGACGACAGCATAGGCGTCAGCGTGAAGCTCACCAGCAGCGAGACCATCACCGCGAATGCGGCGGTGTATCCGAAGCTCGACATGAACTTGCCGACAATGCCGCTCATCAGCGCGACAGGTATGAAGATGATCGCCAGGCTGAGAGTAGTCGCCAGCACCGCGAGACCGATGTCGCGAGTGCCTTGGATCGCCGCTTCGACCGGCGACAGCCCGCGCTCTTCGGCAAACTTGAAAATGTTCTCGAGAACGACGATCGCGTCATCGATCACGATCCCGACCATCAGCACCAGCGCCAGCATGGTGATCTGGTTTAGCGTGAATCCCATCCAGCCCATCAACGTGTAAGTGGAGATGATGGAGATCGGGATCGCCACGGCGGCGATCAGGGTCGCGCGCCAGTTCCGAATGAACAGCAGCACGATGAACGCCGCGCAGATGGCGCCGAGAATCAAGTGCTTCTGCACCGCCTGGAACGATTCGCGGATGAACTCCGACTGGTCTTGCGTGTAGGTCACTCTAAAGTCGGGCGGCATCGTCTTCATCAACTCCGCGACGCGCTCCTTCACCGTCGCGATCACCTCGAGGGTGTTCGTCCCCGACTGCTTTCTCACTTCCAGAACGACTGCCGGGCGGCCGTCCAGCCGCGCCAGCGAACGCGGTTCCTCAATACCGTCCACCACATGGCCAATGTCGGCAATCCGCACCGGCGACGTGCTGCCGGACGAAACGATGATCCGGTTGAACTCTTCCGGCCGCTCCACCCGCCCGAGAGTGCGGAGCGACAGTTCGCGAGGCCCCTGGTTTACCCGCCCGCCGGGAACCTCTACGTTTTGCGCCGATAGCGCCGCGCGAACCTGGTCGATATTCATCCCATACGAATACAACTGCTCGCCATCCAGCCAAACCTGGATCTGGCGCTTGCGATCTCCGACAAACCGCACTTGGCCGACGCCGTTGAGCGACTCGATGTTCTTCTTGACGGAATCGTCCACCAGCTTCGTAATCTCGCGCAGATCGCGGTTGGAGGAGAACGCGATGTTGAGAATCGGCGCGGCGTCGGTCGCGAACTTCTCCACCACCGGTGGATCCGCATCCTTAGGCAACTGCGCGACGATGGCGTTAATCTTGTCGCGAACTTCCTGCGCGGCGACGTCGGGATCCTTCTCCAGCACGAATTGGATACTGACGATCGAAATCCCTTCGGAAGAATTCGACCGCAAATCGTCGATGCCGCTGATCGTGTTGACGACCTCCTCGATGCGCTTGGATACCTGCGTCTCGATCTCTTCCGGAGCGGCTCCCCGCAGCGTCGTGGTGATGTTCACGATGGGCAATTCAATCTTGGGGAACTGGTCCACACCGAGCTTCAGGTACGAAGCGATGCCCATTACCACCAGCGCCATGATGAGCATGGTCGCGAAAACGGGACGGCGGATACAGAGTTCGGCGAGTTTCTGCATGATTCTTCGCTGTGCTTACGGGCGTTGAGCGCGCACCGTGGCGCCGCTCACCAACTGCGCGACATTCGAAATGGCGACCAGTTCGCCGGCTTTGACCGTGCCCACCGGCACTTCCGTCCAACCCTCGAGATCGCGCCCCGGCGGAATCCGCTGCTCGATCGCGCGGCCGTCTCGGATCACAAAGAACTTCGTCAGGCCCGCAACGGTGTAAATTGCCCTCCGCGGCACCACCGTAGTCTCCGCGTTGCGCTCCGTCGTCAGCCGGACCTGCACGAACATTCCCGGCCGCAGGCGCGGGTTGTTCTCATTGAGCCGCGCTTCCACCGACAGCGAGCGCGTCTTCGCATCCAGCGCGGGATTCAACTCCCGCACGGTCGCATGAAATTCGGCGCCTGCGTCGGCGTCCGTCGTGAACGCCAGCAGAGTGCCCGCCTTGACGTTGCCCGCAGCCGTCTCCGGCACATCCACGCGCAACCGCAGAGGCCACGATTTCACCAGCGAAATCACCGCCGTGTTGTCCTTTATGTACTGGCCCGGCGACACATGCTTCTGCGACACCGAACCGTCGAACGGAGCGCGCAGCGTGCAATCGTTCAGGCGCTTTTCGGCGAGCTTCACATCGGCGCGCAGCCCTTCCATGGACATCCACATCGCCCGCAGGTCGTCCTGCGTCGCGTCGAGCCCGGCCTTTCGCGCCGCATACTGCTTCTCCAGTTCCACATACCTCTCTCGCGAAATGTCGCCGGTCTTCACCAACTTCGCCGCGCTCTCGAATTTCGATCGCGCGTCCTCCATCTGCGCCTTCGCCTGCCGGCCGGCCGCCGTGGATTCGGGCGGCGTGTTTTCCTCGCCCGGTGTCAATCCGAGCCGCGCCAGAGATTGCGCCAGCGCCGCCTTGGAACGCTCGACCTGTATCTGGTATTCCGCGGGGTCGATCTCCGCCACGACTTGCCCCTTGCGGACCGCCTGCCCAAAATCGAAATAGATCGCTTTCACCCGGCCTTGCACTTCCGGCGAGATGGTGATGCTCTCGTCCGCGCTCAGCGAACCGGTAACGGAAATAGACCGGTCGATGCGCCTGCTTTCCGTCGCCGCAACTAACACCAGTTGCGGCTCCGGCGCTTTCGACGAAGCGGCTTCGACCTGTTTGCTCCGCGAACACCCGATGGTGAACACAGCCAGAATTGCGGCGAGATAACGCATCACGCTTGAATTCCTTTCAAGAAAATATCGACCAACGTGAAGATTGCGGCGTCGCGCGGAACATGCACCTTGCCCTGCTGAAAAACGGAGCAGTTGATGCCATAGTGCGCCGTGACGCCGATAAATAAATGTGCGGCGAGTAACGGGTCGACGCAGCGAAAAGCTCCCGCCTCAACCCGGGTGCGGATGTGATCGGCCAGCGCGTTGACGAAATGTACGGAATGCCGCTCGAAGAACATCTCACTGAATTCGTGGCCCTCCAAGGCGCTAAACAGCAGCAGGCGGAGATAAACCCGGTGGCGCTCATGCCAATGGATGATCCCCGACGCCACCGCGGTGAAAAATTCGCGATCGTCGCTTAACCTCGACAGGTCATCCGGCCAATCGCCGAAAGAAGACTCGCTGTTTTCGACGATGGTTTCGATGATCGCATCGTACAGATCTCTCTTGGAAGGAAAATGCTGGTAAAGAACCGGTTCGGAAACGCCCACGGCCTGCGCCAGTTCTCGCGTCGTCACCCCACGGAAACCATTCTCGGCAAATCGGTTAATCGCCGCTTCGATAATCGCGGCGCGTCGTTCCTGACCAGTAAGGCGAGCGCTTGGCACGTTGTTAGTGGATACTAGGTTAGTATTTGCTAGCGTACCTCGAACCGGTTCCCTTTGTAAAGCGTTCAGTCCAGCTAAACTCACTGCCGTCCGGCTAGAAGTTCTCCACGCACGCTCATGCGGCGGATGACTCTGAAGCCCGCCATGGACCCGTCTGGCGTTCCCTGGATCGCGGCCGACGTCCAGCGCAGACAGCGCGCCGGACGGGGAGTTGTGCCTCATGGGGTGGTCCGTGGGGCACGTCCAGTGGGGGGTTTGCGCCGGTTTGCCAGGGCCAGTAAAGGGATCAACGAAGCAACACGGCTAGCCGGGAAGGGCAAACCGACGACGAAAACATTTAATCCATTTACCGTTGTCAACGCCAGGGATTGCTCGGAAGATCGTAGAAAGTAGCGACTCTCCACTCGAAGCCTTTGATAGGCTGAGAGCAATTTTCTTAGCAGAGAAAAAGGAGAGTCGCCAGGAAGAAACCATACCAGATCGAATCGCAACAAGCAGTGAAGCGGTTGGAGAGAATGGCTGCCGAAGGGAACCCGGCCGTGCAATTAGTGCTGCCGATGGCCGAGACGTTGGGCTGGCTACGCCGGGGCGTGGGCGAGTTGATTCGGCAAGCAGGGCTGCAATTGATGGAGTTGATGATGGAAGAAGAGGTACGTGCGTTGGTCGGCGAACGGAACGAGCCCCAGCCGGAACGGACAGCGCACCGATGGGGCACCGAGCAGGGCTACTGCGTGGTGATGGGACAGAAGGTGCCGATCGAACGGCCGCGAGTAAGGACGGTTGAGGAGAAAGAGGTGCGATTAGGAACTTATGTGATGTTCCACCGCGGCGAGCCGCTGACCGAGACGGTGTGGGAGAAGTTGATGTTGGGGCTGAGCACCAGGAAGTATGGTCAGGCGGTGCGCGAGTTCACCGAGGTCTACGGGCTGGAGAAGAGCGCGGTGAGCGAACGCTTCATCGAAGCCAGCCGCAACAAGTTGAAGGACCGGATGGAGCGGCGGCTGGACAAGATGAGTTTCTGCGCGTTGTTGATTGATGCCACGCCGCTCGAGGGACAGCAGATGGTAGCGGCGTTGGGCATCGGCCAGGACGGGCGCAAAGTGATCCTGGGCATTCGACAAGGAGCCACGGAGAACGCGACGGTGGTGGGTGAGTTGCTGGGGGATCTGATGAATCGCGGATTCGACTTCAGGGCGCCGCGGCTGTACGTACTGGATGGCGGCAAGGCGCTGCACGCAGCCGTGAAGAAGTACGCCGGCGAGTCGGCGGCGATCCAGCGCTGCCAAGTGCACACAAGCGGCGCAACGTGCTCGACCACTTGGCCGAAGAGCACCAGGCGGCGGTGACCAAGAAGCTGAACGCGGCGTACGCGCTGGAAGACTACAGCGCCGCCAAGCAAGCACTGAACCAGTTACACCGCGAACTGATGGATTTCAATCCAAGCGCGGCGCGCAGCCTGGGTGAAGGTCTCGAGGAGACGCTGACCGTTCATCGGCTTCGTGTTCCTCCGCAACTGCGACAGACGCTCGCCAGCACCAACGTAATCGAGTCGGCGTTCCCGGTGGTGGAGCGGGTTTGCTTCAACGTGAAGCGCTGGCATGGTGGAGATCAGCGAGAGCGATGGGTGGGGTCGGGGCTGCTCGTCGCAGAGAAACAATTCCGTCGGGTAAAAGGGCACAAGCACATTCAGATCCTTATTAGAGAACTGGAGGCGCTGGTTACTCCGAAGACGGCAGTTGCCAAACAGAGAAAGGCGTCGTGAAGTGAGTCAAGCGAGAGTCGCCACTTTCAACGGAAAGTCGGGCAATCCCCGTTGTTAGCGAATACTAGGTTAGTACCTACTAGCGTACCTCGAACCGGTTCCCCCTGTAAAACGTTCAGTCCAGCTAAACTAATGCGCCCTCGGAACCACCCACCGAATCCAATAGACGCTTGACCAGCGGACACTCCCTTTCTATTTCCTCGAATCGCCTCCAGGGCGATCGTGCGGCAATCGACGATCGACTGGTGGAGATTCTGACGCCCCATTCCGCCGGCCGTTGCGGACCCGTACTCGAAGCCATGCGCTCCGCGGTGCTCGGCGGCGGGCAGCGCATCCGGCCGCTAATGTCGATGCGGATCGCGCGCGCGATAGATTCCGGCTCGCGTTTCGGCAGCCGCGCCGCTGCAGCGGTCGAACTCCTGCACTGCGCCTCCCTCATCGTCGACGACCTTCCCTGCATGGACAACGAACTCGAGCGCCGGGGTCAACCCGCAACCCATGTTCAATTCGGTGAAGCGGTGGCCGTTCTCGCGGCCTTCGGACTGGTGGCGCTCGCGGCGCGCTCGGTTGTCGAACAGCCCTGCGCCATCGACGACCTGCCCCGCCTGGTTCGTTTCCAGGAGCACCTGCTCGGCACGCTCGATTGCGACGGCCTCATCGCCGGACAGGCGATGGATCTCGGCGTAGCGGGCTCTCACGACCGCGGCGCCATATCGGATCTCAAAACCGTACCGCTGTTCGAACTGGCCGCGAGGGCGGGAACGCTGTTTGCCAATCCCGCCTCGGAGTTTCCCCTGATTGAGTTCGGGCGCGCCTACGGATCGGCGTTCCAGGCCGTGGACGATTACCTCGACGACGAGCCGGTGTCGCGCCCGTGGGTCCAGGATCGCATCGACGTGGCGTGGGCCGCGCTGCGCCGCACGAGTGCAGACACCGCGGACCTCGCCGAATTGATCGACCTCCTTGAGGATCGCATCGCTTGAAGAAAGTTGTTGTGATTGGAAGCGGCTTCGGCGGCCTAGCCAGCGCGATCCGGCTGCGCGCCCGCGGGTACGATGTCGAGTTGATCGAGGCTCGTGACAAACTCGGCGGTCGTGCGTACGTGTACCAACAGGATGGCTTCACGTTCGACGCCGGCCCTACCGTAATCACCGCGCCCTTTCTCCTCGATGAGATCTTCGCGGCAGCCGGCCGGAAAACCAGCGACTACGTTCGCCTCGTGCCGGTCGATCCCTTCTACCGGATCGAGTTCCACAACGGCCGCTCGTTTGAGTACAACGGCGACGAAGCCGAAACCGAGCGTCGCGTAGCCGCGTTCTCCCCCGGCGACCTGGAAGGCTACCGCGAAATGATCCGTCACACCCGGGCCATCTTCCAAAAAGGGTTCATCGAACTAGCGGATCGTCCGTTCCTCCGCTTCACCGACATGCTGAAGGTGGCGCCGGATCTGGTAAAACTACAGTCGTATCGCACGGTGTACAGTTTCGTGTCGCGCTACGTGAAAGACCCTCTGCTTCGGCGCGTGTTCAGCTTCCACCCGCTGTTGGTAGGCGGCAACCCGTTTCAAACCACTTCCATCTACGCGCTGATCCACCACCTGGAGCGCCAGTGGGGAGTGCACTACGCGATGGGCGGCACCGGCGCGATCGTGCGCGCAATGGGCCAGGTGTTGGAAGAGATCGGTGGGCGCATTCGCCTGTCGAGCCCGGTCCGCAAAATCCTGCTGTCTCCCCACAATGGCGTCCCGCGCGCGTGCGGAGTGGAGTTGGAAACCGGCGAGCACATTCCAGCCGAAGCGGTCGTCAGCAATGCCGACGTCGCGAACACGTACAGGAAGATGGTCGCGCCCGAGCACCGCCGCCGCAACACCGACCGCAAGCTCGAACGCATGCGGTACAGCATGTCGCTATTCGTCCTCTACTTCGGAACGAAACGGCAATACCCGGACCTCCGCCATCACACGATCATCCTGTCCGAGCGCTACCGGGAACTGCTGGACGACATCTTCAACCATAAGAATCTCCCGCCCGATTTTTCGATTTATCTGCACCGGCCAACCGCCACCGATCCGGCCATGGCACCCGCCGGCTGCGACTGCTTCTATGCGCTCATCCCGGTGCCGAACCAGCAAAGCGGCATCGACTGGACGACCGAGGCGCGCCCCTTCCGCGACCGCGTGATGAAATTCCTCAACGACCGCTACCTGCCCGGCCTCCTCGATAACCTCGCGACCGAGCGTGTATTCACGCCCCTCGACTTCGAAACCACGCTCGACAGTTATGCCGGAGCGGGGTTCTCCTTTGAGCCGCTCTTCTCCCAATCGGCGTGGTTCCGGCCGCACAACGAGAGCGAGGACATCCGGCATCTCTATTTCGCGGGTGCTGGCACGCATCCCGGCGCGGGCGTGCCCGGCGTTCTCAGTTCGGCGAAAATCGTGGAGAAGCTGGTATGCCAGAACCTTCCGAATTAGCCGGACTCTACAAAGAGGCGGCGCGCGCCACCGCCCTCGGATCCCGCAGCTTCTATTTCGCCACCGGCTTCTTCCCCCGCGATCTCGCGAGAGCGGCACACGCGGTGTACTGGTTTTGCCGCTATACCGACGACCTCGTCGACGAGTGCGCCACCTTAGAGCAAGGCCGCCGGGATCTCGAGGAGTGGGCTGAACGGGTCCAGACGGCGCTCCAGGGCTCCGAGCCGTCGCACCCTGTCTTGAAGGTGTTCCTCGATACGGCCCGGGTGAAGAACATACCGCCCGAATATCCACTCGAATTGATCGAAGGCATGAGGATGGATCTGAACGGGACGCGCTATCGGAACTTCGCCGAGTTGCGAACCTTCTGCTATCGCGTCGCCAGCGTCGTCGGCCTCATGATGTCCCATGCGATCGGATTCGAGGATCCCGCGCTGGATTACGCTATCGACCTCGGCATCGCGATGCAACTCACCAACATTCTGCGCGACGTCGCCGAGGACTGGCGGCGCGGCCGCCTGTATCTCCCGTCCGAGGAACTGGAGCGCTTCGGTTATTCCGAGGGCTCACTCGCCGGCGGCCAGCGCACGCCTGAGTGGAACTCGCTGATGCGGTTTCAGGTAGCGCGCGCCCGGGATTACTACCAGCGCGCCATGCCCGGCATCGCGCTGCTCGATTCGCGCGGGCGATTCGCCGTCAAAGTAGCCGCCGGCGTGTATCGCGAAATCCTGTCCGTGATCGAAGCCCGCGATTACGATGTCTTCACACGGCGCGCCGTAGTGCCATCCGCACGCAAATGGTGGATCGGCGGCCGGTCGATGGCCATTCCGGTGGCGCGTCAGTTCTGGCGGGTTTGGCAATCGTGAGACCGCGGATCCGGAAAGCCTCGCTCGCCGCGCTGATCGGCCTGCTTCCGCACTACCTCAGTTTCTACCTCTTCCACACTCCGCTCTGGACGGGCGTCATCGCCGAATGGATCATGGCGAGAACCCCCTCGCATTACGCGGTCTGGCTTCTTCAGACGCTAGGCCCCTGGGCGAAGCCGTTCGCGGTGACCGGCGGGCTGGCGACCCTGGGCGCGGCGCTGTTTCTGATTCAGATCGTACGATCGCGTTGGTTGATGGCGTTCGCGGCGCTAGCTGTCGTGGCCGGAATGAGTATTCTCTTCGAGTACCATTCGCCGCTGGGCCAGATCACGTTCTGGTTCCCTGCCCTGCTGACTCTGTTTCGCCACCCGATTCCGAGCCACGACCGCAAGGGAGTGGTAGCGGCCAGCAGAAGAGAAGCGATCGTCATGCTCGCCGGCACAGCAGCCGTCGCCCTCGAAAGCTATGTGCGAAACGAAGCCATGGCGCGCCGAGCCATCCTCCCCGTGGATCTCTTCCCGTTCCACCCGCCAGCCGAAACCTTCGCCGCCGGCCTGGTCCGCAAAGCCGTGACTTCGACTCCCGAGTTCTACGGCATGAGCAAGAACACGGCGGACCCCGCGCCCGACCCTGGATCCTGGCGGCTCCGCATCACAGTCGACGGGCACCCGCTGCGCCAGATCGCATATTCCGAGCTGTTGGCCATGCCGCGCGTCGAACGCTACGTCACCATGCGATGCATCAGCAACACCCTGAAGTCGGACCTCATGGGCACCGCGTCTTGGGCCGGGGTGCGGCTCAGCCAACTCGTCGATCGCCGCCTTCTGCCCGGCGGCATCCAAGAGGTTGCGGTCATCGGCGTGGATGGCCACGGCGACAGCTTCCCGCTGGACTTCGCGTTCTCCGAGCAGGTTTTGTTCGCGCTCGGAATGAACGGAAAAACCCTGGACCGCACGCACGGATTCCCCGTCCGCCTGTTATGCCCGCGATTCTACGGCTTTAAGAACGTGAAGTGGATCGCCGGGATCGCATTCCTGAGCCGGCCTTACACCGGCACTTGGCCGAAGATGGGATACACCAAGGATCCGCAAATCCACACCGCTTCTCACATCGATCGCGTTTTACTGGAGAGCGGCCGCCTGCTGGCGGGCGGAGTCTCCTTCGCCGGAGATCGCGGCATTCGGCGAGTCACGGTAAGGGCCGATGAAGGCCCGTGGGTTGACGCCGAACTGGAAAGCCCGTTGTCCCCGTACACCTGGACCCGCTGGCGCGCAGTCCTGCCCGTCGCGTCGGCGAAACAAGTGGAGGCGCGCGCGTTGGATGGCACAGGCAAATGGCAGGACCCCGCGGAAGGACCGCTGTTTCCCGACGGCATGAAAGGCCCGACCATCAAAAGGGTCGGCTGACATGCCGCTCTGGATCGCGCTCTCCGTCGCCTGCGGGATGGCCATCTTCCTTGCCAAATCGCGACTGAACTACCTGCGTCTTCCAAAACTCCCAACAGTGCACGCGCCCGTGCCCCCCGGCGTTACGGTAATCGTCCCGGCGCGCAACGAAGAACACAACATCGAGCGCGCCGTGCGGAGTTTCCCTGGCGTACATGTCATTGTCGTGGACGACCACAGCGAAGACCGGACGGCGGACCTTGCGCGCGCCGCGGGCGCCGAGGTGATCCTTGGTCCCGCCCTCGATGCCGGCGCAATGGGAAAACCAAACGCCTGCGCGGAAGGCGCGCGCCACGCTCGCGGCGACTGGCTCCTCTTCGTCGATGCCGACACCTGGTTTGAACCCGATTTCCTCGCATCGGCGATTGCGTACGCGCGCCACGAATCTCTCGATCTTCTCACCTGTTTCCTCCGCATTGTTCGGGTGGGTTGGGCCGAGAGAGTGCTGCTACCGTATTCCTTCGCGCTGTACTTCTGCGGAGTCAGCGCGTCGAACGTGAACTCGCCCCAGTCCGGCGAGTCCCTGGCCAACGGCCAGTGCATGCTGTTCCGCCGCGCCGCCTACGATTTCATTGGCGGCCACGGCGCAGTGCGTTCGAGCGTCATCGAAGATGTTGCGCTCGCGGCCCTCGCGAAGCAGCACCGGGTATTCATGCGCGTCGTCCGCGCGGAAGAACTCGGCTCCGTGCGCATGTACCGCGACCTGATTTCCATCTGGCGCGGTTTCACCAAGAACACCTTCCGTTTTCTCGAACAAAACCCCTGGACCGGAGCGCAGGTAATCGCCTCCTCCATTCTGCTGACGTCCTATATTCCCGTCCTCGTCTGGCTCATCGCTTCCGGGAACTGGCCGTGGGCAATTGCCTTCGCGGCGCTTCCAACGGCCCTTTTATCCGGCTGGTACGGCGGAATCCCCGCAGCCCTCTCGGCTCCGGCAGCCATCTACATGTTCCAATTGATCGCGCTCGACGGGATGTTCGGGACTCTCTTCCGCCGGAAAGCCCTCTGGAAAGGCCGGCGTGTCTGACAAGATCTACCCGGCGCCTTGGGATTTCATTGCCGCGCTGTTCCCGCACGTTCCCAGGCTCACCCGCGCGTCGCACGAGCATGTGAGCGCGCTGCTGGTGCGGCGGATGAATCCCGAGCCGGCCGTCGAATTCGCGGATCGCATCCCGTCCAGCCCGCGGTTCGTTCTCGCCGCCAACCACTATCAGCGGAAAGGCCTCTGGATCGCTTACCCCGCGGCCGCAATCATGCGGGCGCTGCTGGCGAAGTTCGGCCCCCGCGAGCCCCTCATTCGCTGGATCGTGACCGGGAACTGGCCGCCGTGGCACATCGGCCCGCTGCGCATTCCGTCGCCTGGCGATGTGTTGCTCCCGCGAATAGCCCACGCCTTGTGGGCCTACGATGTGCCGTTTGCCGGGGCGGACCCGGCGCATGCGGCCGCGTCGATCCGCCGGCTGCTGCGTGACGCAAGGACGGCATCGCAGCCGTTCGGTCTATTTCCCGAGGGCGTCGCCGGGACCGCCGGCCGCATCGCCCCCCCGCTTCCCGGAACCGATCGCCTGATCGCGATGCTGGCGAAGCAGGGCTTCCCGGTGCTCCCGGCGCGAATCTACGAAACCGGCCGCGTGGTGGTGCGCTTCGGCCATCCGATCCCGGCGAGCGAGTTGGTAACTGCCAACAATGCCGCGGAACTGACAATGAACCGCATCCGCGATCTGCTGCCGTAGTGCTGCGCCGCTTTGCCTGTCTGTTGAGCGCTATCCGGTAAGTAAACTGCCTGCCTCCGGAACCGCTGGTTGAAAGATCTCCCGGAATTGTAGCAAGCCGGGCGAACGCAAAAAGGCTGCTCCTGAGCGCTAAGCCGTACGGTCGGCATCTTGTTAGTGAACACTGGCTTACCAGAAATCGGGACAGGCGCGTTATCATCGTCCACAGAACTGGAGAACCCATGGACACCACTTACGGCAAAGCGGTGGCGCTTGCGGTGCCCGTCTTCATTCTGTTGATCCTGGTCGAGATCGCGATCAATCTCTATCGCCGCGCGCACTACTACCGCCTCGCCGACGCCATCAACAGCCTGAGCTGCGGCGTCGCGTCTACGGGAATGCGCATGTTCTTCGGCTTTCTCGGCATTTACACTTACGAATGGACACTAACTCATGCCGCGCTGATCCAGTTACCAGCCGGTCACTGGGCCACCTGGATCTTCGCCTTTCTCGCTTACGACCTTTGTTACTACTGGAACCACCGCCTCGGTCACACGGTAGGTCTCTTCTGGGCCTCGCACGTCGTCCATCATCAGAGCGAGGAGTTCAACCTCACCACTGCCCTGCGCCAAACCAGCACCGGCTGGTTTGGCGGCTGGATTTTCTACATCCCGATGGCCATCTGCGGCGTGCCCCTCCCCATTTTTCTGCTCGTCGCGGTAGCCCAGTTGTTCTACCAGTTCTGGCCGCACACCCGCCACATCGATCGCATGGGCTTTCTCGATCGGTGGGTGCAAACGCCTTCGAACCACCGCGTCCATCACGCCCAGAACGATATCTACTTAGACAGAAACTATGTCGGGGTATTCCTCATCTGGGACCACTTATTCGGCACTTACCAGGATGAGTTAGTCGAAGAGCCCTGCATTTACGGAATCCGCGGACAGTTGAAGAGTTGGAACCCGATATGGGCGAACCTGCACTATTACTGGGCGATGGCCAAGGACTCCTGGTACGCGAGCTCCTGGGCCGATAAAGTGAAAGTCTGGTTCGGGCACCCCGGCTGGCGTCCGGCGGACGTCGAAGAGCGATTCCCCAAGCCCGCCTACGACCCCCGCCGCGATTTCGTCCGCTTCGATCCGCCACGCGGTCTCGCCGTCGGCGCCTATGGTCTCGTTCAATTCATCGCGCTCATCGTGACCAACAGTCACTTCTTCAACGTCCTGCCGAAGGCCGGTCTCCCTGCCACCCTCGCGTACTTCGCCTACATCACGATCACGCTGGTCACCATCAGCGGAGTCCTGGAGAACCGGCCGGAGTTCTTCTGGATCGAATCCGCGCGGCTGGCTCTCACCGGAATGGGAGTCGTCGCCGCCGGCGCGTGGTTCGGCGGCTTGCGCGACTCCCGCGCCGTTACGTCGATCGCCGCGTTCTCACTGCTTTCCCTTGCATGGCTGCTGCTCGCGGCGCGAGTGGAGTGGAAGCGAACAACCGCTGCCACTGCGTAATCAATAGGGACCGATCTGAACAATGATGGTCCCCATGTGCCCGCTCAGGTTGTCGCGCACCATAATCCGCCCATGATTTCTCCGCGCCCGGTGCGTCGAACTGCACAGGATACAGGAAGCCCTGCCGCGCGATCGCGGCCGCCTGCGGCGGCGCGAAGACCCGGTCGATCTTGTCCCCCAGGTCCGACAGGAGTTTCCCCTTGGCGTTCTTCAACACAATAAAAATGGAAAAGTTGTAGCGCGAGCCTGCTATGCTTGCAGGGCGAGTACGTGGCGCACGCACTCGTGCGTGCCGCGTCGCCACTCCTGGCGACGCCCGTTTTCTTCCGTCGCACAGATGTCGAGAAGAGTCTCGACAAATGACGCCGTTATTTCTAGGCGGAACCTTACGTAAAATGATCACTATGCCGAGCCTGAACACTGCCCTCGCGAACGTCCCCTCCGCAATCCGCCGCCTGTTCGGCCGCAAGCCGGATCTCCCCGCCGACCCATACGCGTACGCGCGCGTCCGGAATCCGCGCCGCGCTGGAGGCTACAACAAGTGATCAAAGTCGTGGAAACTGCGCGTGAGAGCCTGGTAACTGGGCAGGCCCAAGCGGTGCCAGACGATTGCCAGCGCTACCCCCAGTAGTGTCATGGCACTCAGCACCCGGCAAACCATGGCTTCCAGGCCACCATCGTAAACGGATCGATATCGAAGGTCCCGGCGCGGTTCGGCTGTAGAACGATTTGACCCAAGGCGTCTTTCGATATCGGCACCTGGCGTCCGCCGGCTTTGGCCTTCCAACCCGGGTGGTATGTGACCTGAATCGAGAGCACCTGGTCGTCGCTTCCGCACACCGCGTGGATGCGCGCGCGGCTATCGTTCAGCCACGCAAAGGTTGCGGCAGGAGCGGCCGGTGCCTCCATGGCGGCAACGTATTTTTCGAGTTGCGCCGTGTCGGACATCTCAGCTGGCACGCGCGAAACCAACACGGCCCGCGGAATTACATGCGCGAGTGTCCTTACAGGACGCGGCACGGCGTAAATCCGGGTGTCGCGCTCGTCCCAGAGAACGGGAAACACGCCGTCGAACTGATGCCCAGCCCGGTGTGGGCGCCAGAACTCGGGGCTGTCAATTCCCGGCACGATTACAGCGTCCACCCCATACGCCTTGTACCAGATGGACGGAATCGCGGTCTGTTCTATGCCGTTCAGTTGCATTGCGGCACGAAGCTGGGTGACATTCGGAGCCGTGGGAAAGGATCCGCCGGCGAATTGCGGCACCCGGCTGAACGTGTTCAGCCATTGCCAAATCGAGCCGGGCGCCTGCACACGCCAACCGGGCAGATTCCGCTCGACCCACTTGGCGACCTGGTATTCGATGGTCCCGGTGACATCGACGGATTGTATGGCGTTCTTGCTGAAGCGGCGATGGTGGATTACCTGAAGATACGCCGGCCAGAGAAGCGCGATGGCGAGCGCCACCCGCGCGGTTTTCGGCAGCCGGTCAATGACCGGCGCGATGCCAAACACCACAAGCAGCGTCAATGCCAGCTCCATTTCGACCATGTAGCGGGCGGACTGCGGCAGGAAGTGAAAGCCGAGCTTCACGTAAAGCACGGGAACGGCCGTAAACACCCATGCCAGCAACAAAATGAAACGAAGATGCCAGCGACTCCACCGTCGCGAAAGCAACCAGAGCAGCCCCCCTCCGGCAAGCACTGCGGCCAAGGTACCGGTCGAAACGGCAGTCCATGCCATGTACGGGTAGAGCGCGGCGTTGGAGCCGATCGCGAAAATGAGCGACGGCGGGAGGAACGGGCACATCGCCAAATAGGCCAGCAGGCCGCACGCGAAGACCGGCACAAGTTGCGCTTCCACGCTTCGGTCTCGCAGGTGGCCAGCAAACACCCGGCGAACAACAGGATTCCGGTCGAGCCGAAAGCGCTGGCCAGCAGCGCGAGAGAGATGAACACTCCCGCCCAGACAAGGCTGCGGAATCTGCGGTCGTGCAGCGCGCGCGCCAGGAACAGAGTGGCCAAACAGACCATGGCCAGTCCGAGTTGGTGCGGGATTTCGTCCCAAACGAAGGAGATGTATAGCCGGCGCGCATCCCCAAGATGAGCCAGGCTGAAGTTCGAGTCCGGCAGTAGCAGTTACGTTGGAGACGATAACGAGTAGAACGCCGCGGCGATGAAACTCCACCCGGGCCGGCGCGTCAACTGCCAGGCCATCAGGAATAGCGCAACCGGCCCGAGACAGTAGACGAGTCCGCACACAACCTGAAAGCCATGTGCCGCGGAGAAACCGGACACTCGCGCGACTCCCGCGGACAGAGCGGGAACCAGGGGCGCGTAGGTGAACTCGAACGGCATGCCGACATACCAGTAAGGCCACCACGAGGGTTTGTACCAGTGATCACCCGCTAGCCGTGCAATGGCGATCCAGAAGCCATGCATCAAATTCATCTTCCCGGTGAACTCGATGAAGAACACCTGGCGGCAGATATATGCATTCAGCCAGACGACTACCAGGAGATAGGCCGCGACGAGAAGCCTGTGTGGCGGGTGGCGGAGCATCATCCCGCTACTATTCGATCACGAACACCCGCAGTCTCGTGCCATCCGCGCCGCCCCGGTACACCCGCTCCGTCGCCTTCACAAAATCCGCGCCCTTGGCCAGCGGAATATCGACAAACGTCTGCGGGTTGCGATCCACCAGCGGAAACCACGTGCTCTGGATCTGCACCATCATCCGGTGGCCCGTCCGGAACGTATGGCAAATGTCCGGCAAAACGTACTCGATCTTCGACGGCTTATTCGGCGTGAACGCTTCCGGCTTCGAAAGACTATTCCGGAACTTGCCGCGGAACGGCTCGCCGCGCACCAGTTGCTGATACCCGCCCATCTGCACACGCGCCGGATTCGGATCGGGATTCGGATAATCACCGGGGTAAACGTCCACCAGTTTCACCATGAAATCCGAATCCGTGCCGCTAGTCGACACATTCAGAGCCGCGGTGATCGGCCCCGCAATCGTAACATCGCGATCCAGCGGTTCGGTCTGGTACACCAGTACATCTGGCCGCGCAGCCGCAAATCGCTGGTCGTAAGTCATGTAATCGCCCGGCATCCCCTGCCCGATGCCGGCCATCACGGGAACCGGCTTGTCCGGATCGCTCACGTACTGGTCAAAGCCCGCGTCCGCCGGCGCGGCGAAACTGAGTGTCCCACCCGCCCCAAGATACAGCGATCGCTGCTCGGCATTTTTCGGAGGCCACGCCGCGAATCTGTGCCATTCGTTGGTCCCGGTCTCGAACAGCCAGGCCTTCGGAATCTGATTGTCCGGTTGAGCTTTCAATCCGTCGCCCTTTCCTTTCAGATTCTGCACGAAGAAAGGCAGTTCGATGTGCTCGCGAAAGAACTCGACGGTGTCTGAAGCGAAATTCAGGTCGCCCAGCGTCCGTCCTTCCGCGCCGGCCCACCCACCATGCCGCCACGGACCCATGACCAGCGTATTCGCCGCCTTTGCCCCGTCCTCCTCCACCGCGCGAAACAATTTCAACGGGCCCGCCAGATCCTCGGCGTCAAACCACCCGCCGACAAACAGCGCCGCCGGCGTGACGTTCTTCATGTGCGGCCCTTGCGCGCGCGCCTGCCAGTACTCGTCGTAATTGAAATGTTTCAACGTGTCGTCCCAATACTCGTTCTGATGCTTGAGGTACTTCTCGTTCGCGTTCGACAGCGGTCCCATCTTCAAAAAGAAATCGTATTGATCGGGCGTTCCATATTCGAAGCCCGGGAACTGCTCGGGCCGCGATGGCTCGCCGCGGCGCGGCTTAAACGACGTGTAGAACCCGAAGTTCGCGGCCAGGTGAAAAGCTCCGTTGTGATAGCCGTCGTCGCCGTTGCCGACGTCGCCCATCGGAGCCTGCGGGGAAACGGCTTTCAGCGCGGGATGCGCGTTCATCAGGCTGAACGCCGCGAAAAATCCGGGGTACGAAATCCCCCAGATGCCAACATGCCCGTTGTTGTTCGGAACGTTCTTCACCAGCCAGTCGATCGTGTCGTAAGTGTCGGTGCTTTCGTCCGTGTCCTTCGGTCCGTTCAGTTTCACCTTGTGCGCGGGGATGTCGATAAAAGTGCCTTCCGACAGATAACGTCCCCGGACGTCCTGATACGCGAAGATGAATCCTTCCTTCTCCGCCGATTCCGAAGGCCCAATCACTTGCCGGTAATTGTCGATCCCGTAAGGCCCCACCGAATAAGGCGTGCGTTGCATCAGGATCGGGTACGGCTGCGCCGCATCCTTCGGCGCGTAGACCGCGGTGAACAACTTCTGGCCGTCGCGCATGGGGATCCGGTATTCGTATTTTGTGTAATGCGACCGCGTATATTCGAGCTGCTTCTTCGCGGTCGCGGACATAGGCTGTCCGCCGGGTTGAGCAAACAACACAGGCACAATCGCGAGAACCGCCCACAAGCGAGGTGGAAACATGACTGGTAGTGTAACAGGGGCTTAGCGGTGACCTATACTACTCGCATGAGCGCGGCACCCGTTCAGTCCCCGGCCGGCACGCTGCTATCGGCGCAGCGGGCGGCCTTCCGGAAAAATCCTCACCCCTCCGCGAAAGAGCGGCGCGAAAATCTGCGCGTCCTAGAGCGGACCGTTTTCGACCATCAGGATGAGATTGCAGCCGCCCTCGACCGCGACTTCGGCGGCCGCTGCCGCTTCGAAGTATTGTTCTCCGAAGTGTTCGTCGCGCTTCATGCGTTGCGCCATGCGCGCAAGCACGTGGCCGAGTGGATGGCCGAGCGCCCGCGCGTGTTGGACTGGCCGCTCCAGCCGGCAAAGGCCTGGGTCATGCCGCAACCACTGGGCGTCATCGGAGTAATCGCGCCCTGGAATTATCCGATCTTCCTCACCATCGCCCCGCTTGCGGGCGCACTGGCCGCGGGCAACCGGGTGCTCCTGAAGCTCTCCGAATACACGCCCGCCACCTCCGAAACGATCGCGAAACTGCTCGCCGGGGCGTTCCCCGCCGACCACATCGCCGTCGTCAACGGCGATGCATCCGTGGGCCGGGCCTTTGCCTCGCTCCCCTTCGATCACCTGCTGTTCACCGGCTCGACGGCAGTGGGCCGGGAGGTCATGCGCGCCGCCGCCGAGAACCTGACGCCCGTCACCCTGGAGCTGGGCGGCAAATCGCCGGTGATCGTGGCGCCGGACGCCAACATCGCCTCGGCCGCCGCCGACATCGCCTACGGAAAATTCCTGAACGCGGGCCAAACCTGCATCGCGCCTGACTACGCGCTGGTTCCCCGCAACCGCCGCGACGATTTCGTCGCCGCCATCCGCAAACAGACGGAGACCTACTGGCCCGATCCGGCGCGCAACCTCGAATACACCTCGGTTATCAACGAGCGCCACCTCGCTCGCCTGCACGGATACCTGGACGAAGCGAGATCCCGAGGCGTCGAAGTCATCACGGTTGGAGCGGAACCCGAGCCCGGCTCGCGCCGCATGCAGCCGGCAATCGTGCTCGACCCGCCGGACGACCTCCGACTCATGCGCGACGAGATCTTCGGCCCGATCCTGCCGGTGTTGACCTATTCGGAGATCGACGAAGCGATCGAATACGTAAACGATCATCCGCGCCCCCTGGCCCTCTATCTATTCACGAAATCGGACCAAATCACGGATGCAATCCTGACCCGCACGGTAACGGGAGCAGCCTGTGTGAACGACACGCTGGTATACATCGCGGCCGAAGATCTCCCGTTCGGCGGAGTCGGCCCAAGCGGCGCCGGCCACTATCACGGCCGTGACGGCTTCGACACATTCAGTAAACTGAAACCCGTATTCCGCCGCCGAATGACGGGACTCGGCCGCACGCTCCGTCCCCCCTACGGCCGCATGCACGAAATGCTGAAGCGCATTCTAATCGGCTAATCCCCCGGTGTTCTTGACATGTGCCGTGTCAGGTTACGGTGAGAGTGGATACGGACAATCCGCCACGGTAATCCCGCATCGCCGCCGCGGCATGGACCTGGCGAGGGTAATAGCTCAACCGTTCAGCGGCCAACCTGCCCGATAAGTACGCTTCAGGTAATCGTTCGCTTCCGAAGCGTTTGTGACGCGGCCGGTAGCCGCGTCGTACTCCAGCCGCTTGCCAGCCCGGTGCGCCACCAAGCCCAGCAGCATCTGCTCAATCATCGTGCCGGCGTAGTCGAAATCGCAGTGTGTCTTCGAACTTGTCCCGTGCGTAACGCCGTTGTATTTGCCCTTGCAGGCATCCAGCCATTCCGTCTGGAAAACATCCGGGCGGCGATTGTCGAAAGATCCGCTTTTTTGCGCGTCGAGAATCGGATCGATCTCAGGATTCGGCAGACCGATCGCGGCCGGAAGTCCGCCTTCCGTGAATTGGATATTGGGGAACCCGGTCGCGGTCGGCCGCGCGTCGGGCTCCGCCTTGAAGCCCGGCGGCAGCGCGCGCGGCGCCTCTGGAGTCCTGGGGCGGGGCGGCATCTGAGTCGGCTGTCCCACTCCCGCGACCAGAGCCTCCAGGTGATCCTTGTCGCGGCGCTTGTAATAGGTGAAGTCTCCGTCGTCGTTGTTGGGGATGATCAGCCGGGTCGTGAAGTCCGCGACGATTGACCCCTTGGTCCCCTCGAAGATCGCGCCATTGTCGATCTTCGCGACATCGACGAACCCGCGCGGGGAGCGTGGCTTCAATCCTCCCTGGTACCACACCAGCGTGACCGGCCCGCGCCAGTGGTTCGCCGGATGCTCGAAGCTCGCCTTCAGTTTCACCGGGCAGATATCCGGGTTGTACTTGTCGCTGACTTCCCGGTCGACGTCCACCGCCGACGGTGCGCCCGCATCCACCACGTTCCACACCAGGTCCATCGTATGCGCGCCCATATCGCCCATCTGGCCCACGCCGAAGTCGCGATACATGTTCCAGAACAGGCAGTTCAGCCCGTTCGATCCTCCAAAATACTGGGGGCTGTACGGATGATACGGTGAGGGACCGATCCACTGCTCGTAGTGCAGTTGCGGTGGCGGCATGCCTTGCACCGCCGGATAGCCCGGGCGCGGCAACTGGCGGCTATCCCAACTGTGAACGGTCTTCAATTCGCCGATCGCGCCGTCCATCACCAGTTCGCGAAGGCGCTCGAAATTGGGATAGGCGTGCCGCTGCGTGCCATGCTGGGTAGCCACTTTCGCCTTGCGCCCCAGATAATTCGCGCGCACCGTGCGCGCCTCTTCCACGCTGATCCCCAACGGCTTCTCGCAAAACACGTGCAAGTTGCGGTTCAGCGCCCAGTTTGCGATGAAAGCATGATGATGATCCGCGGTGCAGACGATCACCGCTTCTATGTCCTTCTGGTCGAGCATGCGCCGCCAGTCCCAATAGGTCTTGGCCTTGGGAAAGATCCGCAGCGCCTCTTTCGTACGCTGGTCGTTGATGTCGCACATCGCCACTACGTTCTCGCGGATCAGCGAATTGTAGTGCGCCGTGCCGCGGCCCCACACGCCGACCAACGCCACATTTAGCTTGTTGCTGGGAGCATTCTGCCCGCGCAGAGTCCCGCTCTTCAATATGGTCAGGCCCGCGGCCACGCTCTTCAGCAGATCCCGTCGTTGCATGAGTTTATTCCTTTCGCCCCGATTATATACAACCGCGCGGAGCCGGGCATTCTTGACCATTGTCGTTGCAACGAGTATTCTGAGAGGGGATGAAAGTAACAGCAGCGCCTCGCCGTTCGGGTTGTCCGGAAGAGGCCGCTTACCTGGAGTTGTTGCGCGCCGCCGACATGCTTTCCCGTCCGGTCGCGCAGTTGCTGAAAAGCGAGGATCTGTCGCCGACCCAATACAACGTCCTCCGTATCCTGCGCGGGTCTCCCGACGGATTGGCGTGCGGCGAAATCGGCAACCGCATGATCACCCGCGATCCCGACATCACACGCCTGCTCGACCGTCTCGAAAAGCGAAATCTGATCGCCCGCTGCCGCGAAACCAAGGATCGGCGCATAATGCTGGCCCGAATCGCGCGGGATGGACTGGACCTGCTTGCCCGGTTGGATGAGCCGGTGCAGGCAACGCATCGTACATCGTTGAGCCACTTGGGCCGGGAGCGCCTGCGGTCCCTCGTCCGCCTGCTGGAGGTCTGCCGCAATGGCTGAAGTCAATATTCGGCTTGTATATTTGTTGTAACGAATGTCGTTCTAACGTATCTAAACTTTTGAAAGGAAACACAGCCATGAGCACAATCGCTGCACCGCAAACCGCCACCTGGAATCTCGACCCGGTTCACTCCGCCGCCGAGTTCAAGGTCAAGCACATGATGATTTCCAACGTAAAAGGGCAGTTCACCGCCATCTCGGGCGTCCTGAGCCTGGACGAAGCAGACCTGGCCAACTCCCGCGTCGAGGCCACCATTGACGCCGCGTCGATAACCACCCGCGATGCCCAACGCGACGCGCATTTAAAGAGCGCCGACTTCTTCGACGTGGAAACCTTTCCGACGCTCAGCTTCAAATCGATCACCGTAAAGCGCACCGGCGGCAATGAACTGGCAGTCCCCGGCGATCTGACCATTCACGGTGTAACTCGCCAGGTCGTCTTCCACGTCGAAGGGCCGACTGCGCCCGGCAAGGATCCGTGGGGCAACACGCGCGTGGGTCTCTCGGCTGTCGCAAAGATCAATCGCAAGGATTTCGGCCTGACCTGGAACGCCGCCCTCGAGCCGGTGGCATCCTCGTCGGCGACGATGTAACCATTACTCTTGACGTCCAATTTATAAAAGCCTGAACAGGAGGCAACTATGTCGCTCCGTCCGATCAGACAGGTCATTCAAACCAAAGCCACCATCGAAGGCGCGGGAGTGAAATTGCAGCGCGCTTTCGGTTTCGGCAAGACCAAGGATTTCGATCCATTCCTGCTTCTGGATGATTTCCGCAACGACAATCCGGCGGATTATCTGGCCGGATTCCCCTGGCACCCGCACCGCGGCATCGAAACCATCACCTATGTGCTGGCCGGCTCAGTCGAGCACGGCGACAGCCTCGGCAACACAGGCAAGATGACGGCCGGCGACGTCCAGTGGATGACTGCCGGCAGCGGCATCCTGCACCAGGAGATGCCGAAAGGCGACCATCAGGGCCGGATGCACGGCTTTCAACTCTGGGCCAATCTGCCCGCATCCCTGAAGATGACGGACCCGCGTTACCAGGACATTCCGTCGGCCGTCATTCCGGAGGTGACGGACGATGACGGCACGCGCGTCCGCATAATCTGCGGCGAGTTTTGGGGCCAGCGGGGTCCCGTTGAAGGCGTCGCGACCGATCCGAACTACCTGGATATTTCGGTCCCGCCCGGACGCAAGAAAAGGCTGAAGGTCGAGACCACGCGCAACGCTTTCGCCTACGTGTTCGCGGGTTCCGGCGCTTTCCGTGACTCCTCCGATCCTGGCGCGGTCCTCACCGAGCAGGTCGCTGAACCGGACGCCGCGCCCGTTTACGACGCCGGCAATCACTCCCTGGTTCTCTTCGACCGGGGCGACGAGGTGGTGGTGCAGGCCGGGCCGGAAGGAATCCGGTTCCTCCTCGTCTCGGGCAAGCCGCTCGAAGAACCGGTGGCCTGGTACGGTCCCATCGTGATGAACACGCAAGACCAGTTACGCCAGGCGATGGGTGAACTGCGCGACGGCACGTTTATCAAGCATTCCTGATCGCTACGTCCACGCCTGGTTGATCTCGATATCGCGTTTCACTGCTGCCCGGGACCGAGCACGGTCCCCCGCCGGATGCGTGCCGTTACTTGTTCGGCTGCAACGGATCCTGCAATCTGCGCTGCGCCGACCACATCGAGTACGGGATGGAGAAAGAGGGCGACGTCGGCGCGGTGGTGGCCGAGACGGTGCGCAACACGGGCGTCATCCCGCCCCCGGATTATTGGAAGCGGGTAGGAGCCGCGTGCGACCGGCATGGAGCGCTGCTGATCCTCGACGAGATCCACGGGCTACGCCGCACCGGGCGCATGTTCAGTTGCGAGCACTACGACGTGGTCCCCGATATTCTCGTCGTCGGCAAGAGCCTGGGAGGCGCGCTGTTCCCGCTGGCGGGAATCATCGCGCGGGAGGAGCTCCACGTCGCGCCCTACATCGCGCTCGGCCACTCCACGCACGAGAAGAATCCGGTGGCGTGCGCCGCCGCGCTCGCCACGCTGGAGTTTATCGAGACCGGCTAGGTGAAAGGCAGGCCCGCCTGCCGCACATCCGCGATGTGAGGGGGCTCGGCCTGCTCATCAACGTCGAACTGTCCACCGCCGATCTGGCCGAGCGCGTGATGTACGAGGCCCGGTCGCGCGGCCTGAGCTTCAAGGTGACCATGGGGAACGTGATCACGCTCACGCCGCCGCTGATCGTCACTCAGGTAGAGATGGGCCGGGCGCTGGAGATCCTCGAAGATAGCCTGGCGGCGGGTGTACGCTGAAGGCATTCATGAAACGCAAGTATCTTTTCCTCTGCTTAGCCATCCTTTTTCTCACCGCCGCGCACGCCCAGGTGTTGCCGGACGGCGCGGCGTGGCTCAACCATCTCAATAACGATCTGCTGCCGTTCTGGACGGTTCCCGCCGCCCTCGGTGATCCCGTTGGCGCGTTTCCGTCGACGCGTTGCGACGACGGCTCGTTGCTGGACTACAAGAATCCCTGTCCACCGATCTTGGGCAACAGCTATCTCCTGTTCCCTGCCCGCTATCTCGTACCACTTTCACGCCAGACCTACGGATACGGCGTGGCGTACCACCTGACCGGCGACCCGCGATACCTGGCCTGGATGAAAGCCGGCGTGGACTACATCCGCCGGAACGCCACCGATCCGGCGGGCGGGATGTTCACGCAACTGGATCTGACCAGCGGGACATGGGGCGTCGACCGCAACCTCCGCGATCCGCAGCAGCTCGGGTACGGATTGCTCGGACTCGCGTTCTACTACTACCTGACGCGCGATCCGGACGTGCTGCCGTCCATCACCTCCATCAAGGACTACATCCTCGGCACCTACTACAACCAGCCGCTGGGAGCTATGCAGTGGCAGCCGGGCTCCAACACTCAGCGGCAACTGGTGGCCGACCTCGACCAGATGAATACGTACCTGGTTCTGCTGACGCCCGTTCTGCCGGAGCCGTACCAAAGCCAGTGGAAGCAGAGTCTCGCCACGCTGTCCCGTTCGATCCTGGGGACGTTCTACTCGCCCTCGGACAACCTCATGTTTCTCGCGGCCAACACGCCGCAGGACCGGGACCTCGCCTTCACCGGCGTCGATTTCGGACACACCAGTAAAGCGTTGTGGATGATCCGCTGGACCGGGCAGATCACCGGCGACACTGGGCTCTTCAACATTGGCGCGGCGAACGGCCGCCGGCACCTGGAGCGATCGTTCCTCGCCGCGGACGGCTCCTGGGCGGAAGGAGTTCTCGCGGGCGGCGCGGTCGATAAGAACAAGAACTGGTGGGTGTACTGCGAGCTCGACCAACTGTCGGGATCGCTCGCGTTGATGGACGCAAGCGCGGGCCAGCATCTGCCGCAAACCAACCAGTACTGGTTCCAATACTTCGTGGATCATCAACACGGCGAAGTGTGGAACGGAGTGGACTTCGGCACCAACGCACCGCAGCGCAACTTCCCCAAGACGTGGCAGTGGAAGAGCGCATACCACGACTTCGAGCATGCCCTGGTGGGTTACATCACTTCGCAGCAGTTGCTCGGCAAGCCGTTCACTTTGCATTACGCCTTCGCGGACGGCGTGGATCCCGCCACAACCCATCCGTATTACTTCTCCGCCCCGATCCGCTCGGTGACCGAGACCTTCGACCTTTCCGGCATCTACCAGGCCGTGATGTTTCAGGGAGTCCCGCCCGCCGCGCCGGCCGCGGCGTTGACGGTTTCAGCGGCCAGTTTCCTGGAGGGCCCGCTGGCGGCGGAGTCCATCGCGATGGTTACCGGCGCGGGACTGGCGACCGCGACGGTGCAGGCGCAAACGGTTCCCTTTCCGAAGAACCTCGGAGGGACCGCGGTCACGGTGAGGGACTCGACAGGTACCGCGCGAACGGCGCCTCTGTTGTACGTCTCGGCGGCACAGGTGAATTTCCAGATTCCGTCGGGGACGCGCTCCGGACCGGCTGTGGTGGAGGTGACGCCTCCGACGGGCGTTACGGTTGCGGGGCCGGTTCAGATTGCGGGCGTCGCGCCCGGCATTTTTCAATTGAATGCGACTGCGCTAGCGGCGGCCAACGTCATACGAGTGCGGGCCGGCGTGACTCAGCCGCTCGAGTCGGTCTACGACGTGGATGCCTCGAACCACGTCGTGCCCCGGCCGATCGACCTGGGTCCGGATACCGACCTCGTCTATCTCGCGCTCTATGCGACCGGGATTCGCAATGCGCAAAACGTCGCCGTAACGGTGGGAGGGCAGAGCGTGCCGGTGATCTACTTCGGACCGCAAGGGACCTATGAAGGATTGGACCAGGTCAACGCGGGCCCGGTGCCCCGCTCCTTTGCGGGCGCGGGGAAAGTGAACGTCGTGCTGGTTGGCGACGGCCAGACTGCCAATCCGGTGGAGGTGGTCGTCCGTTAGGCCTGTGGTAACTTACAAGAACCAGTGAATACTCTTCATCCGGCGGGTAGGCCATACCGTTTTACGATCCTTACTTTTGCCAGCCTGATGGCTTTCGGGAGTTACTTCGCCTACGACAGCGTCGGGGCAATCGAGACCAACCTCATTCAGTACTTCCACACCGACCGGACCGCCATCGGAACGATGTACTCCATGTACAGCATCGCGGCGGTGTTTGCCGTTCTCGCGGCCGGATTCCTGATCGATCGGGCCGGCGTGCGGCGCGCCAGTCTGATCTTCTCAGTGTTCGTCGTAGCCGGCGCGGGCATCGTAGCCTGGGCGCCCGGCGTCCATGAGATGTACTTGGGGCGCATCATTTTCGGCATGGGCTCAGAGTCGTTGATCGTGGCGCAGAGCGCCCTCGTCGCGCGCTGGTTTACCGGCAAGGAACTGGCGCTGGCGTTCGGCGTCACCCTCACGATGAGCCGGCTCGGCACGCTGTTTTCGTTCAACACCGAAGCGTTGCTGGCCACCCGCTTCGGCTTTCGCGGGGCGTTGTGGATCGCCGCCGCTCTCTGCGTGGCCAGCCTGATCGCCAACTGGGTATACACGGTGCTCGACCGTCGCGCCGAGCCCGTCCTGCGTCTTCCCGAAGCCGGATCGGGCGACAAGATCAAATGGGCGGACATCCGCAAGTTCACGCCGTCGTATTGGTACCTGGTGGCGATTTGCGTGACCTTTTATTCGGCAATCTTCCCGTTCACCGCCCTGTCCACGGATTTCTTTCACGAAAAATGGGGACTCGCACTCGCGTCCGGAGAGGGCCTTGGATTCTTCGCAGGCGTGTTCTACAACTTTACCCACATGTTCTCGACCGCGCAGGGGACCACGTCGATCATCATCACCGCGTCGATGCTGCTGGCGCCGTTCGCCGGAACGCTGGTGGACAAGATCGGCCGGCGCGCGAGCTTGATGCTGCTCGGCTCGTTGCTGCTGATTCCGGCGCATCTCGTACTGGGGCTCGCGCACCTCCCTCCGGTGCTGCCCATGATCGTTCTGGGTGCAGCTTTCGTCCTGGTACCCGCTTGTGTGTGGCCGTGCGTGCCTCTGGTGGTGGATGAAGCGCGCGTGGGCACCGCGTTCGGGCTGATGACCGCGTTCCAGAACATCGGCCTGCTGGTATTCCCGTATTTCAACGGCTCGCTGCGCGACACAACGCGCGGGTATACCGCGAGCCAGATCATGTTCGGCGCTCTCGGGTGTTGCGGGCTGCTATTTTCGTATCTGTTGCTGAGAGCGGATAAGAAAGCCGGTGGACGGCTCGAAGCAGACCAGGCCTGAGTTACGGCGGCGAGAACAATACGGCGTGGATTGGGCGGGCGGTTCTATTTGGGATGAGAGATGAAGTCCACGATGTAGTAGAGATCGTCCCGAATTGGAAAATAAAAACGCCAGTTCTAGTTGACGCGCGCCTGCCAGAGGCCGGCTTCTTCGTCGTATTTCTTGGCGCGTAGCGATGGATGAGGAAGAGTCTGTTCTAGAATTTGACCTGTTTGAAGAACGCTTTGCGTACCTGGTCAGAGGCGTCGCCAAGGGACCTCCGGGCCCGGCGGGAATAGCCGCTGTTCATCGAGAGGTGCTGACTTTTTTAGCGGCTGTTCTCTTCTTGAGCGGCGCTTTCATGTGTCCGATCATCTCATCGGCGGATTTAAAGGGTCCATAGGTGCGGCCCGCTTTAATGTCGGCCAACCCTTCAGCCAGGCGGGCGTGGACGATCTTTCGCTGGTCCGGGGTGTATTCGTTGTCAGCTATGGGAAACTTGGAGCGGTCGATCACGAGTTTTGGGGTGATGACTATCTTGCCGCGCTGAAAAGCAAAGTTGACCAAGTCGCCCTGTGCCAGGCCAGCCTGGCGCCTGACACTCGTGGGAATGGTCACTTGGCCTTCATGTTGAATTCTGGCAGTAGTGTTCATAAAAACGTCGACCGTCGATTCCGGAAGTCCGGAATCCAGACCTCTGCCGGTAGGACAGCGGTTCGGGTAGTAACCGTCAAGGAGCGGGCGGTTGTTGGGAAACGGCGCACCATTCGTGGACCCTCAATCACCTATACCCGCCCCACACTCGATATAATTCAAAACGCCATGTCAAACGATCGCCGCGGCTTTTTGCGCCGCATCTTCGCCGCCTCGGGAATTGCAGCCGCCGCTCCGGCCGGCGCGCCCGCGCAGAACCTGCGCTCTTCAGAAAGCAACTGGCTCCCGAAATATGCCCGGGCGCAAAACTATCAATCGCTGAAGCAGTCCAGCTTCGACCGCACCGGGGGAAACCAGGATTACTGGAACATCCCCGCGGGCGAGACCCTCGAAGTGTTTAAATCGAACAGCCCCGGCGTCATCACACACATCTGGTTCACGATTGCCGCGCCGGATGATCATCTGAAGGAACTGGTGCTGCGCGTCTATTGGGATGGCAGTTCACGCCCCAGCGTCGAAGCGCCGATCGGCGACTTCTTCGGCCTCACGCTGAACTCGTATTTCATCTACGAGTCGGCTTACCTCGCGTGTTCCCCCGGGAAATCGCTGAACTGCTACTTCGCCATGCCGTACCGGCAAGCGCGCATCACCGTGGAGAACCAGTCGAAGGCCAAGGTCGAAGCGTTCTACTCGAACATCGATTATCAGAACGTGGCGTCGCTGCCGGCGGACGCGCTCTACTTCCACGCACAGTACCGGCAGGCTGCGCCGTGCGTTCCGACTACGGGCGAGGCCGCGAAGCTGAATCCGGACGGCCGCCTGAACTACGTCTACGCCGAGACGAAGGGCCGCGGTCACCTCATGGGGATCACGCTCGGAGTTCTACAGAACAAGGACGGCTGGTGGGGAGAGGGCGACGAAATGATCTTCGTCGACGACGACACCAAGCCGCTGATCACGGGTACGGGGTCGGAAGATTACCTGCTCGGAAGCTGGGACTTCGGCGGCCGGGACGACGCGATGCCGTTCGCGCACCACATGTACGGGGCGCCTCTGATCGCCGCGCCGGAACGGACGGGTGGCCGGTACTGCGTCTATCGCTGGCACGGAGATAATCCGGTGACCTTCACGAAGTCTCTGAAGCACACCATGGAGCACGGGCATGCGAACGATCGAGGCGACAATTTCTTTTCGGTTTGCTATTGGTACCAGGACAAGCCCTATACCGAATTCCCGGCGCTGCCCGCCGTGCACGACCGCATGCCGAACGTGAGGACCGCATCATGAAGATCGCACTCCTATTCCTGTCGATGGCCGCCTGCACGCTAGCGGCCGATTTCACCATTTGGCGCGCCTCTGAGCTCAAGGCCAAGGAGAAAGTACTAGCCGGCAAAGCGACGGCGGAGCGCATGGCATCCGACACGCTCGCCAACTATGGGAATCATCTGACCATGCTGGCCCATCGCAAGGCGAACGGAGAGCCGGAGGTCCATGAGAAGATGGCCGATTTCTTCGTGGTAGAGAGTGGCGAGGCGACGCTGCTGGTGGGTGGCAAGGTGGCCGGCGGAAAGGAGACCTCGCCGGGAGAGATGCGCGGCGGGACGATCGAGGGCGGCGAGAAACAGAAACTCGCGGCCGGGGATGTGGTTCACATCCCGGCCGGCGTTCCCCATCAGTTACTGGTGGATAAGGGGAAGAACTTCACTTACTTCGTCATCAAAGTGGAGAGGTAAGCTAACTCTTCTTGAGCGTTTTCTGGACCTTGTCGATCTTGCCCGAGAGTTCCTTGACGCTCTTGCTCTGGGGTATGGTCTTCAAGGCGTCGGCCGCCAGCCCGAGCATCATCTTCATCCGGTTGGGCTCGTCCAACTTTTTCTGTTCGAACAGCATGGCGTGATCGTAGAGGGCCGACGCCATGGCCTCGACGAACACGGCGCGCGGAACTTTCACGGGGCTCGTCTGGAACAGCGCCTGGGCCTTGGTCGTATCCTCGCCCGATCCGGTGGCGCGGGCCGTGGCCAGCAGAACCATGCGCTTGAGTTGCGCGGTTTGAGCGGCCTCGAGTTCCGCCTCGGGAGGCAGGATGCCTCCGGCAACGCGCGAGATCGAAATCGGCTCGCCCTGGCTGCCGGCGGGAAAAGAATATGCTAACTGGATCTCGGCGTCCTTGTTGGTTTTCTGGAATTTGTCAAACGTCTCGGCGAACGGCAGCGTCAACGCTTTCGCCGCGCCGCGGTAGTTCGACATCTGGCGGCGGAACGCTGTCGGGTTAGTTTTGTTCACCCGCCATCCCTTCTCGAATCTGTCGGCGAGTTCAATATACCCGTGAGTGAGGCCGGTGTTGAGCACCAGATACCAGGGGTAGGCCTGGGCCGTGTACTGGTTATCGGTCTTCAACAGATTCTCGAGATGTTCCAGGGTCTTCGAGTAATCGGCCGCGTTGAAGGTTTCTTTCGCGGCGCTCCAGGAAAAGGCGGGCGTGCCCTTTTCGGGGGCCGCGGGTCCGCTGGAGCAGGAAATAGTCAGGAACAGGAACGCAACGGTGACGGAAAAGATAAGAAAAGTCTTGGCGCGCATAGCGACCTCCGCGGGCAACGTATCACAGGGGGGAGAAACGCGCAACTTTCAGGCGGCGGGGCGCGCGCGAACGCTGCGGATAATCCGATCGCCGTCGCGTTACCGCGTGAGGCGAAGATCGTAGTCGATCTGCAATCCAAGCCAGGTCTCCGGCGAAACACGGAAATACGTTCCCAGCCTCAATGC
This sequence comes from Acidobacteriota bacterium, assembly GCA_025353165.1. Lineage (GTDB taxonomy): Bacteria > Acidobacteriota > Terriglobia > Bryobacterales > Bryobacteraceae > TMP-7. The sequence goes on along the minus strand of JANXRE010000016.1, from coordinate 7,548 downwards.
CGTATCGGCCGTGATCGAACGGGCGCCATTCACGATGGCGCTGATGCGGTTGGGCCGGACGTCCAGATCGCGAGCCAACTGATTGATGCTGATCCCAAATGGTTTCATGAAGTCTTCCAGGAGGATCTCTCCCGGATGGATTGGATCGAGTCGCTCTGACGGCTTCATTCTCGGCGGCACGCGAAGATCATCCAGCCGCTGTGCCCGATGCAAGTACAGCAGCTTTCGCCGCGCGGGCCGTTCGATGGATTGAAATCGCCGAACGCTGCAATCTTCAAAAAGCGATTCGGTGTCTGGGCACTGGAACGACCGGATCAAGCCTCACCCTATGACGTGTTGGGGATTATGGCAAGCGTAATAGCCGGGCGTGTGGCAATGCTGAGCTATCGCCGCAGAACCGTGGCGTGGGCCCCGACCGGCTGCCTTCCCGATTCGAACGCCCGCCAGCACAATTGCGCGCCGACGATCACCAGCCACGCCGAAAGCGCGACTCGCAGCGCGCGGGCGGGAACTATGCTGGAGAGGCTGGCGCCAACCAGGGCTCCCGCGAGGCCGCCGACGATCAGTTTGATCAACAGTCCAGCCTGATAGTGGCCCGCGCCGAAATGGAAGCCTCCGCCGATGACGGAAGTCACCAGGCCGAAGGCCATGTCGGTCCCTACCACTTGCGCCGCCGGCATCATGGTCAAGCTCAGGAGAACGACGGAACCCAGCGCACCCGCACCGGCCGAAGAGAACCCGACCTCGGTGCCAATGGCTGCCGCAATCGCGGGAATCCAACCCGAGCGATCCTTCCCGGCTTTGGGGTGGACCTCACGAAGCGACTTGATCACGTTCATCAGGGCCATGATGACGATGGTCAGGCCCAGGAGTAAGAAGAGGGTGGATTGCTGCTTTCGCGCATCCAGCAGCCCGAGCAGGTAGAATCCCGCAATGACGCCCGGGATTCCGCCGGCGCACAGCAGCGCGAGGATTCTGTAATTCACCTGCCGCCGCGCCAGGTAAATCGGGACGACTGCCACCTTGATCACGGCGGCGAAAACAAGAGCCGTTCCAACGCTATCGACCGGAGACAATCCGAAGAACAACATCAACACGGGTGCGGTAATCGAGCCGGCGCCGACTCCCGTCAGCCCCACGACGAGAGCGATTGCGAACCCAATAACGTATTCCATGCCCTTATCCAGCGGAAATATGAATGCCGCACTCCAGCTTCTGCTGTCCGACCCATCTGCCCGAGCGCGGATTATCGGGATCCGCGGGACGGACGGTGCACGGTGCGCAACCTACACTCGTATAACCCAGGTCATATAAAGGTAGCACGGGAATTGAGTTTTGCCGCAAGTATTGCCTCACATGAGTACTATCCCAGCCGGCGAGCGGGCTGACCTTGGCCAGCACCTTGCCTCCGGGCAGCCGGAATTCCTCGAAAATCCGGAGATTGGCGCGTGTGGGGGACTGTTCCCGGCGCAGGGCCGTAAACCAAACGCCATATTCGCCGACTCCGGCAAACAGCGGTTCGACCTTGCGCAGGGCGCAGCATCGATCGGGAGCCGTTTGATATAAAATTCCGAACGCGCTCTCCTGTTGAGCGACCGTCTGGCGGGGCAAAAGGTTCACGAGGTTAAGGTGAAAGCGCGCGGCGATCTCATCGCGGTAGGCGTAGGTCTCCGGGAAGTGGTAGCCGGTGTCCAGAAACAGCACGGGGATGTCCGGCCGGTCCTGAACCAGCAGGTGGGTGAGTACCACGCACTCTGGCTGGAAACTCGACGTTACGCACACACTTCTCCCGTCCGCCGTCCCCAGCCTGATATCGGCGAGGGCGGCGTCAATGAGTTCCTGCATCTAGATCCCTTTTCCTCCGGTGAGTTCGTCGGACACGAGAACTCCGGACAACGCAAGCTGTTCGATCAGCGCGTTGGCGGCGTCCTGGTCGTCGGACGAAAGTGCGATGTCCGCATCTCCCGGGACAAGAAGCAGCAATCCAGCCGAAATCGCTTGTTCGCGTTCGGCATCGGATGGCTGGTGGGCGAGTCGGACAACAACCGCGCCGCGCTCGAACAATTCCCGTTCGAGGATGACGCCCAACTGCGGGCGATCGCCGTAGGACACGACGGCTCCAGTGTGTCCCCAGCGAAGATTGCGTTCTGCGAGAGTGACCGGCGTGAGTACATTCCGCCGCTCCACCGTGCGCCTGCGCTGCTCCGCGACTTCGCGGATGATCATCCCGGCACCCACCGTGGCATTGGTGCCCGGATCGATAAGACTGAAGCACCCGGTCGCCCGATTCTCCCGGTAGGGATCGAAATAGAGCGGCTTGGAGGCGGCAATACGCAGAATGCCGATCTCGTTCAGCGCCAAGGTATCGGTCGGCTCGGCTTCCAGGGTCCGGATGTTGATCCGATGCTCGATCGACTTCACTTCGGCGGCGACCATCTGCGTGGTGTGCTTCAGCAAAAGGGGAGTGTTCGGGTGCAGCGCGGTTTCGCTCATCCACACCACGTGAGCTTCAAATTGACGGGACACCAGCGGCTTCTGGATCGGGCAGGCCAGCATGTCGCCGCGGCTGATGTCGATATTGTCTTCCAGCGTCAACGTGACCGACATCGGCGCATGGGCAAGGTCCAGGTCGCCGTCGAAACTCGCGATGGATTTGACACGCGACTTCCGGCCGGCTGGGAGCACCAGCACCTCGTCTCCAGGGCGGATGAAACCAGACCCGATTTGCCCGGCATAACCGCGGAAATCCTGGTTGGGCCGGATTACATATTGGACCGGGAAACGGAATTCGGAATCGGGCGCCGTGGAAGCCACCTCGACGGTTTCGAGATGCTCCAGCAGGCTGGGGCCCTTGAACCAGTGCATGGCTTCACTGCGGGTCACGACGTTGTCGCCGACCAACGCGCTGATGGGCAGGAAGTAGGCGGCGGGCACTCGCAGATCGTCCAGAAAACGCCCGAATTCGGACTCAATCCAGCGGAAGACGCCTTCGTCGTAACGGACGGCGTCCATCTTGTTCACGGCGACGACCAGATTCGGGATGCCGAGTAAGGACGCGATGAACGCGTGCCGGCGCGATTGCGGGAGCACGCCGTTCCGCGCGTCGATCAATACGATGGCCAGGTCCGCGGTGGATGCGCCGGTCGCCATGTTGCGCGTGTACTGCTCGTGCCCGGGCGTATCCGCGATGATGAATTTCCGTTTCGACGTGGTGAAGTAGCGATAGGCGACATCGATCGTGATGCCCTGCTCGCGTTCGGCCCGAAGCCCGTCCGTCAGCAACGACAGGTCGAGAGTGCCGTTGCCGCGGTTCGCCGATGCCTTGGCGACGGAACGGATATGATCCTCAAAAACGTTCTTGGAGTCGTAAAGCAGGCGGCCGATCAGCGTGGACTTGCCGTCATCCACGCTTCCGGCGGTTGTAAACCGCAGGAGATCCTTAGCCTGATCCTCGGCTAGCAAGGCCTCGATTTCGAGATCGGTCCGGAGGGCGGTGCGGGTGACCAGTGGCATCAGAAGTACCCCTCGCGCTTCTTAATCTCCATGGAACCTTCCTGGTCGTGGTCGATCACGCGGTTTTCCCGCTCCGACCGGCGGAACGAAACCAGTTCCTCGATGATCTTCGGAACCGTGTCGGCGTCCGAGCGGATGGCTCCGGTGCATGGACTGCAACCTAGAGAACGCATACGGCAGCGCACCAGCTCCGGCTTCTCGCCGGGCATCGGCTTCATGAAGGGCTGCTCCACCGGGATCAGCGTCTCGCCTCGCACCAGCATCGAACGTTCGGCCGCGAAGTACAGCGGCACGATGGGAATGCGCTCAATGTGAATGTAGTGCCAGACATCCATCTCGGTCCAGTTCGACAGAGGAAAAATGCGGATGCTCTCGCCGGGATCCACCCGGCCATTGTAGAGATTCCAAAGTTCCGGGCGCTGATTTTTGGGGTCCCATTGACCGCGCGCATCGCGGAATGAGTAGATCCTTTCCTTGGCCCGCGAGCGTTCTTCGTCGCGCCGCGCTCCGCCCAGCGCCGCATCAAACCCGCCCTCCCGGAGACCGTCCAGCAGCGACTTTGTCTTGAGCAGCCCACAGCAGCGCGCCGTTCCCAGCTCCACCGGATTGGTGCCGTTGTCGAGCGCCTGCTGGTTCTTATGAACGATGAGATTCGCTTTAATCGACGCCGTATATTCATCGCGAAATGTAATCATCTCGCGGAATTTATAACCGGTATCGATGTGAAGTAACGGAAAGGGAAAGGGCGCCGGATAGAACGCTTTTTGTGCAAGCCGCAGCATCACCGACGAGTCCTTCCCAATCGAGTACAACATCACAGGGCGCTGGAACTCAGAGGCCACTTCACGCATGATATGCATGCTCTCAGCCTCGAGCGTCCGCAGGTGTCCCAATCTCGGCAGCATAAGGTAGTAGCCTAGCACAAAAAGTGCCTTATTGTCTAGCTATTCCCCCATTTTCCGATAGGCTTATGGCTCTTCCGGTCATATGTTTCAAGTCGCGCTGTTTCTAATATATAGACCCGAAATCACAGCTTCGTTACAGCGACGCCTGCCGCCGTACACCCCATACTCTATAGAGATTACAGTAATTGGATTCGCGATGCAAGAGAAATCTGCTCTCGCCAAGGAGAGGCGCAGTCCGTCAGATTACCCTTTCGGCCCGAACGATGAATCTGCTGGGAGCGGAACCGACGAAGTAAAACGGATAACAGGTGACCAGAGTAAGGAGCTCACTTCCGTTGGGATCCAAAACGGCGACATCGGAGGGAGTCACTATTTTTGTAGAAACCACGCGATAACGGTAAACGCCGAGAGACGTAGCGAGCGTAATGACGTCGTTCCGCCGGATGTTTCGCAGGGGCCGAAAAAACGTGTCGCGATGCCCGGATATCCCTACGTTCCCCGGCTTTCCCGGCAGGGCCGTGCCGGAAACATGGCCGACCGAGCGCCGGAGCGTGGTTGTATCGGTTCCCTCCATGACGATCACCGAAACGCCGAGACGTGGAATCTCGAGGCGTCCAATCAGGCCTTCGGTCCCGGCCGGCGGCGCATCCGCGTGGGCAGTCAGCCGCTCAAGTTGGCGGCGCTCACTTCGCTGGAACATCGCGGCGTCCAGCAGGACGAACCCGCAATAAGCCAGGGCCGAGACGCCACAGGTAAAGAGTAATCGCTGAGTCCACCGAGAAACCCGGTTCATTTGGCGGCCTCGCCGGCGATGTAGCCGGAGCGGGTACGCACGGAGAGTTTGCTCTTCCCCGCCCGGGCGACCACTCGAAGGGCGCGGTAGGCGCCGGGCTGAACCGCATTGCTCGAAACATATCCAAGGGTATATTGATGGCGAATGTCGCGCGCGATGCGTTCGCAAATCGCCACCACCTCATTGAGCTGGCCTGGAAAGAAGGCTTCGCCACCCGTCGTCTGCGCCAGGCGCTTAAGCACATTCGGATTCCGGTCCCGATCCTCTTCGTCGAAGATGCCGATGGTGTACACCAGGGCGCTGGACTGCTCGCCCATCTTCAAAACCTCGGCCAAGCTGTGCGCGCTGGCGTTATCCCCGCCATCGCTGATGACGATCAGCACTTTCTTATCCCGGCTGCCGGCCTGCAATCGCTGTCGCGCCTCGACCATCGCGTCATACAGCGCAGTCTCGCCATCGGGGCGCATGCCGGAGATGGCGCGCGAAAGTTCATCCGAGCGGCTGGTGAACCGCATTGCGCCGGGCAGTCCGAGGGTGACGTGCTCGTTGAAGTTGACGACGAACATCTGGTCCTCCGGCCTGCTGGACTGGACGAAACTCCGGGCAGCCGCTACCACATCGCCAAGCTTCCCGCGCATGCTTCCGCTGTGGTCGATCACCAGTCCCACAGTGACCGGAATGTCTTCATGCAGGAACAGGCGGACGGATTGCCGCACGCCGTCTTCGTATACCTCGAAATCCTGCTCGCGCAAATCGGACGCGAAAACGCCTTTCCGGTCGCGCACCGTGGCGTGCAGCACCACCAGATCGACGTTCACGGAAAAGCTGTACGGTTGCGGAGCTTGCATCAGAAGCAGCAACGGGAGAGCCAGCCCAGCCTGAGCCATCACCGGCCTCCTCAGGACGCCCGGATCTGGCGATACTCCGGCTGCCACATCGCGTCTCGCACCTGCTGAACAATGTCGTCGAGTCTGACTCCTGCCAGACCCTCTACATCTGCAGCCTCGGCGACCGCCGACGCTACCGTAGCGGCCACGGTACGCAAGTCGTCGATCTGCGGAAGAAGCGATACCCCGGGTTGACGCACAGTCACCATGCTGGATGTGGCACTGGCCGCCGCCGCGAACATACCGTCGCTGATCCTACTGGCTCTCGAGACGATCGCGCCGAGACCCAGACCCGGAAATAGCATAGCATTATTCACCTGGGTGACGAGGTAGGTCACCCCCTTATAAGTGACCGGGGCGAAAGGACTGCCGGTTGCGACCAGCGCCCGGCCGTCCGTCCAGGCAATGAGATCGGCCGGATTCGCCTCGGATCGAGCGGGCGGAGTGGAAAGCGCAAAGATGATCGGCCGCTCGGTATGTGCGGCCATGTCCCGGACGATCTCTTCCGTGAAACTGCCCGGGTCTGTCGACGCGCCGATCAGCATGGTCGGATTCACCCTGTGCACCACTTCAGCCAAGCCCACGCCGCTTCCATTCCTGCCCTGCCTCCAGCTACTGATTTCGGCGCTCGGGCGAGCGTAGATCATCTGATAGTCGCGCAGCTGACCGTCCATGCCGGTGTCGGCCATCCGCGTGTGCGGGACGCCCCTGCGCAACCAGGATTTGGCGACCGTTGCCAGTGGCAAAGTCCTCCCACTGCAGAAGCGCATGCGGCAACAGTTTTGTCACAGCTTCAACGTAAGCGTCGATGAAGACGTCGTAGGGCGCTCCGCGTATCCGGGCGTGCCGGCACCCGATGTAGGCGGAATCCTCCAGCAGCATTTCCCGGTTGGTGCCGACATCGAGCATCACCGGAATCACACGGCTCGGGTCAAGGCCGCCCGCCGCCGTGTAAATCGCCAGCTTGCCGATCGCCACCTCAATGCCGCCTACGCCCCAATCGCCGATTCCCAGAATCCGCTCGGCATCGGTGGCGACGATCAGGTCGATATCGCCGGGGCCGGCTCCGAGGTTGCCGAACGCCTCCTCGATCGCCCCCCTGACGCGGCGCACGAGGGGTCGCGCGCCACGTCACAGGTCGCATACTGCCTAACGGCGGCTTGTGAACGCACGGACGGCGAAAGCGCCGCTCAGGGACAGCAGGCCGAGCAGCCCGATCATCGGCAGCGTGCTCGCTGTGGCCGGAAGTGTCCTCTCAGTTGCGGTTGGTGCCGGCGCGGATGCGCCCGCAGGTTCGACTGCCGCTGCTGCCGGTGCGGCTGTCGCGACCTCAGTCTGCGCCGGCGGAGCGGTGACCACCTCGGCGAGTTGCACCTCTTCTCCGGTCGGCTTGATTGCCATGATGGGCGCCCGCTTCATTTCCGCTATCAAAGGCGCGTCCGCAGACTTC
>JANXRE010000015.1 GCA_025353165.1 Acidobacteriota bacterium | reverse complement strand
GCACGCCTGCGCGACGGCACGTATGTCGTGATCACTCTGATCGTCCTTGGCCTGCTACTCTTCAGCGTATTTGGAATGCACTGATCGCATGAACCGAAATCAGTATCCCGCGAATTTGCCGGCGACTCCTCTCGTCCCGGTCCAACTGTCGAGCGATTGTCCGGTGATCTGGTGCAAGTTGGAATTCCTCAACCCCAGCGGCTCGACGAAGGACCGCATAGCCCGCTACATCCTCGCGAATGCTCTGGGCGACGGCCGGGTGAAGCCGGGCGGCACCGTGATCGAGGCGTCGAGCGGCTCGACCAGTATCGCGATGGCCCTCACCTGCGCGCAATTGGGGCTGCGCTTCATCGCGGTGTTACCCGAAGGCGTCAGCAACGAACGGGTCCTGATGATCCGGGCTTTCGGCGCCGACGTGCATTTCACGCCGCGCGAACGCGGGGTAGCGGGATCGATGCTCGAATCCGAGACTCTGGCGAAACGACTCGGCGCGTTTCTGCCCCGGCAATTCGCGAACCCGGAGAATGCGGAAGCGCACCAGTTCGGCACGGCTGCCGAGATCCTTCAGCAGATCCCCGGCGGATCGGTCCATGCGATCGTGAGCGGTGTCGGTACGGGTGGAACCCTGGTCGGCCTGGTTCGCGGCTGCCGCGCTCCGCGCGCCTTCCTGGCGAGGCCAGTGAACATCATCCACACTCAGGACGAAGAGTGCTGCAGCTTCAGTTGCCGCATCCCCGGCGTGATCGATTGCGTGTCCACACTATTCCGTCCCGCCGACTTCGAAGACCTGACGACCATCGAGGTGGAGGACGAAGACGCGATCGCCACCACGCGCGAATTGATTCGCCTCGGATTCCCCGTCGGTCCGAGTTCCGGATTGAACTACCGGGCGGCGATGCTGGCGGCGGAGAAGACAGGCGAAGGGAACATCGTGACTGTCTTCCCCGACCGCATGGAACGGTATTTCACAACCGAGTTGTTCCGGCCCTACCTCGAGAACGCGCCGCGCCAGGACTGGAAATGGTGATGCCTTGTCATCTCCGCGCGTGTGGCGCACGCACTCCTGTTTTCCCTGAAGAAGTGTCGAGAAGAGTCTCGACACGGCACGCACAAGTGCGTGCGCCACTCGCTTACATGTACATTCCGCCGTTGACTCCGAGGACTTGGCCGCTGATGTAGGCCGCGTCGTCGCTGGCTAGGAATCGCACCGCGGCGGCGATGTCTTCCGGCGTGCCCATGCGCTGCAGGGGGATCCTCGACAGCATCGCTTTCCTGACTTCTTCCGGCAGGGCGGCGGTCATGGCGGTTTCGATAAAACCCGGCGCGACGGCGTTCACCGTGATCGTCCGGCTGCCGAGTTCTTGCGCCAGGCCCTTCGTCAATCCGATTACACCGGCCTTCGACGATACGTAGTTGGCTTGCCCGGGGTTGCCGCTCTGGCCCACCACCGATGCAATGTTGATGATCCGGCCCCACCGCTCCTTCAACATCCCGGGCATCACCTGCTGCGCGCAGAGAAACGATCCCGTGAGGTTGATGCCGATCACGGCGTCCCAGTTCTCTTTCGTCATCCGCATCGCGAGGCCGTCTTTCGTGATTCCGGCATTGTTGACGAGGATGTCGATGCGGCCGAATTCCTTTGCCGTCTTCGCGAACACTTCCTTGATGGACTCGTGGGACGAGATGTCGATGCGGATGACATAGGCTTCGCCTCCGCCCTCGCGAATCAGTTTCGCCGTCTCCTCCAGGCCCGTCACGTCGAGGTCCGCGCAGGCCACCCGAGCGCCCGCGCCAGCCAGCGCCAGCGCGCACGAGCGTCCAATTCCGCGGGCCGAGCCTGTTACAAAAGCGGTTCTATTTGCCATGTACAGATTTCATGATACCGTCACAAGTAATGGCGATGGCCGGTCCTGTCTTCCCCGCGTTCGTAAAGGACAAACTGGGAGAACTGGAGGCCGCGCTGGGAAAAGCGATCCGCGGGAAGGCGGAAGTGCTGCGGCTGTCGCTGGTGTGCCTGCTGGCGCGCGGCCACCTGCTCATCGAGGATGTTCCCGGCGTTGGCAAGACCACGCTCGCGCATGCGCTGGCCCGGTCGGTGCGCTGCGAATTCCACCGGCTGCAGTTCACCGCCGACATGCTTCCCAGCGACGTTCTGGGCGTCACCATCTACAACGCGCACACCCAGGCGTTCGAGTTCAAGAAGGGGCCGATCTTCACGAACTTCCTGCTGGCCGACGAGATCAACCGCGCCACGCCGAAGACGCAATCGGCGCTGCTGGAGGCGATGAACGAGCAGCAGATCACCATCGATAGCCGGTCCTATCCGCTGGCCGAGCCCTTCATGGTGATCGCGACGCAGAACCCGGTCGAGCATCACGGCACCTACCCGCTGCCGGAATCGCAACTGGACCGGTTCCTCATGCGCATCCGCATCGGCTACCCGGATGCCGTGGCCGAGCGCGAGATCCTGCGCAGCGCGGAGGCGAATCGCTCCGGCGCAGTGCGGGCGGTGCTCACGGCCGAGGAACTGGTGCGGATGCAGGACGCGGTCGCAAAGGTATCGGTGGACGACGGGATCGTCGATTACATGATGGCGATCGTGGAAAAGAGCCGCGCGCACGAAGCGCTGTCGCTCGGAGTGAGTCCTCGCGGCACGCAAGCGCTGTATCGCGCGGCGCAAGCGCTGGCGGTGGCGGAAGGGCGGGATTACGTCATCCCGGACGATGTGAAACGGCTGGCCATCCCGGTCTGCGCGCATCGCGTGGTGGTGAATTCGCGCGTGGCGCTTGCCAATCGCGCGGCGGATTGGGCGGACCGCACCATGCAGGAAATCCTCACGACGATCGATGTCCCGCTATGATGCAGGTTGGAGCTTAATTGAAGACCGCTATTATCGGCCTGCCCATGGTAGGCAAAACCAGTCTGTTCACAATCCTCACCGGCGCGCATGAGGCGACGCGTGTGGGGTCCATGGAAGCCCGCCTCGGCGTCACGAAAGTGCCCGATACGCGGCTGGGGGAGTTGGCCCGGATCTTCGAGCCAAAGAAAGTAACCAGCGCCGTGGTCGAGTACGTGGATTTCCCGTCGATCTCGAAGGAAGCGCTGCGCGATCCCGGGCTGATGGCCAGCCTGCGCGTGGCGGACGCTCTCGCCCACGTGCTGCGCGTATTCGAATCGGACGTGGTGCCGCACGAGAAGGGCTCGGTGGATCCGGTCCGCGATCTGGAGGACGTCGACACCGAATTGATCCTCAGTGATTTCGTCGTGATCGAGAAGCGCATGGAGCGGCTCGACAAAGACCGCAAGAAGATCAAGGCTCCCGAATTGGACCAGGAGTTCGAGTTGCTGGAGCGATGCAAGAAGGAACTGGAGGAGAACCGTCCGCTTCGGGGACTCGAACTGACCGCGGAAGAAGAGAAGCGCATTCGCGGGTTCCAGTTCCTGTCGCAGAAGCCGATGTTGTTGGTGCTGAACCTGGGCGAAGAGGATGCGGGGCGGATGGCGGAGATCGAGGAGAAATATCGAACGGGTCCGCTGGCCGGGCGCGCGCGGACGGCGGTGACGGCCATCTGCGGCAAGATCGAAGCCGAACTGGCGGAGTTGTCTGCAGCAGAGGTGAAGGAATACCTGGCGAGCTACGGGCTGAAGGAATCGGGCATGGAGCGCTTGATCTCGGCCACCTACTCGCTGTTGGGTTTGATGTCGTTCCTGACTGGCGGCGAGGATGAAGTGCGGGCGTGGACGATCCCCATGCACAGCACGGCGCCCAAAGCCGCGGGGGCGATTCACAGCGACTTCGAGAGGAAGTTCATCCGCGCGGAGGTGGTCAACTGGCAGGCGCTGGTGGACTACAAAGGCTACGCCGGAGTTCGCGAGAAGGGGCTGCTGCGGTTGGAAGGCAAGGAGTATATCGTCAAGGACGGCGACGTCCTAGTGATCCGGCACGGGTAGCGATCGCCAGTCCCAGCCCGGCAATCAAGCAGGACCACGCGAACCAGTCGCCGTGACGGGTATAGAAGGTGGTTGCCGATTCGTAGCCGAATCTCATGCGCGCGGCCACCTCGACATAGGGCGGAAGGCGTTGCACGACGCGGCCGGCAGGATCGATCGCGGAGCTGATTCCGTCGTTGGTGGCGCGGACGATCCAGCGGCGGTTCTCGACGGCGCGCATCCGCACGAGCTTTAAGTGTTGCTCGCGCGCGGAGCTGTGCCCGAAGTAGCCGTCGTTGGATAGATTCGCCAACACGTCCGCGCCCTGCAGCGCGAACTGGCGGACCAGATGGGGGAACGCGGATTCGTAGCAGATGAACGTTCCGAGACGGTGCTCGCCGAAGCGGAAGACGACGACGCGGCTGCCCGCGGTGAAGTCGCCGGCTTCCTTGGTGATGCGGTTCACCCAATTGAAGAGCGGCGGGATGAACTCGCCGAACGGGACCAGGTACATCTTGTCGTAGCGGTCCAGGATTTCGCCGGATGGAGCGAGCATCACGGCCGAGTTCAGGGGCAGGTTTTCCGGAGTATAGGCGACGGTTCCGAACAGGAAGTGGGCCTGCGTTTCCCGAGCGAGCCGGATCGCCGTCTCGTGAAAGACCGGGTCGTTGTAGAAATACGTTGGACCCGGCGTCTCGGGCCAGACGATGAGGGAGGCGCGCTGGGATTTCAAGGCAGTCGCCATCGACTCGGACTCCCATCGCTGCTGCATGGCGTGAACGGACGCCACCGTCCATTCGCCTTCCTCGGGGGCGTTGGGTTGAATGACGGCGGCGACTTCCGATCCGTGGACGGGCGCGGGCAGGTCCGGCAACAGGAACAGAGCGGGGAGGACGGCCAGGTAAGGCAGCGATTGCCGCGGGCGGCGCAGCAGAATGACGGTCAGCGCGGCCGACATGAGCGCGAATACGAACGAGATGCCGTACACTCCGACCCACGGCGCCAGACGCAGGGGCAGGTCCATGTCGACGCCCGCGTTTCCGAGCGTTAGCCAGGCGAAGCCGAGCGGACCGTGCGTGCGCTCGATGCCGGTCCAGAGGGCGGCGATGGCGGGGACGGCATACGGCCGGGGGATCAGGAATCCGGCGATGAGGCTGAAGGCCCCCAGATGAATCGCCTTGAGCAGGCTGAACAGGAAGAAGGTGCCCCAGCCGCCCCACCGGCCCATTCCGCCGTGCACTTCGAGCACGAACTGGATCCAGTAGCAGACGCCGAACCAGTAGACGATACCGGCCGTCCAGCCGAGCAGGAAGCAGCGGCCCGGGCGGCGTTCGCGAGCCACGGCGAAGAGGAGAGGCGCCAGCGCGATCGGAGCGAGGAACGGAAGATCCGCTCCCGGGTTGCTGAGAACGAGCAGCGCCGCGGACAGGAGCGCGAGAGCCCAGTTCAAGCGCGCAACGCCTCGTCGTTCACGCGGTCGGCCATGTAGGAACTGCGCACCAGCGGCCCGCTGAAGACGTGCCGGAAGCCGATGGACATTCCGTAGCCGGCGTAGGCGTCGAACTGGGCGGGCGTGACATACTCCGCGACGGGGAGATTGCGCCGCGTCGGCTGAAGATACTGCCCGATGGTGGCGACGTCCACGCCGGCTGTGCGAAGGTCGCGCAGGAGATTCTCCACCTCCGCCGGCGTCTCGCCGAGACCGGCCATCAATCCGGACTTGGTCAGCGCTGCGGGGCGATAGCGTTCGGCGAAGGCAAGAACATCGAGCGACTGCCGGTAGTCGGCTTGCGGGCGAACCCTCCGGTACAGCCGCGGCACCGTCTCCATGTTGTGATTGAAAACGTCGGGCCCGGCGTCGAGGACTCGGGCGACCGCGTCCGTGTCGCCGCAAAAGTCGGGCGTCAGCACCTCGATCCGGGAATCGGGAAGAGCGCGGCGCACTTCGCGCACCGTTTCGGCGAAGTGATGCGAGCCTCCGTCGGCGAGGTCGTCGCGATTGACGCTGGTGATGACGACGTATCGCAGGCGCATCTGGGCGGCCATGCGCGCGACGTTAGCGGGCTCGTTCGGGTCGAGCGTGAACTCCCGCTTCTCGGGCGATCCCTTGGGCACGGAGCAGAAACCACAGCCCCGGGTGCACAGGTTGCCGAGGATCATGAAGGTCGCCGCGCCGCGGTGGAAACACTCGTGGATATTGGGGCAGCGCGCGGACTCGCAAACGGTGTGCAGGTTCAGGCGGCGAAGATCCGTTTTCAGAGCCTGGACGGAAGGGAAGTGCGTTCGGCCATCGCGCAGCCACTCCGGCAGGCGGGGACGCGCGGGGGAGATTTGTACGAGCGAATCGTGCAAGTCAGTATTTTCGCACGATGGCGTTCTTGAAACCGGCCGCCTCAAGATCGGTCCGCGCCTGGCCAGTGGAGGCCGCGTCGTTATAAGGGCCTACGAGGACGCGAAAGGTGTCCGCCTTGTCGGGGACGAGGGCGTAGATTGCGTGGAATCCCTTCCTGCCCAGGACATCCAGGAAGACCTCCGCTTCCGCCCGCTGAACCGCGACCACCTGAAGGTACGTCTGGCCCGCCACCGGCTCTTCCGGCATCGGGGAGGTTCCGTTCGATTGGGGTGGCTTCTGGTCCTGGCCTGGCTTCACGGGCGGATCCGTGAGGGGGGTATCCGTGGTGGGCGGCGGCTTCGGCTCGGGCGGGCGCTCAGCCGGCAAAATGGCGGCCGACGGCCGCACGGAATCTACGGCGATGGGTTTGTCGGTTTTTGCAAGGCCCGCGGCGGAGTTCCGGCCGACCACATAGCCCATCGTGAAGAACACGGCGACCAGGATCACCACGATGGCAAATACGCTGAGCAACTGGCGGTTGCCCATCACGAGTTCGAATTCGCCGCCTTCGCTTTTCGCCATCTACTCCTTTGCCGGCGCAGGCGGCGCAGGCGGCGCGAGTCTGCCCAGTCCTTCCAACGCACGCCCCATGGATGAAATGATATCAATGGGCAGTGGAAAGACAACGGTAGTGTTCTTCTCGGAGCCGATTTCCACCAGGGTCTGGAGGTATCGCAACTGAATGGCGATGGGCTGCTGCTGAAGCGTGGCAGCGGCCGCGGCGAGACTATGGGAGGCTTCCAATTCGCCGGTGGCGTGGATGATTTTGGCGCGGCGCTCGCGTTCAGCTTCCGCCTGGCGGGCGATGGCTCGGATCATCTGGTCCGGCAGATCGACTTGCTTCACTTCGACCATGGCGACTTTGACGCCCCACGGACCGGTGTGCTGATCGAGGACGGATTGCAGGCGCACGTTGAGTTTTTCACGCTGTCCCAGCAACTCGTCGAGCTCGACCTCGCCCAGGACGCTGCGGAGCGTGGTCTGAGCAAGCTGCGAGGTGGCGTAAAGGAAGTTCGTCACGTCGATGACCGCCTTGGTCGGATCGATCACGCGGAAATAGACCACCGCGCTGACTTTGACGGTCACATTGTCGCGGGTGACAACGTCCTGCGGGGGAACTTCGAACACCTCGGTCCGCAGCGATATCCGGACCATGCGGTCGAGCGGTTTGAACACCAGAATGAGGCCCGGCCCTTTCGGGCTGGGGAGGACGCGCCCGAGGCGGAAGATGACTCCGCGCTCATACTCGGCCAGGATCTTGATGGACGAGATCAGGTAAATGACAACGATGACTACCGGGATCAACGAGAGATCGAACATGGTTCCACCTTCAATATCAGACCTTCAATTTCGACCACGCGGACACGGGCGCCGGCGGGGACCGGCTGGGTGGAAACAGCATCCCAGTATTCGCCGCGAACGAATACCTTGCCCGATGGATCGAGAGGCGTGCGAGTCTCGCCAATCAAATCAATCATACCTTGTTGTCCGGTGATGACTTTGTTGCGGCGGGCGCGCAGCACCAGCGAGACGAGGAACATGGTGATGAGCGCGAAGGGAATGGCGACGGAAGCGGCGGTGGTGAAGTGGATTTGGAACTCGGGGGGCGCTTGAATCAGCAGCATTGCGCCAAGGATCATGGCGACGGTCCCGCCTATCCCGAGGATGCCGTGCGAGGCAAACTTCGCCTCGAGGACGAACAGGGCGACGGCGAGGATGAGCAGAGCCGCGCCCACCCAGTTGATGGGCAGCACCGACAGCGCCGAGAGTCCGAGAAGCAGGAGGATGCCGCCCGCTACTCCGGGGAAAATCGTGCCGGGGCTGGAGAACTCGACGTAGATGCCGAGCGCTCCGAGGGCCAGCAGGATGAAGCCGATGTTCGGATCGGCGATGGAGGAAATGATCCACTCGCGCAGGGTTTTCTGGTACTCGACGACTTCGGCGCCGGCGGTTTCGAGCTTTTGCTTCCGTCCGTCGAAGCGGGTCACGACGCGTCCGTCGAGCGCGTCCAGGAGCGCGGGCTGGTTGGGCGCGACGATGTCGATCAGTTTCGAATCCAGCGCTTCCTTGTCGGTGTACGACTTGGCTTCGCGCACCGTCTTTTCGGCCAGCTCGGCATTGCGGCCGCGATTGGTGGCGAGACTGCGCAGCAGGGCGGCGGAATCGTTCTCGACCTTGCTGCGCATCACAGGGTCCATCTGCTGGCCGAGGAGGACGGGCGACGCCGCGCCGGTATTGGTGCCGGGCGACATGGCAGCGATGTCTCCGGCTTGGAGGATGAAGAAGCCGGCCGAAGCGGCGCGGCCTCCGCTGGGGGTGACGTACGTGATTACGGGGACGGGGGACGCGATGAGCTTCTGATCGATTTCGCGGGTGGCGTCGAGCAGTCCGCCGGGCGTGTTGAGGCGGATGAGGAGGGCGGTGGCGTGTTCGCGTTGGGCCTGGTCCATGGCGCGGGAGAGAATTTCGGCGGTGATGGGGTGCACCATGCCGTTGATGTCCACCGCGATGACGCGGGGTGCCCCAAGCGCGGCCGTGCCTGCCAGGAGGGCGGCGAGGATGAGCTTGTACATGGTCAGCTTCATTCTACTCCGGTTTTTTGTGGCCAGTAAGCCGCTGAATACACGGGATTTAACCCCTTGGTGGGTTCGTTTCGTAATTTTGCTTTTTTTTGAGGGCGCACGAGGCCGGCGCGCGGTGTGGAGCGGCTGGATGGGTGCGCGGGTCTCATTCCACCCTGAGGTTATCACCCGGGAGTGCGAAAACGAACTTTCGGGAGGGTGCGCGGAGGGTCGTTGTGTTGGGATTGTGCTGATGGGGAAGGGGTTAGAGTCGAGGTTGGGGGTCTGGAAATTTATGTGAATGGGCCAGGGTTGGAGGCACAACGGGGATGAAACGCCCGGTGCGATGTTCGCGCCCCCTAAGTGCTAACTCAAGCCTTCTTGGTTGAATGGCTGCCCACTTCCCAGAACACGCTGGGGCCGAAATACCCAGTTCGACGGGATGGGGACTACACGCTCAATTGGATTCCGGCATCGCACCCAATCATCATGTGCCGATAGCGCCGTTAAGGAATTGTTCCAACGGCCCACGAACGAATTGGTGTGGCCTCCAGCCTGTCAAGAGACGATCGACCAGATAGGCGTCTGCAGCAGCTACTGCCAACCCTGAGAGAGCGCCAACGGGCCCCGCCAGTGCGGCTCCCACACCAATCTGAGCGGCATTAAACAAAAAAAAGCGGAGGTTCTTCATCGCCGAACCAGTTCTCCACGACAAACTGGTGACGTTCTCAAGATATGCCTTCACCAAGTCTCCTTCAGGTGGTTGCCCGTGAATCCACTCTTTGAACCGATTAGCTTCCCCTAATAACTTCCGGAGTTCCTCAAAGGTTCGTGTGCGGCTGTTGATCGCCTCAGCAATCGATCCGTTGT
>JANXRE010000159.1 GCA_025353165.1 Acidobacteriota bacterium | reverse complement strand
GGCGAGACGATCAGCACCGGCCGCCGACCCTTTTGATCGTGACCTTGCGTGGGATCCAGGCCGACCAGCCAGATTTCGCCGCGCTTCATCAGATCAGCTCGCCGCCCGCCGGCTTGTTATCGAGCCACTCGCGCTCTCCCCTGCTACGGGGAGCCTTGGGATTGCATTGAGCGAGCAGCTCGTCCAGCGTATAACGGGGCCGCTGCCGCGGTTCCACGATCAGCCGTCCGCTTTGCACCGTGATGCCGACCTTGGCTCCCGGCCGCAATCGCAGGATGTCGAGCAGAGCGGGCGGGACAGCCATCATAATCGAACCGCCGACTTTGCGCAGATTGGTCGTGTGCATGTCTTCCTTCCCGGTTATACTTTAATTTTAGCAGCCGCTGGACCAACGTTCCCCGATTACGGGCAATGCGGAAGTTGGAGGCTCTCGACCCTGGTACCGAGGGGCCAGAAGTGAGTTCTGGGGAGGTGGAAGCCCCGGCACGGCTTGAGACTTCCGCGGGATGATGAATGGCGGCCTGGGGAAGGAATTCTACATTAAGTTAGCGCTTATGGGCGTTCGCCCCACGGATCCAGTCTTCGTCGAAGATCGCGTGGTTAACCACCGTGCGCTGCTCCGACGTATAGACCACGTGGATCTTGCCGTCTCGCGTCTGGATGGCCATCGGGTACGCGTAGTCGTGTGGTCCCGTGGCCAGGTTGCGCTTCCATGGCCACGTCCGGTCCTGGTCGGCGGATAGCGCCACCGTCAGCGGGTCGCGGTCCGTCATCGAGTTGTTGTAGACCAGCAACAGGCTGCCGCTTTGTAGTTTGAGGAAGTCTACCGCCGCGTTGGGATTCGGGAACTGCGAGTCGCGGCCGTCGCTCCACGTCCGTCCGCCGTCGGAGGATTCGGAACGCACGATGTAGCCGTCTGTCACCGGGCCGTATCCGCCTCCGCGCCGGCAGTAGGCGATCAGGCGGCCGGGCGAAATCTCGACGGCCGCCGGTTGGATGTTTCCCTTCGCGGAGCGGATACCGCCAGCCTCTATCCATCGCGCGCGCTTGGGATCCCAGCGCAGGAACCAGCCGCCCGACTCCGGCGCGACAAGCTCCGGATCGAAGCCCGTCTCGTAATACGCCGGCAGCAGATACTCGCCCGACTGGAGGACGATGGGCCGTCCGCGTACCATCATCCCTTCCCGCTCCGAGACCACAAAACTCTCCGACCAGGTCTGCGCGTTATCGCGGGAGACCTTGGCCTGAATGCGCGAGGTGGACCAAGTCTCGCCCCACCGGACCACGTAGAACAGCCAGACCAAGCCGTCCGGCGCCTGCCACACTACTCCGTTGCCGACGGAGCGGAACGGATCGGAGGCGATCAGCTTCGGGGCCGACCAGCGCTTCGTTGCGTGGTCGTGGCGCGATCCGAAGACGCCCGTCTTGACCGCGTATTCGCCAGAGCCGCCGTAGTATACCACGAAGAGGTCTCCATCGGCGAGTTCCGTGATGGACGCCGGATGCTTGTACGGGCCGGTCGCGACTTCGGGTCCGAAGAGGCGTTCCTTTACCAGTCCGCCGCCGAACGCGGGGACCAGCCAAAACGCGAGGATCAGCGCTGCGCGCATAACAACCATACCTCCGCCACCTGGTTTCCCCGGCCGTTGCCGCCCAGGCCGGGCGTTCCGTACCACTTGAGACTCAGCGTGCCTCCCGCGGTGGCTTCTCGGGGAATTTCGAATTCGATCGGAGCCGGCGGGAACTCCTTCTTGCGGTACGCATGGATTTCGAACCGGTCGTTCGCGACCATGCGGATCTCGATTGGCCGGCGCTCTCCTGCGTAAATCACTCGCACCCGGTAGGAGGCCGAGGGATCGAGGCCTGTGTAGCGCAATTCCAGGGGGGATTCCCGCGGGCCCTCGGCGTACGTCCACGTGGATTTGCGCCACTCCAGGGCGGACCCCGCTTCGTCTCCGAAACCAGTGATGGCGACGCCCGGTACCAGGTGGGGCTGGTTGGCGGGATCGCCCAGGTCGTCGTAGAAACCGCCCGGGCCGGGATTGGTCCAATTCACGATCGCATCGAGGGCTTGCCGGCGAGCGCGCTCGTCGGGGATTTTGCGGATCTCGGCAAAGCGGGCTATCAGCCACCGGCGATTGTTCAAGGGAAAGTCGATCGCGTCCAGGTTCGCACCGCGCGACAGGTCGGTGGCCTTGTACTTCGGAACGCTCAACTGCATCCGGATGCTCTGGAACAGAGCCTCAGCGAGCTCAAACGCGCGCTGGCGCTGCGCGGATCCGATTTGCGAGCGGTCCGCTTCGGCCAGCGTGCGCTCCGCTTCGTCCATGGCACGGAGCGAGCCGCTTGCCAGAATGGCCGTCGCCTTTTCTTCCAGGGCCGTTTCTAAAATCAGACGGCTGCGCACGAACGCGTCGTAGTTGGCGCGATACAGCGCCTGCTGAAAACGCCAGTTCACCAATTCGCCCGAAGAGGCTTCCTTCTCCATCGACTGGAACTGCTCGAGCGTCGTCTGCACTCCCGTGTTCGCAGCCAGCGGCCCGCGCCAGTTCCTTTCGAGCGCCAGCAGACCCTGCGCGAAGGAATCCGCGTGCCGCGCGCCGATGAAGACCCGCGAGAACTGGCGCAGCACGTCGGTCACGTCGGAGTCCGGGTTCCACCCCAGCGCCGACCACACGAATTTATTCACGTCGTCGTTGCACCCTTCCGAGTACGTGAGGAAGCCGGCGGTGTCCCGATACGTGGAGTGGAAAATCGCGGCCTCGTCCACCGGGCGCGGATTGATCGTCTCGCGGCCCAGCGTGACGGCGAACGCCGCGTCCCAATCCGGAACCGGGTACTGGCAGTGCAGGCTGTGCGTGATGTCCGGGTAATTCCGGATGGGATACCGGGCGGGCGTCCTTTTCCGCAGCGTCGAGATGGGGTCCCGAACCTGCGGCCCGTGCACCACGCCGGTGAGCCATCGCGGCTCTCGCGCGAGAATCGAGTAGAACTCCTCCAGCGCGGCGCGATCGAATCCCTGCGGGGACACCCACATCTGGGCTCGCGGGTGATAGCGCCGGATGTTGGCCGCCTGTTTCTCCAGGAAGGGCATCAGCACGGCGGGCGGCGTATGTCCCGGATCGCCGCCCGGCACGAATACGGCGTCCACGCGCGGCAGCGACTTCAGCACGTTGCCCCACTCCGTGAGCGCGGCCTCGACCACTTTGGGGTCGGCGTAGTTTCCATCCATGGCCGGATACCAGACCCAAACGTCCATCCCGTAGCTGTCCGCCAGGCGCGACATCTCCGCCATCATGCGGGCCGGGGGCAGAGGGAAATGCGGGCTGTCCGGATCGTCGTCCGAGCGCGGGGGGATCAGCTCGATGGCGTTGGTTCCGAAGATCGCGAGATCGCGCATGTACTGATCCCACATGGCCACGGTCCATCCATCGTAGGAGTTGGTCTTGGGCCGGTAGCCGAGCTGATGGCCTCGCAGGCGGAGCGCGGGCGCGGTCGTAATATCTAGCGGATACGGAACGGAGACTCGCTCGCGCCGGATGTCCAGCGCTCGGAGAAGGCCGCCTACGCCGTAGAGGACGCCGCGCTCGTCGTTGCCGGCGATGACCACGTTCCGGGGACCGGCTTGCAGACGATACCCTTCGGGCGGAAAAATGGGGACAGACACCTTTTCCGCGTCTATAACCTGTCGATTCCGTGCTCCCGATCTGGCGGAAAAGGCTGTCTGTCCCCCATTTTTCAGCTCGATCACCGGGGCGTCGCCGGGAGGAATCGCGGTCACGATCGGCCACTGGACCCAGCTTCGTTTCTCCACTTCCTCGGCCAGCACGGCCGCGGCTTTCTTTTCGAGGCGCGACGCGTGGGCATCGACGACGATCACCGCCCGCGTCAGATCCAGCTCGGCGGCGCAGGTGGGAATCGCGGCCACGGCCAGGAGCGCCGGGACGAGCCGTCTCACCGCTTCATCGCCTCGGTCACCGCTTCGCCGTCCCGTTTGACCCGCGCCGGCAGCAGGTTCTGCAGCTCCTCGGTAAATCGCTCCTTCGGCATGGACATGCTCAGCGACGCCAGGATCTCTCCGTCCGCCATCCGGATGGGGGCCCCCACGCACATGCCGCCCGGGGACGTCTCCCCGCGGTCCCAGGCGTATCCCCGCTCCCGCACTTCGGCGAGGTGTTCCTGGATGGCGCGGAAATCCGTGAGCGTATCGGACGTGAGCCGGAAGATCCCGTAGGTGTGCAGCAGCTTCTGGGTTTTCTCCGGCGTCTGGAAGGCGGTGATGGACTTGCCGAGGGACGAGGCGTAAGGCTGCAGAATGCGGCCCTTGTAGTTGGCCATTCGGATGTTATGCGGGCTCTCGATCACGTCCACGACGCGGATGAGGTCGTCGAACAGGAAGGCGAGGGCGACCGTCTCGCCGAACTCGGCGTTCAACTTGGCCAGCACCGGTCCGGCGGAATCCTGCAACAGCCGCAGCTGGTGATTCTGGCGGGGAAGGGGCTGGTCCCGGTCCGAATGATAGTTGCCGTGCGGGTCCCGCACCAGATAGCCGGCGTTCTCGAGCGTTCGCAGAAGGCGCAGAGTGGACGCTTTCCCGAGTCCGACGGAGCTGGCCAGATCCCTCAGCGGCATTGGCTCGGCGGCGGTGGAGAGCGTCTCCAGGACCTGAAGGCCCTTGGCGAGGGAACGGGATTCGACGCCGTCCGCCGTCGGAATTGTTTTTGCGGATTGGCGTTTCATTTTTTACGCATCCGTATCATTTGTTGACTATTGTACTCCAGGACAGGTGGGGCCGGCTCAATTTTTTGTTAGCGCAGGCGCGCGGGCTTCAACGTCCAGGCCTGCAGCCGCGCGAGGTCCAGCAGTTCAGGCGCTGAGAAGCCCTCCGGATGGATGGTCCAATTGAACGCCTTTGCCGGCTCGTTCGAAATGTACCGCTCGAGTTCCAGGCTCCCACGCCGAACCCGGACCGGGCCTGGGTCGAGCTCCGCCCCGGCGACGGTGGCCGTGAAATCCTCCAGCGAAAGTGTTTGCGCGCCGAAAAATACCTCGGCCGGCAACTGTCCATTCGCGTCAATGAAACCGGCCGCGTCCTTTTTCGCGCGGTCGAACAGCGGCCGCGGAATCGTATTTCCCTGGTACGTGGTTGTGCCGCGCTTGCCGGGGCCGTCGACCACCCGGGGCCCGACACCGAGCAGCGCCAGTAGCAGGTCGGCCGGCGAGAACGCGCCGGATTCGGTGCGGAGGAAGGTTATGTTCCTGGCCAGATGGCGCGCCACGGTCGCCGGGTCCGGCGGAGCGCTTGTTACGGGGCTGTAGAGTTGCAGCAGGTCCTGAGCGGTCACGAAGCGCACGCCGGGCGTCTGTTTCGCGTGTTCCACGTACCGGCGGAGAATGCCGTAGCATCTCTCGCTGTCCTGGGGAGTTCGCCGGTGCGGGCGCACCCATTCCTCGCGTTCCCGTATGGCGCCCTTCGAGAAATTCGCGGCATCCCAGAATTCGGTGGTTACGAACTCGGTCGGATGGAAGTACGTGCTGATCACGCCGCCTTCGCCATTGGCCAGTTCCTTCGCCGCCAGATCGAACGCTCGAGAAACATCCACGTTGGCCTCTTCGCGATCGAGATCCGGGCGAATCTGATACTGCCCGAGGTTGAATATGTAGAGCAGCCCTCCGTACCACGCCGGCTGATTCTCCAAGCCCACCTGCACGCCCGCGTCCAGGTACACGGGAATGCCCATGCGCCGGAGCGCGCGGTTGGACTGCGGCCCCCACGAAGAGCCCGGCTGCCCATAGCAGATCGGGTTCACTCCGAATATGCGCCGGAGATCGGCGACGCCCGCCTTCTCCCGCCGCTCGAACTCCGCCGCGCCCTCGAGGAAGCCCATCGTCCGGAGGTAAACGGCCGGCGTGGGCTGAATGCTGTGGTAATTCGAGTGGTACCCGATGGAGTGCCGCGCGAGCGCGCGGATCACATCGGTGCGGCCGCGCGACTCCAACGTGCGAGCCTTCTCGCCGACGATCTTGAAGGTCGCGCGAACGCCCATATCGGTGAGATCCGTCGCGATACGGAGCGCGGCGTCATCGGCGGCGGGCTCGATGTAATCCTCAGTGTCGAACCACAGCAGGACGTACACGGGCTTTTGGGCGAACAGGGACAGCGAGAACAACAGGAGCGCAATGGCGGCGTATCGAAGCACGAGAATAGATTATCCTAATTGACGCCTATTTCGTTAGCAATCCCCGGGCGTCGAGCCATTCGCCGAAGCGCTCGATCCAGTGATCGGAGGGAAAGCCTTGCTTGCGCATGCCGAAGCCGTGCCCGCCCCGGTCGTACATGTGCAGTTCGGCGGCCTTGTGGGCGGCGGTCCACTGATTGTAGAGCTGGATGGTGTCGGGAGCGAGGTGGAGTTGGTCGTCGGTGGCGGCGGCCAGGAACATGGGAGGAGCGTCGGCGGGAACGGGAAAGTCCTTCATCCCCGACGCGGCGGCGTAGATGGGCGCGACAAACGCCGGACGGCTCTCCGGCGTGTAGCGCAAGCCCACGCCCGCCGTCACCGTTCCGCCGGCGGAGAACCCGATGATACCGACGCGGTCCGGGGCAAGACTCCAATCGGCGGCATGCTTGCGCACGTAGGCCACCGCCGCCAGGCCGTCGGCGATGGAGAGCGGGACGATCTTGCCCATCATCTCGCCGAATTTCTTCTGGTCTTGAAAGCTCTGCATGAATTCTTTGGTGGCGTCTTCACCGGTGTGCGCCAGCCGGTACTTCAGAACGAACGCCGTCACGCCTTTGGCCGCGAGCCATTTCGCCACGGCGATCCCTTCGCTGTCGATGGAGAGCGCCATGAATCCGCCGCCCGGACAGATCACAACCGAGGTCCCATTGGCGAGGGCGGGATCCGGCTTGTAGAGGGTGAGGGTGGGCGTGGTGACGTTGGTCACCACTTCGGTGTTCCAGATCGTGGAGAAGTATTGCTTTTCCGGATAGTTCCAGTCCTCGGAACCGGGGGCGGCGCCGGCATAGAGGTGGATTACCTCTTGAGCGCCAAGTGAGGCGGCAAGGAACGCGACGAGGCAAAGGCTCCGCAGTTTCATATTGCCCTTCAGTTTAGCTAAAACCAACTCGGAACAGGCTCTTTCTTGATCTTCAAAATCGCCTCCTGTGCCGCATAGCTCACGCGGTGTACCTTGCGAGCCTGCTTGAGCGCCGGGAGCGCGGCGGCGGCGTCCGGGCCGATGTTGCCCAGCGCCGAGGCGATGCTGCGCAGCACGAAAACCTGCTTCTCGTCCGCTGCCAGCCGGCCACTCAACGCCGGGACGGCAGCCTTCGCGGTCGGCCCGATGCTGCCCAGTGCTTCCGCCGCGAGCGCCCGCACGGGATAGGCGGGATCCGTCAGCGCCTGGATCAGCGCGGGAACACTGCCGGCCGCCTTCGAGCCCATCGACCGTAGCGCCGCTGCCGAGAGGCCCCGCACCCGCGGGTTCGCGTCGGTCAGGGCCACGGCCAGGGCGGGAAGCGCGGGCGCGCCGGCCACGCCCATCTGCGACAACGACCACGCGGCGGCCTCGCGAACGGCCTCCTCGGGATCGCGGAGCGCTTTCTCGACCTCGCCCAGCGCGGGCCGCGCGTCCGGGCCAAAAGAGCCGATGGCTCGCACCGCCTCCGCGCGTCCGGCCGCCGCCTTCAGCCGCTGCACGTAAGCCGCCAGTGGCAGGCCGCGGTACACGATCCCGGCGGACTGCACAGCATCCGCGCGTGGGGGCGCCGCCGCGGCCGCAGCCGCCGGAATTCGCTCCAGAATAACGTCGTTGATCCCCAGGTTGTAACCCGACGAGCGGCCATCCCTCCCGGCGCACACAAAGGTGAGCGTGTGCCGTCCTTGTTCCAGATTTAGCCAGCCCAGCGGCCGGTCCACGGCCACGTAGATCTCGGGCAGGAAGTTGTGCAACACCTCCGGACCCTCCTGCGGGATCTCCGAAGTCAACGCCGTGCGGTTATCCAGGTTGGTGGGCTTGCCGTCCAGGAGCGCGTAATAGTCGCCATAGTCCGGGGCCTGCGCGAGGCGGGCGACGATCTCATAGCGGCCTTTCTCCGGGATGTCGAGCGGAACGCTGATGCGCGATCCAATGCCCTCCGCCTGGAAGAACAGCAGATCCCGGCCCCAGTCCACTTCGAGCTGGACCGACGCCTTGCCTTTTTCGACGGCCACCTCGGAAAGCGAATCTTCCACGGCGATCTGTTGGGCATTGCCCAGAGGCAGGCGCTCTTCGCCGTAAGGCGGCTCGGCCAGGTCCTCGTTCACGCCTGTCTGGTACCAGAACGCGGCGCTCGAGAAGTAATCCGGCCGCTCCTCAAAACCGGATCGAAGCGAGCCGTCTTCGTTGTAGGTCCAGCCGCTATGCTCAATGCCCGCCCAGAGCGACTTGGTGAAGGGAATCGGATCCGGCACGTGCCAGCGATAACCCGTGAGTCTCGCGCCCATGCGCTCTCCTTCCGCAACGGGAGTTCCGAACCACGGGCTGTAAGAAACGCGGAGGCCCCACGCCTCGTTGAAGTAGTCCTCCGTGCCTGTGCCGTACAATTGCGGATGCTTCGCGCCGTCCACATAGAAGAGGTCGTCGCCTTCGCCGAACCATCCCACCCCGGTCTGGATCACGTTCAGCACCGTGCCCACATAGTGGCCGGTCCCCTTGACGTTGACGAACTCGTAGTTCTTACCGGAAGCCGCCGGGCGCTCCTGCCGGTAGTAGCCGTGAAAGTAGGCGGTATCGGCGGGCAATGACTGGTGCTTCTGCCAGTCGACATGGTAGTAGAACATCGTCACCGGCCGGTTGCCTTCATCGGTCATAGTAATCCTGCAAGCCTGGCGGAACGGCATCGGCCAGTAGCTGTTGCGGGCGCGGCCGAAAGAACTGTCGCGGACGGGCATCGAGTCCAGGTCTCGCTCATAGCCGTGACCAACACCGAAAAAGTCCCCGAGCGGTACGTCGACGCTGGGTGTCTTCTTGCCGTCGTAGTAAACCCGCAGCCTCACCAGGCGGGGCCAGGCGTATTCGTTGTCGGCGACAGTGATCCAGATGTGACTCACGACGCCCGGTCCCTTGAGATCGGCCATCACAATCGTCTCGCCCGGCATGATGCGTTTGCTGTCGTCGTTGCTCCCGACGAATCGGTTATTGCTCGATACCCGGTGCGCGGAAAACTTCTTCAAGCGGGGCAGATCGAGAACGTTGGGCGATTGCGCGACAGCGCCAGCGGCTAAAAGAGCGGCCAGTCCGAAGGCCCGAAGCAGCCGGAACAGTTCGTTTAAACTCATCACAGGGATCTTCCCTCCATGTTTACAAGAACGACCAGGATATCCGGTATTTCCGTAGCATTGATTCTATTCCCCGCAATGGCGGAGACGCCGAACCCCCTGGTGCCGCTGACTGAGACCGTCCGGAAGGAAGTGAACGCCGCCCGCGCCATGGAGACGATGAAGCGCGTCTACTCCACCGATCGCTGGTTTACGTTCCCGAAGTTCGAAGAGACAGCCCGGTATTTGAAGGAGCGTCTGGAACAGAGCGGCGTCCAGCAGGTGGAGATCAGAGGCGCGGCGGCCGACGGAAAAACGCAAGCCGGCTTCTGGACCATGCCGCTTGCGTGGGACGTGAAGCATGCGCGGCTCGAAATGGTTGAGCCCGAACGTTCCCTGCTCTGCGATTACCAGGCGGTACCCACGTCCCTGGGAATGTGGAGCGGAGCTACACCGAAAGGCGGCATCACTGCCGAAGTGGTGGACATTACCCGCACGCCTTGGTCTGAAGTCAAAGGCAAGCTGGTGCTGACGGACAACAACTCGGCCGGCTACAAATTCAACCTGGTGAAATACGGAGCGCTGGGCGCGATCAACGGTTTCAGCGAGAATCCCAGTCTGCAGGATGGCCGTCAGTGGATCAACGCCTGGGGCGACAATGGCTGGGGTTTCACAAAAACGAGCACCCCGCTTCTCTCGTTCTCCATCACCCCGCGCCAAGCCGGACATCTCCGGAAACTCCTCGCGTCCGGCGGCAAAGTAAGGGTTCACGCCGTGGCGGAGACCCGTTTCTACGAAGGGCGATATCCCTGGGTCACCGGTGTCTTGCCTGGCGCCGGCCCGGAAGAAGAAGTGCTGGTCCTGGGTCACACGTCGGAGCAGGGCGCGCAGGATAACGCGACGGGAGTAGCCGCCATGGTGGAGGCGCTGGCGACGATTCAGCGCCTCGTGGACAGCGGCAAGCTGCCGCGCCCCAAGCGTGGCATCCGAATCCTGCTGATGCCCGAGCTGTACGGATCGTTGAGCTATATCTCAAGCCATGCCGAACGCATGAAGCGCACGGTGGCGGCCATCACCGTTGACACTCCCGCCGCGTCTTACGACCTGCCTGGAACCGAGTACACGTTCTACATGAACCCGCACGTGGCGATGTCGTACACGGACGCTTTGATATTGCAAATAGCCGGGACCTACTACTCATCGGGCCGCTCCTGGCACTGGAGCGAGCACACCACCGGCACGGATTCCTATTTGGGCGATCCCACCATCGGCGTGCCCGATGTCTGGATTTACAGCGGCACCGGAATCGCCACTCACCACAATAGCGAAGACAAACCGGATACGGTCGATCCGCGTTCGCTGCGCGACTTGATCGCGATCATCTCCACTTACCTGTACTTCAACGCGAACGCGGGCGAGCCGGAAGCGACGTGGCTCGCCCGGATCGCGCTGAGCCGGAGCATGGAACAAATGAAGGATCCCGCGCGCGCCTCGTATTTCGCCGATCGCGGCGAGCAGGCGGTCCTGTCGGTGCTCCGGCTCATTCCGGAAGACCGGCGGCCGGCCTTCCGCCGTTCGCTGGAGCCTCTTCTCTCGCAGATTCGCGGACTCCGCGGCTTGCAGCCCGCGCTGGAAAAACCGGACGGCGCAACGGAGAGAATTGTGGTCCGCCGCAAACGCCTCGGCACGTTGCCGCTCGACGATCTCTCGCAGGATCGGTGGCAGGGTTATCCTTCGGGAGCCTGGGACAAGCCTGTCACTGTCGCGCTCTACTGGTGCGACGGGAAACGAAATCTGGCCGAGGTGAAGCGCCTTACCGAGATGGAAGTAGGGCCGGCCAACTTCGATTTTGTAGGATACTTCCGGCTTCTGGAGGAGCACGGCTATGTGGAATTCGAAAAGTAGCGTCGTGTTACTGCTGGCGAGTCACTGCTTCGGTCTGGACTTGCGCGCGCTTCCGGAGTATTTCCGTCCCGATCCTTTCGGCGGAATCGTGCTCAGCGATCGCCCCGGTGCAGTCTGGCTGGACGCCGTGAAACTGCCGGCCGCCCGGGACGGCTATCGCTCTTTCCATCTGGTCGCGAAAACCGATGGCGCAGCGGACTGCCGCTTATCCATCGACCTTCCGCTCACCACGGATCTCTATCGCGAGTGGTTTCACCTCAACCTGCCGGATGGTAAGTACTATCCCGACGCTTTGATCCCGGTGCGGTCACCCTACACACTGCAGGCATCGGATGCGGAGAACCGAATCGCCGGCCAGACCGCGCAAGCATTTTTGGGTGGATGTCTGGATTCCCGCGTCCACCGAACCAAAGGTGTATCGAGGGCAGGCCCGGCTGGCATGCGGCTCCGGGCAGAAAGCGGTGCCGCTGGAACTCACTGTATTGCCGGCGGTCATTCCCGCGGAGGACGCGGTGACTCGGGATCAGCTGATGACCTTGTCCACTGGTTTCCCTAAAGCGAAGCTGTTCCAGGCTCAGGAGCACACATCCAAATATGCTCTTGTGATAGACGCGGCCGAATAGCCGTCTTGCGGAACATACAGCCGGTCGCAGGGCTCGAGATGTGCCTGCCGGACCGAGAGAACCGAGACTCGCGTAATGGAACGGTTACAGGGGCTGACGGGTCCCGGAAGTCTTCTTCTGGGAGAAAGTGGCTGCCGACTTTACAGATTTACAGAGAGCCGTTTCGCGCGGGCTACCGGCGGAGACAATTCAGCGGTATGGCGACAATACGTTTCAGGGTCGCACGGGCGTTTATGGGGAGTAATCACTTCCGCGAGAAGGGCGTTTCCGGGCCAAGTGGCTGGTCCCGCGATCGCTGGCCGCAAGCCGACTTGAGGAGCCCTGGGTATCTCAAATCCAGGCCGCTTTTTTTCCAGAGTGGTATAACACTCATATCAGATGCGCTTCAGCTTCGATGTTCGGAAGAGCAAGCGCCTCAGGGCGAATCCCCGGCGCGGCATAGGGTTAGGGACTGTAAATAAATAAACTTTACAGATACCATCGGATGTGTTATCACATTGGGCATGGACACCGATGCCCAACTCACCCAGTACTTTGCTGGCATGTGGCCGCATCTGGACGAACATGCCCGCCGCCTGGTGGCCG